>DLRM01000066.1 GCA_002500505.1 Planctomycetes bacterium UBA7888
CTCGACTCGCCTAGGGTGCGAAAACGAACGCGTGGCTCTGGATTGCTGCAAATGAGCTTTTCGTTTTTTGCGACATTCATGAGGACTTCGCGAACTTGGTCCACATCTGAACCATACGCTACGCCAACCGGAACTCGTAGGCGGCGACGCTGGCTTCCGCCACCACTTTCGTTTGTGATGGTGGCGGAACCCATAACAGAGTTCGGCACAGAAACCTCAATGTCGTCCCGAGTTAGAAGACGCGTAGAACGGAGGCCAATGTGCGTAACCTGGCCTCGAGTTCCATTATCCAAAACAATGAAATCGCCCACTCGATAGGGGGCGTCCGCAATGATAAACACCCCAGCAAAGAGGTTGGAGAGGGTGTCCTGGGCGGCGAAGCCAACTGCCATGGCCAAAATCCCAGCAGAAGCTAACCAACCGGTTGCATCAACATCCCAAATTGAAATGAAAACGAAAACAGCCAAACCAAAAATAAGAAGTTTGACAAGGTTGTCAAAAAGGGGAAGGGTTGATTTCCCAACTGCCTTAAACCGATCTTCCTGAGAAGAAGCTGCGCCCAACAATAGTCCGCATATCTTTGGAAGGGCAAAAGCCCAAACCAAAAGCACCAAAGTCAGCAAGCTACGAATCGTCCCAGATAATGCGGGTTCAGTAAGGTTGAGGCGTGTCGCTGACGCAGCCAGGCCAAACAAAACAACGGTTTTGACGACTGGACCCCGCAGAAACTCAATAACTTGGTCGTCTAAGAGAGTCTTCGTTTTCCCCGCAATAGCTTTCAGAATGAGTCGAAGGCTCCAGCTTGACAACCAGGCGGCAACAACTGCAAATACGAAAATCGTGCCCGCCTCGGCCCAAGGTCCTTGAGGGAGAAACTTGGGGTAAGAAAAGTCGAGGGCGGGCGCGAGAGTTTCGCCAGATTCCTGAATCACTGAATCACTGAATCTGTTCGGCGACTAGGTTGGAACTATCCCCGATGGTCACTGCCTGCAACCAAACATTAATCCCCGCTGCCGAATTCGGCAAGACCCTTGAGAAGGTAGCATTGCCAGAAGCGTTTGCAGAAGTTCGGGTGATGAGGTTGGGATTATTCAAACCAGCAGTCGTCATCAGACTTGATATTTGATAGACGGCCGTGCCAGATAAAGAATTTGCAAACCAGACGAATTGGCCTGCTGAAGCTCCACTTAGCGAAAGCGTAGCCTGACTTCCCGCAACAAGCGGGGTCACACTAAGAACAAGGTCTCCAGAAAGACCCGCATTGATGGCTTTTCGAAGGTTCACGCGTCCGTGCCCATGGATATTGTCTTCGCCAGGGGCTCCAATGTCATCACATGAGGCGTAGAGTCGAGCCTGAACTTGATCCGGAGTAAACCAAGGATTCACAGCAAAAATCATCGCTGCAACACCATTGGCGACAGGGGTCGCCATGCTTGTTCCGCTCCAGGCCTGGTACCCACCACCGACTACGGTTGAAAGGATTCCAACGCCAGGCGCAGCAACATCAATGGCCTTTCCATAACTCGACCAACTTGGTTTTTGGTCGGAGGAATCAGTGGCCCCAACAACAATTGTGTCTGGGTAATCAAAACCGGAGTGGTTTGTTCCGTTATTGTCAGCGGCATAAAAGAAGAGGCCACCTTTCTGCTTGACATCCGTTCCTGTCGTGCCAACAGATGAATTGTCTACTCCGCTATAGCTTGCGCTTACCGTTTTCGCACCATTATCTGCTGCCCAGCGGGCACCATCAAGAATGTCGGACAGGTAAGCCCCGCCACTAGAAGAATTGCTAACTCGAACTGGCATAAGCTGCATGTTCCAGGTTACCCCGGCAACACCAACGCCATTGTTTCCAATTGCGCCAAGGCATCCAGCCACATGAGTGCCGTGGCCGTTAATATCGCTCGTGTCGCCACCATTTATTTCTTCGAGTTGGTCAGGAGCGTTGTATCCAGGAATCAAGTTTGCGGCCAGGTCTGGGTGAGAGTGGTCGACTCCAGTGTCGCACCAACTGATGATTTGATTCGAATCGCCGGTGATTAAATCCCAACCTTGGGAAGATTCCATATTCACGTGGTGCCATTGATTTCCATATTCAGGATCATTGGGGTCTCCCAGTGGGAAACACAGCCAATCTGGCTCAACATATTCATAGTCCCCTGTAGCCATCCAGGCGCGGGAGATTGAATTCTCATCCATACCCTCGGGGACACGAACAACGTATTCGCGTGTCTCTGGAAAGTCTCGAATGACAAGGCCCTCAAGACGGCTGACGGCAGTAGCCTGGGCATCGACAATGGGGCGAACAATCATTCGTCCGGTAAATTCCAACTCGCCGGGACGTTCGGTGAATTGAGATTGGGCGGGAGTTTGAGCAGGGAAAAGGGCCAGAATTGGCAGAAGGATGGCGTGAAGCATTGAAAGGGATGTCGTGGGGTGAGAGAGAGAGGGGGGGGCGTGGAGAGTGTATTTATTCAACCCACCCTAGCAGGTAGATGCCTATTATGGGGGGATGAAAAAGTTTCTCGGACGTGTTTTTGCCTCGGCAGCAGGCCTAATTTTGCTCCTCTGCGTTTCCCTTCTGGCCCTAGTTGCCGCTTCCAGTGAGGCGCCACTCAAAATTGAAGATGGCTCTTTACTCGTGGTCGACTTGTCCGCCCCTGTCAGTGACCGAGGAACAGAACCCGGGATTATGGATCGAATACAGGGCTCCCAAACACCGCTCCAACTTCACCAAGTCACTTCCGCGCTCAAACACGCTGCCGACGACAAACGCATTGGTGGCATTTTTATGCACGGCTCGCCCACAGGAATCGGCTGGGCATCCATTCGTGAAATGCGTGAAGCGATCCAAGCAATCAAGGACGCCGGCAAGCCTGTGCTCTCATGGTTTCCAAGCCTAACCGAAAGCACTGTTGCCTTTGCTTCGATGTCGGACTCTTCGTGGTCTGCCCCTTTTGGTTCATTCACGCTTGATGGCCTTTCTGCTGAGGTCATGTACTACAAAGATTTTCTGGAAAAAATTGGCGTTGAAATTCAGGTAACTCGGGTTGGGAAATACAAAAGCGCTGTAGAGCCTTTCATGCTTGATCGCATGAGCCAGGCAAATCGCGAGCAAATGGAACTTTTGATTGGAGACGTGTTTGAGGTTTCAGTGGAAGATTCAGCTGAATCCTTTGGCCTAAGCCTTCAAGACCTTCGCGCAAAGATTACAAACTACGGTGCAATGCGAACGGAAGAGGCAGCAGAAGCTGGTCTGCTGGATGGAATCCTCTATTGGGATGAAGTCTTAGAAAAACTCGAGGTAGTTGCGCCCGCAAAAGAAGGCTTCGCGCAAGTGTCCCTTCAGGAGTATCTAAATGATCTTCCCGAAGATGAGGGTGAGTCGGAAAACATTGTTGCCGTGGTTTTTGCAGAAGGTGAAATTTACGACGGAAGCGGGGCGGATGGCGTTGCTGGAGATTCTGTCGCACAAGAACTTCGGGATTTGCGTCTTGATGAAGAAATTGATGCTGTTGTTTTACGCGTCAACAGCCCGGGCGGATCGGCAACAGCATCAGAAACCATTCTTCGCGAAATGGAGCTCCTTAAAGCCGAAAAACCCGTAGTGGTCTCTATGGGAGATGTCGCCGCATCTGGAGGCTATTGGATTTCGTGTAAGGCCAACAAAATTTTTGTTCAACCAAACACCATTACCGGCTCGATTGGTGTTTTTGGAATGCTCCCAAACTGCAAAGAATTGCTCGGCGAGGTTGGCATTCAAGTTGAGACGGTGCGCACAGGCCCCTTTGCCGACATGCAGTCTCTCTATCGCCCAAAAACAAAAGGGGAACTCGACGTTATTCAAAGTTTTGTAGACGACATTTATGAGGGCTTCTTGGACCGAGTCGCTGAAGGTCGAAAAATGGAGCGCGACCGCGTTCACGAAATCGCTCAAGGGCGCGTTTGGTCTGGGAAGAAGGCGATTGAGCTTGGGCTCGCCGACTCTTTTGGCGGCCTGCAAGAGGCGGCTTCCGCTGCTGCAGAATTAGCTGATTTAGGAGATAATTTCAAGCTCCAACTCCCAGGCGAGGACTCTGAATTTTTCGATTCTTTCTTAGCTTCTCTTCTAGAGGATAGTGACTCTGAAAAACTCACAAAAATTGTCACGCCTCTGACGACCCTGTTTGATTCTTTCCCTAGGTTTAGCGCAAGCAACGGAGTTTATGCGCGCATCCCTTGGGAAATCAAGGTTCGTTGATTGCGCTGATACGGCTCATCGTTTCGTCAACTTGAAAAATCAACTGACGAATCCTTTCACTGTCTCTTACGGAAACAGGCTGAGCCAACATTTTTTCGAGCAGCCGCCTGGCGTCTAGCCAACGGCTTTGCTTCATCCACACTTCAACTAAATTTTCAGCTGCTTTGAGGTGCCCAGGATTTAATTCCAATGCGCGCAGATAGGCAAATTCCGCCCCGCTTGGATCTCCGCCCCAATCTAACGCGCAACCTAGGTTAAAAGCGAACCGTGGCTCTTGAGGATCGACTGCCCTAGCGGTTTCAAAGCATTGAGCCGCCGTTTCGTATTCTTCGGAATAGAAAGCACATAATCCTGCTTCATTCCAAAAAAATGTATTCGTTGATTCAATTGCTGCGAGACGGCGATAGCCTTGATAAGCATCTCTGTTGCGCCCAACTAATTGAAAAGCTCTCGCTTGCATGGCTAGCAACTC
Source organism: Planctomycetes bacterium UBA7888 (assembly GCA_002500505.1). Lineage (GTDB taxonomy): Bacteria > Planctomycetota > UBA1135 > UBA1135 > UBA1135 > UBA7888. The sequence goes on from DLRM01000066.1 coordinate 4,713, forward strand.
AAGGTCTTCCTTTTCGTCTACATTGAGGGCGCTTAAAAAGTCCAACGCCTTAAGAGCGTGACCGCTTTCAAGAGCCGACTCTGTCGCTTCACGTAAAATCTCCGGTGTCTCTCCGATTACTTTCATCGTCTCTTCGAGAAGGGGGAGAGCCTCCTTATGCCTGCCAAGCTCTTGAAGAGTGAGCGCCCAACTGAAATTGGAACACAAAGAAGAAAGGTGAGGGTGGCCTCTTGCTTGCCGCTCTGCCTCCTCGGGGCCATCAGATTTAAGAATCGAGTAAATCTGCAAGGCAAAAAGCGTTTCGCTGGCAGGGTGCTCGCCTCGAAGAATATTAATTTGAATGGCAGCAGATCGATAGTTTTTTCTTTCTAAAGCTTCAAACAATTCTTCGGCACGAGAATCAACCCCCCATGTTGACATCATGTCTGTTGTCGCGGTCTCGTACCGAAAAACCCCAGGCAGAAACCCTAGTTCAGGTACAGGGAGCTGATCTGGGTAGGAAAGGGCCTCTTGGGCTTTCTGTGGGGCCGAACAGGAAGCCAATATCAGAAAAGGAAGAAGAAGGCCGTTTTTCATTTTATGGAGACATCTTATGGACGCCTCTGGAACTTGCGACCTTCCCTCTTTACAATCAAGCCTCCCCCTTTCATCCCATATGCCCTCTACACGCGCCATTTTTTTCGACGCGGGGAACACGCTCTTCACTGAGCGGCGACCTCGCGCAGCTATCTACTCCACCGTTGCCCGCAGTCACGGTTCCCGCGCAACCGAAGAAGATGCAGCTGACTTTATGGCTCGCGCTTTCGCTGAGATCCCGTTTTCTGCAGAAGGGAACTTCCGTTACAGCACAGCCTGGTTTGAAACTTTCAACGAAATGGTTCTTCTAGGAATGGGAGTTTCTGAATCCCGATGGAGAAGTGCACACGAAGAACTTATTGAGCGGTTTGAGAGTCCAAAGACCTACAAACTTTTCAAGGAAACTGCCTCAATTTTAGAGGAATTATCGAACCTTGGATTCACTCTGGGCGTTGTGTCTAACTGGTCGGAAAGGCTTCCTGTGCTCCTTCAAGCCCTGGGAGTTGCCGACAAGTTTGAATTCATTGTGACCAGCGCTGAAATGCGTGCCGAAAAACCAAACCGTGCCATCTTTGAACGGGCTCTCTTTCGGGCGGGTGTTCCCGCCGACGAAGTCCTTCATGTGGGTGACCATTTTGAGCGGGATGTCCGTGGTGCTCAATCCACCGGCATTCGTCCCGCTTACCTGGATCGCACAGCGGAAGCCTCCGGCACCACCAGAGAGGGCGTTCCCGTGCTAACGGACCTCTGCGGTATCCTGTCGCTGGTCGAACAGACCAGCCATGCCTCCCGCTCCTGACGCCCCGGCCTCCCTGGACCAAGCCTCCGCTTCTGCGGGCACCTTGCTTCAGGCTCTTCGCTCGCACCATTTTGGTGACGATGCCAACGTTGAACTTTTGGTGGCTGCATTTATTGCTGGTGGCCATGTATTAATTGAAGGCGCTCCCGGCTTAGGAAAAACAAGGCTCGTCCGAACGATGGCCTCCCAACTTGGGCTCAACTTCGGCCGAATCCAGTGCACCCCTGACTTAATGCCATCAGACATTACAGGAAGCGAAATCCTCTATGCCAAAGAAAAGGAACTTCGTTTTTTGCAAGGTCCAGTTTTTTGCAATGTATTGTTGGCCGACGAAATCAATCGGGCAACACCAAGAACTCAATCCGCTTTGCTAGAAGCGATGGAAGAAAAACAGGTGACTGCTGGAGAACAAAGTCATCCATTGCCAACACCGTTTTTTTTGGCAGCAACTCAGAACCCTATTGAACTTGAAGGGACCTATCCTCTTCCTGAGGCACAGCTCGACCGCTTTCTCTTTAAGTTGGTGCTGTCACGCCCCAATGTTGATACCTTGCAAAAAATATTGGAAACTCAAGGCGAGGAACAGAAAAGTTTTGAGCCCCTACCAGCTAACGCTGTGGAGGATATCCAGAAACTAGCCTCCTTCCTTCCTCTTCCAGCGGGGATAACTAAGCAAGTCGCCGCTCTTGTTGCCGCTACTCACCCTGAAGATGCTTCCGCCCCTGCCATTGTTCGTGAACATGTTCGCTGGGGTGCGAGTCCTCGAGCCGGCATCGCCATCGTTTCTGGTGCACGCGCACTGGCCATGCTTAGGGGACAAGCTCATATTTCCCCAAGTGACCTCTGCGATGTCGCCCTGTCAGCTCTTCGCCATCGCTTAACTCTTCGATTCGAAGCTGTTGCTGGCGGCGTGTCTGTAGAAGAAATCGTTTCCGACATTCTTAAGCACCATCCAATCCAATGAGCTTGGACTGTCTTGCCGCTCTTTGCCAATTCAAGCCCGCACTGGGGGACCTGAAAAGCAACCTAGAAAAGCACCATGCATGGCTCGAGCGCGCTGAAGCTGAAAAGGCTGACTTAGTTGTCTTCCCGGAACTGTCTCTTTCTGGTTATTTTTTAAGAGACATCACCCAAGACTCTGGTCTTCGGCTAAATGATCCGATAATCCAAGATCTTGTTGCTCGCTCCAAAGGCCGGAGTATTGTTTTCGGTTTCGTTGAAGAAAGTGACGACCACCGCTTCTACAACTCCATGTTGTTCGCCGAAGCAGGGGAAATCCTTCACGTTCACCGCAAAGTTCACCTCCCTGACTACGGTATCTTTGAAGAAGGTCGCTACTTTGCGCCTGGAAACTCTTTCGATGTTGTCCAAAGCAAGCTCGGGAGGTTTGGAATCCTAACTTGCGAAGATGCGTGGCATCTTGACTCCGCTTGGCTTCAGTTTTTACAAGGCACCGATGCTTTTTTAATCCCAAGCGCATCGCCAGCTCGCGGAGTGGACACCGATGCCCCTGAGCTCTCTTCCCAGACAGCCTGGAGAACTCTGAACTCAGCAATTTCTCTGTTCATGCAAGCCTGGGTGCTTCACTGCAACCGCGTTGGCTTTGAAGATGGCGCCATGTATTGGGGCGCCTCTTCAATTACCTCGCCTTTTGGTTTTACGGATGCAGAAGCTCCCGGCGAAGAAGAGCATCTCCTCCTTCACCGCCTCAGCGAAGACCCTCTCCGCCGCGCACGAATCTTCACTCCTTTGCGAAGAGACGCTCGCCCTGACCTTGTGCGGTTGCATCTTGCGCGACTCCTCCAAGACCCTGATGCCCTGAAGGCTGCGGAACTAGAGCAGGAGGGGTAGACATGACGCCAACGCTTCCGCCTCCCCCAGGCTGCAATGTGGAATTGGCCGAAAAGGTTCTCACCGCATTCTTGCGAGAAGAAGCGGGAAAGTTTGGCATAAAGGGTGCTGTCCTTGGGTTATCTGGGGGAATTGATTCTGCTCTCGTTCTGGAACTCGCTGCTCGCAGTTTGGGACCAGAAAATGTATTGGCCGTTGCCATGCCTTATCAAACCAGTAATCCAATCAGTTTAGAGCTAGCCGAAAAGGCCGCAAAGAGTGCAGGTACGCCAATCGAAGTTGTCGATATTTCAAAGATGGCAGATGCGCACATTCAAGCCGCAGGCATTGAAGACGAAGACTCTCCCGCTGCCCGTTTGCGCAAGGGGAACATCATGGCAAGGGCGCGAATGGTGATTCTCTATGACCGCAGTGCGCGGGATGGATCTCTTGTTTTTGGCACCTCAAACAAGACTGAACTTTTGCTTGGGTACGGAACTATTCATGGAGACATGGCATCTGCCATAAACCCGATTGGTGATTTGTACAAATCTCAAGTCTTCGCCCTTTCGAGACATCTTGGTGTACCCCAAGAAATCGTGGACCGCCCGCCAAGTGCTGATCTTTGGGAAGGTCAAACGGATGAAGAAGAACTGGGGTTTTCCTACGAGGAGGTAGATTCACTTCTTCACCTTCAAGTAGACCGGCGCTATTCTTTTGATCATTTGCTTGAAGCGGGATTCCAAAAGAGTTTCATAGAAGCCATCTCCAAGCGTGTCCGGAACAACCAATACAAGCGAAGGCCACCTGTCATTGCCAAGCTTGCCAACCGCACCATAAACTTGGACTATCGCTACGCTCGGGATTGGGGCGCTTAGGCAGCTTCGCCCTGTATCAACAAATCGCAAAGGACTTCAAGGTCGGTTTGACGAATTTCCGAAGGGGTCACCGGGCCTAAGGTTCTGAACCGGCAGTATTCGGCAAAAGACATTACTTCGACATAATCTCGGAACGTCATCTTTAGTTGCATTTGATTGCCAGCGTGCGGAACAATTGCGTTGGTGTCTCCTGCTTGAAGAAGAATCCTTCTTGCACGGTGACAAACACTTAAAGTGTGCTCCAGATTCACCATCACTTTTCGAAGCCGAGCCGCTTCAGTGCCGCTTCCTTCCAAATTGTCTTCTACCCTAGAGCGCGCCACCTCAAGAACAGAAATCAGTGCCTCGACTTTGTTCAGAAGCTTTCGGCGAAACGCCGGGTCGGCCAGCTGGTGAGCTGGTACAGATGGAAGGGGGTCGTACATCTTCTTAGGTGGGGGAATTCGAAGGGCGTAATGCCCGAACGCCTAAAGACTACCCCTCAAATAACCCTCTCACTGGATTTCGTTGGAAAAATCCACCAAAAGAGGGGGAATTAATAGGTCGAGAGAGCTCGCAGAAGGCCAAACTCTTGTCGGAAATTGATGCCTTCAATCGCCGCTGCAAGTCGGTCTGCGAGATAAGGGTCTCCCAAATATCCAAGAGCCGTTACCAAATGCGCCTTTTTGTCAGGCGAGAAACTCGCACTGTTGTCCGTCAATTGTCTCACAATAAGCTGGTTTACAGATGACGAATGGGTAAGCCCTAAGGAGCGCGCCGCGGACAAGCGAGTAGATGCGTCTCGTTCATGGATAACCATATTGGCTGATTCGATTGCACCCCTTTCGTTATTTAAAAGGGACCAGCCAAGGGCCAAACCCCTTCTGCAATCTTCCTGGGCGTTTCCTTCTTTTGAAATCGCTTCCAAAATCTTTTCGGCCTTCTCTCCGCCTAAGTGACCCAAGGCAATGCAGAGATATCCAACAAAGTCCGGGCTGGCGCCCTTTCGAAGAGCGGCCTGTGAGAACTGCTCAACAGTTCTTCCATCACCATGAAAAGCTAGGCCTAAGGCAAGGGCGCTACGCATTCTTTCTTGGTCGCGGCGCATCTTTAAAGAATTGGGGTCGTCTTCCCAGGGATCCCGCTTTTCGGAGCTAATAAATTCATTAAAGACTCCCTCGATTAAAGAATCGGAATTGGACAAACCAACAGAGAGCCCCCAGGCAGAGTAAAGCTGGCGGTGTTCCCTGACAACTTCTTCAAGTTCTCTTAAGTGAGCTTCTGCGCTTTCGCCGCCAAGCCGACCTATAGCCAGAAGAGCAAACACTCGAGTTTGCAAATCAATGGGCGCGCCCGAAACTTCCGCTAACGCTGGAATTGCACTAGGGTCTCCAAGATTAGCCAGAGCCTGCGCCGCTGCGCGTTGAAGGATTGGGTCTCTTCCTCGTAGCTGACGAACCAGCCAGCCCCGAGCAGACGAATCGCCGATTGCGCCAAGAGCCCAGCAAATTAATGTCCGCACGCGGCGAGAGGCGGCCGCTGCACTGCTACTCAATTCTGCCCCACCCATCACCAGGATTGGAACAAAGTCCTCGGATCTCTGAAGACCTGCAGCCCAAACAGTAGCGAGCAAAACTCTTTCTTGCTCCCCAAAGAGCCGATCGGTTTTTAAGTTCCGTTCAAGGGCCATTCGGAGCAATTCGGCCGCTTCCTTTCTTCCGCTAAGACCCATTCCAATCGCAGCAAAGCAACGATCGTTTACGGAGCCCCGGGTCTCGGAAAATTTCTCGCCAAGATAAACCAGCGCTCGATCGTTATCTAAAAGCCCAAGGCCAAGCAAGGCTGCCTGTCGAACCTGGGCAATAGGATCCTTTGCTGCTGCAAGAAGAAGTGGCAATGAGCTTGGGTCGCCAATCCTTCCCAGCGCAAGTGCGGAAGACTCGCGAACTTCTGGGAATGGGGACTCCATTAAGTTGTCAAGCAATGGCAAAGATGTATTTAAAACTTCTTTTCGGGTGAGTCGCCAATCTCCAATTCCATAACGCCCATCCTCGCGGAGGACTCGAGCGCCTGTGCGGCTCTTGCCTCTAAATAAATTGGCGCGCTCATGTTCAAACCAAAACTCCCATCGCTCCCAACCGTCAATCAAGGTTGCATTTTGGATTCCGTCTCGAGAACCTAGCTCCGCTTGAAGAACCTCGTCGTAAGGGCCTCGGTAGGCGCCGCGAATAAGAGGGCGCTCCTGGGGAAGAATGGCGAAGGCTAGGGCAGGGATACAGAGCAGCGACATGTCCCCGTCAGTATGAGTGGACCACCCCTTAGTTCATAGCACCAAGAACCGCGAGGAGCTCTTGGGAGGGCAATGAGCCAATTACATAGGTTCGAATGGATTGCACATCTCCTTCCATAACCCGAATTCCGCCAATCTCAGCCTCGCGAGCAATGATAATTTCGGGGAAAGCGCCGCCGCCGCCGATAACCTCTAGCTGCTGAGCAACCATTATGTTGACAAGACCATCACGCAAAACCTCCAAATGCAGATTAGGAATTTGACTGCCGTAAGTGACCTGGGACAAAATGATGCGTTGGACCCCATGGGAAAATCCTGCGGGATAGTAAATGACAGGGTTAGGAGAAAAACCTAAAAGGTTGTCATCGGGAGGGCCGTTGTATTCCTGCTCCGGTGCTATCGCCTGTGACCAAACAACACCCGAAAGATTTGGTGTTTCGTTCAGGGCGTCCGTGGACATTTGGCAAACCAAATTGCCAGCGCCGTCTCGACGAATCCAACCCAGAATTAACTTGCTCTGTTGGTCCATTACAAACTCAACGCTACCAAGAGAATAAACTGATTCGGCTAAATATCGAGAGCAATTCCGGCCAGCCATCGTGGTGGTTCCAGGCAGTTCGCTCCACGTATAGTTCCGTCGGACTTGATTCTCGTTATGAATCCGAAAATCGCGGTAATGAACGAGGTAGCGTTGGCGAGTTAAGTAACTCGATTGCCAAAAGGCGTCGGGCGCACTAAAGGACGGCAATCCATCTTCAGCAACTCCTGCAATTTCTAGGCTGAATTGACCTGTGCCATCTGCCCAAAGAATCTCTCGGTATCGATCCAAGTTACCACTCGCGTCCACAACTTCGTAGGTTCGATCTTGCCGAAGCGTGGCGTCTTCGGGATAAACAAAGTCGGCAAGGGGAAGGGCGGCAGCGCCGACACCGATGTTTCCTGACTGACCACTTGTGTAGGAGAGGCGAGCGCCTGGACGGGAACCTTGCGGAAGGCATCCCACCACCGCAGACAAAAGAATCAAGACGCTGCCAATCCGTGCAAAGCTCATCGGACGACCTCTATGGAAGCTCCCATTGAAGCCGCAAGCCCTCGGGCGGAGGGCGAAAGCTGGTCCGGAGTGACGGATACGGCCGTCACGCGAGATGCGTAGTAATCGCGTAAAGCGTCGTGCGAAGACATAGAGGCCGAAGAATTCATTGCAGTTGGCTGGAATCCACTAGCAACAAAGCTGATGGTGACCAAAAAAAGTACTGCCGCAGCGGCTGCAAGACGTGGGAAAGCAAAAATTGGAGTGGTGGGACGAGAAGCTGCTTCTACCTCAGGCAAAACGCGTTCCCATAGCTCGTCTGGAGCCTCCACCTCCTCCATCAACGACAATGACACCCTGTGCCAAAGCTCGGCGGGAGCCTGGACATCGCCCAAGGCTCGAAGCTCAGCTTCAAGCTCTGCGGGTAGGGGTCGGATGTTGTCGTTCATTGTGTTTTCTATTCAAGTTCAGGGCCTTCACCTTCTCGCTCGAGGAATTCGCGAAGAGCGCCGTGAGCCCTATTGAGTCGCGATTTCACTGTGCCTAGGCTACATTCCAAAACTTCGGCAATCTCTTCGTAAGCCAAGTTCTGCATGTATCGAAGAACAAGCAAGGAAGCGAACTTAGGATTGATTCGCCGCAGGGCTTGCCGAACAGCATCTCTTGATTCGGCGCTTTCCACGGAAAGGGTTGGATTGGCCGATTCCTGGGTAGACGCTGGCTCAAGAGCTGAACCGGCTTCGATATTGGCCAAGAAGGTCGTAACTTGGCCGCGGGTACCCGCAAGCCGTCGGCGGCGAACATCGATTGCTGCGTTCACGGCAATCCGATAAACCCAAGATGAGAATCGGCTCCTGTATGCAAAATCGCCTATTCGACGAGAAAGGGTGATCATGGTCTCTTGGGCCGCATCAAGGGCATCTTCTTCATTGCCTGTCACGCGAAGACAGATGGTAAAAACTCGATTCTTGTAAAGATCGTAGAGCTGGTGGTATGCGACTTGAAAATCAGAACCATCGGACTCTTGACACCGCTTAACGAGTTCGTGCTCGGTGGAATTCACGGCGTGGAGTTTAGACGGCAGAAGTGGGTTAGAGGTTCCAGATTTTTTGGCAACTTATTAGCCTCCCTAAGCCTAGTGCCTCCCTAGCTTTGGGACAAATGCCTTGATAATTGCAGTTTCCTAGTTCGAAAAGAGGGAAATCCACCTAAGTACCGTGAGGGCTGTGGGTTATCAGCCGCCGAGAAGACCGACCACATCAATCCCAACTACGGAGTCGCCAGCGGTGGCAGAGCATCCGGCCAAACAGAGAGCACCAGGAAGGGGGTCACACGCAGCAGAGGTTACCTGATAAAGAATTCTGCCCGCACCCAAATTGGCAATAGCCTGAAGGGACTGGAGGCAAATGGCGTCTTGGGTACCGGTCTGGGGTGGACCTTCGCCGGGATCCACAGGGACAAGGCCGCCAGAAGGACCGCCGGTGCCTGAATTGCTGTTGCCCGAAGAACCAGACCCGGATCCCACGCTATTTGCGTTTACAGATGACCTTGGGCTCACGGTAGCAAACATAGAATCCCAAACTAATTGTCCAAGCTCATTCCCAGCGTGAACCAAAGTCACAGACTGAGCAAGAACGGCTTGGTCCATGACTACCTGGGCAGCTAGGGCAACCGTGGGTTGAGAAGCAAACCAGATGGCGGGCAAGTTGTACCGAATGCGATCAATCTTCCAGCCCGCACTAACAGAGGGGAAGGAAGCGGTGTCCACAAAATAGGGCGTCAGCTGCGAAAAGCTGAAGCTACGCAATCCGCTTGGCAGAGCGCGGACTAATTGAAAATCCAAGACTGCGGAGGCGTTCTGGGCGTATATTTCCAAGACAAATTCGGCGCCGTTGGAATAAACGTTGAAATAAAGCGAAGTGTCCGCGTCAGGGTGAACGCCAGGGGCTTCAAGAACCAAGGGGTCCGAGCCAATCATGATTTCTTGTAAATCTGTGACGCCGTCAGAGTCGGTATCCGCAGCAAGTCCACTCGTTCCAATTCTCAGTTCCAGCATATCATCGAGGCCGTCGCCGTCAGAGTCCACAAGAGGGGCGCTAATAACCCCAGAGGCGTGTAATTCGTTGCTATCGAACGAAATACCCACCATGCAAAGGAGCACAAAAGGCGCCGCGAGAAGGGATGAAGCTGGTTTGAACATGTTGAAGTACCGGTTACTCAACCAGGGGGGCTAGTCCCAGATTAGCAGTTTTCGGACAAGAAATGGGGCTAAATCGCCCCAAATCCCTTATTCAATAGAGTGAGAGTTTAAGGGATGGTAACAGGGCTGTCCTAGCCAATTATGAAGGCTACTGAGTGGGCGATTATGAGAGGTGCCGCTATTCTGTGCGGCCCTGAGTGCGCCCGTAGCTCAGCTGGATAGAGCGTCAGCCTCCGGAGCTGAAAGTCGCGTGTTCGAATCGCGCCGGGCGCACCAACCCCCACTAAAACTGGAAGGACCAGACGACTTTGGCTGTGAGGTCTTCGCCTTGACGGCGGTATCCCCATCCGTAGTCTGTCATTCCGGACTCAAGAGAAACAAAAACCTCTCGTTGGTCCTCGATAATCCAGCGGTAGCGACTTTGAAGACCAATCTGGGGAACAGCGTTGCCTCCTTGGTCCACGTTCCACGCTTGAACAACTGTTTGCAAGTACTGGGATGGAGAGAGAAACCAATCAAGAGTTCCACGTTCGAGGTTTGCGGTGAAGTCTCCCGCAGAACTGGTATCAAGAAAATAGCGCTGAATCTCTCCGCCTATACGCAAGCTCGGGGAAGGTCGCCATTCGCCGCCAGTTCGAACGAAAATTAAATCGCCATCGTCGTACCACCCTCCGACTGAAACGCTTGCAAACCCTGAAAGCGGGCGGGCGGCCGAGGTTGAAGCTGTCGCCCCAACAGAGACCCAATCGTATTCGCCAACAGGAAGTTCCAGACCAAGCACCCGGTTTGTCTGGTTTACAATATCTTCACTTTGAATTGTGTCTCCTTCAAAACTCACTTCGCAAGACAAAACATCTCCTGCGTGGGTCTCAAGACCAAAAACCTGAATGGGAAGTTTGTAGTACTGAAGCTCATTGCTCAGGCTCGTGTGCATTACAGCAGAGGCGCCAAACTGGTGGTGGCGCACAACTTTGCCTGACTGATGAGGCTCCCAGAAAGTCGATGCACGGAAAATATGGGCGGCATTATCGCGGACATAGCCTAGCGCTGGCCGAAAGCGGATGCCGACGCCAGTGGCGGACAAGGAACCTGAAAGATGATCGGTTCGGAAATCGCCCTCAAGGCCCCAAGCGTGGTCACTAGATCCCTCAGCAAAAGAGTCGTCGTAGGCACGAACCCCCCATGCATTCAGGCCAATCGTTCCATCCAAAAGCGACGAGTTGAGGTAACGGACATCAAAGCCCAAGGACAAGGCATCCTCGGGATTGGCGGGATCCCCAGTAGTTAAAAGAGCACCAATTCGCAAATCCCTACTTAAATCAAATGTGGGGCGCAGGACAGACAGCGTTTCAGAGTCTTGGCTCACGGCCATTGCGCCCAAACTGAGAGGGCCTCGTCGCCCAGCGACTCGGGCACCCGCCGCAATCGAAATTTCTTCGCCTCCTAAAAGCCCAATGCTACGCGTATTGAAAGGGACAACATCGGGGTTGTTATGCAAAGGACCAAAATCAAAGAATGAGGAGCTTTCTAGGAAGAAGTCTCGCTTTTCAGGATAAAGGTCTGGGAAACGAGTTTTGTCTAGCCGAACATAATCTACTTCAGTTTCAGAAAAGTCAGGGTTGAGCGTGAAGCCTGCTTTTGTACTGGAATCAATTTGCCAATCAACATCAACGCCCATTTGGCCAGTAACGCCTTGATCGGTTTGCCACCCGTTACCTAAAACAATGTCGTGGCGCCACGACGTCTTTGCGAAGGGGCGAACAGAAATGCCATGCCCAGGAACCTTAAAGTCCATTTCGGTAAGCTTCCCTGCATATGAAAGGTTCGTTAATTTAACACCACGGCTTGAAGAAGCCCACCGGTCGATGGTTCTCTGCCCCGCCCGATATCTTTCAATATTGAAGCCCCAGACTGTGTTTGTTTGAGCGGAAAGAGTTGAGATTGGAATCGCAATCTCAGCAGACCAGCCATTCGTCCCAATGCGTGTTTGCGACTTCCAAACACCATCCCATTGGCGGTCCACGCGACGGCCATTCGCAGAAATCAAGCCATCTGTTTTTCCGCCGGCAGCCCCAACTTCGAAAAGAAATCCACTTTGCCCATCGTTGAGGGGGTCAAGAACAAAGGCGATGTAATCCTCTTGAGAGACATCGCCGTCTCGCGCCATTTGCCGAAGAGCCACATGCCGACCATCTTCTTCGGTGCACAATACTCCAATAAAAAGAGTTGTCGCGCTTCGAAGGAGGCGGACATCTGTTCCACGAAGAGGATTTTTCCCTTCAACGGGAACAACCGTCGAAAGAGAACCCAAGCGGGTCGCACCTTCCCAAACCGGGTCACGCAGAATCCCGTCCACTGTCGGCGGGGTATCGGTGAGATTCGGAGAAGCCTCCCAGGGGCTTTGCCCAAAAGTGGAGGGGGCCAGACAAAAGGAAAAGAGTGCCGTTAAGAGGAGAGGTGTACGCATTTCTGGGGCGGGGAGCATGTTTGCCCTGTCCAGAATAAAGACGCCTCAATAATCGGCAAACCCTAGCCCAAAATCAAAAAACGCCCGCCCAAATGAATGGGCGAGCGTTTGAGCAGATGAGGCGTGGCCCTAGAACACCTCAGTAACCATATTGCTCAGCTCGCAACCCGTGGTGTCGACAAACTGAATGTAGATGGTCCTTCCTGCGGCGCGCGCAGGAACCGTTTTAGAGAAGCTACCGTTACCGGAACTATCAAAATTGACTGTACCCGCCACTTTAGGATTGTTTAGGCCCACGTACACAGACGTACAGGGCGTTGAAGCAAAGCCAGTGGTGGCGCTGTAGTAAAGGGTTCCTGAACCGTTCGCAGTGCCGCCGGCTACGGTAAGAGAGTTCACAACTCCTGCATAGCCTGGGGAGGGATTGGTGATGGTTAAAGGGCCACCGCCACCGCCACCGCCATTACAACCTGAATCTAAACAGTTGCGGGAGTTTTTATGGCTGTTGATGCTACTGATGCTGGAACTTCCGAACTTGGAAACATTGCCAGAGCAGCCGCCGTTACAGGGACACATGATGTGGCAAGATCCGCAACCGGAACAACTACTACAGCAGTGGTCAGCATTCCAGTTGTGGCCCAGCTCATGCGCTGAGAGGCTCACTCGTCGTGACATATTGTTTGTGTATTTGGACTGCACCATGGAGTAGCCATAGCCGCTATTACAAACAACGCCAAGCCAAGCAATCCCAATTACAGAGCCACTAATAGATCGGCCGGTGAAAAGTTGGGCGAAGTCGCGTTGGACACTTCCTTGATTCGAGTTCCACTCAGCACGGAATTGATTCAGGAGGGTTGAAGAATTGTTGCTGGTATACGGATCTGACCCACTAGAGGTGCGGACAATAACCGTGGTAATGTCGTAGCAAATGCTAACGTCGTTTTGGTAAATCGCTTCAACATCATTGATGACATCTTCGATGTCTGCAATCGTGTTATTCGAGCTATTTCCATTGCTCTGGAAATATTTATAGTCTGCGTCGACAGCAAGCTCTACGGTTTTGTCGGCGCGCTGGTTTCCATTAAGGGAGCCGGGGCTCACATGCTGGTTATTTCCGGAACCGGGAGCATGCGATCCACCGTGGTTGCCGCCATTAAACGGAGAGACTGGATCTGACTGATAGTTTGGGGGAATCAATGATTCGGCCATAACCCACTTGTCATCGGGCACCATGTCTGCGGTGTTGTAAATGACATGAACATCGGAAACAGCTGAGCCATCAAAATCGCTAAGAGGTTGGACCATCCGAACCGGAGAGCCGTCGCCTAGGTCAATGCGAGCATGAAGCCCCGTCTTCCGCAACGAAGCTGAAACTGTGGAACCAGGAATCCCAGCAATTACGCCGCGATAAGTCCGGATTTCAGGTGTTTCGATTGCGTAGAGCTTGCCATCTTCGCGCTGCTCGTAAGCAACAAAGTTCTGGCTACGAACGGAGTACTTCGTAAGCAAGAGTTCCGTGTCGAATACCTCGTCGAGCACCAAGCGGACCTGAAAATCATCTACTGGATTAGAGGGAAGCTCCAGGGACTGAAGGGACCATGCGAAGAAGTTTTCTTCAAGGGTCGTTGCAGGTTCGTTGGCTGGGGTATTGCCGGAAGAAAAGGCCAAAGGAATGGCCGCAATGAGGGGGAGAATGTTCATGAGAGAGTTTGTGGGGAATGCCAGACGGCAACCCTATGTTAACAGTCGGACAAAGTGGGCCCTTTCAAGGTTCCCTTTTTTTGGCCCGTCCAAAGCAAATATACACACAAAATGTGTGGAAATAGCAGTTTACGGCTGAATAAGCCGACCGCCTCTGCCTCGGTACAGGGTTTCTTGGGGTCATTGAATGTCAAGCCCTGTTCTCAGGGCCAGATTATTGGACTGTTACGACCAAGGAATTGGCCAGGTTGCCTGTGCCAGCACCTGTCAATTCCACGCACTGGGAGTAAACCGTGAGGCCTGCGGCTCCGGGAGGAATGGTGACCTGGTGATGAACGTCACCGTTTTGGTCAACAACCTGAGCGGGGAATTGACCAATCGGTGGCGACATGTCTACATCTCCAAACATGGTTTGGGTTGGACCTGAACCCGTTAGGGAATATCCAATGATTACATTATTCCCAGGGGTGCAATTTGAAACATCAAAGTTTCCCAATTGCCCGGCAACGATGTTGCTCGTGGAGTAAATTGGTCGCCATGGTGGAGCAGTAATTTCAATAGCGTCAAAATCAAAACCAACGTCAAGAGGGTCAAGTCCATGACCCGATTTAAGTTGCAGCTCATTGAAGCGGAAATCGCCAAACCAAACTTCCAAGTCTGGAGGTGTCGTTGGGTAATCGATAGGGGGATCCACCCACAGCTTTGCAATTTCATCGCCAGGGTTAAATTCCACCTTTACGACTAGGCGTGCAAGGTTATCGCAATGCGTTGCGGGTACGTAGTAAGGAAGATTTCCGGTCCAAGGCTGGTCTAGCCCCCACTCGTATTGGTCATAAGGGCTACCAATAAAAAGGCCTTCCATATTCCATTGCCAGTTCAAGGTTAGCCCGCCATACTCATCATCGCTTGAGCGTTGGCTATCAAAGCGAATCCAAACTTCCGTGCCATCTGCGCCAATCGCGCCTTGGTCCATAATGGCGTCGAGACCGTTCAGATCAATGAGTCGATAAGATCCGCCGTGGTCAAGGTTGGTGGTCATCATGCCGCCGACAGGGTCAAATCCAGGGGCTACGGCCATTCCATCGTCTAAGTTGTTGCCACTCCACCAATCTGCTTGAAAGCCGATGCCGCCGCTCATGCCGCCAAGGGGGCCAGCAGGGTAGTCAAAAGACTCAAAGCAAATGGTCTCATAGCTCTGTGAAAACGCAGGTGTCGCAAGAAGAAGGAGTGCGGGGATGAGGGTTTTATTCATGGAAAGACCCGTTCTTTATGGGATGTTAACGACAAGGGGGTTGCTTAGGTTGCCGGCGCCGCCGCCCAGCAATTCAACTGCCTGGGTGTAAACCGTTGCGCCGCCCAAGGAGAGTGGGACCGACGCGCTAAACGAAGCAACGCCAGTTGGGTCTGCGACAAGTTTGGGCAACTGGCTGATTGGTGGGGACATGCCCACGTCACCGAATGTGGTAGAGGTTGGACCGCCACCTGACAGTGAATAACCGATAATGACCTTATTGCCAGGAGCCACATTGGAAACTTCAAAATCCGCAATCGAACCAACTGTCGCGTTGGTCACAGTGTAGATGGGGCGAAAAGCGGGAGTATCAATGGCAATCCCGTCAAAGCTAAAGCCGGTCACTGTTCCGTCACCAGACTGAAGGCGAATTTCATTGAAACGGAAATCGGCAACCATGACATCAAGATCTGAAGCGGTTGTGGGGTGATCGGTTGGTGGATTGAGCCAAAACTGAATGCGGTCATCGCCCGAGAGGAAATCAATCCGATAAACCATGGTATTTAGAGTTGCATCGTCGGACCCAGAAACAACATTGTGGCCTGGGGCGCCAGCGCGGGCAAAACCAACTTCATTGGTTCCCCAAGGGCTACCAAGGAAAAGTTGCTCTCCAACCCATTGCCAGTTCAAAGAAAGTCCACCGTAAAGGTGATCGCAACCGGTTTCCTTTTTCATCATGAAGCCAATCCAAATGGTCGTGTTGTCGGCGCCCAATTGGCCGCCATCCAAAATAGGGCCAAGGGACGAGCGATCAATGAGCCGATAGGAGCCGCCGTGGTCAACATTCACTTGCATACGATTGCCAAGAGGGTCGTAACTTGAACCAACGACCACGCCATCGCCAAGACCCGCACCAGACCACCATTCATTTTCCCAGCCGAAGCCTCCGTTGAGGCCACCAAGTGAGCCGGCGGCATAGTCAAAAGACTCGTCGACGATGTGCTCATAAGTCTGGGAGAATGCTGGAGAGGCGAGAAGAAAAGTGAGGGGGAGGAGGTATTTCATGGGGATTGCGCTTAACGCGAAAGGATGAGAGCCGAGTAAGGAGCAATGCGGACATTGCCAGAGAAGGGCATGCCGTCTTGAGGAGTGTTGTTGGCGGTTACGCTTGTGGACCCATAATTCCCGAACGAAGAGTCGTAAGTTGTGGAATCTGAGTTGAAACGAACCTGCCAGGTGCCGCCGCTCGGAAGACCTATGCTGTAAGAAGTGTACCACTTATTGGCAAAGTTGAGGACGACGATGACATCGTCTCCCTGGCCTCCCTGGTCCCAGCGATGGAAGGCAAGAAACTTATCGGAGTCGTTCACGTGGTGAATATTGAGGCCCGAGCCTTTTAAGCCACTCGCATAGCCCGGAAGATTTCGGCGCAATGCAATCAGCGCCTTATAAAGTTTGTGAATTCCGCTAAAAGTGGAAAGTTTCGACCAGTCAAGTGGATCATGATCATCAAAATGTCCATCTTCAAGGAATTCCTGCCCTTGGAAAAGCATGGGTATTCCGGGGGAGGTCATGACCAAAACCGCACCCAAAGTCGAACGCTTTTTAGAAAACCAGCTGTCCGCATTTCCAGGCCAAATTTCTTCTGGGAGACGCGAGCGGCCGTTGGCCACTTCGTCGTGAGACTCGGTGTAAATCACGCGCTGAAAATGGTCGCCATTGTAGTTGTAATTAATAGCATCTCGAACAGACCACATGTTTCGCGAGACATCACCGCCCACGATGAGGTTTCCTCGAATTGTGTGCACAAAGTTAGGGTCCCACTGGGAATCGAAACCGGCTCCACCAGCACCCGTGTCCTTGGTAATCCACGCATTGGACCACATGTCCTCAGCAATGCTAATTTTGTTAGGGAGCAATGCGTCGACTTCATCGTTCACCCATTGCATTAGAGACCATGCCTCAGGAAGGTCAGTACCGTTTACGCTCCGAATATAGGACGTAGCATCCCAGCGAAGCCCATCAAAATGATAATCATCAAGCCACATCAATACATTGTCACGAATGTAATTCCTGACTTCGCTTGAGTTAAAATTCGGCCGCGTGTCGCCCCAAGGGGTTTGGGAACGAGAATCGTTATAAAAATAAATCCCTCCGTACTGGCTTCCGGGTGACCAACCATCAAACTGCCACAAATCCATTTCGGTTGGGCCCCAGTGGTTAAACAAAACATCAGCAAAAACGGCCATGTCTCGAGCATGGGCGGCTTTCACAAATGATTTAAACTGCTCCGGCGTGCCATAGTGGGATTCCACGGAAAACGGATGGGAGTAGTTGTAGCCCCAAGAATATTCACCGGGGAATTCGCAGAAAGGCATCAGTTCAATTGCAGTAACACCTAAATCTTTTAGGTAGTCCAGCTTCGTGGCTGCCGTGAGGAGTGTTCCTGGGTCGCCACCAACAGCGTCATAAAACGTTCCAATATGCGTTTCGTAAATCACCAGGTCATTCCAGGCGGGTAACTGGAAGTTGTCGCCACTCCAATCAAAGGCCTCCTGGTCAACGACAACGGATTTTCCGAGCGAACTTGTGACTTGAAGGGCTCGCGGGTCGTTTCTCCAAACGCGTGAGCCAGGGGCATCAATGACATACTGATACTCGGCCCCGGGCAAAAGGTTTCGCACGTCTAAGGACCACCATTCGTTGCCTTCGCTCGCCATTGGGGCATTGGTTGTATTCCAAGAATTAAAGCTCCCCGTCAAGTAAACACTCGTTGCATTGGGTGCCCAAACACGGAAGGATGTTCCGCGCCCTCCATTCGGGCGGTCGTCCCAAGGGACCGCACCCGGGCCTGGTCGAGTAGATGCCTCTGTCTCCAGCCGATAGCTTATGGAGTAGGAAGTTCCATGAGGTCGCCAGACTCCGATATGCCACGTGTCAGTTGTAAGAACAGGAGTCGTGGTCTGATCCAAAATAACAAGTTCGTTGCTCGTCCCGGAAGTGACCGAGCGGGCATCCCATTCCGTCAAAGTCGGTGGCTGATTTCGGCGAAGGTACAGGTCAGCGTGAGGGCCGGCTTGTTGGAATATTTCAACTTTGAGTCGAGGGTTCCAATCTCTGGCCAGTATTTGATAATAATCAAACTTCCATTGCGCCGGCTTGATGCCCGTATGGGGGCCTCGACTGCTCACCTGAGCCGTGAGAGCAGGAGTTAGACAAAGTAAACTGAGGAGGGGGAGGGTTATGCGCACGGGGTCGAGACTCTGCTTTCTGAAATCAATACTAACCCAAATAGCCCCAATTAGGGGGGAAAACTACACGCCTTGCCGGTAGAAAATCCCAAATCCTTGGCCCGGACAGCCCCTGACTCCTACGAATTCGAACGAGCCAACAAGTCAATCGCGAGACGCCGCACGATCCGCACCAATAGCGTCGAGATGCTCGACGGCATCTTCGGTTGGATATGACCCGGTAAAACATCCCGTGCAAAATCCATCAATGGCTGGATTTCCAGTTTGCGCTGCCTTCACCATGCGGTCAAGTTCGAGATACATTAGATAGTCCACCCCAACCTCGGCAGCAATTTCATTGTTGTCCCTGTTCCGCGCAATAAATTCTTTTTTCGTTGCCATGTCAATGCCGTAAGGGCACGGGGCAACGAGTGGCGGAGAAGTTGATGCAAAATATACATTCTTTGCGCCGGCCCGGCGGGCAATCTCCACAATTTTACGAGAGGTGTTGCCTCGAACGATGGAGTCGTCCACCAACAAAACATTCTTATCTTTAAACTCTAACGGAATCGGATTCAACTTCCTTCGAATCGCAGAGCGCCGCTCTTTTTGATTCGGCATAATAAACGTCCGCCCAACATATCTGTTTTTAATAAATCCTTCGCGGTAGGAAATCCCCAAGTGGTGGGCCATAGAGAGTGCTGCATCGCGTGCAGAGTCGGGGATAGGAATGACCACGTCAGGATTTGGAGCTCCAGCTTGTTCCCATTGTTGAGCCAATGCTTTCCCAAAGCGCCGACGCGTTTTGTAAACCGATATCTCATCTAAAAAAGAATCCGGTCTTGAAAAATAAACCAACTCAAAGATGCATGGCCGATGCGCTTGCTCGGTAACTTGAACAAACTCTGGGTCTTCGCCGGGCCGAACCACAAAAGCTTCCCCTGCGCGCAAATCCCGCACTCGCTCGAATCCAATTACATCAAAGGCGACTGACTCTGAAGCGGCAGCCCATTCGACACCCTCTGGGGTTTCGCGCTTTCCAATAACGCAGGGCTTAATCCCGGTTGGGTCCCGGAAGGCAAACATGGCACCTTCGCTCAAAATACCGCAAACGGAATATGCCCCTTTTGTGCGATCAAATACGCCCTTTACGGCAATTCCTATACGATCCGACAATTCCGCCGTGGGGTCAGTCCGGTGAAGGGCTCTAGCGAAGGCGTAAAGAATGGCTTCCACATCGCAAGAAGAGGTAAAACAAATATTTTCTTGCGGAAACAGTCTGCCCTTCAAATCTAAAAAGTTGGTGAGATTCCCATTGTGGGCCATTCCCACTCCAAATGGATAGTTGATATAGAAGGGCTGGGCGTCCTCATCGGATCCCATCCCAACAGTTGGATAGCGCACATGAGAAATACCTAAGTTGCCTTTGAGGCGCTGCATATCGCTAAAGCGAAAAATGTCGCGCACCATTCCGTTTTGCTTTCGTAAATGAAAACGTCCGTCATAAGACAGAATTCCAGCAGCATCCTGGCCGCGATGCTGAAGGGCGATAAGCCCTTCGTAAAGCTCAGGGGCAGTGTCCGTTCCGGGCAAGCCGGCGATGCCGATGAATCCGCACATGGGATGATTAGGGGTGGGTGGGAGTGGCGCAAAACCCGCCAGGAAGAGAGCATTCTACCGTAAAGCCTCCGATATTTCTTTTCGGATTTGTTCAAGCTCTTCCAGAATTTTCCCTGACTCTGCATTCACGCGGCCTGTCCACTCTCTGCGGACATCTCCCCGACCATATAAAGGATCGTAATAGAGGTCTAGAAGGGCTTGAGCCACCTTTGGCCATTCTCCTTGGTCCAGCCATTCTTGGAGTTTGCCCTTCCACTCCATTCCAATACGGTGCTCAAAAAACGGGAGTCGCTCTCTTAATTCTCGAAGGCTCTCAGGTGTGCTAGCGTAATCCTCCCCTAAAATTTTCACTCGGAAGGCATCGCTTGCCTCGACAAGCACATGCGCGCCGGACTCCATTGCTTGAAAAAGATTCTTAGGGATTACAGAATCCCCCACCTTCCGGCTCTCTCCTTCCACAAACCAAGGCGGGGCGCTCATCTCAACAAGACGTTGAGCAATTGCCGACTCAAATGATTTTTGGCTTTTCGGGTGAAGCCCAATCGCGCCAAGAATGGAAGAGCGGTGGCTGGCACAGGATTCCAGGTCCAAAGTTGTTCCCGGAAATACTTTTTCCAAACGATGCAAAAGCCGAGTTTTCCCAACCCCCGTCGAGCCGCGAAGCATTACGAGCGGTGTTTCCGGATTCAAGTTTTCTAATTGTCCGCGCACCCAAGTTCGATAACCACGATAGCCATCATCGAGGTGAAAGACTTGGGAGTGGCCAAGTTCACGCAACAAAGCAATCACTGCGCAAGACCGCATTCCCCCGCGCCAACAATGAATCAAAATCGCGTTTTCGGGCAAGGGTAACGTGAGCGCCTTCTCAGGTTTCAGGGATTGAACTAGCGGAACCAGCTTTCGGAACTTTGGCAGCCACTCTTCGCGCGAAACGGGTACGCCCAGGATTTCTCCCAACATGCCCCCCATGCGTTGCTCAACAAAAGAAAGGCCCTTCTCGTAAGCAGCCTCGGGAGATTCTTGTTTGTAAAGAGTTCCCACAATGGCGCGCTGGTCATTTTCAAATAAGGGAAAGTTGATTGCCCCAGGAATATGGTCATCCGCAAACTCGGCAGGAGTCCGAACGTCGACCACCCGCAAACCCAAGAGCGGGCGCGCTTCCTGATAAGAAAGGCTTGGAATGTTCATGAGGCAACCGAAAACTGTTGAATTCGCAAGATTTTAGCTAGTTTTTTCACCTAATACGGCCAATTACCGTAACAATAGGGTCCCTCGTTTCATCCCAAAAACATGCTTCAATCCCTACTTCTTCCCCTACTTCTACTTTCTCCGCAAGCCTCTATCCAGGCAGACTCCAACACCCTTGTTGTCAAGCCTGAGCTTCGCGAGGTCATGCACATAGCTCCGCTTGAACACCATCGCGCCTACATCGTGATGACCGAACAACCTGATGCTGTCGCCCTGCGTGAACAATTCGCTCACCTACCGCGCGGCGAACGCCAACTCGCCCTTTCTGCTGAGCTTCGTTCCTTTTCGGAAACCTCTCAAGCGACGTTGCGGGAAGCCGCGTCTCTCTTAACTTCCCAAGGTCATATTTCTTGGTCCGAACCCCTCTGGATTGCCAACAGCTTCCGCGTTGAAGCCAATGCCGCTGCGATTGAAACCTTGGCAGCAATCCCCGGCATTTCCTACATCCAATACGACCCCGTGCGGGACCCCATGGAGATGCAGGACATCCCTTTGAAAGTTGCAATTCAACAGCGTGCCTCCGCTGGAACGTCAAGCGGAAGTGGTAGAGCAACAACTTATTACTTTGAAGATTTCGAATCCGGTTCCCTTGGTGCCGAATGGGCGACAACAACGACTGGGTGTGGCCGCGAGCAAATCACATCCTCTTTTGGGCCTTATGCGGGAAGCAAGCATTGGGTTTGCGACAGCTCTTCAGACGGATGCTACGGAACCGTTACTTTGACTTTAACTGTTGACCTTTCCGCACAAAGTACGGTTCAGCTTCAATATGCCTTCAAGGATTTAAATGACGAGTTCAATACAGGCTCGGACATCCTTCAAGCCTCTGATGATGGTGGAACAACCTGGAAAAAGATTGCAGACCTAACTGGAAGCAACAATGCTTATGTCCTCATGAACCATGATCTGGACACCTTCGGCCTGAATTATGTTTCTAACTTTATGATTCGCTGGTCTTGGTATGACAACTACAGCGCCGATACTGACGGTTTTGCTTTCGACAACATTGAGCTTGCCGACTACTTCCCACCGCCACCACCCCCTTCACCAGAACCAAACCTTGTGAAGCATCAGGCTCCAGACTTATGGGGCATTGGCATTGATGGAAGCGGTGCCGTCCTGCTGAACATTGACTCAGGAACTGACCGCAACCATCCAGACCTCGCAAACCGAATCTGGACCAATCCAAACGACCCCGTTGACGGCGTGGACAATGACGGAAACGGTTACGTTGATGATTACTGGGGTTGGAATTTCTCTGGCAACAACAACAACCCAAGCGGTGGCGGGCACGGCACCAGCACTGCCGGCATCATGGTTGGTGATGGCTCTGGTGGCGTTCGCCAAACAGGTATGGCTCCCGGGGCAAGCCTTGCGGTTTGTCAGCTTGGTAGCGAGGCCGACCACTGGGGCGCACTTCAATGGGGACTTTCCGTTGCCGTAGATTGCTCCTCTTCTTCCTACTCCTACAAGTGGCCCTTCTCGCCACGCCCGGACTACCACCAGCACCGCGCCGTTTCTGAAATTGTTTTAGCTGGTGGCCAAATTCACTGTAACTCTATCGGAAATCAGGGTGGGTCTTCGAGCTACCCCATTCCCTTCAATATCTCCGCCCCGGGTAATGTCCCCGGTCCTTGGATTCATCCCCAGCAAGCCAATGGCGGGATTGCAGCTGTTTTGGGATGCTCCGGTATTAGCGTTGGAGACGACACCTACTACGATCCAAGTGGTCGCGGACCTTCAGCTTGGGAGGACATCAAAATCTATGACTCCAGCTATCCTCACAGCCAAAACCAAAGTTACTGGGACTACCCGGTAGGTGGATGGGGTCTTCCTCAGGCAGGATTGCTCAAGCCAGACATTGCTGGTTACACCGATGGTTGTTACACCACATCCGACGGCGGTGGCCACTCTACATTTGGCGGAACTTCTTGCGCAACACCCCATATTGGTGGCGCCACCGCACTTATGGTTTCTGCGAATGCGCGCGCCGAACCTCGCCATATCAGCGAAGCGCTGCAAATTGCAGCTCTAGACAAGGGCTCGGTCGGAAAAGACCTTAACTGGGGTTCCGGTGTCGCAAAGGTATATGACGCAGCAATGCGCCTAATCCACCTTGCGATTCCCGCACAGCGAACAGCCCCGATTGGATCAAATGTGACCGTAAACATTAGCGGCCCGGCTAACGCCACCTACGGATTGTTCTACTCGCTCTCCCTAGGAACCACCACGCTTCCAAATATCGGTGACTTAGATCTTGCTAGTGGAAAGCTCGCTCAAGTTTCTAACTTGAGTGCCACCGGCGAATCTACTTTCATTGGTGTTGTCCCAAATAATCCACTTCTTGTGGGCAAAACTGTTTACGTCCAATCGGTCTGTAATGACTTGGCTGGAGCAACCGGCCAAGCCCTCTTCTCGTTAGTCGAAAAGGTCGAGATTCAATAATCTGAATCGTCGGTATCGCCGCCGTAACCAAGCGCCTCTAATCTCGCTTGTTCGGCGGCTCCGATGTCGACTTTTGCGCGCTTGATTTCCGGGATAGAGGCACTTAGCTCTTCTAGCTTTGTACGCATTTCCGCGGCTCGGATGGGTTCGGCGGCCAAGTGATTCACAGAATCTCCAGTAGCTTTAGAAAAAAGAAACTCGTGTCTTCCTGAAGTGGACCGCACATATTTCCACTCTCCGTGTAGGTACCCAACCAACCGATTCTCTTCATTCTTAAGGCCAAAAGCCTCCATGTAGATCGGCTTGTCGGGCAAAGATCCCCCCTCAAGAATCAACTTCAAGCTCCGGCCTTGAATTCCTTCTGGAATCTCAATGTTGGCAATGTCGCAAAGTGTTGGAAGCAAGTCGATATGAGAAGCAATCATTGGAGACCGTTTCCCTGAGAAAGCCCGAGAGGTTTGGGGCGAACGAATCACTCCGACGACGTGCTGGGTCGCCGCATAAAGGCTTGGCGCGTGCAATACTTTAATTCCGCCTTGGCCGAAAAGTTCGGGCGTGTCCGCCCCTTCTCCAAAACATTCGCCGTGATCAGCAACTAATGCAATAACGGTATTGGAAAGGCCGGGGTCATGTTTTTGAAGTGCATCCAGTAAGCGGCCAAGTTGAAAATCTAAAAAAGCAACCTCGCCTCTCTGGAGAACAAGACTCTCTTCGCATTCTGAATTCTCAGCATGGGGGCCAGCCTCCTTGTCCCGTAGAGCGGCTTCGCGAAATGGAAGATAGTCTTGGCCTTTCTCTCGCGGGTCGTGGGCATCAAAAAGATGGACCCAAGCAAACGCCGGTCGTGTTTGCCCGGCAATCCACTCAATCGCGCGGTCTGTAGTGGTTGCACCTGGCGTTGTGGATGCCGCCGAATCTAATCCAGCAGGGAAAATCCTGTCACAAAGAGCAACGGTTCGAACTGAAAAGCCCAACATAACGCCCAACAAGCCTGCGGCTTCTCCCGCTCGATCGTCAAAGTGCTGAAAGCCCTGAGGAAATCCTTTGTCACGACCAATCACGGGACGGGCAGAAACAAATGCGCCTGTGGCCCAACCAGCACTTTGGAATACTTCGGGAAGTCGTGGCGTGTCTAAGGGAAGGGCAAAATCTCCATTGCCGCGAAGTCCATGACTCGGCGGATACAAACCGGTCAACATACTGTTGTGCGCTGGCGCTGTAATCGGCGACACGCTCTGCCAGTTTTCAAAAACGACGCCTTCGTTGGCAATGCGTTGAATGTTTGGTGTTTCCAGCCCTCCTCCTCCATAAAGGGGAAGGGTGTCAGCGCGAACTGTGTCCCAGCTCACCAAAACCACATTAGGACCGTGAGCGGTCGCCGCAACAGAAGACGAAGATGTTTGGAGTGCGCCCTCTTGTAGAGAAAAATATAGGTAAGCCGCTGACACGAAGGGAGTAATCAGCACGCAGCCTGCGGTTTTGACAACGGCATGACTGGCCTCCTCCGACTTCATCCAGGTCCGAAGATAAATTCCAATTACCAGGGCCACAAAGATTAACGCCCATAGCCAGTCTTGACCAAAATCAAAACCATAATCAAATAGGCCGCTCCAGCCGCGCTCGCCCAATTTTTGTGGGTCGTTATGGCTAAATTGCCTTAAGCGCAACAGAAGGTAGGCAAAGAAAATTCCGCTAAAGATGCGTTCCGTTTTGCCTTCCTGATCTTTGTGGGAGCCTACCCAGAAAAAAACGGCTAGGGTGGAGCCGCCAAGCACCCATGCCCAACCATCGGCACCGATGTAGAGCTGGCGCCTTAAATGAAGGGCCAAAAGACACCCAAATATGGCAAACAATGCCCAGGGGAGACGCTCAGCAAACGGCAGCCTAGAAGCGGCCCAGGCAAGGGTGCCATAAACAAAGACTGGGGCAAGAAGGGTCATCAGCCAAAACAAAGGTGTTTCGGCAAAGTGCGCAGAAGAAGACAACACGAGGCCCGCTTCAAAAGCGGCCACGGTCCAGGCACACAAAATTGCTCTTGAGGTCGTCATCACTGGCACATTATGCCGCGACCCTCCATTGTCTTAACGTCGCTTTTTGGGACGAGGCTGCCGTGGGGGGAAAACTGAAGCCTTTGCTTCGCCTCGCCGAAGGCGCTGAAGTATGGCCAAAAACTCAGGCGTTGGCAGAACGGCTAGGCGTTCAACCTCTTTTTCGTTTAAGCCCCATTTTTGAAACAAACCCGCATTGGACGCATTTGCAAAGGTGCGCCATTTTTCCATTTCTTGAAGAACTGTCACCTGGATAACTGGAGTCGTAGAGCTCAAAAAACTGGCAAACTCAGCACCAACCCACCCTTCCGAAGTTAGGGCGGAAAGGCGTGTTTGGATTTCTTCCCCTTGATGCTCTCGAATAAAGAGCTGGGCATCCATCAGGCGATCGTGAATCGGCCGGCCATGAAGTTTGTCGTGTACGCCCGGGAAACGAGCGCGAAGATGGCGCTCACGATCTTCAAATCGCTTACGCAACTTTTTTTCCATGTGCCGACGGCGGTCATGGCGGGGCATGGTTTCTAAATCTTTTCTTTCCTTGGAGCCCATCTTTTTCCACTCGTGCTCCCGAGCGTGGAGCAAAGCCTCTGAGCGGCGGCGCATTTCATCGCGCGCCTCCTTGGGCATCTCGCGCAATCTTTGCATGCGCTTCTGCATTATTTGCTGTTGCTCGGGAGTGAGATTCCTCCACCACTCAGCAACCTCGTGCGCTTGAGCTTGGGGCAAACAAAGAAGGAGAATCGTGAACATCATTCCTCTTGGGTTGGGTCCCAAGAGCCAGCGGCGGCATCGGACAAGCTTAAATTGAGAGAATCGTCGGCAACAAATTCCCAAGACTCCAAAACTTCCTGGGCTTGGAACATCTCCGCCATTTCGTCAGCAGAAACCGCTGTGGTCGCGGGACCTTCCTGAATGGTGGAAATATCCGGACGGCCTTTCCCAAGCCAAAAGCCAAAGGCCAGAAGAAGTGCGGCGGCGGCGGCTTTCGGCCACCAGCTCCGTGGGTGGTGTTCTAAAAGGTGACCCTCATCATCAATGCGAGAGTCCACCCTTGCACCGAAGTCGGTCGGAACCGATTCGCCAGGGTGTTGGTCAAGAATGTTGTCTATCCAGTCAGTCATTTTCAGCCTCTCGGTAGGGGGCTAGCAGTTGGCGCATATTCTCTCGAGCGCGGTGGCAGAGAGATTTCGCCGCTTTAGGGCTTATTCCGAGGACTTCGCCGATTTCGGCTAATTCGAAATCGTCGTAATGTTGGAACACCAATGCGGCGCGCTGGTTCTCCGGAAGTTGTTGAAGGGCTCGCTCAACTAAAGCAGCCCAGGATGCCTGGTCTGGGGCTTCAAATGGGGTCGCCACGGCAGAGTCCTCTATTGGCATCAATTCCCCATCCGGGGAAACTGGTAAAGAGCCGGCGGGCTTCCGTTTTCTGTCACGGATGTTATTCAGGGCCAGGTTGTAGGCAATCCGAAACAAAAACGTGCTTAGGTGGCCCCTAGGCTGATACCTGTCCCGGGAGCGCCAAAGCCGGATAAAAGTTTCTTGGGCCAAATCTTCAATGACGGCAGCTGAACCCAGAAGCCTTCTTAGCAAACCAAAAACGGGGGCTTGGTAAGTCTCCACAATTGAGTTGAAGGCGGAGCGATCCCCTTGCTGGACGGCAAGCATCCACTCGGCTCCAGGGTCTTTTTCCTCAGGCATTATTCCACTCCTCCGCTTGGGCGGAACAATCGGGGGCCAATGCGTCGACGAATCGCACTCCCGCTCACCGATCCATAAAACCGGGAATCAATGCTCTTTTCGCTTAGATGGTTGTCGCCCAAAAGGAAGTACTCGCCCTCGCCTAACTGAAACACCTCTGAGCTTCCATAGGTTCCGGTTGGGTGGCGAAATAAGTCTCGGCCAACTTGAATGCGGCGAACGAGAAAACCTTTGCCGCCAAACCCTGCTTGTTCAGGCGAAGGCCAGTTAGGCCCATCGGCCATTCTCTGTCCGGGGGCCGACTCGTAATCGGCAGGCCCCAATAAGACCTTTTCGTCGAGGATTGCTGAAATTTGTCCGTCCGCTTTGACTAAAAAAAGTGCGCCTTGAGAAAGGGGTGCTTCCAGTTTTTTCTTCTCCAATTCTTCCCCATTCAGGGATAGGCTCGCCGAATCCCCTTCGAGCTTAAATGTAAAAAATTGCGCGCCCTCACGCAGATAAATCTCTAGGCTGCCATTTTTTTGGAGAGAAAAATCAATGGCAATGCCAAGGTCTGAAGCAGTATGGACACCAGCAATCAGTTGGCCATCTAGCAGGAATCCGTCCATCGGGACGTTGGATAAAGAGGCTTTGCCCTGGACCAACAACTCTTCATTTTCGTTCCATTGAGCTTGGCCCTCCCCTTCGAAACGAAAGATCTTCAAAATCTCTTTGCCTCGAACATCAACCAAAGGAATGAGGTCGGCGGGGCCAAGAATCGGTCGGCGATAAATCTGACCATCGAGATATAGGTCCCCATCAGTCAAGAACACTCTTTCGCCTGGCAAGCCAACGGCTCGCTTCACAACAGTGGCGCCGGTGTTGGGGTCCGGATAAAGGACTAAATCGTTTCGCTTTATGTTTCCAAAACAGGGAATGGTTAAACGGATTTCCCCTTCCTTGAGAGTGGGAAGCATGGAAGGGCCTGAAATTTTTACAGGAAGGAATGCCAATAAGCAAAAACCCGCTCCTGCAAGAATGGCTAGCTTGGAAATCCGGAGGCGCCTCAACCCAGAAGAATGCGAGCTACGCCAAAGAAAAGCAAAACGGAAGACAAGTCACTGACCGCAATCATGACTGGTCCAGAAACGAGAGCGGGGTCAAGGCCTACGGCTTCGGAGCCCATAGCAATAGAGGCTGAAGCCATTGCTGCCCAAGACATGGCAAGAAAAAGAGCCAGCCCGAGAGAGGTTCCAATTTCCCAGTTCCCCCCAGCCAACAAGGACACGGCAGGAGTGGCAATCACGCAAGAAAGTGCGCCGAGAGCAACTCCAACCTGGAGTTCACCTAAAAAGACTTTGATGCGGCGACCACTTGTCACTTGGCCCACGGCAAAGCCGCGAACAAGAATCGCTGATGTTTGTGTTCCCACCGTTCCGGAAAGGGCGAGAACCATGGGGATGTAGGAGAGAATAGTGAACCAGTTCCCTTCGCCGCCGGAAGAGGGTGCAAAATGATTCATTACCCGCGACATTCCCAGTCCAGCTAAAACCGTAATAAGCAACATAGGGGCGCGGTGAACAACCCGAAGCCACAAGCTTTCTCCGACTTCGGTTTCGCCACTCGCGCCGGCAAGAAGCAGGGCGTCCTCGGAGCCCTCTTCTTCCAAAACTTCGAGAGCGTCGTCGGAGGTAACGATGCCAACCAAGACTCCTCGTGCGTCCGAAACCGGAATAGTGGACAAATTGTAATGCAAAATTCGGCGGGCGATTTCTTCTTGGTCTTCGTCAGTACGGGCAGAAATCACATCCGGATTAGAAACTTCGCCAACTTCTTGATGAATGTTGGCTTCCAATAATTCCCGTGCCGAAATGACGCCTTGCAAGTGCCCTTGTGGGCCCACAAGATACAGAGTGCTAATCGTTTCTGCGTGTTCGACATCACCACGCTTAATTCGCTTCAGCACGTCACCAATTTTCTCGGCCGAAGACACAGCAACAAACTCGGTGGTCATCAAGCCACCAGCAGTCTCTGGGTCATAAGCCGATAGTTGGCGTAGGTCAGAGGCGTCTTTAGGTTCTACAAAAGAAAGGATGTCTTGCCGGCGCGACTCTTCGACTTCCTCCAGGATGTCAGCCCCATCATCCGCGGAAATTTGATTTAACAATCCGCCCAGTTCCTCAGGGGGCATTTTTTCGGTGAGCCGCTGAATGAGCTGTGGCTCGGCTTCAGCAAGAACCTCCGCTGCGATTTCAGCAGGTAAGGTGCGGAAAGCCGCTCGTGCTTCGCTGGCCGAAAGGTCCATCCAGAGCACATCGGCAATGTCAGCGGGGTGTAGGCCCTCCGTTGCGGCAAGTACGGCCCCCTTGCCTTGTTCGATTTGATCGCGCAAGGTTTGAAGCACCTGCTGGCGCATTTCGCGGCGGCGGACTCTTGCCATAGCGAGAGATTATAGGAACAAACCCACTCGGTCGCCTTTCTTGGGCGGGGCTACAATAGCTTTCAATGAATCCCCTCGAAGGCCTGTTAAAGCTCTGTGACCAAATTGATTATCTGCAGACAAAAACCCTAGAAGGCAAGCCGGACCTTAGCGCTGAAGAAATTGCTCGCAAACAGGCGCACGCATTACGCGAAGAGGTTTACAGCCGACTTCCCTCCTTGCGCGAACATAGTGGCGCTAATTCACTTGCGGATACGGAACTTTTGGTTCTTGCTCTCCTTTTTCACCGGCGCTTGGCAGGCGATGACCGAATGGTAGATGGCGGCACTTTGGTCGGTCTTTTGGGCCTCGCCGGCTATCCGCGCTCAGAAGCCTTAGAAAAGCTGCGGCGCGACGGGCGCCTTCGTAAAGAAGGTTGGCTCCAAATTCGACGACAACCCCGAGGCTTTGATCCGGTGGACACTTGGTTTTCTGCAACTAGCTCGGCCTTCTCTCTTTTTTGGGAAGGTGGCAGCGAAAAGCAATCCGCCGCGCAGCCACTTCGAGAGGTTCCCATTCTTCAGGCCTACCGCGACGAAGAAGACTACCTTTGGGATCTCTACGCTTGGCGCAACCAGTGCATCGTTCGCGCCGAGGCTCTTTTTCCTGGTGACACTCCTGGTGGTGGCCCCTCTCCTCGCTTTCGTTCGCTCCGACAAGATGCTCGCACAAGCCTGACCCAACTTCGTCGGCGCCTTGCCATGACTCCCCATGCGAGTGATTTTTCTATCGAGAAGTTCCGGCGTAAATACAAGTTGGGCTTAGACCATCAACTGGCCGTTATTCACCTTCTTTTTAGTGAACTAGTAGAAGGCGAATCCTTCATTTCTGCAATCGAGTGCCTGCGTGTGATTTCCGAAACACGCCATGACCTTTTTAGGAAGCGTAGCCTGCTTAGCCCGCGAGGCCGTTTGCGTCGAAAGGGAATCGTGGTCGCTTCCGAGGCAAATGAGTTTGCCAAGGCTCTTGCCACGGATCTCACCCTTGCCGATTGGGTTTCGGATGAACTTGTAAGTGGTTTGGGAGGACCTCCGCGCTTGGACGACCAAGAACTGGACGACTTCCTTCAGGGCGATGACCGATAACAACGCGCACGACAAACTCATTTACGACTGGCAAACCCATGGGCCGGAAGAATTGCCCGCGCCTCGCCATAAGGTCATGCTTGATGATGAGACTCTGCGGGATGGCCTTCAGTGCCCTTCGGTAACCGACCCGCCTTTGGATAAGAAAATTGAGCTTATCCATTGCATGGATTCTTTAGGGATTAACTCTGCCGATATTGGTCTCCCTGGCGCTGGCGAAGTTGCACGTGAGCACATTAAAGCTCTCGCCACTGAAATGGTTGGGTTAAACATAACCCCCAACGTAGCTTGCCGCACAGTGGTTAGCGATATTGAGCCTGTTGTAGAAATGTCCCAAGAAGTAGGCACCCCTATTGAGGTGTGTGCTTTTATTGGGTCTTCCCCCATTCGCGCGTATACCGAAGGTTGGAACTTGGAACGCATGGTTAATAATGTGCAAAACTCAATTCGCTTTGCGAAGCAAAATGGTTTGCCGGTTATGTTTGTCACCGAAGACACCATGCGGGCCACACCCGAAATTTTGACTACTCTTTATGGTGCAGCCATCGATGAAGGCGCTGACCGCTTGTGTCTTTGTGACACTGTGGGCAATGCGACACCTCAAGCTGTACGGAACCTGGTTCGGTGGATGAGGACTTTTGTACAAGAGCGTGAAGCCGAGGT
This sequence comes from Planctomycetes bacterium UBA7888, assembly GCA_002500505.1. GTDB lineage: Bacteria > Planctomycetota > UBA1135 > UBA1135 > UBA1135 > UBA7888. Next base: position 36,189 of record DLRM01000066.1, read on the forward strand.
CGGGCTGGATTGGCATGGCCACCGTGACCGTGGCTTAGGTTTAGTAAACACCCTTGCCGCCTTGTCCGCTGGTGTTGAGCGCGCCCATGCCTGCGCTCTTGGAATTGGCGAACGTGCCGGCAATACCGAAATGGATTTGCTGATTGTGAACCTTCACTTGCTTGGCTGGATTGACCGCGACCTAACTGCTTTAGGGGAATATGTTCGCCTTGCAAGCAATGCTGTGGGTCGTCCCGTTCGTGACGAGTACTCCGTATTTGGAAAAGATGCTTTCGAAACAGGGACCGGTGTTCACGCTGCAGCTGTCATTAAAGCTTTCCGTAAAGGCGACGACTGGCTCGCCAATCGCGTTTATTCCGGCGTTCCCGCTGATGATTTTGGGCTAGAGCAGAAAATCTCTGTGGGTCCCATGAGCGGAAAGTCAAACGTGATTTGGTTTTTAGAGAAGCGCGGAATCGAGCCTACCGAAGAACGAATTGCCGCTGTTTTAGACCGCGCCAAGCACAGCGATCGCCTGCTAACCGAAGAGGAAGTTCTTTCTTCGGCGAACTAAGAACGGCCCTCATCGCGGAGGAAACCAAGGCGAACGACATTGCGCCCGGGTTTGAAGTCTCAAAAGTCTGCGCATTTCGGTGAACGCTTAGTGCTTGCCCCCACAAAAGCACGTTATCATCCAATTCTGAAGGCATGTTGCGTCTGATTCTAATTTCTTTAGTCACCCTTGCGGGTTGCACCCAAAGCTCCTCCGAATCCCCAAGTAATTCGGCTGGAATCGGTGCTGGGCTGGATAAAGCTTTGGCTCGCCCAAACATCGTGGTTTTCCTTGCCGACGACATGGGCGCAGCGGATTTGAATTCCGAAATCCGAACTCCCTCTCTAGACCGCTTGGCGGCTGAAGGCATTCGCCTCAATCGAAACTATGTACAACCTTTGTGCACCCCTACTCGGGCTTCATTGTTAACGGGCCGAGTACCGATTCGATTTGGACTGCAATACCGCCCTCTGCGGCCTTGGGATACTCATGGCTTGTCCACAGATGAACTATTGCTACCGGAAATTCTTCAAGAGGTCGGTTATCGAACCGCTTGCATCGGAAAATGGCACTTAGGCCATGGCCAAGCCAAACACCACCCCAACAACCGCGGGTTTGACTCTTTTTATGGGCTTATCACTGGTGCGCATAACTATTTCACTCATGAGCGTGGTGGCGCCCTGGACTGGCAGCGCGATGGCACTTCCTTAAAGGAGGAAGGCTACTCCACGGATCTCTTAGGCGCCGAAGCTGAACGCTTTGTACGCGCACAGGCCGATTCGGAACGACCGTTTTTCCTTTTTGTCCCCTTTAACGCTCCACACTCTCCGCTCCTGGCGCCGCCCGATTTGATTGCGCACTATTCCGAGGGGAATAGCGAGCGACGGGCAACCTATATGGCGATGGTCGAAGCTATGGACTCGGCCATGGGTCGTGTTCTTGCAGCTCTTGACGAAACCGGAGTCTCCAAAAACACCATTGTTTTGTTTTTAAATGATAACGGTGGTGCGCGCATCGAAGGCGCATCGAACAAGCCTTTGCGTGGCGGAAAGGGGTCTTCGTTTGAAGGAGGGATTCGGGTTCCTGCGATTGCTAGGTGGCCAAACAAGTTCCCAGCTGGCGCAACCACTGAACAGGTGGTGTCGGCGCAAGACTGGATGCCCAGTTTGCTGACATCTTGCGGCTTGCCCATTCCTGACAACTTGGATGGCCAAAATATTTTCCCTTCCCTTTCCGGGAATAACATCCTCCCTCGAAAAGATCTGTTCTTTGGAACAATATCCGAAAAAGGTTGGTACCTAGCTTTGCTAGATGGTGACGACAAATACCTTCGCCGCGTTCTCCCAGATGGCCGCAAAGCAGAAAAGCTGTTTAATGTTGCAAACGACCCTGAAGAGGAAAAGGACCTTTCCAAACTTGAGCCTGAAAAATTTGAGGCCATGAAAGCGCGCGCCCTCGCATGGCATGCCCTCGACCCCAACGGCGACCCCGTCATGGTCACCGACGCGCCTGATGGCTGGACTGTTCCAGAAGACTGGGCGCGTTAGGTATGTGGAAGCCTCTCTCTTTTTTAGTTCTTTTGGCCTGCTCGCCCGCAAGTCAACCTGAAGAAGTCCCCATCCCTACGGGCCCGAACATTGTGCTCATCGTGGCCGATGATTTAGGGGTTGGAGATTTGGGTTTCTTGGGTGGTGAAATGGAAACCCCCACCTTGGACCGTTTGGCGAACGAGGGATTAGTTTTTAGCCGCTTTTATTCCTGGGCGCTTTGCTCACCATCCCGTGCAGCAATTCTGACTGGACAGGACCCAATGCCCATGGGTCTTGCTTGGACCCCTTTACGACCCGAAGACGACCGGGGCCTGCCGGTAAACCTTGCCACTCTCGGCGAATGGTTTACAGAAGCCGGTTACGCAACAGCCTGTATAGGGAAGTGGCATTTAGGGCATGCCGACCCCGCTATGCACCCTTCCAACCGAGGATTTTCTTACTTCTATGGATGCTTACAGGGAGCGGTGGATTACGAAACTCATCTTGCCCGCAACCAAAACTTAGATTGGCAACGAAACGGGGAGAAGATTCAGGTTGAGGGTTACGCCACACGCCTTTTTGGAAGCGAAGCGGCAACTTGGGTACGGGAACAGGGCCAAGCATCTAAGCCTTTCTTTCTTTACCTGCCTTTCACGGCCCCTCACCTCCCACTTCAAGCGCCGACGAAAACGATTCGTAAGTACATGCATATCCAAGATCCAGCGCGGAGAGTGTTTTGCGCCATGGTGGACGAGCTCGACCGAGCCGTTTCTCAAGTTCTGCGGTCACTCGAAGAAACCGGACAAGCCGACAACACCTTGATTGTTTTCCTTTCGGATAACGGCGCAGGAAAAGAAGACGGGGGGTCAAATGGCGTGCTTCGAGGCGCGAAAGGTTCCGCCTTTGAAGGCGGAATTCGCGTTCCTGCCTTTTGCTGGTGGCCTTCCAAAATTACGCCTGGCCAAAACGAAACACCTGCATGGGCCCTGGATATTGCGCCAACTTTTCTTTCTACCGCCGGAGTTTCCAAAGACACACTTCAGGGAGAGAACCTGTTGAAACTTTCGAGCCAGGCGCGACAATTCCGATTTGCCTCTCGGAATAACCAATGGACCAACACAGCTGTGATTGAAGGTGATTTGAAATATGTTCGCCGGGAGCGCAACGACGGGGCGCTGACACGAGAGCTCCTTTTCAATTTATCAGACGATCCGAGCGAAAAAGTAAATCTTGCCCCGGATGACCCATCCCGAGTTTTGCCGTTTAGGCAAGCCGCCCTAGATTATCTTCAGGTAAGCGGGGACTGAGCTTGAACCAGTTTGTGAAAGCGGTGGCTATCGCGGGAAAGTTCCCAACATGCCGGGCAACTTAATTCCGCTTGGGCAACTGCCAACCAAAAAGCCGCCCAATCCACTTCTCCCTCTCCTGGTGGCAAGTGCTCGTGTATGCCGTAGTGGGCATCATCTAGCTGAAGGTTCACAATCTCGTCTTTCCAATTTTCAAGCTGGGCCGCCGGCTGACCTTCCTCGTTTGCAAGCAAATGGCCGGTGTCCAAGGTGAGCTTGACAAGGCCTGGGTTGGCTTTGCAAAAGCGCCCATAGTCCTCAAGAGTTTCAACAAAGTGTCCGGGTTCGGGCTCAAGGCCAAGCGTCACGCCATAACGCTCTGAAAGGGAATGCAAGTTTTCGCAAGCATCGGCCAGGCGCGCCGCAGCGCCTTCAGTAGTTTGCCCCTCGGGCATTGCGCCAGACCAAAACGAAAGAACTTTTGCCCCTAACAAATCACACCACTCCACCATGTGGCGGAGAAACTTCAAGCGAATGTCTTTGGAATCATCTACTTCTAAAAGGTTCGGGCGATGTTTGCGTTGTGGGTCCAACAGATATCGCGCACCCGTTTCCACCACAACATCAAGCTTTAGCTCTGCGCATTTTGCTCCCACGCGGCGTAAGTCTTCTGGTGTGGTATAGCGAGGGTCCAAATGTGGAACATCGGGGGTAATCGCAACCGCGCCGTAGCCCAAATCAGCCAACATCGGCAAAACTTCCTCAAGGCGATGACTCTGAAAACTATTCGAGTTCCACCCTAGTTGTAGGGAAGTTTTCTTCATCGTTACTTGCGCGTAAAGCCAAGCCTTTTTTCAAATTTCCGCGTGCGACGCCGGATTTGTTCCTGGGCAATAGGGTTGCTGGGATATTCTGCTGCAAGTTCATCAAGAAGGCTAATCGCTTTTTGAATATCTATCGCGGCTTCCTTTTGGTAAGCCGCCAAGTTGATGCCTCCTTTTTCCTCATGCTCCTTTTCCGCCCATTGAAGTGTTTCTAAAGCTGCGTCGCCCAACTTGCCGGCCTTGGCCCAACGCCCATCACTTTGCCAATTGCCGTCATCTAAATCCGAAACAACTGTGGGCTTGTAAACAGGCTTCGGGTCCACCGGCATTTCGTGTTCGCTAGGGGCCTCGAGCTCAACTTCGTCTTCAGGGCTCACCGCGCCGCTTCCAAGCTCAACCAAAACCCATGCCACTCCCACGCAAATCGCTGCGGCAGACCCCGGGACAAAACCTGGGTCGTAATTCTTCTTGGGTTGACGGAGAGCCATTGCCTTCAGATTTCTAGGTAAATGTATGTCTCCTCAGAGAATAGATAATTACGCCGACCAAAACAGCAGAGTTCACAATCAGCATTCTCCACTTCCACTTCATTTCGGTTTCAGGAGCCATCGCGAACACTTTAGGGAAGATTGCAATCCCAAGCATCCAAGCCCCGACCGGCGCAAAGAAATAGCCACGCCATTCCCCCTCGCTAATAAAAATGACCCCGATGGGTAGAAAAACCACAGCCAGAAACAAGCTAAGTGCGCGGTGGGCGGGCTTAATCATAAATAAATCTTAGCAAAAACCCCAGTTGCGTCCTATTCCCAATTAGATGCGCGAGAGAGGGTTGAAGGGCACCTGATTATTCTCTGCGATTACTCCAAGCTGGAAATGTGGCCAAATAAATCGGCAATAGATTGATCATCCAGCGAATCCAAAATACCAGTCGGCATAAAGGAGCGATTAAGGAAACGGCCTTGACGGATTTTTTTTGCCTCAACAAAAACCTGATTCCCTCCCATGAAGCCAAGGGTCGTTCCTTGGTTATCTATTTTTACGAGAAAACCTTCGTACATTCTTCCCGCATGAGTTTCGAGTCGATACACGCGATAGCCCGGCTCAAAGGCGGCATTGGGAGTTACTACAGCTCGCAGGACCGCGTCGAATTCGCGGTTGGCGGAACCGTCGAGGGGAGGGGCGACTCCACCACCCTTGCCGCCAATAGTGTGGCACGAAAGGCAAAGGGCCGTAAAAAGAGGTTCTCCACGGGTGGCGACGCCCGGTTTTGCGGCAATAGCGCGAAAGCGGTCCAGCTCTTGCTCCTGCTCTGCCGCTCTAGTTGCATCGAGAAGTCTGGGGCCCGAAGCTACAGGAGTAAGCCGCGCTCCTCCGGCCAACTGGGACAGATTGGTGTCTCGAGGAAAACTATAAATTAGACCTTGGGCACCGTGATCCAGCTTATGGCGAAAGGAGGAACGGATTTCAAAATTGCTCCGCGCATAATTCCAAATCCTGAATTCCATGAGCTCCCCGTGAGTACCTTCTTGCGGCGGAGAAGTTCTTCCAAAGTCTAGCTTCGTAAAGGTCTCGGTGTATTTCTTAGTGCCTGTGTTGTCCAGTTCTCCGTCAAGAAAAACTCGAAAAACTCCTTCCGCATCTCTGCTCACGGCAACATGGGTCCAGATTCCCGACACAATCGATCGGTTAGCAATAACTAAATCGCCGACCGCAGGCCCTCCATAAAAACGAGCCCTGGAGTCATGAAAATTCAAATCTGCACCACCGGGACGACCGAGAATTCCATCTGCATTACTGATTCCCTCGGCAAGTCGCACCCAAGCTTCTAGGGTAAATGGCCCGGACAAAGAAAGCTGGGTCGCCGAAAATTGATCGGGCTTGCCAAATAAATGCAAGGCGCTTGGCAAGGTTCTCGATTCTTTTTTCCAAAGTTTTTGCATGAAGGGGTCGTCGGGCAAAAGCTCGGCCATCCTTGCTAATACGATTGGAGAAAGAGACTCCACCGGGATGGAGCCCAGAGCGACTCCCTCCAACAATAGAGAAGCGCCAGCAATAGAGCTGGACAATCCTTCAACGACTTCTTCTCTTCCCGCGGTGTTTAAGATTTTGATTTCTTCAAGCACAAACGGAGTCGATTGAATTTCACCGCTTTCACCAATAGCAATCAGAGAAGAGCGTCGCAATCCGCTTGGAACATCTGTACTCGTCAAACAATCCAAGACTGCGGGATCTGCGCCGGCGCCAATGCGGCGCAGTGCAGTCAAGGCACTCGCCCGCAGACTTCGTTCATTGCTTGAGTCGGAAAAAATTTGGACAACGACATCTTTCAGCATTTCCAATTGAAACACAGAAACCATTTCCACTAATAGGGCCTCTTGTCCTTGCTCTTCGGCAAGTTTGCGAAGTGGCAAGGTGAGGAGATTTTCAATTTGGTCTTGCTTAAGCCGCGAGCGCATTCTCAATATGGCATTCATCAGGCCAGAAGCCTTTTTAGGGTCTGAAAACAATTCTTGAACCAAAGGGAGATACTCTGGATTGGATGCGCCTTGCAATAAAAGCACAAGCTCTTCCTCGTCCGGCAGGCGATCCATATCTCGCCATGCCTGCAAGAAAGGCCCAGATATAAGATTGCTCGGCAATGCAAGGGAGGCGAACAAACGATTTTCCAACGGTAGGTTGGAGACTAGTGGGCCACTCAGGAGCTTGGCAAGAGCGGCGGGGTGCTCTTCTAGTCCGCGGCGCACCAAAAAGCGTTCGAATTCTCGGTTGTAGGCCGACCCTGTGGGAACTGGGATTCCATGTCGCCCATTCCAAGGGATATCGGAGGCGTGAACAGCAGCCATGGAGGGTTTCGCAAAGCGAATTAACTCGAGCAATTGCTCTGGAGAAGGCGTGACTTGGCGGAGCAAGCTCCGGATTGCCTCTGCCCGCACTTGAGGGTCCGGGTCGTCCACTAAGGAGCTTGCCATCCAGCCGTCTTGAACCCGCAGGGCTTCCCGCCGCAAATTTCGACTTTTGGACTCAAGCAAGCTGGAGGAAATTTTGGGGTCAACAGGGCCAAGACTCTTTAATGCCCACAGGGCATGAATGCGTGAATCAGCCGCTGCATTGGGGTCCAGGGCAAGCTCGGCAAGCGCAGGAGATTGTCCATTTGCTTGGCGAAACATAATTTGTCGCCAAGCGGCACGCATTTCCCAAGTGGAATCACTGGTCAAGGAATTCACCAGCTCGGCATCGGATGATTGAGTCAGGTTCGGAATTTTTTTCCGGGCTTGGCTCTCGTGTCGAACCCGCCAGATTCGCCCTCGACTTCGATCTCTTGCTGGGTGTTCTCTGGGAACCTCATTGTGAGAAATAATTTCGTTGTACCAATCCACCACATACAAGCACCCATCCGGACCGAAAGAGATGGCAATCGGCCGAAACCACCCATCTGCCGAAGTCAAAAAATCCGGCAAGCGTGTTGCTGAATATTCGCCACTTTCGGTGTTGCTCACTTTGACCGCATTGATGGTTCCGGTAATCGGGTTTGCAACAAACATGACAGAAGCCCAGGGGTCTGGAAAACCACCAGAGCGATTGTCGGACAAGGCCAGCCCGGAAAGTCCTGTGCCGCCAAGGTAGAAGTCCGCAATTGGGGAGGAAATTGGAGAATAGGGACGGAATTTTTCATTTCCAATTCCCGGGTAGGTGGCCCCATTTTGAAAAGGAACGACAGAATATTTCATATCATTCGCTTCTTGAATGAAAACTTCGCCCTCTCGGCCCACAGCCAAGCCCCAAATATTGTTGAAGCCGTAACCAATAATCTCGAATTTTGATCCGTCTGGAAGAAAACGACCAAGTTTACAGTAATTGAATTCAACAGGCTTGTTCTTGCCGGCGATTACTTTCGAAAAGTTGAAGGCTCCTTGGGCCATGGCAATCCATCCACTCGGCATCAAGGTGAACTGGTGTGGCATCAGGTGAGAATCCTGAACGCCAAATCCCGTCAGTAGAGTTCGTCGCTTGTCGGCTTGTCCATCTCCGCTTTCATCTTCAAGAAACAGTATTTCGCTTCCTTGGCCCAAAATGACACCATTTTCCCAGGGCAATAACCCCATGGGCATGGCAAG
>DLRM01000010.1 GCA_002500505.1 Planctomycetes bacterium UBA7888
CTTCTTTTTGGCAACTTTCTTCTTGCCAGCCTTCTTCTTCGCGCCGCCAGCCCGGGGAGCCCGTGGCTTAAACTCGAAGGTGTGACGCCCATTGTCTTTGCGAACCAATCGAGCGGTGAAAGGGCGACCCTTTCTGGAAATGAAGTCTTCAATCCAATCCGTATGCCCGACTTCAGGATCGAAGTAGGTCAATAAATCGCTTCGGCGCATTTCTCGTTTACAGACTGCGCGAGGAATCGTTAACCCGCACCCTTTTTCGCCCTCTTTAGTACATTCGAAGTGGGTTGGGGATTCAACCACGGATCCATCGCCACATTTGGGGCACTTCATAAACGGGCTCGCGTCTACCTGAAATGAAACAAGTTCCGGAGCAACGGCAGAATCGTCATCACTTCCTTTGAAACCTTTTACGGCTTCGAACTCTAATTTGAGCTCGTCGTTCAAAAGAATTTTCCCTGCGTAAAAATCCCCACGCATCGAGACAAATCCCTCAATAGGGCCACTATCTTTTTCTGTAAGCAGTTTCTCCGCAATAGGCCGATTAATATAACGGCCACGGAACTCCTTCCAAACGGTAAAGGCGCAGGCATCTGGCTCAATTGCTTTGACCTGAAAGTCCTTCAGACTCCCCTCCGGAGATGCACCCTCCAAAAGTTCTTCTATCTTCTTCTCAAGAGCAGGAACCTCAGCGACTTGCGCGAAACGCAATTCCAAGCTTGCGTTGACCCGCTTTGCGTTGACCGTTACTTCCTCAACACCTTTTGCCGCACGAAGTTTTTCGGCCACAGCTTCCGCAGCTTCCGCAATAGGAACAGTTGCCTCTTTGCCCATTCCCTTGAGAGCAATTTCAAATCGGTCCCCTTTGGCAATACGAGCGCATCGGTAACCCTTCAAACCCTCATGAACGGGATGACCATCCCGAGGACAGACCCCAACTGACTCTTCTTCTTGATACAACTCGCCATAATCAAACGTGGAAAGGCGAGCCACTAAATCACGTACCGACTCCTCAACTTCACCCATGTAGGAGCTTCGCTCCCGCTGACCTTCTTGCACCTGCCAGAGGTGGAATTCCATTTCAGCCGTCAGGTCTGCTTTGGCCATGTGATCCGCATGAATTCGCTCTAGAAAATCGATAAGCGTAATTCCCTTTGCGGAAGCGCGGAGAGTCTTACCCGACCGGCCGACATATCCCTTTGCAATCAATGATTCGATAATGTCCGCACGGGTGGCAGGCGTACCAAGTCCCTTTTGTTTCATTTCGGCAAGAGCTTCGTCATCTTCCATGTCCTCATGAATATCCAAGTCTAAATCGCTTGCCTTCTCCATGCCCTTCAAAAGGCCGGCCTCGGTGTATCGCTTTGGCGGACGAGTCGCATCCTCTTCCATTTCCAGTTCGGCAATCTTGCCAGCGGCGCTTTCACCTTCCGAAACGCCCAACTCACCTAAAGACTCCGAAGCCTTGGGCCGGCGATCTACTAACTGCCAGCCCGGGACAACCATCCGGTTTGATTCTGTGTAGAAAACGTGCACTCCACCTTCGGCGCTAGAATCCTGCACCTTCGTCTCACGAACTACTTTCTCCCACGTACTTGGGCCCATAAACGCTGCGATAAAACGGCGAACGACGAGCTCGTAAATCTTTGCGTCATCTCCACCTAATGGAGTTTCGGGGAAAGATTCCGTTGGGATAATTGCAAAGTGGTCCCCGACTTTAGAGTCATCAAAATTCCTCTTCGTATTCTTCAGTCCATCCTTCTTCAAAACGGCGGCACCTTCAGCAATCCCGACAGTCTTTCCACTCTCTGCAAAAGCCTGGTCAGCTCCACCGGTGGCAAATGAGGCAATCAATTGGCCTACGGAATCGGCATAATCTTCGGGAAGAGCAGAATAGTCCGTTCTTGGGTAAGTCAAAGCTTTATGCGCTTCGTATAGGCGCTGGGCGGCACCCAAAGTTCGGCGTGCTGACATGCCGAATCGCGTGTTGGCTTCTTTTTGAAGACTCGTCAAAGAGAAGAGTGGCGGAACTTTGCGTTGGCTTTGAGTAGTCTTTTCCGAAACATCGGTAGGCTTTCCTTTGCAAGCGTCCAGGATGGCCTTGGCTTCGACCTCCTTCCATAACTTGTCGCTGTCTTTTCCAGATTTGGACGTGCGATATAAACCAGTGTAATCGTGACCACTTACCTCAAACTCGCCACGAATTCTCCAATAGGGGACTGGGACATGAGCAAGCACCTTGATTTCTCGGTGAACCATGATAGCCAGCGTGGGAGTTTGCACTCGTCCTGCCGACCAAACTCCGCGCTCTCGGCGACCCTTAAGCCGTTTCGTGATTCCGCGCGTTGCATTCATTCCGATGAGCCAATCTGCCTCAGCGCGGCAGTAAGCCGCGGCCCCTAATCCTGCATACTTTTCCGCAGACTCAAGCGCATCAAAGGCCTTGAGAATGGCAGCCTTCGTCATGGATTGAAGCCAAAGCCGCTCAACGGGCTTTCCTGCACTGACATAAGCTTCGATTTCACGAAAGATGAGCTCTCCTTCACGGGCAGCATCACATGCATTCACCAAACCAAGGATCCGTTCCTCATTGGCCAACTTTTTCAGAAGGCGAAGTTGTTTGGTCTGACCCGATCGGGGTCGACGGAGAAAGCCTCCTTTTAGTTCATCCGGGAGGATGGGAAGGCTCTTTAGTTGCCAGACCTTGAGCTCTGGGTCGTAGGCCTCCGGTTCGGCTAGCTCCAACAGATGGCCCACCGCCCAGGAAATCAAATGGCCAGGACCTTCCCAATAGCCTTCCTTTTGGGAAAAACTACCCGGGAGGGTCCGGGCGAGGTCTGTGGCGACGCTCGGCTTCTCTGCGATGACAAGTTTCATGGGTGACTCAAAATGGAGCCTTGGCGCGGCACGGTAAAGGGACAGAAGGAGAAGTGCAAGAAGCCCCCCTATCTATTAAAGAAAAGAGAGGGCTCCTGTTCGCCTGTAAACCATTACTTTAAAAGGAGTTACATCGAATTCTAAAAAAGGTGGCAAAAAGAGGAGAAAAGAGCTCAAGTCCGCCTCTCGCCTAAGCCGAAAGAGATTTAGAGGAAATCACCATGCATCAAAAAAGAATCCCTATCTTCGAAAGCGCAGCAGCAATCTTGGCCGTTGGCCTCGTCGCAGCTCTGACCGCTCTTCCTTCCAGTAACAGCTCCCGCCAAGCGGACATCCAAACCATGGATAATCTGGGCTTATTGAGAGCCTCAATCTTCCGTTTCAGTATGGAGCACAGCGATTTGGACGGCGCTCTTTGGCCCGGCCAGAACGACTTGAACTTTGAGCAGCAACTGCTCGGCCCTTCCCGCGCCAATGGAACTGTTTTCGAGCCTGACTGCGGGCGAGAAGATCGCTGGCACGGCCCTTACCTGGAGTCCTTCCCCACCAACCCGCACAGTGGTCTTTCCAACGTGCGCTTGGTCTCTGGGTCTGGCTCGCCAAAACTGACTGGCGACGCTGGCTGGGTTTACCAGCCCGAAACTGGCAAAGCTTGGCCTGACCTTCCAGGACAGGACCTTCGAGGGGTCCTCTACGCTGAATATTAATTCGGCTTCTTCTTAGGTGGTTGGCCCGCGTTAGATAAAACTGGCGCGGGTTTTTTTATTCCCTATAAGAGCGGTGACAACTCTTACAACTCTGTTTCGCCCCTTGAAAACTAGACTCGGCAAGGTCGAAATCTCCTTGCGTCACCCCTGCCTGCAGATTGCGCGAGAAGGAAATCGCCTTCAGGGCAACAGAATTGAATTGAGGATCCTTGACCATCGGTTCTTCCGTTTCCTGGAAGCACAAAAAAAGAGCCTCGCGGAAAATTTGAGTCTCGCGTTCAGGACTGAGGTCAGGGTGCCGTTCGGGCGCCTTCCAATTAGCAGCACGGATGAGCTTAACCCGATCCCAAATCCGGTCAATTTGAGCCATGCCGCTTTGGAATCCGTCAACGGATGCTGCTGCTACCAGTTCGGGAAAAGGAGAGCCGCTCGGTGCGGGCTTCCAATTCTCAACGGATTCCCACAAGCCGGGGTAATCAAGGCTTGTACTCGCCGTACGAAGGGCCCGGTGCGCACGATTGAAATCTCCCTCCCCCAAAGCCTGCATCACCAAGGCCGCAGCAGCGGGGCCACGGTGCTTTCCGTGGTGGCAATGGATATAGAAGGGTCCGCCTGCCTCTTTGGCCAAACGCTCCAAGGAGCGGGCAGCCTCGGTTGAAATACCACCGTAGTCGAGAGGAATGTGGAAATAAGTTAAGCCCGCCGCCCGAGCCGCGGCCAAATTAGGTTGGGCGCCATCCACATTGACTAGGGTTTGGACACCCAGCTCCGACAATGCGAGGAAGCCTGGTCCAACCGGCTGACCGCCAGTAAAAACCGACTCCGAAAGCTGGAGTAATTGAGGAAGTCCCTCTCGTTCAATAAAAACAAGGTCGGAATCTTGGCTTGCCGAAGGGCCGACGCAACCCAGAAGCAAAGGCAAAAGACCTAGAAGGGATGGAATTCGCATATGAAATGAGAGCGCAAACTTTGTGCCAACCTTTACTGGCGAATAAACCATCAAAACGTTACTCATTAGAAACATTCTCTCAGAAACAAAGTTTTTTTTCTGCAGAACCTGATTCAATGGATTCGCGAGCCATCCCAACCGCCGAAGCTAAATCGCGAGTTTGACCGCTCAACCGAATAAGTAAAGCCGCACCCAACAAAGCGCAGGAGAGCTCGGGGCCCTCTGCCCCGGCAAGGGCTTTTCGGCAGGCCGTTTCAGAGGCAAGCATGCGATCGGAATCCAACGCAGGCGGCTCTTCCAACTCACCCAATCCCAAATCGTCTGGCTGAAGCCGAAGAGGGCTCTTCCCCTCTTCTTCCAACAACATCCCTCGGGTCATCCCCGTTACGGATGGGTCAAGGGAACCTTCTAAGCCTTGAACGATAAGGCAGGTTTGATGGCCAAGGTTTGCGTAGGCGTCGGAAGCCATCCCTAGGACTGGGCCCAGCCTAGACGGCACAATCACTCTGGAGCCCGACGGCGCCAAAAGCTTAGAGACCACGTCTGGTGCGCACCGCAGACCCAGTTCGTTTTCAATTCGAAGAAGGCGAGTCCAGCCCTCGTCCGCAGCGGTGGGTTGCCAGCACGCAAGGGAGTTTTGGGCTAACTCGTTCGCGGCTGGAGAGGCTGAGGCATGAATTTGGCCACCCATTTTTTTCCAGAGATCCCCCATCGTGACACCAGAACCGGAGGCGTGTGGCGAAGCCTGCAACAAAACAGGAACGCCTGCGCCAACAGCGGCGGCAACTGACACGACACTCAGCAGAGGCCCACTGCGCCGGCCCATCCGACTTGTAGAGACCACTACAGTGCCCTCCGGGAGAAGAGGGAATTCAATCCGCGAGCGAGCAGCAAGGGCAGCGCCCGTTAATTCGTCTGCAGTAGTCCCCTTAGAACGAAGGGCAACGAAAAAGGCGGCGATTTGAATTTCTTCGCCAGCGCCTTGAAGCAGGTGCCTGAAGGCAGCTTCAGACTCATCGGTATCCAAATGGCGCGCCCCACTTCCGGCTACAGCACCGCCTACCTTTTGAATGAGTCGTCGAAGCTCTTTGTCCACGTCCCTATTTTGCCAACTCGGCTCGAAGGGCAGTGAGAACTTTTTCAGGATGCCCTTTAAGGCGAACGTTGTCAAAAACGCGAACTACATTCCCTACAGGGTCCAAAATCAGCGTGGAGCGAACGATTCCAAGGTATTCTCGTCCATCACCCTTCTTTTCACGCCACACTCCATACTTGTGGGCGATTCGATTGTCATGGTCAGACAGGAGCGGGAATGGCACAGAACACTTCTTCGCAAACTGAGTGTGACTTTTCTGATTGCAAGGGCCAATTGCAAAAACAACGGCACGTTCTTTTTCAAACTCGTCGTTTAGCTTGCTAAACCCGGCCAACGCCCGTGCACAAAACCGAGTGTTGTCCTTCACATAAAAATGAAGAATCACCCAGCGTCCACGATGCTCCGTTAGGCGAAGTTTTCCGCCATCACTTGATGGAAGCGTAAACGCAGGAGCTCGAGAACCAGATGCGAGGATGGGATTCACAGAGAGAATGGAGCGGCCGTTGGCCCAATTAAGAACCAACAATTATGACCTCGCTTCAAAAACTTGCTAGTGTTCTTTGCCTACTCTATCTCAGAATTATCTTCGGACGAGCCTTCTTTCAGAGTTCGACGAACTTCTTCCACAATTTCACTCGGAGTTGGCGCAGGGCGTGGGCGAATATGCGCAAAATACGGTTCAGCCTGCTTGTCATAAGCAATGCGACCATTCACAACACCCCATTCCACAAAGGCGCGGTAGTCAAAAAGCTCGCGGTCGGTCACGATGAAATCTGCATCCTTTCCAATCTCAAGGGAACCAATACGGTTTTCAACGCCCAAAATCCGAGCGGGGTCAATAGTTATAGAGCGCAAAGCAGCCTCTTCGGAAAGACCACCACGAATTGCAAAGGCCGCTTCCATTGGCAAAGTCAAAAGGTCGCGTCCTGCAATTCCACCCGTGCTAATGTTGGTGGCAGCTGGCAAAATCGCAAACTCAACTCCCGCTTCGACTAACTTTGCGGCGTTTTCAATGGACCAGCCACTTTCACGATTCAGCTGTTCATCTGCCCAACGCTTGCGGCGAGGGGTGAGAACAAGCTTTGCGCCCGAGCGACCGATTTTGGAAGCCACCGTCCATGCTTCAAGCCCACCAAAAATAACGGATTGCATAGGGAAATCGTCAAGCAAGTCACAAATGCCCAACAGGTCATTCATGTTTGTTGCATTAAATTTAGCCATGCTTTTGTTTTGGAGGAGATTGAGATACTTCTCGTCCACTCCAGACTTCGAGGGTTCTGGAGGGAGTTCTTTCTCGCCCATTTTTTCCAACTGCGCACGGTAATCCACTTCTCGGATGTAATCTCGGGCCGCAGCTAGTTTCGCGCGAAGAGTCCGGCGAGAGCCCGGATTGGAGGTGGAATAGTTCAAGGTGACCCAGGTGGTTTCTGCCAATAGGACATCGTCAATCGAGTCTCGAACCAATTTCGCAACCGCTCCACCCGCCTGCACAGTTGTTAAACCTCCGGCCAGACCCAAGGCCACATTGCGAGCAAATGGGTCATATGAATCTCGGAGCGAAGCCCCTCGCCCAGAAACGATTCCACTGGAATTCACAGCAACTAGGCCAGGGTAGACATGCATGCCATCTGCTTGGATGACCTCTGCCCCTTCTGGAACCGTAACATTCGTCCCAATTTTGAGGATTCGGCGACCCTTACAAAGAAGGGTTCCATTGGAAATCTCTCCATCTGAAACTGTGTGAATTGTCGCCCCCACAACAGCTAAATAGGGGCTCTCATCAGTGACAGGCTCTGAAGGCTCCTCTGCGGCGACTTCAGCCTCGGATTTTTCTTCAATCTTTGGTTCCTGCTCGGGTTTCGGGGGCTCCTGCGGAAGAACAAAGGGGGCAAGCAACATTAAGGCAATCAAATTCATTTCAATTCCTCCTTTTCACGATCCCAAATCGGTTTTCCATCCTCTACGACAAGCTCAACCTCAGAGATGGGATTTAATGGATCTCCAGAAAAAATAACAAAGTTGGCCGGAGCGCCGGCTTTCAAAACCTGGACCCGCTCTTCTTGTCCCATTGAAGCCGCAGGTTTCAGACTAATGCCCTTCAAAATCAAGTCTCTTTCCATTCCACTTTGAATCATGTCGGCAAGTTGAATTCGCCAGTTTTCGATGGAACTAAAGCTGTCCGATGAAGGGAGCAAAACCAAATCTGCTCCGGCGGCGGCGAGTTCCGCAGCGATATTTGAGCGAATCCGAGTGTCCGGGATAAAGGAAACCAAGGTCGGCACATGAATGCGAACTCCACTCTCAGCCATTTGTGGCACAATTTTATGAAAGTTAGTACGAGAGCTAACCGAGAGGACCGCTTCCCATTGAAGTTCGCGGTCACCAAGAACATCCTCCCAGTGCAGCCAATCCGCTGGTTCAGATATTGCAATCTGAACAATCCTTTCTTTGCGTAACCATTCAACAATAGGTTGAATGGTGGGGGCAATCTTCGGAGGCGTGAATTCTTTGGAGGGTTCTTTTTCTTCTTCCTTCTTTCCACCCTTTTTCGGCTCAGGCTTCTTTCCGTTCGCGACCTCAGACTTCCCTTGTCCTTTTTCTTCCTTGGCTTTCTTTTCGGCTTCAGCTTTGGCTTTTTGTTTTTCATCCCAAGCTTTGCGCGCGGCTTCCCAATCTACTTTCGCCTTCTTTTCATCCTCAATGGCTTTCTCTCCGGCCTTAATCGCATCACGAAGTACTCGTTTTGCAGAGGAAGATGGATCAATGGTCATGAAAAGATGGAGATCGTCCACGACGGCAACAGGAAGCTTGGTGCCCGAACTGGAATCTAAGACCGATGTGCGACCAGGAATTCCAGAACCTCTTGGAGCCACGCCAACCAAGGTTACACCCTGTTCGAGCAAACTACTCCAAGCCTCATCACCCAGCCACAAGGTGTCCACCGCTCGGTATTGGGCGGCATTCGTGCGAGACCCATTGGAACTGTTCTGAAGATAAGAAGAGCTCGAAACAACAAGCGGCGGCATCGCAGTAGAACCAGAGCCGCGGAAGTCGAGCACTTTTGCGTCTTCTGGAATCACAATGGCCTGACCTATTTTTTGAATGACTCCATCTCGGACAACAATGGTCCCATTGGAAACGGCTTCACCATCTAATGTTTCAATATGGTCCAGGCGGTAGGCAACAGTACGACCGCGAATTGCGTCGGCTTCGCCCTCCTGAGGGAGGAAGAGTGCTGCTATGAAAAGAAATGGTGTGCAAAGCATGATTAGTAACGTTGTCCGCCTTTTATGTCGTAGGCAGTTTTGCCATCCACGAGGACGAGCTCAACGGGGGTGCGAGGGTCAAGTGGCTGGCCCGCCTTTACAACAATGTCCGCCTCTAAGCCGGGGAGAATTCGGCCCACACGGTCCGAAATCAAAATTTGCTGAGCGGGGTCGCTGTTAATGGACTCGAGGGCCTCCCATGTCGAGCACCCGAGTCGTTCGGCAAGAGTTGCCTGGTAAATGAATTCTTCTTCTGGAATAACGGGAGCATCAGTTTGAACCGACAAATTGGTATTGCCGCCCGCCTCGTAAGCTTGCATCAGGCCCACAAAAGAACCGTTCCCTGAGCGGTTATATTCAAAATTCCGTGGGCCGAGATTGAGCGAAGCTCCCGTCTCCGCGATGGCTTCGGCAGCCATATAACCGTGAAAAGAACCGTGGCTCACGACAACAGGAACGCCCGCTTCAAGCTGAAACATTCGGACTGTTCCGTAGGTGTCTCGAGCACCAGCTGTGTGGACCAGAAAAGGGTGATGACGATCAAAAATGCCCGCAATGGAAGAAAGTTCGGGGTGCTGGTCTGTCATTCCGGCTTCGGATACAGCTTCAGCTCGGTTTAAGTAATGACGAAGCATCCACCACATGCCCATTCTTGTCCCACCAAGGTCCGTACTGCGTTCCGGGTTATAGCCCTGAGCAACCTTGACCGAACCAGGCTGCCTCAAAATTAAATCCTCCACAACATTGCCAGGTTTCACTTTCAAGAGAACGCCTGCCCCCCCCATGTTCGTTCCAGAACCAGGAATTGCATTCACCGTGGTTACGCCGCCAGCTGAAGCATCTTGATACAGAGGATTCCAGGGAACGACAGTGTCCAAAACCCGAAGCTCCGGGTTGTCTGGATGAACCATGTCATTGATGTCACCCCATCCTCCTGTCTGAACATGAGAGTGGAGGTCCACACCACCAGGAAAAGCAACAGAGTTGGGATAGCTCCAATGATGGCGCATGGGGTCAGGTAAACCAATCTCGGATTGGCGCCCTACTGCCAAAATACGCCCGCCGCCAAGAAGAATCCGACCATTATGAATCACTTCCCTCTCATCCATAGTGAGAACAATGCCCACGTCAAGGACATCCACTTCACCAGAAGTAGGAGCGCTGCAGAAAACAACGAGAAAACTCAGGACACTAAAAACGGCGACCCTCCTTTGCTTCGTAGGCAAGTTCCCCATTAATCCAAGCGTGCACAACAGAGCTACGAGGGTCCAAAGGGAACCCAGTCCAAGCAACAAAGTCCGCTTCCATTCCAGTTTGAAGAGAACCCAAACGATCATCTACTTTGAGAGCGAAAGCTGCGTTTGCGGTAATACCTTTAAGGGCGGCGGCAGGATCATCATGACCAAGGCGAACACCCATTGCGGCTTGATAACTCAACTCCTCCTGAGGTACCACCGGAGAGTCCGTGTTGTACCCCAACACCAAACCTTCTGGGACATATTCGGCCCAACCAGCGCCATTGCCTTGGAATCGTGCACGGGAACGGTCGTACCAAAATTGCCGCGGGCCATTCATCACCGGCACGTTGTATTCCACTGCCATCGGCCCCGTTTTGTAACCGTCAAAAGTTCCGTGGTCAATAAAAGAGGCCAAACCCAAATCGCGCACCTGCATCGTGATGGTCATTAAAACCACTTGATATATCTGCGTATGAACGCTTGGCGGGATTGTTCTTTCAAGCAAACCCAGAAACGGAGCAAGCATGGGCTCCCAATCAGACTTGCCGGCCTTCCAGTGGCGAGCCCAAGTCAAGCCTCGCTGCAAAGTATGGCGCGTATTCCAGTTCATCATCATTCGTCCCACACCGAAACCCCATCGTTCGGGGTTTCCTGCCTGAGCAATTTTGAGAGAACCAGGAGATCGGACGACGACATCCTCAATGGTTTCACCTGCAAACTTCACAAAAGTGCCCCAGCCACCCATATTTGAGCCTGAACCTGGGATAAGCAACGCTGAAGTCACTCCCCCAGCGAGGCCATCCTTCACTAGGGGGTTGCCAGGCTCAACCACATTCAGAGAATTCATCCCGGGGTTTGCAAGATAAACAGTGTCGTTCAAATCTCGAAGAGAACCCGCTACATGGCAATGCGGCTCAACTAAACCTGGGGCAAGCCAAAGATCGCCTAAGTCCCGAATTTCCAAGCCCTCCGGAAGGTCGGCGTCCTCCTCACGACCGACAAATAGAATGCGGCCTTCCTGCCAAACCACAATGCCATTGTTTACGACACCTGCATCAGCAGATGTGAAAACTTTGGCAGCACGAAGAGCGTGGATAGGTTCCTCAGCCTGAGGGAAAGCCGAGAGAGCAAGAAATGCGGAAAGCAGCATCATGGCTTGAGAACCTCCTCGCCGTTGACGAAGACGGTAGTAATGCGGCTTCGCAAATCGAATGGGAAGCCAGTGTGTATGACAACATCTCCATCCATGCCTGGCCGCAGACTTCCGACATGGTCATCGATGCCTAAGAGTTTTGCCGCACCAGAGGTCAAACCCTCAAGAGCCTGGTCTGCTCCGAGCCCATAGCGAGTTGCCATGGAAAGTGCGCGAGGAAGAAAACGGGCGCCCATTTTAGATTCGGATTGGAAGGCCGTAGCAATACCTAACTGGCGAAGTCGTGCCGCAGGAACAAAGTCATTGTTCTCTTCGCGTCGTATCCAAGGAGGCTCAACAACCACGCCAACTTGATGGGCAAGAAGAAGTTCGGCAACTTGATCGGCTTCCAAACCACCAAGAATTCGAACGGGAAGTTTGAACTCCGCAAAGAGTTGAACAACCATTTGAATTTCATCCTTTCGGTTGGCCTCAACTAAGGCAACACCACGTCCTTCAAAGAGAGAGCGTAAGCCCTCCAGCTTCCAATCGGAATCCGGAGCCTGTGGGCCATTGTCCTTTTTCGCTTTCTTCTTGGCGACCGAAATAGTTTGCCCAGTCTCGCCGACTTCGATACGAAAGAGTTCAAACTCAATAGAACCGAATCCGCCCAACATGACCACAACATTGGCATGGTCAGGCGCATCTATTTCTGCTGTGATGACAACGGGACCAATTTCGGTTGGGATTTCAAAAGTAATCGTTTTCCCTTCCAGTTTGCCTTCAATCTCTTCAGAGCCTTCCTCGGGGAAGTCTGGAGATGACGCAACCGCAATTACCCGAGAGCCTTCGTGGGTAATCCGAATGTTGACCGTGACCGGCTCGGGAAGCATCTCATGTTCAATCACACCTTCCCACAAGCCGTTGAAAGGATCGATTTCTTTCTTCTTTTCTTCTACCTCACCCGCAACCTCTTCTTTCTCTTCAACCTCTTCTTTCTCCTCTTCTCCCGCACCGGGCTGAGCGAGTCGCTTCCGAAGCGTTTCCTCGGATTCAGCACGCACACTTGCTTCTTTAGTGGCGTTTTCCGTTTCCCACTTCGCGCGATCTGCTCGGTACTTTTCCCATTTCTCGAAATACTTTTTTCCACGTTCCAAAGTTTTACGCAAGGCGTCTGCATTTTGGAGACGATGACCGCCACTTGCGTCAAAGTAAACGAGGTCGTGCCCGCGCACAAATGCGGCTTCGGATGTGCGAGCCGAGGTTTTGAGCGCTTGGGTCCGAGTCCCGGTCGAGGCAAGTGATTCAGGAACAACGGCCATGGTCGTGACACCTGCCCCCGCAACTCTTTGCCATCCTTTATCCCAACGAGAACCCGCAGCCAAAAGACCAAGGGTTACAGAAGCATCCGGTCGTTCACGAGAACCCAACCCCAAAGTTCCACGGGCATCAATAAAGCCCGGGGTGATGTGAGCTTCAGCACCTGCATCCACAATGCGCGCACCCGTTGGATGAGGAACGCGTGGACCAACAGAAACGACTTTGCCGTCCGCCAGTAGAACTTCTGCACCACCGGTGAAGGGTGCTCCTTTTCCTGTCCAAACAGTTCCAGCTCGCAAGACCGTGGCGTTAGAAGTATTTTCCAGATTAGACCATTTCCAGACTGAGCTTCCGTCCACCCAAACTTCAAGAACGCGACCAGCGGGATCGAGCGGAGCCGCACTCATTTGAACGAAATCTGCGTCGAAACCGGGGAGGAGGCTTCCGACCGAGTCGCCAACACCAAGCGCCTTAGCAGCGTTGGAAGTAATACCAGCTAAAGCAGAATGTTCGTCCATTCCATAGCCCACGGCCGAAGCGGCGGCTTCCAAAAGCCAAGTCCATTGCGCACGGCCGGACGGAACAAGTGCAGCGGATGTCCATGAAGCTAAGTCCAGATCGGAGTCCACCCAGGACGAGCCCAAACTGGGCATGGTCAAGAAAAGCGGAATCTCAAAAATAGCCTGAGCCTTGGAAGAGTCAAAAAGAGCGGGATTAACTTGGCCAACTTCGGCGCAACCCTGAATCACTGCAGGTTTCTTCAACACATCTGAAAGTTCAATCGCACCCCGAATTTCGTTGGCCTTTCGTGCAACGAAACGAATTCCCGCATTTGATTTTTGGAAAGCAGTCATAGCTCGACCATGAGCAGAGCTTTCATCTCTTTCGACTTGTTCCCGCATCACCATCAAAGCACCTGCGAGTGAAGAAGCCGGTTGGACATCGGTCGGACGAACAGGGTTCTCAGCGGTCGGTGGAACTGGAGGACGATAGAAAGCTGGTGTAGAGTAGACCTCGCTCGTGAGATTGACTTGCAAATCAGAAGCATTAAGCAACACCCTTTCGCCAGCCATTTTGACGACAGCGCCGCGACCGCCAATCAATCGCTTTTTAGCGGGGGCGAGATAAGTGGTTGTCACTCCCCGAGAAAGGATTGAGGAGGTGTTCATTTCAGGAGTCCACGAATCCATGGCTCGACGATGGGCACCTAAAGCGTGGTCCCCCATAAAACCTTCTCCGGTCAAAGAAGTGTCGGCTGCAACCAAGCCCGGTATCAAAATGGTCTCGCCCAATTCGACAACAGAAATCAGAGGGGGCAATTCTTCAGCAGAGCGGGCAAGGCCCGCAACTTTTCCGTCCCGAACAAGAAGCCAAGCATCTTCAAGAGGTGGGTTTCCTGGGGAGTGATAAATCGCCGCTGCGTGATAGGCAACATCAGCGGATTGGACTACTTCGGGAAGAAGAGCGCTTGCGTCCAATGGTCGGTTGGGTCCACTGACGAGGGCAGCCACTCCAACGGTGGCTAGCAATCCTGCAATGAGAGGAGTTGGCTTCACTTTTGCCGCCCCTCTTCCAAGCGCTGAAGGCGTTCATCCGTAGAGCGGTCGTAAACGCGAGCGCCTTTGACCCAAACGCCAAGCACGCGGGAACGAATATCGAGAGGGTCTCCATCGAGGAGCACGAAGCTTCCATCGCGACCCTCAGCAATGCGACCTATGCGATCTCCCAATCCCCATGCCGCTGCGGGGAGGGAGGTTACTGCGGCCATAGCTTCACGGCGTGACATGCCTTCCCGCACGCAAGTCGCAGCTTGGTAAGCGAGACGGTCTGGACCCAAACGACTTTTATTGGAAGAAATCGCAACAGCAACGCCGGCATCCAAAAAGGCCTTCGGTGCAAAAGTCTTCTTCTCTTCCCAAGTCATGGGGTCGCGCTCGATGTGCCAAAGCCCACCCGAAAGAGCAACGGGACGACCCGCCTCTTTCAATTCGCTTGCGGCTTTCCAAGCTTGGGCAGTCACCACAAAAACAGCGCTATCCTCAAGGCCATGGTTCGCGAGCCAGGCGCGAGCATGCACAATGTCGGTTGGGGTTGGAGTCCACAGCCAAAGGCGGTGATCACCATTAAGAATATCCACTAAACCGCGTTGTGTTTCAGAAACATCTTCTTCCGAAATGAGCTCTTTGCCCTCATAGTCTTCGCCGAAACGAATATAACCACCAGCATTGTCTAAGGAATCTCCATCGTCCTGCTTTTCTTCAACTTCTTCATCCACGGAACGAAGGTCGGATTCACGTGCTCCTTTCTCAACGAGTCCCTTGCCTAACTTTTTGAGGTCGCGGTTCAGATTGTCTATAGACTCGCGAAGTTCTGCAAGTTGTGCGCCACGGTTCCAGCGACTCTTAGGGCCAAAGGCAATCTTCATGCCCATGTCCGAAGATAGAGTCATAGCTTCAACTGTCATACCCGAAGGCGCAACGACGCGGCCGAGGCCACCAATCACGCAATTGTTTCCGGGGATAACACCAATCGCCACGGTGCCACCGCGAAGTTCGTCTTCGTAGAAGTAGGCAACGGGATCAATTGAGTCTTTGACATTAAGAAAGGGTGCAACCGGTACGTTTTCGTTGGCACGATCGGTTCCACTGGAGGTCTGGACCTCGCAAAAACCAGGAAACAAAGTTGCGTCTGGAAATTCGCGCAAGAGAACATCAAAAGGTAGTTCTAGGTCTACGCCTCCAACTGCCGATATACGACCGTTTTCAACGAGGACGGTTGCGTTTTCCATGGTGCGGCCATCGGGTTGAACAATCTTGCCAACACGAAGAGCAACGGATTCACCTTGAGCAAAAAGAGAAACACTCAAAGTGAGTGAAAGGAAAAGAGTGGAAAGAGTTCGCATGTTGTTCATTCCTATTCGGCGCGGTTGTCCACGACCACTTGACCATCAATGAGGACGAGGAGTGGGTTTGCAGAAGCGTCGAGAGGGTCGCCGGACCAGAGAACGAGGTCGGCGGCCATTCCAGGTTCAAGGGAACCGGTTTGTTCAGAGAGCCCACAAAGGGCGGCGGGAATTGAGGTGCACGCGGCAAGGGCGGCTTCTGGGGAGAGTCCCCACCGCACGGCTTGGCGTGCTTGATGAATGAGGCTAGCTTCGGTGGCAAGAGCATCGTGCGCTTCGGCGCCACCAAGAGCAAAGGATGTGCCTGCGTTGGCAAGAAGGCCGGCAGTTGCAGGTGTTGCAAAGTCGCCCTCGGACCAACGCCCAGAAGATAAGCCACTCGCTTCGCCAGGTCGGACAGCAAGAAGAAGGATATCGCGGGCGATTCCATCTACCGGAACAACACCGGTGCCTTCACGATCTTCTTCTTCGTGTTCATGCTCGCAGCAAACAGCAGGAGGTGAGGCAAGTTCGCGAAGTTCTTCAAGTGTGGGCGAGCTTGTGATTGACTTGCCCGAAGCGTCATATGCGGGACCGAGCACGACAGGAATACCGGCTTCGGAAAGGATGTGCGCAATTTTGTGAGATTCCGTCCCCTCTTCGATAATCATGAAAGGCCAGCCGAACTCTTCGCGCAACCGAAGAGCCGTTTGAATGTCATGAGCGCGGCGGGCATGAACGCGTACGGGGATTTCGCCTTCGAGGGCAGCGACCAAAACCTCCATATCGGCATCTAGTGTGGCTTTTCCTTCAGAGCGCGCTTTGCGGTAAGCGATTGCGGCATGAAATTGCCGACGAACAACCCAAGTCACGCCCATACGAGTCGTGGGCCGACGGGTAAATACATCATTAGGTTCGCCCCAGGGAGAGTGGTTTTGACGGCTTGCATCCGAACCAAGAGATATTTTCAATGCCGCAGAATCTGAAAGAACTTTTGCTGCGGAATCTCCGGGAGTAAAGAGGTTCGAGGACTTACCTCCAGAGGTTTTTACAACCATTCCAAGACCCCCAATCACATTGAGGGAGTCAGGTGTTACAAAAGCTGAAGTAACTCCCTGGCTGACTGCGTGTGCAAAAGCAGAGGAATCCAAATCGGCACTAGCACTCAACATTAAAGCAGGTGTGCTTTCACGACGTTGCTCTACCGTCGAATTGGTAACTCCCATAAGAGAGTATGCGTCTACTAGCCCGGGTGTGAGAGTCGCATTTTCAACGTAAATCGAACCACGTGGTGCACTTCCAGAAGAAATTGAAACGATTCGACCACCTTCAATTAGCACAATGGCTTTTTCAATCGTGTTTCCGCGACCGTCATGCAGGAGGTCGGCAGCAATGGTGATCGATTCCGCTTGCGGAATCGCCATGAACCCTAAAAGAAAACTTGCTAACAACATTACTCTTTAACCTCCTGAAAGGGTGCGGACCAGGCCGTTTTTCCGGCCAGCATGACCGCTTGCACTCGGGAGCTTGCGTCGAGTGGATGTGCGCTCCATAACACCAAATCTGCGCGAGCACCAGGCTTGATCACCCCAAGCTTGCCCCCCATCCCGGCGATTTCAGCACCATGGGAAGTAATAGCGGCCATCGCAGCCGCAAGGTCGCCCGTTGCATGCGCAAAAGACATTGCCGTTTCTCGAAGAGATGCACCAGAGCGATCGGTCCCAAAGGCGATACGGACATCAGCTGTATGCAGGCGCCGCCAAGTTTCCAGGAGGCGCGGAGAAAAGGTCGAGTCTGACATCGCAGGCAGACCAACCAACGATGCACTCAGCTCTCCTCCATAGCTTGCGACATCTCCTCTACATAAAAAGTAGGTCGCAAATTTCTGCTCTTTACCCACGCGCCTGACTAAGCGAACAGCCTCGGCACTATCTACAAAAGCGAGGGTGCCGTGCCGGGAAAGAGGAACTGTAGAAGCAGCGTCGGCAAGCATCCCCGCAATGCCGGCAAGGGAGGATGGTCCACCCTCGCGGCTTTGTTCCCAACCCGAGAGTGTTCCTAGTATTTGGCGAGAGCGACTGACAAGAGTGCGTGATTCTAAGTAGGAGTCCACACCAAAACCGGTTCCCGTTCTCAGCAACGCACTCCAGCCTGCAAGCACGTGGTAAGGATCGCCTTCACCAAGAGGGTTCGGAACAACATGAACCGATGTGATTCCAGCTTGAAGAGCTTCTTCCCAGAATGGATGTTCGAGTTGAACTCCATCAATTGCACGAAGTGCAGGGGTAAGTGCGCGGCTGGATTCCTGAAGACTGCTGGAATTGCGTAAGGAGAATGCATCCACGAAACCAGGAGCCAAGATTCCATCCAGCTGAATTTTTTTAACACCTGGTGGCATAGGAATCGATTTGCCAACGGCGAGAATTTTGTCCCCGCGCAGCAAAACCGAGGCGCCTTCCTCTAAAGTCCCGTTGGGAAGAAGAACCGCGCTGGGCTGAAGCACAACAGCGTCCGTTCCGTTTAAGGAGTGGCCAGAAGCAAATGTAGAAAGAAGGAGAGTTGAAAGAATCATTTCAAGAGTCCTCCCTTGGCACTGTGGGTTTGAAAGCCAGAGGCATTGAAAGGATGGGGTCCATGGAAGAGGAGAAAATCGGCCGGGGCACCTGGGCTCAAACTGCCGGGTCCATTTTCAAAACCAAGGATTGCAGCAGGGATGGCAGTGAGTGAAGCCCAAACATCGGCCTTATCGGCACCCGCAGCAACCAAGTTCCCTGCGCGCATCAGCATGAGGGCACGGGAGCCATCGCCCGTTCCAGAGGCAAGCGCCACCTTCACACCCGCTTCGGTCAAAGTTTGGTAGCGCGTGGCGAAACTCCGCTCGGAAGGTGCGGTCAAGTAGGAGCTGTGTACAGGAAGCACCACGGGGACTTCAGCCTCGGCGAGAGCCTCGGCAACTAAGTCCGCCTCATGCCCGCCCACGATGACAAGCTCCATCTCGTATTTCTCCTGAAGCTCAAGAGCTTCTTGAATATCCCAGGCACTCTCGGCATGCAAACGCAAAACCCGCTCGCCATGGATAACATCAAGAAGCCAGGATTGCGTGAGGCTAGGGGTAGGCTTGGCGGGCGGCTTCGGGCGCTTCGGTGGAGCCTTCTTTTTTTCTTTCTTTTGCTCTTCCCCATTCTTTCCTGGACCTTCGGCGGCAGCCTTTTCTTCTTTTTTCTTCTTCTCGCCGAACTCTTTCAGCTTCTTCTTGTACTCCTCCAGATCCTTTTCGTGCTTCTCCAACTTCTCAGAGTACTCATCGAGGTTGTCTTGAAGAGTTTGAGCGGAAGACAAAAGCTCTGAGACTTGTTTGGTGGCTTTAAACTGCCCACTGCCACCCATTCTGGCCGAACCCATGGCCAAATCCAGGGCAGGCTTCCCAGTGGAAACCGGCAAATTCGAAGCACTAAATGTAGCGGGAGTGCCCAAACCTTGCTGCATTTCCGACCCTCCAGTCCCTAAGTAGCCAGCAACAACTCCGGCACGGCGGGCGGACTGGACCCGCATCGCCAGCGCTGGGTCCACCCCAGGGAGATCCACAGGTAGCGCGTCCGTCACCTGCAAAGAGGCGGGGCGAACCTGAGCGGAGAGTAAGTCGGCTGGCACCAGGTTGGCCCAGGCATCGACCATGCCAGCGGTTGCAACCCCTTTAATCTCAACGACTTGAAGGTTGCGTGCCATCATAGGTTTGCCGGAGCTGACCGTGGCAATCTTGCCATCTCGCACCAGGATGTAGGCTGGCTGGATGACCTTGCCACTGGAGAGCCAGGCAGAGTCCGCACGGTAAAGAGTGGGTGCGGCACTTTGAGCACTCATGGCAGGAACCAAGGTGAGTATTGCTAGTGCGGCGGGGAGTATGAAGCGGGAGGGAAAAAGCAAAAGGAGTCGGGGAGGTACTGGGAATCTCTATGGACGAAGAGTAGCGACAGTTTGCCTTTTCCACCATTCCAATTGCTTTCATAAACTATCGAAATGAACCAATCCCTGGAGGAGCCTCTCATTCACCCGACCGCCGTGGTTCTCCCCGGTGTTGAACTGTCTGCAGGCGTGGAAATTGGCCCGTGGTGTGTCGTTGAACCGGGCGTGGAACTAGGCGCAGGAGTCCAACTGAGTCCTCATGTTCACCTGAGCGGTCGGACCATCGTCGGCGCTGGCACACGGATTGGAACCGGAAGCGCACTCGGCGGCGAACCAGCGGACAAGGATTATGCTGGTGAGCGGTCTAAAGTTTTGATTGGCAATAACTGTCGCCTCTTTGAACACTGCACTGTGCATCGTGCAAGTGGTGAAGAAAATGCCACAATCCTAGAGGATGGCGTGATCATGATGGCGGGTAGCCATGTCGGCCACAATTCCATCGTGCGCACAGGTGCCACACTTGTAAATAACTCGGCCGTGGCAGGACATGCTGAAGTTGGCGAAGGTGCAATCTTGGTTGCTAGTTCTGCCGTACATCAATTTGGAAAAGTAGGTCGTATGACCATGGTTGGCGGAGGGAGCATGGTCACAAAGGATGCCCCGCCTTTTTCCATTGTTGCGGGCTCTTACCCAATTCGCTGGCGCACACCCAATACAATTGGTTTGCGGCGCGCAGGTTTTTCTCCTGAAGAACGCGATGCCCTTCGGCATGCCCTGCATGCAATGTTCACAACAGATGCCTCCCCCACTGAAATTGCCCGCACTCACACTGAAAGCGAATTCGCAAGCGTGCGTGAGCTCGCCGACTTTGTTTTAACTTCAAAACGCGGGGTTTGCGCCGGCCCTGAGCGCAAATAGATAACTTTTCTCAAAATGACCGATTCCACAAAAGCCATTGACACTTTGCTCGAAGAGCATCGCAACTTTGCACCTCCCGCTGAATTTGTTACACAGGCCAACTGCAAGGACCCCGAAGTCTGGGCAAAGGCTGACGCAGACTGGCAAGGTTGGTGGAGCGACTGGGCAGAAAAACTTCATTGGGATCAAAAGTGGTCCCAAGTTATGGACTGGACCCCTCCATACGCGAAGTGGTTTTTGGGCGGCAAACTGAATGCAAGTGTGCAGTGCTTGGACCGCCATGTAGCTGAGGGGAATGGGGACCGCGTGGCCTATTACTGGGAAGGAGAGCCAGGAGACACGCAAACGCTCACTTACTCGGATATGTTGAAGGGTGTCTGCAAAGTCGCCAACGGTCTAAAGGCTCTTGGGGTTGAAAAGGGAGACCGCGTGACTCTCTACATGCCGATGGTCCCCGAGTTAGCAATGTCCGTTTTGGCTTGCGCTCGCATTGGCGCAGTATTCTCGGTCGTTTTCGCAGGTTTCTCTGCAACTTCCTTAAAGGATCGCATCCAAGACCAAGAAGCGAAGTTGTTGATTACCGCGGATGGGACCTGGCGCCGTGGAAAAGTTTTGGATTTGAAAGTAGTCTCTGATGAAGCAGTTTCTGATTGTCCCTCTATTGAAAATGTCTTGGTGTGGCGGCGCGGCGAAGGCGTAACCACTGCAGCTAAAGGAGATTCTCGCGACGTGGAATGGGTCGATGTTGTCGATTCTCAATCGGACGAATGCGACCCTCTTTCCATGGACAGCGAAGATTTATTGTTCATTCTTTACACTAGCGGCACGACCGGCAAGCCCAAAGGAATCATGCACACTACGGGCGGATACATGACCGGTGCGCTTGCCACCACCAACTTAGTGTTTGACTTAAAACCTGAAACAGACGTTTATTGGTGCACAGCAGATATTGGTTGGATTACTGGACACTCTTACATCGTGTTTGGGCCGATGGCCAATGGCGTGAGCCAAGTCATGTACGAAGGCGCGCCCAATCATCCGGGTTTGGATCGTTTTTGGGAGTTGTGCGCAAAGTATGACGTAACGGTTTTCTATACCGCACCAACTGCAATTCGCGCTTTTATGAAATGGGGCGACGAGCACCCCGCAAAACATGATTTGTCCAAGTTGCGCTTACTCGGAACCGTTGGCGAGCCCATCAATCCTGAAGCATGGGTTTGGTACTTGCACCACATCGGCGGTGGGCGCTGCCCCATCGTGGACACCTGGTGGCAGACGGAAACCGGCGGCATCATGATTACCCCTCTTCCCGGTTTAACCACAACGGTGCCAGGTTCGGCAACCACGCCCTTTCCAGGTATTGAGGCCAAGCTACTTAATGAAGAGGGTGAAGAAGTCGAAGGTCCCGGCGGTGGATACCTCGTACTCACTCGCCCTTGGCCCTCGATGCTCCGCGGATTGTGGGGCGACCCGGAGCGCTACGAAGA
Organism: Planctomycetes bacterium UBA7888; assembly: GCA_002500505.1. GTDB lineage: Bacteria > Planctomycetota > UBA1135 > UBA1135 > UBA1135 > UBA7888. The sequence goes on from DLRM01000010.1 coordinate 21,772, forward strand.
AACCTATTGGTCGCGGTTCCCAGGCAACTACTTCCCCGGCGACGGTGCCAAGCGCGATGACGATGGTTTCATCTGGGTTTTAGGTCGAGTGGATGATGTCATGAATGTTTCAGGCCATCGTCTTTCCACAATGGAAATTGAAAGCGCGCTTGTCGATCACCCTGCAGTTGCCGAAGCGGCAGTGATTGGCGTGAACCACGAACTCAAAGGCCAAGCGCCTGTTGGTTTTGTCATTCTCCGAGGCGGCAATGAAGCGTCGCCTGAACTCGCAGAAGAAATTCGTGCACATGTTGCCAAACTTATTGGCGGACTCGCTCGACCCGAGGCCGTCCACTTCACACCTGAGCTCCCAAAAACGCGTTCTGGGAAAATCATGCGCCGCCTCCTACGCGATATGGCGGAAGGAAAAACTATTGGCGACACCACTACCCTCGCCGACCCCACCGTACTTCAAGGCCTCAAAGCCGAGTATGAAGCAAAGGAAGGATAGGGTTCCTTTTAGCTTTCATCCTCATCCCAATCGCGCCAGGACCTCAGCCCTTTGGGAGAGGGTAAGGAGAAGGAGGAGGTCTTGGGGTTGCGCCCATTTAAGAGCAAGGTCAGTGGCTTCCAACTCGGAGTCGGCGCGGGAAATTTGATTAGCCGGATATCCGTCAGCTAAGAGGGCCTCTTCCATAATGGCAGGAATCTCGCCCACAGCGCGGCCACGAAGGTCTTTTTCCTGCTCCTTGATAATGATGTGGTCCACTCCAGAACGGGCGGCAGTGAGAGCGACTTCGCAAATAGCATCATCGTCACGATCTCCGGCATGGCCAATCGTGATAAGGCGACGTTTCGCTGGCATAGCGGCAGTCATGTCCAATAGAGCGGAAAGGCCATGAGGGTTGTGCGCAAAATCGACTAACACTTGAGCTCCGTTCACTTCAAAACGATTCAGTCGACCGGGGTTATCTTGCACACTGCTCTGGAAATTTTTCAGCCCCTCCAAAATAGCGTCGTCCTTGAGTTCCAGTTTTTTTGCAACTGCGATTGCACCGAGAGCATTCGCAACATTGTGCTTGGCGGCCCCACCTAAACTAATCGGGATTTCATGAACACTCAAAAGCGATTGGGTTTCCCCATCTTCGCACCAGCATAACTGTTCACCTTTTAGAACAGCAGCAGTCCCACCATTGGCAAGGTGTGCCCGAACAATCGGGTTCTCAGGGTCAAGAGAGAACCAAGTGAGTGGTTGCGTAATCCAATCCATGCGTTCGACCGATTTCTCATCATCGGCATTCAGGACTACCGACTTTCCTGCGTGACGAATCACAAACTTAGTGTCCGCCAACATGTCAATATCTTGAATCCCCCACTCTCCAAGGTGATCTGGCGCAACATTCGTAATCAAAACCACATCAGCCTCGCCCGCACCGATACCCAATCCACGACGCAGCATGCCGCCACGTGCGGTTTCTAAAAGAGCGATGTCGGTATTTTCGTTGCGAAGAATATGGCGGGCGCCACCCGGTCCAGACCAATCACCGCGGTCCAAGATTTGGTTGCCCACACGCAACCAATCAGTTGAAGAAAGCCCGGGGACTCTTCCCTGGGCATCAACCATAGCCTTCAACAAACGAACGGTTGTCGTTTTTCCGTTTGTGCCGGTCACCATAGCAATGGGAATTGAAGAAATCTTGTCCCAATCTATATCGCCGGTTTCGGGAAGCCTCTTCACAGGCCAAGTGCGTGACCACCGACCAGCACCAACCGAAACTTCATCATCACAGGTCAAGAAAATTTTATTGCGCTTCTGGGCAGCTCGTTGAATTCTAAGTAAGGGAGGATTCCGCTCCTTGCGAACTTCAGCTTTCCATTCTTCAACTTCGCCATTGAAGTCAGGGATTTCAGAACCCTCAATCTCTGCAACGGCCATAGCCCACGCCACTTCGTTGACTTCGCAAGCAGAGTAAAGAACATCCATCGGAGCGCTAAAAGCCAAACTCAAACCACCTGGAAAATGGCGAGTCGCTGTTTCCTCTTTTTCCCAGCCCAGCGCATTCATTAAAAGGCGTGCGTAGCGCTCCCAAGTTTGCTCTGCGAGTTCCCGGTCAGAATCCTCCAAAGCAATGTCCATGACCGGGCCGGGTTTATCCCAAATGACATTGGGGCCAGTGAGACGGCGGGAGTCTCGTAGTTCAAATCGACTCATCTTGATTAGTCCGTTTCTTCCGCAACCGCCACCCGAACTCCTCGCGAATCGCGAATAAGTTCGACTTCAGTTTCAAAATCCATTCCACCCAAATTCCCCTGTTCGAAGCCGCCGAAGGAGCCAAATTCAGTGGCAGCTTCAGATTTAGGATTGGAACCTGATGACTCCATACCTTCTGGCTGGAAGTCCTGGATTTGTTTCCAGGTTCTAGAAATGGCGTCAACGAAAATCAAAAGTAAATCGTCTTGCTCAGCCATTTCAAGCGATCGCTGAACAGCGTTCTGTTCTTCAGGAATCAACTCAATGGAATCTTCCGAAACACCATTCGCAATCAAAGCATCTCGTAACATCATGGGGATTTCATCGGATTCTCGACCTCGCAGATTGTCGTCACGTCGACATATGTAGTGGTCAAACTTTCCAGCACATAGGGCGGCGATTTCGCGAATGTCCTCATCGCGGCGATCGCCCGGGGCAGATAAAACCAAAATGTTTTTACCTTGCGCTTCCATGCGTTCAGTTAAATCCACCATCGCTTTTACCGCTGCAGGGTTGTGCCCGTAGTCCATAACTACTTTGAATGGATGATCATCAAAAATATTCATCCGTCCGGGCGCCTGGAAGAAGGTGGTATCGAATGTTCGCAATCCGTGGCGAATATCCTCCAAACTCACACCCATACTAAAAGCAATGCCTGCGGCAAACATGGCATTTTGCACATTGTGCGCAGCGCGACCATCCAAGGTTGCTGGAATCAGGTGCGCCCAAAGCAAAGGGATATGTTGCCCCTTGTCATAAATAGCAATCATGTTGCCACCCATTCCGCGTTCAAGCACAACAGCTCGACCATTCGCCTGAATGTGTTTCCTGACAAGTGCATGGTCGGAGTTCATGGTGACATAGCAGAGGTTTTCAGCTTTTGTTCGGTCTGCCATCTCCAAACATAAGCGGTCATCAGCGTTAAGAACAGCAGTGTCTTTGGCGACCTCAACCACAATGCGCTTCACCTTTGCCAATTCTTCAACAGTTTCAATTCCCCGAAGACCAAGGTGGTCCGCAGCGACATTCAAAACCGCTCCAACATCACTCCGACGATATCCCAGGCCACTTCGCAACAAGCCGCCACGCGCAGTCTCCAATACGGCAACTTCGACCTTGGGGTCCCGTAAAACCATGCGAGCGGATGCTGGGCCCGTCATATCACCATTTACGGTCAAATGGCCGTCAATATAAACGCCATCGGTAGAGGTTAAGCCTGTAACCTTCCCTGTCATCTTGAAGATGTGCGATACCATGCGCGATGTAGTGGTTTTTCCGTTTGTACCTGTAATGCTGGCAATCGGAATGCGCGCAGGAGATCCCTCCGGGAAGAGCATGTCCATCACAGGGCCGGCAACATCTCGCGACGTTCCCTCACTTGGGGCTACATGCATCCGAAAACCTGGCGCGGCGTTTACTTCGCAAATTCCGCCACCGCCAACTTTGTAGGAAACCGTAATGTCTTCCGTAAGGAAATCTACCCCGCAGACATCCAAACCAACTGCTCGGGCGGCGCGTTCCGCCATGTCGCGGTTGTCCGGGTGCATGACATCAGTGACGTCTACAGCCGTGCCACCCGTGGACAAGTTTCCAGTGCTGCGAAGATAAACAATCTTGCCCTCTACAGGAACCGAGTCTACGGCGAACCCTTTCAGCTCCAACAACCGGTTGGCTTGGTAATCTAACTCCAGCTTTGTGAGTACTTTTTCATGCCCAATCCCCCGCCGCGGATCCTGATTCACAATTTCAATCAGTTCCTCAATCGTTGATTTTCCATCTCCCACAACATGGCCGGGCACACGTTTGCTTGCTGCGACCAGTTTCCCATCAACCACCAGAAGTCGATGGTCAAATCCGGAAAGAAAACTTTCCACAATCACTGACCGGCTGTGGATTTTCGCATTTTCAAATGCGGCCTGAACGGATGCGTCATCTTTTAAGTTAATCGAGACTCCTCGGCCATGGTTTGCATTCAGAGGTTTCAGTACAACTGGAAAACCAATGCGATTTGCGGCTCGAACTGCCTCTCGCTCGGTGTACACCAAACGCTGATTCGCAACGGGCAACCCCAAGTCCCCCAACATTTTGTTGGTCTCTTCTTTATCGGATGCAATCTCCACTCCAATGTGACGAGTTTCGGAAGTAATCGTTGCCTGAATCTTCTTCCCATAGCAAGCGTGGCCGAGCTGCACTAAGGAATAGGGATTCAAACGCATCCAAGGAATATCGCGCTCTTCCGCAGCTTTGACCAAAGAGGCCGTCGATGGGCCAAATGCACGCCTTTGGGCGAAACGAATGAACTGATCACGCTCTTCTTCCCAATCAAAATCAATGTCTCGAAGATTGTCTACCGGTGCTTCGGCCGGAAGGATGTTGTGCAGCAAACGCAAACCCAACTTCGCAGCCTCGAGACCAACTTCTTCTTTCTCATACTGGAAAACGACATCGTACTGGCCGTATTCGCCATTCGACCGAGTCTTTCCGAAGGTCACCGAAATGCCAGCCATCTGCTGAAGCTCAATAACAACATGTTCGAAAATGTGGCCAAGCCAAGTTCCTTCGTCCTCTCGCATCCGGCGCAGGAAGCCGCCTTCTTCTCGGTAAGAACATCCATGATTTTTAAGTCCGGGCAATTTTTCAAGAAGCGACTCAGCAAACGATTCCCCCAAACGAACCGAGGGCCACTCCTCCAAGTCGCCCAAGTCAAGAGTTAGGCGAATCGTTGGAAAATGCGCGTAAAGGCTCGGGCCAAGATAAACATTGCGGTCAAGAATCTTCATGGTAAATACGAATAAAGGTCAAAGAAGGACAGGGCCGTGAGTAGCTTTCCGAGATGGGATGTCGTAAGAACAACCCTCGGTTAAAACATGAAGTTTGATTCCAAGTACGCTGACTGGTGCACGACTGTGCGCAGAGTCCATGGATGAAAATTCCATTCCGGAGGGGTCCACAATGGTGATGGCGCCCGTACCTAAAACTTCAATTTTGTCTTCAGGCGAAATGAAAGCAGCAGTGTTTTCATCAAGACCAATACCAATTGGCCGTGGGTTAAAAGCAAGGGCAGTGAGTAAGCGACCGAGTCGGTCGCGCTTTCGAAAGTGTTGGTCCACGATTATCTCATGAGTCAACCCAAATCCAGGGGCAAGCGAAACCATGTCCGGTCGCGGAGTCGGCCCCTCCTTCCCATAGGCAATCATGTGTTCAGAGAGAATGGAAGCGCCGGCAGATGTTCCCCCTACAGTGAGGCCATCTTGGTTGTTCCGAATCCGGAGTAAGTCGGCAACCGTGGTTCCACCAATGGTAGTAGAGAGCCGAAGTTGATTCCCGCCAGTGATGTAAACGCCGGTAGCCTCTTCTAAAATCCGCAACCAATCTTTGCGAGTGCAGTCGGAACGCTCTTCAAAAGGAAGGGAGTCAACTTTTGCCGCTTCGAGGTCTTGAAAAACCTCAACATACCGCGGGCCAGTCTCCTCAAGCTGAGAAGCCGTGGGGATTACGGCAATCTTTGCTGCGGAACCGCCGGAGACTTCAACGAAGCGCCGCAAAATAGAGCGGTCACGGATTTTTTTCTCCGCGCCGCCGATGGGGACAATGTAACCGCGTGTCATGGGGAATTCTGGGGAAGGGAGTGCCCCTCTTGGATACCTAAACTAGGGGGGAGGAGCGATTCCCACCCTGAATCATAGCCATGCGGAGGGAGTCCGGCGCGACTAGGTAACTCCAACCTCAAGGCATGTGCCTTCTCGCACCATCCACCTTCCGTGCGCCATCACGGAATCCACTTTTCCTTTGGAACTCAAGATCAAAAGGTCCGCATCGCACCCCTCGGCAACTCGGCCTTTGCCGCTTAAGCGAAGGTGATTGGCAATATTTGATGTAAAGGCTGGAAGTGCAGACTCGAGGGGAATTCCGAGCTCACAGGCTTTGGCAAGAGTCTCAGGAAGCGAGGCACTGGTACCGACTCCCATGTCGGTCATCCGGCCATCCATATCAAAAACGGGGAGGCACCCGCCACCGTCACTACTCACCGAGATTCGTTCTGGGGGGAGCCCACTTTCTAAGTATCGTTGAAGTCCCTGCTCAGCTGAAAATCCATCCTCGTTTTCGGCAACGGGAAAAGCCGTTAGATCCACATGACAGCCTCGCTCGGCGAGCTCGAGAGCTTCTTCAAAAAGAATTGTGCGCCGGTTGATGTGTGTTGGGTGAAAAACTCTGGCCGGAATTTCGCTGGTATCAAGGGCAGCGCGCACGAGTTCAAGTCCCCGTTCTCCATCGCCAAGGTGGAGATGCAATACCCCAGCCTTGCGTGCGATGAGCCCTCCAACATGGCAATCGCCAGCGGCTTTCAACAAGTCTTCGAGGGTTGGCTGGCTAGAACGGTGATCAGAGAGCGCAATCTCACCGGCACCTATAACCGAATCCAAATGCACGATGTCGCCGCGGAGGGTGCCAGTCAAAGTTTTGGGTGGTAGGTGATAACCTCCGGTCCAGCACCAAGCAGATATCCCTGACTCGCGAAGGGAACGGGAACTGGCGAGAAGTTCGGCCGTGGCGCGGGTGACATCATCTGTGCCTAGAAGGCCGACTACAGAAGTTACGCCAGCGGTAGTGAAGTGGCGCAGTAAGGGGGCCGGGACTTTTGTGGAAGCTCCGTCTTCTCCACCACCACCCGTGATATGAGCGTGGCAATCTACAAAACCAGGGATTAGGCGGGCACCTTCGAGATCTAGCAATTCAACGGGCACACCAGAAAGCCCTAAGGACTCCCCCTCAGGGGCAATCGCCAACACCTTCCCTCCACCCACCAAGACTGAGCAAATCCCCCGTTTTTGGGGAGCAAAAAGATTCGCGTTTTGGAGAAGTATGAGTGTCATCGGCGGAGAATTGTAGGCCATCCTGGTATAGTGAGGGTGTTCATTCACAGTCCAAAGTCCTTGTGCGACGGGAAGCGAGGTGTAAATCCTCCGCGGGTCCGCCGCCGTAAGCGTTACGAAGGCCACAAAACCACTGAGCATGCTCCCAGATTGATTCTGATGTACCTTGGCTTGGGAAGGGTGGCTGAAGATTGAAGCGCAAGCCGGAAAACCTCACACAAAACGACTCACCTTTCATCAATTCCAGGCGGAAACCCTGGAGGGGTAACCATGAAACTTGTTCACATTGCGGCCCTGTTTGCCGCTACTTCATGCGCATCTTTATTGAGCGCACAATCCTTTTCTCACGACATTTCTTTGTCCGGCATGGGCAACGGGAATCCATCCAAGACTTTTGGATTGACCACAGACCCTAGCTTCAATCGCTTATACGTTGCCGTCTCTGGCGACTTCATGGGCAACAACAACATCGTTGCAGAGATTGACACCACAACCGATACAGTTGTTCGCACGATTCAGGTGGGCAACTACCCAGAGGACATTGCCTTGATTTTTGACCCCGTTACGGGGACCGCAACCTCAGGCGCGGTCACAAACTCAAGCGATGGAACCGTTTCCATTTGGGATTTAGCAAGTGGTGCGGTCACTCACACGGTCCAGCTCCCCGATCCGTTCGGATTGGGTTCATGCTATCCGTTCGGCATTACGACGGGCGGCCCGGGACTTTGGGTCACCACCGTGGACGGCTCTGGTGCTGTGTATGGAATTGACACCAACACATTTTTGGTGGACCCCAATGCCGAATTCAACACGAGTTGGAAATCAAACGGACGACCGCTGGACACAGGGAGCCAAGTTGTTGTGCCGACAACCGCTTACACCCCAACTTGGTCAGGCTCGAGTGCCGAACTTTTTTTCACCGACTCAACAATAGCAGGCACTTGGTCGAATTTGATGGCTGAGAATGAAGGGAACTATATCTTTCCTGGTGGACAAGATGTGGTTGAGCTACCTAATGGAGACTTCGTTGTGGGCTGCCTCTCAACAAATGCTCGTCTCTATATCATTTCGCCCGACGGAGAACTTATCCGTACCATTCGTTTGTCATCAGGTGGTGGCGCACACGGTTTAGCTCTTTCCGCTGATGGAAGTCTGCTCGTTGCTTGCGATTTGCCAACCGGAACCATTTCCTTTGTCGACATGTTGAACTTTTCGGAGCTTGCTTCCTTTCAATCCAGTAGTACTGGCCAAGGTTACCAACAACCGAACGATGCCGTTTTCTGCAATGGAAAAGTTTACGTGACCTGCCAAGGCTCAGAAGAAGTCATGGTTTTTGACAACTTGCCGACCGTGAATCCTGGCCAAGGTTATGCAGGAGAATTGGCCATAGGTTGGGCCCCATCGCCGGACAATCCAATCAGTTTCGGCTTGACTGTGACCGGAAATGGAATCGTTGCCTTGTTCGTTTCCTTTGATGACCTCCCAAGCTATTACTCCACTGTGAACCTGGAGATTGGGCCCTCTCCGATTCTCGCCGGCTGGGGACGCAACTCCTTTAGCAAGTCCTGGACCATCCCAATAAATGCTCCACGAGGTCTGAACTTGTTCGCTCAAGGTGTCGTAGATGTCATTGGAATGCCAGTCCTTACCACCCCCCGTGTAATCGTCCTTCCCTAATCCGGCTCTGGGTGTGTCGATTCGTTCGCCCCGAATCCATGTAGAGATTCTAGGCTGGAGGGATGACGCTGCCGAAGCCTTCCCCAACTTCCTCTCAGTCTTGTGGCTGGCGGCGCGCTTACGCGGAAGCCCCCGAGATTTTCGCCGCTTTTGCCCAGGCAGAGGACCCCGACGGATTAGCCATCGAGGCTTTGAGGGAGGAGGCCTGCTTTGAAGGGAAGTCTGTTCTGGAAATCGGCTGTGGAACAGGCCGCTTCACCGCAAAGCTTGCCCACCATTTGGGATGCTCACAGCTTTGGGCGTGCGACTCCGCTCCCCTCATGCTTGAGTGGGCTCGAGGGAAGTGCCTTAATTTGGACATTGAGTTCCTTTTGGCTGATGCCCGGAGTTTGCCCCTAAAAAATGAGAGCATTGACTTCATTTTCGCATCTTGGGTTCTCGGTTACCTCCCGCCGAAATCCTTACAGGAATGCCTCGCCGAATGTGATCGAGTCCTCCGCCCTTCTGGGGAAATTTGGATTTTCGAAAGTCGCGCTCCCCAAGATGGAAATTTGACTGCTCTTATGGACTCAGGCTTTCAAGAAGTGCGCCTTGTGGAAACAGAACTACGTTTCCCAAACGAGAAAATCGCACGGGAAACATTGGACTACCTTATGGGGTCGGGAGCACTGGAAGTTCGAGGCGACTCCGTACCTCACCAAATTCTTCTTCTTCGGCGATTTCAGAATTGAAGCCTGTTTTTAGAGCCCCATCCTGGAACCAAAAAAAGTCAACCTCTCTGGACCGGGTCATATCAGGCCTACGGAAAACCTGAAAGGAGCACTCTGAAGTTTGAAGGGGGGTGCAAAGATCTCGGAATTCCCGTTTCGCTAATCCAAATTCGGTTTCCCGATTCGCCCGAGCGCCACCCCTTCCAACGGGGCGAAATCGGTAAAGATGCCAAGCATGTAGCTGCAAGCCAGTACTGCACTTCTCTTTGAGTTCTCGATAGAGAAGGGGAAGCTCAGTTTGGTTTTTTTTGCAAACCACAGTTCCAACTGTTGCTTCTTTCCCTGTTGAAATTAAGCGGCCCAATCGGTCTTCAACCAAATCGCGATGCCCCCCTCTTGGAGCCCGCAACCAGTCATGCGAGGCCCTACTTGCCCCATCCAACGGCAGAATCACGCGCTGAATACCATTATTGTTTTCGAGTCCTTCCGGCCAAGCCACGCCATTGGTATTGAGCTGAACTGTTAAACCTAACTCGCGCGCCCTTCCAGCAATCCGGAACAAGTCGCCGGGCCACAACAAAGGCTCACCACCTCCAAGAACCACGGATTGGTATCCAGATTCGGACAGCTCTTCCATAAAGTGAAGGGCTTGCGACTCCTCCATGCAATCAAACCCCAAATCACTTGCACAGAAACGACAGGACAGGTCGCAGTCCGGCAGAAGAAAAACCGTCGCGATTGTTTTGGCCGATTGACGAAGCATCATTCTCTCTTCTAGGACAAAGATACCAAAAGTGCTAAGTCAAAACTACGTCAACGGCCCCGAAAGCAGGAACTAGGGAGACATCCTCCCTGTATTAAACTAGCTCTTCCCTGAAGTGAGCGGCTATGTCTCTAGTTAAACAGAAAGGGCGCTGAGCTGCTCGAGCACCATATCGCCCCACTCGGAGGTGGAGTGAAGGCCAGCCTTCAAACCTTTCACGCGGTCAGAGCGGAGGAGGTCAGCAACCGCGCCTTCCACTGCGGCGGCAGCTTCCGTTTCACCCAAGTGTTCCAGCATCATTGCAACGGCGTTAATCGTCGCAATGGGATTTGCTGTGTTTTTCCCAGTTGCTTTAGGCATTGAGCCGTGGATGGGCTCAAATAAGGAGAACTGGCCGGGGTTGATGTTTCCAGAAGCGGCTACACCCATGCCACCTTGCACCATGGCACCAAGGTCTGTGATGATGTCGCCGAAAAGATTTGTGGTCACAGCCACATCAAACCACTCGGGATTCTTAATCATCCACATGCAAGCAGCATCAATATAGGCGTGATCAGTTTTGACTTCTGGATACTCCTTGGCCACTTCTTCGAACACGCGTGTGTAGATGTCTTGAGCGCGGACGGCATTGGCCTTGTCAATCAAAGTCAACTCCTTCCGTGGGCGAGTCATCGCCAACTCAAAGGCGTAACGAATTACGCGCTCAGTTCCTGCGCGGGTATAGCGCATAGGTTGGGAAGCGACCTCGTTGGGACCACCCTCATCTTCAAACTCGGCAGGAAATACATAAGCGTCTTCAGTGTTTTCGCGCACAATAACCATGTCCACCTGCTCGGGAGACTTGTCTTTCAATGGACACCACCGCTCATCGAACAACTTAATCGGGCGCAGGTTGATGTACAGCCCACCTTCCCACCGCAACTTGCCAATCACACCGCGTTCAATCAAGCCTACCGGTGCGCGCGGGTCGCCAATTGCACCGAGCAAAAGGGCATCATGTTGTTGCGCTTCGGCAAAAGCTTCGTCGGGGAAAATTTCACCTCCGTCTTCGCCGCCAGTTGCGAGCCAATGCTCGGTCCCATAGGGGTACTCAGTTAACTCATAAGAAAAGCCCCAACGATCGGCGGCAGCTTCGAGAATGCGCAATCCCTCATGCACGACTTCGGGGCCAATGCCGTCACCGGAGAGGACTGCTATTTTGTGTGTTTTGCTCATGATGTGGGGGTTTTGAAGCCAACTATTCTACCTTCTACCCCACTATCAAGTCAGGACATTATCCTCTCTCTATGCAGAGAACAGTCCTCCCGCTTGCCTTGGTGTTAAGTGCCTGTGCAATTCCTCCGAAGTCGCCTAGCCAAGAAGATCAGACCAACATTGTGATTCTGTTTGCCGATGACATGGGATGGGGAGACCTCAGCTCCTACGGCAACCCCGTGATTCGTACCCCGCAGCTCGACCGCATGGCCCAACTGGGAATGCGCTTTACGGACTTCCACTCAGCCTCCCCCGCCTGCTCTGCGAGTCGATACGGATTACTCACGGGACGTTATCCCCATCATTCCGGCTTCGGATGGGTCCTCTTTCCGGGTTCCAAGGAAGGCCTTGCCGAGGATGAGACCACCATGGCTGAAGCACTCCAGGCGCGCGGATACGCAACAGCCGTCATTGGGAAGTGGCACTTGGGTGACCATGCTGGCGTGTTGCCATTGGACCACGGATTTGATGAGTACTTCGGTCTTCCATACAGCAACGACATGTTGCCCAGCGTCCCAAACCGTAACTACCCCCCCATCCCTCTTTACAAAAACAAACTTGTTGCGGAATACAACCCCGACCAAAGCACACTTACCAGGCGATATACCGAATACGCCGTTGAATTCATTCACCGCAACCGTGACCGCCCTTTCTTTCTCTATGTTCCCTATGCCATGCCGCATGTGCCTCTCCACCCGGGCGAAGAATTCGCCGGGAAATCTCCCCGAGGGATTTATGGAGATGTCGTCGAGGAGCTGGATTGGAGCGCAGGCGTCATCGCAAAGGCCTTAAGCGATTGCGGAGTAGCAGAGAAAACCTTGTTCATTTTCACTTCTGATAATGGTCCTTGGATTATCAAAGGAGAAAATGGTGGCTCATCTGGCCCTCTCATGGATGGCAAGGGCTCTTCCTGGGAAGGCGGGCATCGCGTCCCAGCTCTTGCCTGGTGGCCAGGCACAATTCCAGCTGGGAGTATCTGTCGGGAATTGGCCTCCACGCTGGACCTCTTGCCCACCGCATTGGATATGAGTGCCATATCAGAAACATCCACAGCTCGCGCGACCAAACTACCACTTGATGGGCGCAGCTTACTTCCATTGATGACAGGTGGTGCTTGGCAGGATGAGCGAATCATGCTCATTCATGGCCCAGGCAATGAAATACACGGCATAAGAAAAGGGAGGTGGAAGCTATTGGTTAAAACCAACTCTCAAACCGGTGTTGTGCCCCATGAAGGCAAAGTGCCCCTGCTCTTTGACTTGCAAAAAGATCCGGGTGAACGGAGAGATGTATCGGAAAATTTCCCAGAAGTACTCGCTACACTTCAAAGTCTACTGCCAAAATAAAATCTAATTTCGGTAACGAATTTAGTATTCCAAAATTTCCAAGTGCCCATCCAGTGGTTCCCATATTGAAATAACTTCCATCTCCGGCCAGTCCGATTTCAGAATGCGCGCTGCTTCTCGGCACTGTTCCTTCTGTTCGTCGTCTGAAATTGGGTTTCCTGCACAATCGGCATGCGCTGCAACGACAATACCTTTAGACGAATGGGCCTGAACTGATATCTCCACATGGCGGCGCACACCCTCATTGATATTCGCCACAGCCCCTGCTTCGGTCACCATATCTACGTAATCCACGCCAAATCGCGCTTTGGCAAAGACCATCACGCTTGTTTGCACGCGGCCATCCATGCAATTGACAGCGGTTGCGAAAGTTTGGGGAGTATCGGAGTTCAGCATTACCGAGTATCTTAGGGAAATGCGCCTGCATAGGTTGTGCCCTGACGCAGAGGAAGATTGATTCCTCGGTATAACTCCTCACGGGCACTCGTTACACAAGCGCAAACAATCAAGGGGAGAAAGAAGGGAATTCGT
>DLRM01000067.1:0-139 GCA_002500505.1 Planctomycetes bacterium UBA7888
ATGGGAACAAAATGGGGACAATTTCCCCGTGGCGGGCTTCGTGCTCTTAAAGCTCCTTTAACAACCCCTAAACTCAGATATTTTGGTAGATTGGCCCTGTTATGAAAAAGCTACTTCCCCTCTGTACGCTCCTGCTTCT
>DLRM01000067.1:471-33209 GCA_002500505.1 Planctomycetes bacterium UBA7888
CCCTCTACAGGCCTTGCACAGATGGGCCCAGACTTGGTTATTACGTCTATGACATTTTCCCCGACGGTTGTTCCTGTTGGCGGGAATGTCCAAATTAACTACACCGTTGGAAATATTGGTACCGCCTCGTGCGGCATGCCCACGAATCTTGGCTTCTACCTCTCGCAGGACAATGTCATTGAGAGCAACGGATCCGACTACCAGATTGGGGTTAACGAAACCATCCCTGATTTGCCTCCAGGCGGGAGCCACTCCAATAGCGTTAGCGTAAACATCGGCCCCTTTTGGGGCCTTTGGTGGATAGGAGGCTACGCTGACAATACCGGGCAACTTGCCGCCATTGAGTTGGATACTGCGAATGGTTTTGCGGCTGGAACAGTAGACATTGTTACGGTTCCTCCCGGGCCAACAATGGTCATCAACAACCTTGTTGCGGGTCAAACTGCCCAAGTTGACTTTATGAATTGCGCCCAAAATGGAAAAGTGTTTTTCGTCTGGTCTATTTCTGGTGGCGGCCCGATCAACACCCCTTATGGAACAGGGTATGTGAGCTCACCTTACCATGTGACGTCCATCCGAATGGACGCTTCTGGCATGGCAAGCTTGAATCAAACTGTTCCAGCGAATGCTTCTGGTATAAATATTTGGTTCCACGGAGCCGACGTGGGATACGCCACAATGCTCAACTCGTTGGCACTTACGATTCAGTAGCCACTAGGCAATGATTTTCTAACCGACCAACCCCTGAAGGGGAATTGTTGGAACAAAAACGAACAAGAGAGCACAAGCCTCAAAGTTTCATTTCTTCCGATACGTGATTGCCCCACTGTCTATTTTTAGCTTCGTTCTTTGATTCACACCTGCGAGACCATTTTTTAGGAGAGATGATTCCAAATCGCGAAGCCGGGCCGGGCTAACGGTTTCTCCTAATTCTCGAAGCTTCTCGGCAATCGCCTGCTGACGAAGATAGCTAGGCAAGGCATTCCAATCAGTGGAATTTTCCAGGAACTCCGACATCGCGTTCTGCCAATCCGAAGCTTCATTCGCGATACGCAAAACCGCCTTAATCGGATCGCCAGTCGCAATTGTTTCTAATGCCGGGAGAATTTCCTTTCGCAACCGATTTCTCGCCGCATATTCAGGGTCTTGGTTCGTCGGGTCCTCAGTCCAAGGAATCGCTGCAGCACTTAAGAATTCCCGAATCTCACTTGCGCGCAAATTGAGGAGTGGACGACGAATTTCTATTTCACGACCATTTGGAAGTTGGAACTTGCGACGCGAAGGAATTCCCGTCAATCCACGAAGTCCCGTTCCTCGCATCAGGCGAAGTAAAACGGTTTCTGCTAAGTCATCAGCGTGATGAGCTGTCAGTAAAAAGTCGGCCCCAAACTCAGCCGCAACCTGAGCAAGCTCGTCATAACGAGCGTTGCGCATCTCATTTTCGCTCCGGACATCTTGCCTCAGTGTGCGCACTTTTGCTTGAATCCCAAAATCAGCAAGTCGCTCAACCGCCTCGGCAGCTTCCGCCGCGCTTTCGTGCCGGCCTCCGTGGTCCACAACAATAGCCAGCCCCTCGACTTGAGCCTCTCTCGCGAATTGAGCCCACGCCAAAGCCAAGTAAGTTGAGTCCGCGCCACCGGAGCAAGCAAGGAGGCACTTCGAAGATGGCGGCCAAGGCCCTAAAGCTTGAAAGTGCTGGATAATGGAGCTCTCCAACTGGCAAGGAGCGGGTTTCGCAGAGTGGGTCACGAGCCTAGAATGCCTCATTCCTCCGCAGCATGGAACCCCTTTCAGCTGTAAAACCCCATAAATAACCCAATCCTATGGCCATTCGCATTGCCATCAACGGTTTCGGTCGCATCGGCCGAAATGTCTTCCGCATCATGCAGACTCGTGGCGACGACTTTGAAGTTGTCGCAATCAACGATCTGACCGACCCGGCGACCCTCGCACACCTCCTCCGCTACGACACTGTCGGTGGCCGTTTTGACGGTACTGTGGAAGTCGGCGACGGAGAACTCGTAGTGAATGGAAAGTCCCTCAAAGCTCTCGCTGAGCGCGACCCAGCCAGTCTACCTTGGGGTGATTTAAATATTGACTTTGTGATTGAGGCTACCGGGATTTTCGCAACGCGCGAAGCTTGTCAAAAGCACATTGATGCTGGCGCAAAGAAAGTCCTGTTGACCGTTCCCCCAAAGGACGCCATCGACAACATGATTGTGTTGGGCGTGAACGATGAAGACCTCAAAGCTGAGGATTGCATCATTTCAAACGCATCTTGCACCACAAACTGCTTGGCACCTATCGCTAAAGCTTTGCATGGCGCCTTTGGAATCCGTCGCGGCCTCATGACTACGACTCACGCTTACACAAACGACCAACGGATTTTGGATTTACCTCACAGTGATTTGCGCCGTGCTCGCGCTGCTGCCCAAAACATCATTCCAACTTCTACTGGTGCCGCCCGCGCTGTGGGCAAAGTGTTGCCTGAGTTGAACGGAAAACTAGATGGCATGTCCATGCGCGTCCCTGTCCCCAATGGCTCTGTCGTGGACTTGGTTGCCGTCTTGGACAAAGAGGTTACCGTTGACGGTGTCAATGCTGCAATCAAAGCATGCGCCGAAGGCGAAATGAAAGGTGTTCTCGAATACTCCGAAGACCCTCTCGTTTCTAGCGACATTCTTCAAAACCCACACTCCTCAATCTTCGATGCAAAATCAACCATGGTCATGGATTCCAACATGGTCAAAGTTGTTTCCTGGTACGACAACGAGTGGGGTTACTCCAACCGCGTTTGTGATTTGGCTTTCAAATCGCACAACCTCGGTTAATGACACGCACTCTCTCTGAGCTGGATTTATCCGGCAAGCGTGCCTTTGTGCGCGTGGACTTCAATGTCCCCATGCAGGACGGAGTCATTACGGATGACACCCGCATCCAAGCGGCGTTGCCCACCTTGCGCGCGATTTTGGATAGTGGAGGGAGCGCGGTGGTGGCCTCGCATCGCGGGCGGCCAAAAGGAGAAGTCGTTGAAGATTTGCGGATGGCTCCAATTGCTGCGCACCTGCAAACCTTGCTGAGCGCGAAGACACCTGTGCGCCATGTGACAGATATCGCAGGCGCCGAAGCGCAAGCGGCGGCGGCAAACTTAAAGCCGGGCGAAGTCCTTGTTCTTGAAAACCTTCGCTTTGAAGCTGGCGAAACGGCGAACGATTCTGACTTGGCTTCTGCACTCGCAGGCATGGCGGATTGTTTTGTGCAAGATGCTTTCGGCACTTGCCACCGCGCCCACGCTTCAACCGCAGGCGTGCCAAGCCTTATGGCTGAAAAGGCAGCAGGATTGTTACTGCAAAAGGAAATTGATGCTTTTCAACAGGCCTTTGCCGAGCCCAAACGACCTCTAGTTGCAATTATTGGTGGTGCAAAAGTCAGCGATAAAATTGTTGTACTTGAAAACTTGCTCGACAAAGTCGACGAGGTGTTGATTGGCGGTGGAATGGCCTATACCTTTTTGCGAGCGCAGGGTCTTGGGATTGGATCAAGCCTATGTGAAGAGGACCGCCTTGATACCGCCCGGAAAGTTCTTGAAGAATGCGGGAATCGAGGCATCAAACTGCACTTGCCGAGCGACCATGTTTGCGCTGACCAATTTGCCGAAGATGCAAACAAAGAAGTCCACAGCCCGATGGTTCCCGAAGGCTGGATGGGCTTGGACATTGGACCTGAAACACAAAAGTGTTACGCCGAAGTCGTGAGTAATGCCAGCACCGTCGTATGGAACGGCCCAATGGGTGTCTTTGAAATGGCCCCCTTCCGTGCAGGGACTGCATGCATTGCCAGTGCAGTTGCCGAAAGTGATTGCATGTCGGTCGTTGGTGGCGGCGACTCTGTTGCCGCAATCAAACTGGTTGGCGCCAGCGATAAAGTCAGCCACATCTCCACTGGTGGAGGCGCGTTCCTCGAAATGCTCGAGGGCAAAGAGCTCCCCGGTATCGGAGCACTTTAGATTGCAGGGGGCGACCCCCAGGTCCAGCTCTTAGTCCCGAAGCGTGTCGCTTACCTTTTCGGCTTGGTCCTTAACCTTGTCCACAGCCTTGTCGATACCCTCGCGAGTTCCCTCTGGTCCCTGAATCAGATACGACGCGAGAATGGCGACCACAAGCAGCACAGCGATGACTGCAAAAACCTTCAGGGTTTTGCGCATCACCAACAGTAGAACGGCAAGGGCGATGAGACCAAGAACCACGGTCACAATGGGTTGGTGTTGGTATTGCTCGGCAAGCCACTGAAGAAGTGGAGGTGTCTTCATGCGGCTAGCATATCTTGAATCCAAATAAAAAAGAAAGGGAAGCGTTATCCTTTGCCTCTATGAGCCTTCCTGTGCAAATCGCGCCCTCCCTACTTGCCTCCAATTTCGCCCATTTGGCCGATGAACTCCAGCGCGCCGAAGCCGCTGGGGCGAACTGGCACCATGTAGACGTCATGGATGGCCATTTTGTACCAAATTTAAGCATCGGCCTCCCCGTAGTCTCGGCAATCAAAAAAGAAGCCGGGATTCCGCTCGATGTGCACCTGATGATTGAAAAGCCAATCGAATGGGCTGAACGGTATGCGGAAGCAGGTGCCGACATTCTGAGCTTTCATTACGAAGCTGCGGAGGCCAACTTTGAGGCGACTCTAGAGACCTACAAAGCCACCGGAAAACCGGTTGGTGTTGCGGTCAATCCACCCTGTGGTGTGGAACCTTTGCGAGATTACCTTGGAGAACTGGATATGGTATTGGTGATGTCAGTGCACGCCGGTTTTGGTGGCCAATCCTTTATGCCTGAAGTGCTCTCCAAAGTACAGCAACTCCGCGAGTGGGGTTTTACTGGAGACATTGAAATGGATGGTGGAATCAATGGAGAAAACTCCGCCGACTGCCTATCCGCTGGCGCGAACGCTCTCGTTGCAGGAACTTATTTGTTCCGCGCTGACAACATGTCTCAAGCTTTGTCAGGAATGCGCGGCTGAGCATGTAGACGGCGACCCGTCACGGCTGCCATGACCCGCGCTTCGGCAACGATTTGAACAAGCTCCCCTTCCAAAAGCGCTTGGTCTGCATCGGAGCGCGCCTGACTTGGATCAGGGTGCACTTCTACCGCAATACCATCGGCCCCCACCGCAACGGATGCGCGGGACAATGGGGTAATCAAGCTCGCAATCCCGGCGGCATGGGCGGGATCCACCACGACCGGAAGGTGTGTGATTTCTCGCAAAAGAGGAAGGATGGTCAAGTCCAAAGTGTTCCGCGTTGCCGTTTCAAAAGTACGGATTCCGCGTTCGCACAACACCACTCCCTGGCAACCGCCCGCCAAAAGATATTCTGCGCTGTACAGCCACTCGTCCACCGTTGCAGCAAGGCCACGCTTCAGTAATACGGGCTTGCCAACTTGGGCAATTGCTTTCAGCAAGGTGAAATTCTGCATATTTCGCGCGCCAACTTGTAAACAATCAATGTCGTGCTCCACAAAGGGGCCGACATGGGCAGCATCCATAATTTCAGACACAACAGGGAGTCCAACTTTTTCACCAGCGTCTTTTAGTTTGCGCAATCCCTCTTTTCCGAATCCCTGAAAAGAGTATGGGGAAGTGCGGGGCTTGTATGCACCGCCACGCAAGATGTGCGCGCCACCGCGGCGCACCTGAATGGCGGCCTCTTCCATGAGGTGATCTACGGAACACGGACCCGCAATGATGCTGACTTCACCAGCGCCAAGCCGGACTCCGCCAATATCGGCGACACTAGGGGCTTCTCGAAAGCTCCGGGCCGCTAAGCGCCATGCGCCTTTCGGGGTCACCGTGCTTTCCACGCGTTCATTGGATTCAATTTCTGCTTGGAGAGTGGGCGGAACTTTATCTACGGCTGCAAAAATCGGGCGCGCTGATTCGGGAGAGAGAATCGTGCGCACTCCTTCGGACTCGAGTCGTTCACGAACAGCCTGCACATCAGCGGCAGTTGTTCCGGGTTGAAAACGAATAATCATTTTTGGCCTCCGCAGCCGCGCGAAACGGATTTCAAAACTTCTTCAAGAATTTCGGCATCAAAAGGGCCATCCGTCCGGCGAAGTAAATCTTCGCTTCGAGGTTGGCGGCCGGGATCGTCCATCGGAATGTCGGCAAGAAGTCGAGCCCGTTCCTGGAGAAGCTCCACGAGGGCGCGGTCAATGTGAAAGAGTTGGTTTCGGGAAGATGTGTCCATCAGTTCAATCCCTGAAGGAGTTCGCGGAGAAAGGAGTCGGCTTCTATGGCCGGTTTATTTGATTCGTGCAGACGTTGCACAAGAGCCGTCCCAACAATCGCAAGGTCTGCGTTTTGAACGGCAGCGCGCACACTTTCTGGACTGGAAATCCCAAAACCAACGGCAATGGGAGCTTGAGAAAGTTTTTGTGCACGATTGAGGAAGCTTTGAGTTTCCTCGCCAAAGGTTGTGCCCGCACCAGTCACTCCAACGCGACCCACAACGTAAAGAAAACCGCGTGTGCGGGCGCCGGCCTCCTGAATTCGTTCATCCGATGAAGTTGGGGCCGCAAAAAAGACTGGGCACAGGCCGCATAGCGCACAGGCTTCTTCAAGCATGGCGCCTTCTTCTAAGGGGATGTCAGGCACAATCAGGGCATCGCCCCCAGAATCCGCCACGCGCTGGGCGGTCTCCGATAACCCATTCCGAACAAGAGGATTTGCATATGACATCACCGCAATGGGAGCTTGTCCTCCCTCCGTACGAAATCGAGAAAGCATTGCAAGAGCACTATTCAGAGAAGCGCCCGATGCCAAAGCGCGTTCAGATGCGGCTTGCAACACCGGGCCATCAGCAATGGGGTCGGAAAAAGGGATTCCCAATTCAATGCAAGATGCGCCAGCTTGATCCAGTGCATGAAGAACAGAAAGGGTTGTCTCCATCCCCCCATCACCTGCCGTGACATAGGGAGCGACACCGGAACGATTGTCCGAACGAAGCGCGTTCATTTTGTCAACGAGGCGATTGCTCATGTCTCCCCTCCATCTCTTTGCGCGAACACACTTGCCAAATCTTTGTCCCCGCGACCTGAAAGGTTCACCAACACTCGTTTTCCGGAAAGGCTGTCTCGGTGACTTCGAACCCAACCCAAAGCATGACTGGATTCCAGAGCTGGGATGATGCCCTCCAATCTGGAGAGAGTGTCAAAGGCTTCCAAGGCTTCCCTGTCGGTACACCAGGCGTACCGGGCGCGGTTCAGGGCCTGCAACTCTGCGTGTTCTGGACCAACAGCCGGGTAGTCCAAACCTGCGCTCACCGAATGAGTCGGAAGGATTTGCCCACCTTCATCTTGAAGAAGCCAAGTACGACAACCATGGAGAATCCCTGGTTCTCCACCAGAAAAACGAGCAGCATGATTTCCAGTTTCAATGCCCTCGCCGCCCGCTTCAACTCCAATCAGTTCGACAGCATCTTCCTGAACAAAAGCGCGAAAGATGCCAATTGCGTTGGAGCCACCTCCCACACAGGCAACAACCGTATCAGGCAAGCCTCCTGCTTGTCGCTGGATTTGTTCCAAAGCCTCCTCGCCAATGACTTGTTGAAAACCTGCCACTAAGGCGGGGAAAGGATGCGGTCCTAAAGCCGAACCCAAAAGGTAGTGTGCCTCCGGGTCACTCACCCATGCTCGCATGGCCTCGTTGATGGCATCCTTGAGAGTTTTTTGCCCGTGTTTCACCACTTCCAAGCGAGCACCTAATAATTCCATGCGAAGGGCGTTGGGTTTTTGCCGAGCGGCATCCACTTCGCCCATGTAAATCACGCATTCCAATCCCAGCAGAGCGCACACTGTCGCAGTGGCCACGCCATGTTGCCCGGCGCCAGTTTCAGCGAGGATTCGGGTTTTGCCCATCTTTTTGGCGAGCAATGCTTGGCCAAGAGCATTGTTGAGTTTATGTGCACCTGTATGCAAAAGATCTTCACGCTTGAGCCACAACTCGCAGCCCAACTCTTCGCTCATTCGCCGAGCATGAGTCAAGGGAGTTGCCCGCCCCGCGTAATTGCAAAGCAAATCACTCAACTCCTCTTTAAATTCGGGCGTTTGCCCAATCCCTTTCCAAGCCTCTTCTAATTCGAGCAAAGAAGCCATCAAAGTTTCGGGGGCAAAAGATCCACCAAAATCACCGAACCAAGGTCCAGAATGAACAGTGGAAGAGCTCATGATGTTAGCCCCTGAAAAGAATCCGAAGCTTTTCGGATGTAAGAAACAAGAAGTTCATGGTTTTTAATGCCAGGTTCAGACTCTAATCCAGAAGAAGCGTCTACACCTACGGGTTGCACCAAGTTAATGGCTTCTTGAACATTGCCCGGATTCAATCCGCCCGCCAAAATGCAGGGCGCGTGTGTGGCGAGTCGTGCAGCAAGGTCAAAGTCCACTTGGAGTCCAGTCCCCCCTGCCCCGGATGGATTATCCAGGACAAATGCTTCAGCGGTGTCCGCCCACAGGGAAAGTTCTTGAAGCCCGCTTTCGTCAACAGCAATGCGACGCCAAATGGGTCGCACGAATCCCGACCAATGTTCCGGACTTTCAGAACCGCAAAGCTGCACAGTATTCAAAGAGGCTTCCTCACAAAAGCGAGCAACCTCTTCTGAGCTAGAGTCCACAAAAACGCCGACTCGGCGAACCGTGTCCGGTAGCTTGGCACAAACTTTTGCTGCAACTGAAGACGAAACACAACGCGGGGAATGACTTGCGGCAACAAAACCAAAGGCATCAGCGCCGGCAGCCAAGGCTTGTTGAGCATCTTCTGGGCGAGTAAGGCCACACACTTTGATGCGAGGAAGGTTAGACACCAAGACCTTCCTCAGCAATCCGGCTGGTCCATCCGCTAAGCAAAGAGGAATCCCGCATCAGTGCCGTTCCACAGAGAACTGCGTCGGCTTTGGCGGCAACGGCCCGCTCCAACCCCTCCCAAGAGTCCACTCCGCTTTCGGCGACACGCACGAAGCGAGAATCCACCTGCGGCAAAAGCTTTTCAACGGTTTTGAAATCAATCTCAAACGTAGTCAAATCACGAGCGTTGACACCAACGCAATCAGGCTCGACCGCCAATGCGTGCTCAAGTTCATAGGCATTGTGGGCTTCTAACAAGACGGCGAGATTGAGTTCTGCCGCCAAAGCCCGAAGTTCAGAAAGCTGAGAGTCCCCCAAGCAAACAGCTAAAAGCAAAATGGCGTCGGCGCCAGCTACAGCAGCTTCCCAAACCATGTACTCGTCCAAAATAAAATCTTTTCTCAACTTGGGGAGATTTGCCGCCTCTACTCTTTGTAAATCTTCAAGGGAACCGCCAAAGTGATCTTCTTCGGTCAAAATGGAGAGGGCACTAGCTCCACCTTTCGCATAGTTTGTCGCGCGTTCCAGCAAATCAGATTCGCCAGACAATGGGCCAAGTGAGGGGGAAATGCGCTTGCATTCAGCAATGATGGAAAGAGGACCTTCTTTCAACGCAGACACGAATCGCTCTCGACCTCTAATTGTGTCGCCATCAGAGCCTACGTTCCTGCCCACCTCGGCGCGCAATGACACCAACGGTTTCTCCGTTTGCCGGGCTTCCAGGCGAGAACGAACGGAACCCAGAATCGGATCGAGGCGTGTCCCTGTCTCGGTCAAGCTTTCCCTCCGACTCGTTGACTCACAGAAACTAGGGCTTCCAAAGTAGCTTGTGCTTTTCCTGAATCCAGCGCCGTTCGCGCAAGCGCAACGCCCTGAAGACCATCTTCGGCAACTTCCCCGAGCACCAAAGCGGCAGCAGTGTTTTGAAGTACCGCATCGCGAATAGGTCCTTCTTTTCCAGATAAGAGGTCTTTCAGAATTCCTAGGTTTACTTCTGCATCTCCGCCACCCAAAGCTTCGACTGGAGATTCCGGAAGACCCAAATCGCTCGCATTGAAAGAAGTTTTTGGGGCGGAGCCCACGGCAATAACCTGATTCGTGCCCGCAAGTGTGAGTTCATCGGCTCCGCCTGCTCCATGAACAACTAAAGCACATTCCGTGCCTAATCCTTCCAAAACTCTGGCGTAGTCTTCCAACTTTTCTGCAACACCAACGCCCAAAAGTTGCCTCTTGACTCGTCCTGGCGAACAAAGAGGACCTAAGTAATTAAAAATCGTTCTGATGCCGAGCTCTTTACGCACAGGGGCAACAAAACGCATGGATGGGTGAAAGGCTGGAGCAAACAAAAACGCCATTCCCACTTCATCGAAAACGACCCTGGCTTGTTCGGATGAAAGTTCCAAATGAACGCCGGCAATCTCCAACAAATCGGCAGACCCGCACTTGGAAGAAACCGAACGGTTGCCGTGTTTCACTACTTTGGCCCCCGCTGCAGCTGCCACAAGAGCCGAAGCGGTAGAAAGATTAAAGGTGCCCAAACAGTCTCCACCTGTTCCACATGTGTCAATGGCCTTTTCGGCCCCGTGTTCAAAAGAAACCATTGCCCCGCGCAAAGCTTCCGCAGCTCCCACGATTTCTTCAACGGTCTCCCCTCGGGCGGCAAGCCCACTAAGCAAATCGGATAAAGCCTCGGTATCAGCCCCTTCGCTAAGAGCCGTTCCGAAAATGTGACAGCTTTCCTCTCGAGTCAAAGTGTCGCCTAAAGCAACTCGATCCGCGGCGTTTCGGAGAATCATCTGCTTGCAATTCCTTCACCCGTCGAAGCAAGAAAATTCTGGAGTAAGCGGTCTCCCTGCGGAGTCAAAATCGACTCGGGATGAAACTGAACTCCAAACCATGGGTTGTCTCGATGGCGTACCCCCATAACGAGTCCGTCCTCCGTCCAGGACGTGAGTTCCAAACAGTCTGGAAGTTGGGCTCGCTCGGCTCGCAAGCTGTGATAACGACCTGCTGGAAATGGGTTCGGCAAGGATTGAAACAAAGGGCATTTCCCATCGTGATGCACCATGGATAATTTTCCATGAACAGGGACGGGGTCCAGCTCCAATTTCCCACCACTCGAAATCACTAAAGACTGGTGGCCAAGACAAACTCCCAACATGGCCATGTCGGCGGGCAATGCGGCAAGTAAATCCAAGCAAATCCCTGCGCCCTCTGGGCGTCCTGGCCCGGGGGAAAGCACAATGCCAGCGGGCTGAAGAGCGAGAGCCTCTTCTACGCTCAGTTTGTCATTGCGGTACACTTCGACTTGTGCGCCACTTGCCGCCAATGACTGATAAAGGTTGTAAGTAAAGGAATCATAGTTATCAATGAGAAGAATCATGAGCTTGCCTCCTCTCCGCCAAAGAGGCCGGTTCCGGCCAAACGCAGTGCCTCGAAGAGGGCTTGCGCTTTTTCCAAAGTCTCTGCATATTCGCGTTCGGGCTTGGAGTCAAAAACAACTCCCGCACCTGCCTGCAAAGATGCCATACCGGCGCGGACAGCAAAGGTTCGAATTGAAATCGCCATGTCTAAGTTTCCCGACGAATCTAAGTAGCCAAAGGCTCCTGCATATGGGCCGCGAGTGTCAGGCTCAATATCAGAAAGTAGTTGCATAGCGCGCACTTTAGGAGCACCGCTAACCGTTCCCGCTGGGAAACTTGCCGCAAGAGCCTGGAGGGGGGTTTGGTTTGCCGCTAAATCACATTCCACTCGACTCACTAAATGTTGAACGCGGGCAAACTTTTCTAAAACGGCGTGTTCCTTAACACTCACCGTTCCAGTTCGAGCAATGCGGCCTAAATCATTGCGAGCCAAATCAACCAACATGTCGTGCTCTGCACGTTCTTTCCGGTCACCCATCAACTCAGCACCCAAACGATCATCCTCATCGGGATCATCACTTCGGGCGCGGGTTCCAGCAATAGGTCGGTTTTGTACCCGACCACCACGAACGGCAACCAAACGTTCTGGCGATGACCCAATCAGAGTCAATCCATCACTTTCAAAAAAGAACATGTGTGGTGAAGGATTGGTTAAGCGAAGTGCACGGTAAAGGCTGAAGGGCTCGCCTTCGAAGTCTTGCTCGAAGCGTTGGGCGAGAACAGCCTGAAAAATATCGCCCTGCGTGATACTTTCTTTCAAAGAAATTACACCGGCTTCGTATTGCTCTCGAGTCATGGAACATCGCGGCTCGCCCTGCGCCAATCGGAATCGTTGGCCTGGCCCAGGCTCCTGACCAATTTCGTGCGCGAGTTGATGGAGTCCTTCAATTGCGGCTTCGTGACCACTAGCGCCTCCGGGGCATGCCGCAATCAGAACCACTTTCTGAGTGGCGTGATCCATACCCACCACAGTGCGATAAAGGTGAAAATCCGCCATCGGGATTGCCCAAGGGTCGTGAGCGGCCGGAGAAATGGTGGGCTCCAAAGCAGTCGCCCACTCGTAACTCATCATCCCAACCCAGCCCCCACAAAATGGGGGAAGTGGAGCTGGAGGACTAGGCAGAGCAAATCGATTCACCACAGCTTGAAGGGCCTCGTGAGGAGTACCAGGAACATCCTCTTCTCCTGCTTCGGTGGTCAATACAGCGCCACCTCGATGCCCGACGAATCGAGCAATAGGGTCCACGCCCAAAAAGGACCAACGAGCAATCCGGTCGGGGCCCTCCGCCGATTCAAGAAGGCAAAGTTGATGATTCGCCGCTCGAAGAGACAAAAACAAGCGCACTGGGGTGTGCAAATCAGCTGGAAGCACTAGCCAAGCGAGGTGATGCGCTTCGGCAGTGGATGGAGTTGAACTGTGGAGGAATCCGGTCACGGTCTTCAGGAAACGAGAAACGGGCCATCGTCAAGAACGAGGACCCGCGGGGAGAGGAGGAGGGAAGTAGGCACTATTCGCCACTCCCGGCTCCCGAGTTGCCCTCGGGTCCGGTAAGCCAGCGCCAGTACCAATTCTTCATGCTCATGTTGGGGAGTCTACCCCCTATTAAGGGTGTTTGTTGTAATCAAAGTAAAAACTTCTGCTTTTCTTTCCATAGGATGGGGGAATGCCTGCTGCCCTCCCCCGCTTTTCCTGGGCCCTCCCTCTGCTTTTTTGGGGGTGTTCGGTTCTTCCAAACGGGGGGGCAATAGGGGAAGGCGCATTCCACATTCTTGGCACCGCCCAAGATGGCGGGCGTCCCCAGATGAATTGCACGAAAGAATGCTGTGCCGAGATGGCAAAAGCTAACCAGAAAGAGAGGGTAGCTGCACTCGGTGTACGAGGCGAACGCGGCTGGATGTTGGTGGACGCAACTCCCGATGCCCCGAGTCAAGTTGCCGCCATGGCAGAGATGCCCGCTGCGATTTTGCTTACCCATGCCCACATCGGCCACTACCTTGGATTAGCTCACTTGGGTCGCGAAGCCGCCGGAACTCACAAGCAACAAGTTTGGTGCAGTAATCGCATGGCAAAATTCTTGCGGGGAAACGGGCCATGGAATCAGCTCGTGGAGTTGGGTCAGATTGAATTGAGGATTATGGAGGCAGGTGTTTCCTACAGCCCAATCCCCGGAGTCAGCGTCGTTCCTTTTGAAGTCCCTCATCGCGATGAGTACTCCGACACCTTTGCCTTTTCAATTTCTGCAGGAGGCGAACGCTTGTTTTATGTTCCAGACATCGACGCCTGGGACGAGCTCAGTTTTGACCTCATACAAATCGCCAACACTCACGACACTTTATTATTAGACGGTACTTTTTTCAGTGACCAAGAATTGCCGGGGCGCGATATGAGTCTAATTCCCCACCCGCGCGTTGGCGTCACAATGGACTTATTAGAAGAGACTGTGGGAAGTACTGGCACGCGTGTCCTATTTACACACTTCAATCACACGAATCCTCTTTGGCAATCTCATTCCCCTCAATCTCGTGAAGTTCGTCGTCGCGGCTTTGGTGTCGCGCAGCAAGGAACTTTGCCCGCCTTCCGCAAACCTGAACCGGACCCCATAGCTCCCGTCGAAAACTATCGCCTGGTTTGGTCAGATGAATTTGATGGTTCGGAAATCGATTTCTCCAAATGGGAAGTCCGCCGCGAAAATGGCAAGCATGGGAAGTGCACTATTCGACGGGATTGTTCTGTTCTAGATGGAAAAGGAAACCTTGTCCTGACTACTCGCCTCTCAGAAGACGGTCCCGAGTCCGGAATGATTAGCACGGATGGCTTTAGCGAATGGACATACGGCTTATTTGAAGCGAGAATTCAATTTGAAAAAGCCCCAGGCCACCATGGCGCTTTTTGGTTGCAATCGGATGAATACGGGAAAGTAAAAGACGATCTAAAGGCCAGCGGTTCGGAAATAGATATTTGTGAGTACTTTGGCGTTCCAGTCTCTCTTTCTCATAACATTCATTGGAACGCCTACCAATCCAAAGAAAAGGCACATGTGGGAATGAAGATTGGTTTAGTTCAATCGAAGCCAAACCCTGAGGAGTCTTTTCGCACGTACTCATATTTATGGACTCCAACTGAATCTGTTTTCTTCGTGGATGGCAAAGAAACTTGGCGAACTCAGGAAGGACTCTCTCATCATCCGGAATACATCATTCTTTCTGTGCTCGTTAGTGAGTGGGAATCCAAACAAATCATCCCTGCCGATTTCCCGGATTCCATGCTGGTGGACTGGGTTCGTGTTTTTCAATTAAGTTAGAAAGACCCCCAATTCTCCCCTAAAATTCTCGACCTTGCCCGCCACCGTTACCTTCCGTCGAGTTTTTCGCCTTTGGCTCCCATTGGCAGGGAGTTGGGCATTGATGGGTGCGGAAATGCCCACCCTCACCGCCTTCGTCGCTCGAATGGCAGACCCAGAAATCCATTTGGCGGCATGGGGGTCGTTGGTTTTCCCAGTCTCTTTGGCGATTGAAGGTCCGGTCATCATGCTGCTTGCGGCAAGCACAGCCTTAGCTGTCGATACGCCCTCTTATCGAAAACTGATTCGCTACATGGCCTGGATGTCCCTACTCCTCACGGGCGTCCACGCCACGGTTGCCTTCACCCCCGCCTTTAGCTGGCTAGCTGAAGGAATCCTTGGAGTACCTAAAGAGCTTCTTGAGCCTGGGAGGCTAGGTCTACAAATTATGACCCCTTGGACTGCTGCCATTGCGTGGCGAAGACTCAACCAGGGGGTTCTGATTCGTTATGGAAACTCGCGTGCAGTAGCCGTTGGGACAGCAATTCGCCTTGGCACCCTTATCGGAATTCTTTGGCTTACGATGACGTTTGAAATGGGGACTGGAATCCTAGTGGGCGCAACAGCGGTGGCCTGTGCTGTTACAACCGAGGCCCTTTTCGCCCACTTTGTTGTCCAGTCTGTTCTGCGTGAAAAGATCCCAGAGGCTAGCGAGCATACCGCTCTCAATGTGCGCTCCTTTGCTGCCTTTTATTTTCCACTTGCCCTTACACCTTTGCTGACTTTAATGATTCATCCTGCGGGTTCTGCAGCTATGAGCCGTATGCCCATGGCTCTGGCATCTCTTGCGGCATGGCCCGCTGTACATGGACTGATTTTCCTAACACGCGGAATGGGCTTTGCCTTCAACGAAGTCGTTGTTGCTCTTGCGGGGAAAGAAGATGGCGAACGACAGCTTCGTCGCTTTGCAAAAATCTTGGCGGCAGCAACGATGAGCCTTTTGGCGCTACTAGGATTTACCCCACTGGGACGCCTGTGGTTTGGTTCGGTTTCTGGGCTTTCCCCGGAACTTACGACAATCTCGGCGTCAGCCATTGTCCTGGCAGTTTTCATGCCGGGTTATCAGGTTTACCAATCCCTCTACCAAGGACTCTTGGTACATCACCGTAAAACCCGCGGTGTCAGCGAAGCAGTTGCGCTTTATGTCGGCTTGGCTCTTGCAGGCCTTTGGGCGGGGACACAATGGTCAAGCGTGCCAGGAATCCAATGGTCCATCGGGGTGTTTGTCTTCGCAGGTCTTTTCCAGACCCTTTACCTTCGGCAACGCAGTCGAGCGCTACGAACCTGAAATGGCTTCAGCCCAGCGGCGGTAGCCTTCGGGGGAGAGGTGAAGGAGATCGGGCATGATGGATGAATCGAGTCGGCCACCCTCTTCCAAAAACACATCGCCAATGTCCAAATAGTGGACACGGTCATCAAAGGCCATTCGAGAAATTAATCGATTGGCACCAATGTTGATTTGACGATTCCTATCGTTTGGATATTCCCCACGAGGAAAAATGCCCAAGATTAAAAAGTTCGTGAATGGCAAGCGATGCTTGAGTTCCTTCACGATGGCTTTCACACCTTCCGCAATCTCGCCCGAAGTGTTTTCGCCAGAGTTATTAGTTCCAATATTCAACACCACGAGATTGGGGGTTTGGTTGTCCAAAATTCCTTGTTGAATCCGCCAGAGCACGTGTTGAGTTCGGTCGCCACTAATTCCCAGATTGAGCGCCCGCATACTGCCGTAATTGGCATTCCAAACCGATTTACCGTCTCCTTCCCAACCTTGCGTGATGGAGTCCCCAATGAAAACAATGTCCCAATGAGCATCAGTGGCGAGCTTCATCTGAGCGTTATGCCGGTCCTGCCACCAAGCATCGGGGCGGGAAACGGGAACGATGGCGTCATGCTCGAGAACTTCGACCTGCGGCTGGGGCACATTGCAGGCGGCGAGGAGGGAGGTGGCTGCTAGAAGAGTGGCGAAGCGCTTCATTCCGAGAAGGATAACTTCCCCATGCCAAGTTCCGATGCGAGAAACGCCCAAAGGTCGGCATATTCGGCAATTCGCATGGCGGTAGGCTTGCCCGCCCCATGTCCGCCCCGGGTTTCAATGCGAATGAGGGTCGGTTCCGAACCAGATTGAGCCGCTTGAAGAGCTGCGGCGAACTTGAAGGAGTGGGCTGGAACGACGCGATCGTCGTGGTCCCCGGTGGTAACCAAGGTTGCGGGATATGCCCTCCCAGGCTCCACATTGTGATAAGGCGAGTACGCGTAGAGGCTCTTGAAATGCTCCGGGTCATCCGAAGTGCCGTAGTCAGAAGCCCAAGCCCACCCAATGGTGAACTTGTGATAGCGCAACATATCCAAAACGCCGACCGCAGGTAAGCAAGCGGCAAAAAGATCTGGGCGCTGAGTCATACAAGCGCCCACAAGAAGGCCACCGTTGGAGCCCCCGCGGATGCCGAGGCGTTCGGGACGAGTCCAATTGTTCTCGCAAAGCCACTCCCCTGCTGCGATGAAATCATCGAACACATTTTGCTTTTGATGGACGGTACCAGCCTGGTGCCATTCGCGGCCAAATTCGCCACCACCACGCAGGTTCGGCATGGCATAAACGCCGCCCATTTCCATCCAAACCAAGTTGCTGACTGCGAATCTGGGAGTCATCGAAATGTTGAAGCCTCCATATCCGTAAAGAAGAGTGGGGCAATCGCCATTTGGTTGAATGTTCTTATGGTGAACCAAAAACATGGGGACCTTAGTTCCGTCTTTGGATGGATACCAAATCTGTTCAGCAACAAAGTCAGCGGGGTCGAAAGCAACCTCGGGTGTGCGCACAAGTGTGGACTCACCCGTTCCCATGTTGAGAGAGAAAACACTGGACGGGTAAGTGAAGGAGGAAAAGCTATACCACGCTGTGGGGTCATCATGATGGCCGCCGAATCCACTTGCAGAACCTAATGTTGGGAATTTAACATCCCACTGGCGCTCACCCTTCATGTTGAACGCTTGTGCCACGCTGTAGGCATTGTGCAAGTAATTGCAAAGGAAGCTCCCTCCAAGGTAGGCAACCGAAGCGAGAACATCCTCAGTTTGAGGAACAACCTCACGCCAATACTCAGGTTCCGGGCTCGATGGATTGACAGCAATAATTCGGCCACGCGGGGCATCATTTGTAGTGCGGAAGTACGCAACTTCGCCGTCATTTGCGAGATAAGAATAGATTGCATCAAAGTCCATAAAAAGAGGTTGGACTTCATTCCAATCGCCATGGAGGTCCGCATACCAAACACGATTCTTCCGTTCGGTACCTTCGCTGCCATTAATGATGAGCCATCTACCATCCTCGCTAACCTTTGCCCCATACCCCCACTCAGGGTGTTCAGGAACATAATGAATTAAGCGGTCCTCGGATTGAGGAGTACCGATTTTGTGGAAGTAAAGCTTCTGGTCAGAATTAACCGCCGAAAGCTCGCTCCCTTCTGGTGCAGGGAAGCGAGCGTAAAAGAAGCCGGAGTTGTCGTGCATCCAGGAAACGGATGTGAACTTGAGCCACTCCAGTTTGTCTTCGAGGTCCTTTCCCGTAGAAACATCGCGGACCTGCCAAGTTTGCCAATCAGAACCAGCGTCAGAGATAGAGTAAGCAAAGAGGCTACCGTCATGACTGGCAACTGTCCCAGATAGGGCGCGGGTTCCATCTTCTGAAAAAGAATTTGGGTCTAGCAGGACTTGGCCACTTTCGTAAGGTGCGCTTCCCGTATAGAGAACGGATTGATTTTGAAGGCCATCATTGCGGCTCCAGAACCAATTTTCGCCTCGTCGCCAAGGGGGCCCTAGCTTCTCATAATCCCAAAGGAGCGTGAGGCGTTGACGAATCGCCTCGCGATTAGGCAAAGAATCCAAATATCCGAACGTGGCTTCGTTTTGGGCGGCAACCCAAGCGGCTGTTTCTTCGGAAAGGTCATCTTCAAGCCAGCGATATGGGTCGGCGACCTCGGTTCCATGATAGGTTTCAACGACTTCCCCTTTTCGAGTAACGGGATAATCAAAAACCGCTGACTGGGCGCAGGAGGCCAGAAAAAGAAGGAGGATTGGGATGCAACGCATGGTGGAAGTTTAACAGTGGCGCATGTATCTTGTTGCGCCATGGTTAAACAGAAGCAAGGTCGAAAAAAACTCAAGGGCAAGGCACGCAAGTGGACTGCAAAGAGTGCCAACAAATATGCACTCTATGAGTCGGCAGTTTACGATCCAGATTCCGACCTAGATTTCCTTCAGAGAATCTTTAAAGAGAAGGGTCGCCCCTCTCCCATGGTTCTGAGAGAAGACTTCGCAGGCACCTGCTTATTGGGTGCGATTTGGGCTAAAAGCCACGAAGAGCGAACTGCCTGGTGTGTGGATTTGGACCCGGAACCCCTGACCTACGGACTCAAGAGCCACTTTCCGAAAATTGGAGATGCCGTAAATCGCGTGACTCAGCTAGAAGAAAATGTTCTGACTGTCGAAACACCAAAGGCTGATGTCCTCACCGCGTTCAACTTTTCCTATTGGATCTTCAAAGAGCGCACAATCATGCTCGACTACTTTAAGCGAGCATTTGACGCACTTAATGAGGGTGGCGCCTTTGTACTCGATATTCAAGGTGGCCCCGACTGTCAAATTGAAGCCGAAGAAGAGCGTGAAGAAGATGGCTTCTATTACATCTGGCGAACAAATGCGATGGATGCCGTTACTGGCGACACACGTTGTACAATTAGCTTTGAATTTGCTGATGGGTCGCGAATGGAAGAGGCCTTTGTTTATGATTGGCGATTGTGGAACCTCACTGAACTGCGCGACATTTTGAGCGATGCCGGTTTTGAAAAAGTCGAAGTTTACTGGGAAGGTGCCGACGAAGAGGGTGAAGGCGACGGCGACTTCCAACTCTCACACAGTGAAGAAAATGAGGAGGCGTGGATAGCCTACCTTGTAGCCTGGAAGAAAGACCTTTCCTAAAGTTTGCAGGCAGGAACGATTCCCTTTTTCTCGTAATAACGCTGGTGGTATTCCTCGGCTCGCCAAAAGGTGGCGCGCGGAAAAACTTGGGTTGCAACAGAATTCTCGTACGTACTGGCGGCCACCAGATTTTGAATCGCCACATTTACAGCTTCTTCTTGCTCAGGTCCGTGAAAGAAAATCACTGAACGGTATTGTGAGCCGATATTCGGCCCTTGCCGATTTGGAGTTGTCGGGTCGTGGTTTTGGAAAAAGACCTGGAGCAGCCTTTCATATGAAACTCGAGCAGGGTCAAAATGGACTTGAATAACTTCCGCGTGGCCTGTGCCGTCCGAGCAAACTTCTTCGTATGTTGGATTTTCAGAAGTACCGCCGCAGTAGCCAACTGCCGTGTCTAAAACTCCGCCAACCTGACGGAAAAGGGATTCCATCCCCCAAAATCATCCCCCTCCAAAAGTAGCTACTTCCCATTTGTCTGAACCGGAGCCTTCGACAGCAGAGGCAAATTTCATTGCGCCAGAGTTGATGCAATAACGAGTCCCAGTTGGAGGTGGACCATCTTCAAAGACATGGCCAAGATGGCCTTCGCAATTTGCGCAACGCACTTCAATCCTCTTCATGCCAAGAGTATTGTCCTCATGCTTCGTTATGGATTCTTCATTCCAGGGCATCGTAAATGCTGGCCATCCACAGCCTGAATCAAATTTTTCTGTGGACCGGAAAAGAAGTTCGCCACACCCAGCACAAGAATATCCTCCTTCTTCAAAATGCTTGTCAAAAGCGTTTGTAAAGGGAGCCTCTGTTCCCGCCTCTCGCAAGATAAAGTACTGCTCGGATGTTAGCCTTTCCTTCCAATCAGTTTCGCTAAGAATCATGGTGTCGTAGTCGATGTTACATCCCATTAGGACACAAAGAAGGGTCATTGGAGCCCAATTCATTTATTGTTGGGCCATATAAACAGCGAAGACCGTGAACCCGGCTAAAACCAGAATGACAAGGAACACCACTAAACCAAAAGACTCAGAACTCATACCAATGTGCGCCCGATAGGGATCAATATCCAAAGCGTGGTCATCCTTCTTCGCAAGAGTAGACCGTTTGAGGCGAATCCGGCGGCCGTCAAAAACCTCAAGGAGCTCCCATCCTGCGCGGGCTTCTTGTTCCAAGACCTCCGCGCGCTTTTCGGGCTTCAAAAATATATTCCCCGTGGAACGCAGTATTTTGAATTCCCAATCCCCTTCAATTTCGGCTTGTGTGTATGGAGTCATTTGTTCTTCTTCCTCACGGGCACGCTGCGCCGCTTCGGCAGCCGCAATCGTGGCGGCTGAAGAGGCAGATGTTGCAGCTACGCTGTTCATGGAAGTTCTTACGCACCGAGTCGGTGAGTATTCGACAGTTTAGCTTATAGCTCAATCTCATGCGCAGGACCGGAGCCTTTGGGGACGCGGATGTCTTCGACGAGCTGCTGGATTGCTGGTGAGGGAGGAGGCGCAAGCTGATGAACTGCTCCCGCAACAAAGAAATTCAGCAACATTCCCAGAGTCCCTATTCCTTCAGGTGAAATCCCCCACCACCAATGTTCGGGGTTTGAGAGTTCTGGGTGCAAAAACTTGAACCACAAGATGTATCCAGCCGTAAAGACAATTCCGCAGACCATTCCAGAAATTGCGCCAACCCGATTCATGCGAGTGCTAAAAATCCCCATGACGAGAACGGGGAAAAAGGAAGAGGCTGCTAGGCCAAAAGCAAAGGCCACGACTTCCGCTACAAATCCTGGTGGATGGATTCCAAACCAACCAGCGATGCAAACCGCAACACCCGCACTGATGCGGGCAGCGAGGAGTTCTCCCTTTTCTGAAATCGAAGGCCGAAAAGAGCGCTTGAGCAAATCGTGGCTGACCGCAGTGGAAACTACAAGCAAAAGGCCGGCGGCAGTTGAAAGAGCGGCGGCTAATCCACCAGCAGCTACAAGGCCAACGACCCAACCCGGAAGCCCTGCGATTTCGGGGTTGGCGAGAACCATGATGTCCTTATGGACGGTGAGTTCATTTTCCAATGCAGAGCCAGCGCCAACATATTGGATGAGCCCATCCTGATTGTGATCCTCAAACTTCAAAAGTCCCGTGGATTCCCACTTACTAAACCACTCTGGCATTTCCTTGTAGGGCTGATTGCTCACAGTCATTAATAGGTTGGTACGGGAAAAGGCGGCAACTGCGGGAGCCGCCGTGTAAAGAAGAGCAATAAAAATCAAGGCCCAGCCTACGCTCTTTCGAGCGTCGCGTACTTTAGGCACCGTATAAAACCGCACGATGACATGCGGAAGGCCCGCTGTACCAACCATGAGGGCAGCCGTAATAAAAAGAACATCGGTCATGGTTTTGGATCCGTCCGTGTATGAGGCAAATCCAAGGTCTTGGTGGAGGCCGTTGAGCTTTTCTAAAAGTGGCGTGCCGTCTGCGAGGGTGCCGCCAAGGCCGAATTGCGGCAAGGGGGTGTCCACCATTTGAATAGAAAGAAAAATTGCCGGAACAAGGTAGGCAAAAATCAAAACACAGTACTGGGCAACTTGTGTGTAAGTAATCCCCTTCATGCCCCCAAGAACAGCATAGAAAAACACGATCCCCATCCCAATAATGACCCCCGTAGTAGTGTTCACCTCCAGAAATCGGGAGAGCACAATCCCAACACCCTGCATCTGTCCGCTTACATAGGTGAAAGAAACGAAGATTGCACATACAACTGCGACGATTCGGGCAGTTGAAGACTCATATCGGTCCCCCACAAAATCGGGGATGGTGAATTTTCCAAACTTCCTTAGATAGGGGGCGAGCAATAGAGCGAGCAATACATAACCACCTGTCCAACCCATCAAATAAACAGATCCATCGTAGCCGAGGAAAGATATTGCGCCGGCCATAGAGATAAAAGATGCCGCACTCATCCAATCGGCAGCAGTCGCCATGCCATTTGCAAGCGGCGGGACACCCCCTCCTGCGACATAAAATTCGCTCGTACTTCCAGCACGACTCCAAACAGCTACCCCAATATAAAGCGCGAATGAAAGGGCAACAAGAGTAAAGGTCCAGGCTTGAACATCCATTGCTCAGTCCTCCTCCACACCAAATTCACGATCGAGCCGATTCATTTTTCGAGCGTAATAAAAAACAATCCCTATAAAAACCAACATCGAGCCCTGTTGAGCAAACCAGAAACCTAATGGAAAACCGCTTCCCAATAATTTCCACTGATCTAGCCAATTATGGAGCAAAACACCGCACCCGAAAGAAACGGCCGCCCAAATCGCGAGTAGGACACTGAGCAAGCGTAAATTCCTGCGCCAATATTCAGCTCGACGATTTTTGGACAACCCCCCTGCGGGAGGGCGAGCTTGGGAATGTTGCGGAGATTCGGTTGGAGGCGGTACGGGATTCATCTGCCTAAAGACTTTACTTCCACGAGCTCTAACATGAAATCCGCCCACAGGCGTCGTCTCGACGGCAAAATGCGGGCATGAGATTCCTTTCCACCCTCCTCTTGCTGATTCCCGCCTGCGCTACAGCCGGCTTAGCTGCCCAGCAGTCTAGCGACCATTCCCCTAATGATGCGCGAGCGACTCTTCCTGAAATGTGCGCTCAATACCAGGAAGACAAAGCCACCCTTAATCGGCTAATGCCCTTCACGATGTCAGCAATGAAGCTCAACCGGATGGAGAGCTTATATAGAGAGTGGTTGGTGCGCTTGTCGAATGTTGACTTCGGCGGAATTGCTCGATCAGAACAAATCGACTGGTTGGCGCTCAACAACCTGGTCAAACATGACTTGGGTGCAGCGGAGACCGAGAGACGAAAAGAGCAGGAAGTCTCTCATCTCCTCCCCTTCACATCTTCACTAGTCGGGCTCGTTGAAGCCCGCTCTCAAAGATTAGAGACTCCTGCGCGCGATGTTGCCGACATATTCCACGAAGCCCTAAAAGGAATAGAGGAAGCCCGCGAAACTCTAAAGGAAACCAAAACTTCGGGGCCGATTGCTCGGAGGGCCGCAAGAAAAATTTCTTCGCTGAAACAATCGCTCGCAAACCTTTACAATTTCCGATCTGAATATGATCCAGAATTTGGATGGTGGTGCAACAAACCTTGGGAGAAATTAAAAAAATCCCTGACTGATTATGGGCCATGGCTCGAAAAAGAGGTTGGAGGCTTAAACCCTGAAGACAAAGACGCCTTAGTCGGAGACCCTATTGGAAGGGATGCGCTCCTGGAAGAACTGGCCTTTGAAAGAATCCCGTATACGCCGGAAGAGCTCATTTCAATTGCAGAGAGAGAACTAGCCTGGTGTAACGAACGAAGAAGCAATGCCGCCCTTAGATTGGGGTTTAAGGATGACTGGAAAGCCGCTCAGACTAGCGTAAAAGAACGCCACGTTGACCCCGGGGAACAGCCGGCAATGATTCTAGACCTTGCAAATGAAGCGGTGGATTTCTTGGAAGACAATAATCTAATCTCGATACCCAAGCTTGCTAAAGAGTCTTGGCGTATGGAAATGATGTCGCCTGCTCGACAAATGATTAGCCCTTACTTTACTGGCGGCGAAGTCATCTCAATCGCTTACCCCACTAAAGGCATGGATCACGAAGCAAAGTTGCAGTCCATGCGAGGAAATAACCAACCCTATTCTCACGCAACTGTCCACCATGAATTAATTCCTGGTCACCATCTTCAAGGCTATATGGCCAAGCGCTGGAATCCACAACGACGCATGTTCTACACGCCATTCCTTGTTGAAGGTTGGGCGCTTTACTGGGAACTACAGCTCTGGGATTGGGGATTCCCGCGAAATGCCGAGGAAGAAATCGGAATGCTGTTTTGGCGATCACACCGATGTGCCAGAATCATCTTCTCGCTTAACTTTCACTTGGGGAACTGGACTCCGCAGAAATGCGTGGACTTCTTAGTCGCGAATGTTGGTCACGAGCAACGCAATGCTGAAGCCGAAGTGCGCCGATCCATCCAAGGCGGCTATGGGCCGCTTTACCAATGCGCATACATGCTGGGCGGACTTCAGCTCCGATCTTTGTATAGAGAGCTCGTCGAGAATGGGAGCTGGGAAAAACGTGATTTCCATGATGCCGTTTTGCGCCAAGGCCCCATCCCAGTCGACCTTGTGCGAGCAGCTCTTTCTAATGAGACTTTGAATCCAAAATTCGCCGCCAATTGGCGTTTTGACAACTGAGATTACCGTCTAGTCACCAACCGGGAAATCTAGGTCCATAAATCATGGCTCGGCGCTAGACTCGATTTCGTGCTTACCGCAACCTTAGTCGCCTTCGCAATACAAACGGCACCTCAGGAGAACCCCTGGGTGATGGAAGAGGGTTCGCACGAATTTGAACTAAATACTCAGCTCCCCTTGGAGACTTTCGAATCCTTGTTCAAGGACCAGCCTGGTGTGGAGCTCAAGGACGGACAAAGTTGGCCGCTAACTTTACAAAACCACCATCCGCTCTATCCCTTCGCAGATTTATCATCTCAATCCGCAGCAACCACACTTCGAATCCCGTTTAAAGTGCCTCGCGCAGGGCGATGGTCTATTCGCCTTGAATCTTGGACATCGGACACAGCCATTGCCATTCGTGACCCAAAGAAAGGGTATCTGGCTATTGATGACGACAGTTGGTTTGCTCTGAATCCACTCATTCACGAGGTCAAACTTCGAAAGGGCCAAGAATATGAACTTCTTATTCTTGGACTTGGGCTAGGAATTGGAAAAGTTGAGCTCCACGCTCAACGTAAAGCCTTTGATTGGGCGGACCATGCGCGAAATATTCTCGCTGATTCACGGAGCAATGTTCAACTCAAGAAAATCTCGAGTAAGAAGTGGGAGGTTGTCCTTGAAAATGGGGTCCGCCAAACTCCGGAAGAGTGGACGCGTACATATTTGGAAGAAAAGTCCGCCCCATTTCGAATTCTTGCCTTAGAAAACCTGCTCCAATCTTCCGACCCAGGAGCATGGGGGGCTCTAATTGTTTATGGGCGGATTCTGAGTGCGCGAGGCTGGGCACATTCATCTCTCCTGTTCGGACCACAGCCCGCCTGGAAAAACTACTGGGAAGAAGTCAGGGTTGCTTTCCTAAATGGAATAACTCTTTGTGCAGAATCCAATGGTGTAGAAGACCCTCTTTTCTTCAACATGTGCCTACAAGCGGGGCGGCCGGAGTTTTACTTAAGGGCTGCCGGCGATTACGACGGCGCCGTACAAGTTGTCCAAAAATCCATGCGCCTTGTTCTGGACGAACACGGCGAACTCCCTGAATGGGCAGAGTTCTTTCCCGTTGAACTTGGAGCAATGCTGGATTGGTCGGGGAGAAAGGTCCAGGCAATTCGTGAATTTCGAAAAGGAATTCGACTACTAGAATCAAGAAATCGAACTGAACTCAGCACGGTTATCGATGACGTGGGCTTTTACTACACCTTAACCACTTTTCACTTGGGGAAAACTCTCCGCGACCTGGGTGACAAAGATGGAGCAATTGAAGCTTTTGAGCTCGCCTCCAAAAGTATGTCCAAGCTCCTCTCAGCCTTCCGGGAAGGTGGCTTTAACTCCTTAGCAGACTGGATGGAGGCAGAGAATACCACTTCTGTCATGGCTCCTGACTTCAGCATGGCGGACTCCGGACTTGAAGGTGTCATTGTCTTCTGGGCGGAAAAGTGGTCCGGCTTTCGCGAGGAAGCAAAAGAAGCTGGAGTTCCAGCAGAACTGATGGCTCAAGGAAGACTTCAGGTCTCGCAATATTATGGCTGGACGGCCGTTCACCTGGCCTCTCTTTATGCTCAAAGAGGGGATTCTCTGCGCGCCCTCAAACAACTTCGAGAGGGGCTCGCAACCAATATCTTGCTTGGCACGCTGAACGAGAGGATGAGTTTGCTTTCTGCAAGCAATGACGCTCGAGTTACAGGCTCCTCCTGTGGAATTATTCTTGACGGAATCTCCGTCGCCGAAGCCCTGCACAACAAAAGCATGGAAATTAGTCTCCTGATGCGTGCGTATAGCCTTGGGCAAGAGATGGGGGAAAGGCCCGATGAGCCAGGGTGGCTGGAGCCGCATGAACTTTATTTGCGTTTCTTCCGAGTCTTGATGGATGAAGACACCACAACAGCGCATTTCAAATCAGCGACAGAGCAATATCGCTGGACTAAGCCTGGGTGGTGGCCGTACGTCACCCGCCAACAACGCTGGGGAGAAGTGCTCCGGTTATCCGAATACTTAGTTTGGGATTTGAACGACCGAATGAGTCAGCGATTGATTGCGTTCAACCATCCAAAAATCCAGGAGACTATTCATTGGGTGAAAGCTGCTTGTGAACTTTCTGGGACGCCCTATCCGGAAAGTCTGGAATTCAAAAACCCAGATGAAGAGCAAAAACCACCTGCACTGACTCTCTGGTCTCCCACCGATGGAGCTCTTCCGATGGGTAAGCGAATTTTCACCGTCGAGGGCTGGCTGGAAGACCCATCGGGCTTGCCGGATTTGCGCTGGCGCACCGATGGCGGCCACTGGACCACGCTTTCGGTCTTAGAGAAAAACTCTTCCTCTGAGGGGAACCAAAACAAGATACGGATTGCCGAAGAAGACGGGCGCTGGCGCTTCCGCTTTCCTCTCGATGTCCCGGCCGCAAGGGGAAGCGTCCATTTGGAACTTCAACCGATTTCCACTTCAGGTTTGAAGGGCCCAGGACAAAGCGTGACCATTGAGTATCAAGCTGGAAAGCGCATTCTCTATGTTCTCTCTTTTGGGGTGGCGGACTACGAAAGTAATGTCTTAGATTTGCAATGGCCTGTCAAAGATGCTGAAGATATTTCGACAACTCTCAATGTAGACTCAAAGCTCTACGACGAAGTTCAAGTTTCGGTTCTGAGGAACGATGAAGTCTCCACTTCATCCTTGCGGCGACAAATGAAATCGTTTCTACGCAAGGCCGGTCCTGACGACACCATTATTGTGTTTGGCGCTGGCCATGGAGTTCGTGACCCCGATGGCGAATATTACTTTTTAACGAGTGACGCCACTCCAGAGGATCCTTATGCAGGTGTTTCGCGGCACGACATTGAGCAACTCGTCACTTGGTCCCAGCTTAAAGCCCATCGCAGGATTCTTCTTTTGGACACTTGCCAATCAGGACGAGGGTCCGCTGATGAATCCTCAAGAGGTGGCCAAGGCTATTTCACCTCAGGTGACATCGAAAATGCTCTCGCGGCAACGGGAGGCGGCGTTTACATTTTGGCCGGCAGCACTGAAGCAGGCTCAGCATTGGAAGCAAACGGAAACGGTTTGTTTACAGCTGGAGTGCTCGCGGCCTTAAAGGGTGGAGGAGACAAAAACAGCGACGGCATGGTCAGCGTGGAAGAGCTGCGTGAGTTCGTGGTTGGCTTTGTTGAAGGCAAAACTGGAGGCCGTCAGCGCCCGACTTTCCCCCTCATTGAGGGTGGGGAAGATTTCCCTTTAATCGCGAACTAGCGCGAACAGGGAAACACCAACGAGCGCACCAAGAGTGTCTGCGAGGATGTCTTTTTGAGCATCCCAGATGTCCCCCTGCGAGCCAAGGACTGCGATTCCCGCCGCTGGGTCTGCAGAAACGGCGTAGAGCCACTCAAAGACCTCATAGGCTCCTGCAAGCGTCACAATTGAAAAGACCGGGAAAAGATAAAGAATCCACTTTGTGTTCACCAGGTTTCGACGATGCAATATTTCCGCTATGGGAAAGGCCCAAAAACCCACTGAAAAATGAGCCACGCGATCGTAATGATTTCGCTCGAATCCAAAGGTGTCTGTTACCCAATCAAAAGGCACTAGTGCAAATGTGAAATGTCCACCAATCGTATGGAGCGCCATCAGGCAAAACATCAAGCTAAAGCTAACTCCACTGAAACGGTGATATTTCTGAACCCAAGCGACAACCCCAACCAAAAGAAGAATGGGGGAATTTTCCGCCCACCACACCGAACGGTCATAAGGGCTAATCGCGCAAACCAGGAACAATACGAAATAGGCGCCAAAAAAAAGCCTAGCCGGAAGAAGTCCCCTCATGTTCTCCAAGCCTACCGCGCCTGACCCACTCATTCCATTTTTTCTGTGCAGTCGTATATATTTTATTCCAGAAAATTACACTATAAAATCTTGTGGCCCGAGACCGAGAAAGCTTCCTTAACATTTTCGGCCTCCACCGTCTTGAACAAAATATAATCTGTATTGAATGTGGAGATAGCGAAAATGCTAATATTTTCTCGAGAGAAAACAGAGGAAATCTCAGACAAAATTCCAGTCAAAGAAAAGTCTAAGGGGCCAACGACTTGCATACAGGAAAATCCCGCTTCAACATTCTTGGACTCGATGCTGATTCGAGCACTACACACCAATGAGACCTCGTCTTCTGTCTTCGTCACGCTAAAGAACTCCTCATCAAAAACTTGAGAGGGAATTGAGCTATTAGGCGCCAGCTGGTAAATACGGTATTCGCTCGGCAAAATTTTCATTTTTAGAGATTTCATTTGCGCGTATTCTATCTACTGAAATGGCCAAGCTGGCCAAGAAAATTTCAATCTACTTTCTTTCGTCGAGGCTGGCGGCCATTGAGCATCCAGCCAATTGGGGTAGGTCGCACAAAAACTAAGTAGGTCGCAAACAGAGCGACGAAGGTTATAGAACAGGTTGTAAGAAGTTTGAGGACGGCTGAAGCTTGCCAATGACTCACTAGACCTTGAAGAATGATTACCAGCGGCAAGTGCATTAGGTAAATCCAGTAGGAGGAATCCGAAACTAGGCGGGCGAATCGAGACTCTTTACTCAGCACTCTTTGGAAGGCCCCCAGCAGACCTATTACTAGGCCCCAGCACGCGACTGCCTGAAGGAGAGCGGCCCACGCGCCCATGCTTGTCTCGCCATCCTGTGGTTCAAAGGTCGCATGCAATGCCATCGGAAAGGCGACCAACGCAATCAGAATCCAAACCGGCCAACGACGTGTGATGCGTCGGGTATCGGGATCAACCAGCC
The DNA here is from genome assembly GCA_002500505.1 of Planctomycetes bacterium UBA7888. GTDB lineage: Bacteria > Planctomycetota > UBA1135 > UBA1135 > UBA1135 > UBA7888. The sequence continues at coordinate 30,154 of DLRM01000067.1, forward strand.
GCAACAAAGCTCCAAACCCAAAGAAAAGGCCATAAAAAGTAAGTATCAGTAGATCCGGTTTGAGAACGATGGAAGTATTCGGGCCAAACAAAGGATATCCGGTTGAATTACTCATGCTCTTCAAAAGGAAGGCCGTTGCCGGAATCAGGGCCAGCATGGTCAATGGCGATGCTGCCGCTTGAGATAAGCGGTGGGAGGCCCTCGCGAGGAGAGCAAACAGTGGGGCCAGTAGTGAGGTCAAAAGTGTGAGGTACCAAAGAAACCACAGGTGTCCGAGTTCAAATGCACTCTTTGTTTCCTCCTTATTGAGCTCCTCTGAACTGACCAGCATCGGGGCCTCCAAACCAATCGAAGTAGCAATACGTGCACGCGCGGCAGGCACCTCGTCCAAGTCAACCTCAAGCTGAAGGAGGCTGGATAAAAACTCGCAAATAGAGCGCACTTCGGGAGTCCAAGGCTCCATCAGTTCGTCAAGTGGAGTCCTTCCGTCGACATTCTTGCGCTTCAGGTCAGCGCCGGCGTCAACTAGCGTCAGGGCCGCCTGCTCACGACCAAAAAAGATTGCCCAATGCAATGGTGTTGAACCACGATCGTCCCCGAGGTTCGGATCAGATCCCGACTCAAGCAAGCGCTCGCACTCCTCCACATCACCATGTCCGACTGCCCAGTGCAAAGAACTCGGTCCACCACCTGGAGCTTTGGCGTCTTCCGACAATCCCCACGCAACTGGAACCGAAATTGCCAACAGGGGCAACACCGTGAAAATTGCTACGAAAAGCGGCAGAAAAATTCGCAGTGCCCGCTGCCGAAGTAGTCCGCCCAGGCCGCGCCGCTGCCAAAGCAACATTGAGAAGTATCCACTGAGCAAAAAGAAAAGTGGCATACGGAACACATGAATGAAGTGGTTCAGCATCCCCATCCCATGGCTCCTCACGTCGTCCTCAACGAGCCACGGGATTGGTGCCATCGAGAGTGCCCCATGCAAAACAATACCGAGCAACATTGCAAAGGCCCGTAGCGCGTCAAGGTCATGACGGCGATTCTCTTGCGACGTAGTTGTATTCATTGCTTGGAGACTGTTCTTGTATTCGGAAGGATTCTTGGCAACAAAAGAAAGTGGAGCGGCCGAAGGGACTCGAACCCTCGACAACCAGCTTGGGAAGCTGGAGCTCTACCAACTGAGCTACGGCCGCACACACAGCGCAGAATAGGATTATAGAAGGAGCCAAAATGGGGCCATTTACCGGTTAATCGAAACTTTTCTTATTGAATCGCAAAAACCAAATAATTGGCGAACATGTGATGAGCTAATCCCTACTTTCCTTAGTTCCTTCAGGCTCATCAATCCGTCCAAAAGGACGATTTCGTGGTAGGCTAAGACACCGTGCTTTCACTACGACATCCCCTCTGTGCAGCAGTCATTCTTTGTGCATCACTTTCCGCACAAGATTTCCTTACTCCCCCAGCCCCCCCCTCTGGCAACCTTTCCAGCGCCGAAAAGGAAGCCTTGGGAATGGCCTTGTTTTGGGACGAGCAATTGAGTTCCTCTAACTCAGTCGCTTGTGGAAGCTGCCACCAACATTCCGCCGGTGGCGTGGACCCGCGTACGGGAGCAGAAGCATCGCGCAACCCTGGCCCTGACGGTTTGTTCCAAACTACCGACGATATCTTTGGTTCTGTTGGCTTGGTTCGGCGAACTTCACAAGCCGACTTCGACCCTACCGGACCCTTTGCTCATCATCCACAAGCGACGGGCCGACGGCCCGGCTCAACAATCAACGCCCTTCTGGCACCCACTCTTTTCTGGGACGGCCGAGCTTCTGGCACCTTCACGGATCCAGTTTCTGGACAAGTGAGTTTGTCTTGGGGCGCAGCTTTGGAATCGCAATCTGTTGGCCCCCCGATGGCCGACGGAGAAATGGCTCATGTCGGAAGGACTTGGCAAGACCTCACGACGAAACTGACTCAAGTACGCCCCCTGGCGCTAGCAAGCTCCATTCCCAATCGTCTTCAAAACTTTGTGGGTCGGCGAACTTACCCGGAACTTTTCTCCGTTGCCTTTGGTACGCCCGCCATCACCGCCGAGCGAATCGCCTTTGCCATTGCGAGTTATGAGCGCACTCTTTTCTCTAATCAAACACCTTTGGATAATTATCAAAATGGCAATATGAACGCCATGAACGCCCAAGAGGTTCGAGGAATGGATTTATTCAAGACCAAGGGCCGATGTGTCCAATGCCACACTTTCCCCACTCTGGGTCGCGTTCAATTTCAATACACAGGCGTTCGACCTGCCGACGAAGACTCTGGCCGCTTTGCCGTCACAGGACTCCAATCCGATTACGGAAAACTTTTGGTTCCAGGCCTCCGGAATGTTTCCCTCCGCGCGCCTTACTTCCGGAATGGGTCGGCAAATTCCCTGATGGACGTTATTGATTTTTATGACCGAGGCGGTGACTTCACTCATGCAAACAAATCTCCTCATATCGTATCCATCGGCTTCTCTCAATCGGAGAAAGACGACCTTCATGCCTTTCTAGATTCGGCCTTGTTGGACTCAAGAGTGGCCTCAGGCACTCTTCCCTTTGATGCGCCAACCCTAAATGGTGGTTCCTCACAAACCAGAGCGACCTTTGGATTTGGCACCGCAAGTGGAAGCAGCGATGCGCCCGCAATGGTCTTTGATGATCCTGCACTTCTTGGAAATTCACTCTCCGTTGGTGTTCACGGGGGAAACCCTGGCGCCTTTGCGTGGCTAGGAATGGATTGGGTTCCAGACTTTGTCAGCCATCTTGACTTCGGCGTCACTTGTTTCTTGGACTGGGGTCCCCAACATCGAGTTGTTGCACAAGGAGTATTAGACTCTAACGGAAACCTCACGCACGTCGCACAACTCCCTTTCAATCCGGCCCTTCGCGGCCAGTCCGTTTATCTCCAATGGCTCCTTGCAGACACAAACGCTCCACAAGGCTTTACATCAAGTGAAGCTTTGGAACTCGTTTTGCAGTAAAGGTCAGTCCGCCGACAAGCTGCCCGTCAACAAACGGCACTGAAGG
>DLRM01000048.1 GCA_002500505.1 Planctomycetes bacterium UBA7888
CAGAGTTTGGGAAACCTAAATCTTAATTGAAAACCCAGGTCAAGTTATTCGTGAATACGACTTGGGTAAAGTTCAAGGCTTGCATCCATATCTGGATTCCACCAAACCCGGGTGGAACAGTAGGTTGTCTTGTAAGTACACCTTGTCCGTTAGCTGCGGCTGCTGGGAACTGCCCAACAGGTGGAGACAATCCGGCAATACCCCAAGGAGTACTGAAAGGACCACCACCAACGAAGGACCAAGCAATAATCACAATATCGCCAGGATTATTGTTTTGAACTTCCAGTCGGACCTGCTGGCCCGCAACGGGAGGCATGGGGGAAACAACTAACTTCGGAGGGCCAGAACCAGCTTGGCGGACAGTGAAATCATCAATTCCAAGGCCGTCTACAGTCCCGTATTCATAGTTGTCTGCTTGTGAAAACAGCAAGTAGAACGGGGCGGAGGTGTTCACAGAAGTTGTTGTTAGGTCCAGGTCAGTGAACTGAGTCCAAACGCCAGTATTGGGGACATGTGCCCAGCGGTAGACAACAGATTCCCAATTGAGGCCATCACTACTGAGCCAAATGCCATCGTCAGCATGGCTTTCTTCACCGTAGTTGATTGCCCAGTAATCGAGGACTAAGGCAGTAGAGCCTGTGCCGTCAATGCCGATGACCAAACCATTTGCGACATCGTGGTAACTACTCATAACCGGGTGGCCACCCATTTCCAGGGCAAAGGATCCTGAATTAGCAGAAGTACAAGCGCCATTTTGACCAATGTTGCACCAGGCCTCTGGGTCCGCACCACGACCAAACGCTTCGAGTTCGTTCACAGCCATGTGGCTGGGGACCGTACCGGCCAAGCCTTCAAAATCTTCCGTGTAGCCATTAGGGCCTGGAGAGACAAAGGTCGCTGGCAAGTTTGGCCAACGAGTGGGCGGAGGTGGCGGGGTTCCAGCGGAATCATAGGCCCGAACGTAGCCCTGTCCGTTCCCCATTGCTCCACCGCCTCGTTGGCGAGCGCCGCTTACGTAATCGGCAATCCCGTCGCCGTTCAAGTCTCCCGCACCTGCGCAAGAGGTTCCAAGGCGGTCATCAACACCCGTTCCTTCAATGGCTTGAAGAATCGAGAAGTTGGCACCGTTGACGACCAGGAGTTGGCCAGAATCGGTTCCAACGGTACCGTCCAAGCCATAGACACCAACCAGGAATTCTTCGATACCGTCACCCGTGACATCTGAAAAGCGAGCCACGGAATGGCCGAGTGCGTCATTAGCATTCTGGCCATCAAGGGTATGAAGAGCAACTCCAGTTGCGCCGTCAAAAATGCGAACGGAACCGCCATTCGTGGCAACGTTGTCATCTTCGATTGCAGCCGCAATCACTTCATTTGCGCCGTCATTGTTTAGGTCGCCAATGATTGCAACTTCGCTCCCAAGATGATCCCGGTCGTTGTCGCCGAACGCTGACCAAATGACAGTGCCTGTTGCTCCGGAATAGGTGTGAACGGCGCCTGTGTTCAGTCCGTTCGTGTCATCGCCGTATACGCCGACAACAAAGTCACCAACACCATCAGCGTCAAGGTCGCCCCCACCATTTACGGCATTACCAAATTGATCATTTGCTAAGGCTCCTGCAACGGTGTAGAGGACAGCTCCTGTAGCACCAGAGAACACCGTGACATAGCCGGGATTGGTAGAAGCACCGCCAGTCTTTTGTGTGGCGCTGACTAAAATATCGTCAAAGCCGTCAGCGTTCACGTCGCCGAGGTAGCCAAGGTTTGACCCAAAGCGATCGCTGGCCACACCGACGAATTCATACATGACAGCACCGGTGGCACCAGAGTAAACACGAACGGTACCAGAGGCGGAGCCTCCGATTTCGTCGGAGGGTGCTGCAGAAGCAAAGTCCGGAACATTGTCGCCATTGACATCGCCAACACCGGCAACTCGCATTCCCCATTCGTCTTGGGCGTCATCCCCGTCAATTTGAAAAAGGACAGAGCCAGAGGCGCCATCGTAAACACATGTTTGGCCACAATCTTGTCCATTGGCCGCCGCATAGGGGGCACCAGCAACGATTTCAGAAGCGCCATCGCCGTTCAGGTCGCCAATTGAATCGACATCTCGACCAAGTTCATCGTAAATCGATGGGCCGGTTGCAGTCCAGATTGTGCCTTGGGCAACTGCGGCAACAGGGAGGAAAAGAAGGACGGAAAAAGCGAGGAACGGAAGGAGGACGCGGAATCGGTTCACAGCAATTCGAGGGGGCTAGGGGGAAAAGGAGATGAGCGAAAGGCACTCTGTGGCTTTCGGCATCCCTATGATGCCACGAAATCCTTCAAAATGCAGAAAATTTGAGGATAAATCCTACCTTTTAGGGGTTTTAGACGAAAAAAAGGGCCTCTTCCTTGGCGAAGAGGCCCCAAAAGGCAATTTCGAAGAAAGGCCTTACAAGAAGGTTGTCGACACGGGGTTTGTCCAAATGACCTGAGTGACATTGAGGCTGTGCAACCAAACGCTCACTCCTCGAACTGCGGGAGGGACATTTGCAGTCAAGCCCGCATCTCCAGCCGCATTTGCGTATAGGACCGGGAACTGGGTGAAAGGTTTGCTGAGGTAGAGGTCGCCAAAGGGGGTTGAAGTCGGACCACCGCCTGCAAAAGAGTAGCCAAGGTAAATTCGGTCCCCTGGGTTATTGTTCTCAATGTTAATCGTCGCAGATTGACCTGCAACTGGAGGTAATGGGGTCACCGTAAGGGTTGGAGCTGGAGGTGTCCATTCTCTGAGATTGAAATCATCGATTCCAATCCCATCGCCGTTTGCGAACTCATAATTGTCAGCCTGCCCGAAGAGAAGATAGAACGGCTGCGAAGTATCTACTGTAGTGGTGGTGAGGTCTAAGTCGGTGACTTGTGTCCATACGGATGTAGCAGGGATATGGCCCCAATAAACCTGGACGGGTTCCCAGTTAGTGCCATCCGAGCTAAGGAAAATTCCATCGTCATTATGGTTCTCGTCCCCATGATTGATTGCCCAGTAATCTAAAACGAGGTGTGAGGAGCCCGTGCCATCAATCCCGACAATTAGGGAGTTGGCCACTTCGTGGTGGCCAGACATGCCCGCAGGAATGCCACCAAGTTCAAGAGCGTAGGTTCCAGACTGGGCACTCAAGGGTAGTCCGAGTTGACCAATATTGGCCCAAGCGTCGGCGTCGGCAAAGCGGAAGTACATGTCCAAGGCGTTGGTGGACATATGGGAAGGAACGGAACCAGCAAGAGTTTCAAAATCTTCAAGGTAGCCACCTGCTATAGAAAGAAAAGTGGATGGCAAGTTAGGCCAGGTCGGAGGCGGAGGCGGAGGGGTTCCGACAGTGTCGTAAACCGTTAGGTAACCGCGCCCATTACTCGAACCATTTGCGCCGTACTGATAAGCGCCCCCAAGAAATTCAGGGAGGCCGTCACCATCCATGTCACCCGCACCAGCGCAGGCGTAGCCAAGCCTGTCGCCAGTTAGACCACCTTCAGCAGTCATAAGCAGGGTCTGCGTGGCACCATCAAAAACATATATTTTGCCAGTGTCTGGGCCAAGTTGACCGTCGTGGCGGTCGGCGCCGACTAGGAACTCAGGAATTTGGTCTCCTGTGAAATCGTTGTAACTTGCAACGGAGAACCCAAATTCATCTCCAGCCGCTTCGCCGTCGAGAACGGCAATAACCGAGCCATTCGCGCCAGAAAGGACGAAGCACGAACCAGAATTGGCGCCGTTGTTGTCGTCTTCGAAAGCGCCGGCTAGGACATCGTCAACATTGTCTCCGTCAAGATCTCCGGCAACGGCGATGGAATTTCCAAGGTGGTCCTTGACGCCAGTCCCCCGTGCTGTCCAAATCAGAGAGCCTGTTGCACCAGAAAAAGCGTGCACTGCACCGGAGTTCAAAGCGGTGACATCGTCTCCGAAGACGCCAACAAGGAAGTCTGGGATGTTGTCTCCGTTAAGGTCGGAGCCGCCCGCAACAGAGTGGCCAAATTGGTCGTTAGCAACGGAGCCAGTCACGCGAATAAGACTCGCTCCAGTGGCGCCTGAAAAAATTTCTACGTAGCCCGGTGAAGAGCTTGGACCAGTTGCGGAAGGATTCTTTTGGGCGGCACCGGCCAAAATATCGGCGCGACCATCACCATTTATGTCGCCAACATAACCCAGAGAAGTGCCGAGGTGGTCACCAGCACTTCCATCAAGCTGGTAAAGTTGAGAGCCGTTGGCTCCAGAGAAAACTCGAATCATGCCGGAGCCGGCACCACCGTTGTCATCGGTCCAGGCTGAACCTGCGAAGTCAGAAACGCCATCTCCGTCGACGTCTCCAACCTTTGTGACAGCATGCCCAAATTCGTCGGCTTGGGAGTCGCCATCGTAGGTAAAGATGGCGGAGCCAGTGGCGCCGTCGAGAAGGCGTACTAGACCACAGTCTTGGCCGTTGTTGTCGTCGCCCCAAGCAGAAACAATGACTTCATCAAGACCGTCGCCGTTAACGTCTCCAAGGGAGCTGATGTCGCAAGAAAAGTAGTCGTAATTAGAGTCTCCCGTGACCATCCAGACAGTTCCCTGCGACCAAACAGAGGAAAGAAAAAGAGTGGCGGGAAGAAGGGCCAGGAAGGCGATTTGGGGGATTTTCATGTAATGAAGCCTGTTGGTGGGTTGGCGAAAGTGAGGGGGGCACTTGCCGAACGAAGGCTAACCCCTTGCACCTATGATGGCATCCCATATGGCATTAGGGGGAAGGAATTCAAGGAAATTCGATTTAAGGCAGGCCTCGCTCGCCCGAACGAGGTCGGATGCAAGTCTAATTGGCAGGAAATAAGATAGTTAAATGGTGCCGGAGGGGGGACTTGAACCCCCACTCCCAAAAAGGGAAATGGATTTTGAATCCATCGCGTCTGCCAATTCCGCCACTCCGGCAAATGTGGGGGGGCATCATCTCCCCGCCGGGCTTAGAGGTCAATCCTCCAAAAGGAGAGAATTCCCACACCCCAAGGAAAGAGAGGGCGCAAGCTCGGCAAGATCTCCGGAATCCAAAAGAATGCCAGCCCGGATTTCGGAGGCTCGCTGGGAAGTAAAATTCGGAAGTTGGGACTCCTGCAACCATTTTCGGTTTCGTGCATCTAGGGCTTGTCGGGAAGTCGCAATTGAGTCTTGCCCCGTTCGGTTCTTTACCGGAGCAAATTCTTCTTCACGCTCACACATTTGAACGACTACGGTGCCGGCGCGCGGCAGAGCATCAAAGACAAAAGTTTCAAACTTCACCCCGTCTCGTACTGAAGCTTCCATGCCCCCATCGAGGGCAAGCAACTTTTTCCTAGCGAGATGCAACTCCAAAGGTTGAGTTGCGCAGGATTCTGCAAAATCCAAATCAAATGCATGGATGGCAAGATTGCCCGCTCGGAATTTTAGTCCGCCATCGTCGGCGACTTCTCTTGCAAGCTCCGGCGAAAGGTCAGAGTATTCAATGCAAGATGGAACCTGGTCGACAAGGACAACAAGCCCAACCTTTTCCTCAGGGTCGGTTTTCTCAATAACCTTAATGGACATTTTTGCATTTGAAGAAAGATGATGCCCTAAAAAGGCTGGGTCCCCCATTCGGACAAGAGGGTTATCAACTTGGCAATAGAAAAGGGTGTCAACCCCTTGCTTGCGAAGCCAATCAAAGGTGCCCGTTTTCAGAAGAGCAGCATAAAATCCACCGTGACCATCAGGATTCCGAAAGAGTTTCGTTGGAGAGGAAAGAAGAAGTTTTCCTTCGGGCGAAAGAGCCGGCAAAGTCCCTTGGCAAACAAAGCGAACTGAGGAGGACCCTAACCCAAAGAAAGAGCGGCGACTGAAGAATTGAATTGTGTCTTTGTGATTCTCAGGTCCCGTTTGAATAATCCAAGGTATCGCCACGCCTGTCCTTTTGCGAAGTAAGGCAACCTGGCCGGCCATTCCTTGAAATAAACTAGTGCCCGTCACGGGACCAAGAGGGAAGGCACCCTTTGGCCCATCAAAGCCAAGGCGAGACGCTTGCCCTCCGGCAACGGTGCAAAGAGCAACGCGTCCAGTATTTAAGGCCTCCCATCCGACCTGGGTTGCCTTCTGAGTTTCCTCCGAAGGAATTGTGGATGGTGGAGCCAAGGGCGGTGGTGTCAACTCACCTGTTTTGGGAGAAGGCACCAGCGATAGGGCATGTAACTGACGGTCTAAAGCGTCCCAGTTCAGCGAGGAAAGTTCTCTGGCTAATTCAGCAACAGCATCTTCGCCCAGCTTTTTGGCCGGTTCTAAAACGGCTTCCAGCCCCCTACTTTGAAGGGCATCTGTGATTTCTTTTGAAATCACGGGAAAATCAGCTGTCTTCGGGACCGATTTTGTCGAGAGCGTTTTCAAGCAAAGAAACAAGAAGGTCGAGTTTCTTTTCAAGAATCAGCTGGCGAGTCGTGATCTTCTCGATAATCGGTGGAAGAAGGGCTTCCAGCGTATAGTTGTTAATCATGTTGATGATTTCAGTGCGAGAAGCGTCAGGAAGTTTGTGGAAGTGGTAGTGGTATGCGTTGTCCAAGGTTTCTTCAGAAATATGAAGAGATTCCTTGGTCAGTTCAGACAGCTCAACAGGGTCGTGGTCGACCCGGAAGACGTCTTTGCGATAAGTATGAAGAGCTTTAGCGAATTTTTGTTTCACGGGGATGGAGCCGGGTTACCGCCCGGGCGGGTTTAGTCCATGCGACGGAAGGCCAAAGAAACATTATGCCCGCCGAAACCGAAGGAGTTAGACAAAGCTCCTCGGAATTCTTGCTGGCGAGTAGCCTCGGGGATGTAATCGAGATCGCAACCATTTTCTCGGTCGGGATTCTCCAAGTTGGCGGTGCCGTGGGCAACACCTTCGTGTAAGGTCTTGGCGCATACCAAGGCCTCGACTGCAGAGGCGGCACCAAGAAGGTGGCCGACCATTGACTTGGTGGAAGAAATTGCAACGCGTTTCGCGTTTTCTTCACCCAAGGCTGTTTTAATTGCTACCGTTTCCATTTGATCGTTTAGTTGAGTGGACGTGCCATGAGCGTTGATGTAGTCCACATCTTCGGGAGTCATGCCAGCGTCCTCCATTGCAAAGCTAATGGCGCGCGCGGGGCGCTCTCCGGTTGCATCTGGAGCGGTGATATGACCGGCATCATCGGACTGCCCAAAACCAGCAAGTTCGCAGTAAATGCGGGCGCCCCGAGCTTTGGCATGCTCCAAGGATTCGAGCACCAAGATGGCAGCACCGTCACCTAAAACAAAGCCATCACGGTCTCGATCAAAAGGGCGAGATGCAAGCAGGGGTTCATCGTTGCGCGTACTCAGCGCGCGAAGACGACTGAAACCAGCCAAAGTTGCTGGTGTTAATGCAGCTTCTGCCCCGCCAGTCACGACGAGGTCCGCGCGACCTGAGCGGATTTCGCGGAGCGCAAGGCCGATGGCGTGGCCACTTGAAGCGCATGCTGATGCAGTCAAGAAACAAGCGCCCTCCAAGCCAAACTCAATCGCCACGTTTCCAGGAAGGGCGTTGGGCATTAGATTAGGAACATAGAAAGGACTCACGCGGCGTGGGCCAGATTCGTAAACGAGGTCATGGCCATCCAGGCAAGTATGGATGCCGCCTATGCCTGACCCCAGAATGGTCCCTCCGCGTAGAGGGTCCACATCGCCTTCCTTAATGCCAGCGTCTAGCCAAGCTTCTCGGCCAGCAACAATGCCAAGCTGACTGAAATGATCAAGTCGCTTCTGCGCTTTCGTATCAAAATGGTCATTCGGGTCGAACACAGTTCCAAAAACTTCGGCAGCAATTTTAGTTTGCTGAAGTTCTGGGTCAAAACTGACGATAGGGCGAACCCCACTCTCGCCTGCGAGGAGACCTTTGAAGGTGGCTTCTGCTCCGAGAGCCAAGGGCGTAACGGCCCCGACCCCGGTGATTACCACGCGGGAGGAATCAGCCGACATGTCGGAATGCTCCAGCCAACAAGACGGAGCTTAGGCAGTTACCTTGCCGGAAATGTAATCAACCGCACTGCCGACAGTTTGAATCTTCTCGGCGTCTTCGTCCGGAATGGTGATATCGAAGGCAGATTCGAATTCCATTACTAGCTCGACGGTGTCGAGGCTGTCTGCTCCGAGGTCGTTAATGAAGCTAGTCTCTGGGGCTAACTTTTCGCGCGATGCACCCATGTGCTCGCAGATGATCTCGTAAACCTTATCTTTGACGTCAGTCACTTTGGTTCTCCGGGGTGGTGTCCGGTTTAATGGGGTGTCTGCCTAGGGCAGGAAACAGGAGTGCGGCAGAGCCGCAGGATGGAGATTGTACGCCTCTCTTCAGCCAAGGGAAAGCCCCCCATCCACGAGGATGACCTGACCGGTTAAATAGCCAGCGTCGGGGCTAAGAAGGAAGGAAACGGCTCCTGCGACATCTTCAGGAGTCCCAGGGCGCCTCAGGGCCGTGTTGGCGACCATGGCTTCTTTTGCCTCCGGGGGCAAATCTGTCGTCATGTCGGTTTGAATGAAGCCAGGAGCCACGACGTTGACGGTAATGTTCCGACTACCCAATTCGAGGGCGGCAGAGCGGGCGAGACCGTGAAGACCGGCCTTGGCCGCACAGTAGTTGGCTTGCCCAGGGTTTCCAACTGCTCCCACGACGGAGCCAATAAAGATGATGCGTCCGGCCTTTGCTTTCATCATTGGGCGAGTCACGGCCTTCAAAAAGTGGAAGCTCCCCGCAAGATTGGTTTGGATAACCTGATTAAAATCGTCTTCAGACATGCGCATGAGAAGGCCGTCGCGCGTAATGCCAGCATTGGCCACTAGGCCGTCCACACTCCCCCATTCTTTTGTCATGGCCTGAACGGCGGCGGTTGCCGTTGCAGATTCGGAGATGTCTCCTTCAAGGGCAAGAAAATGAGAGCCGGCTTCCTCGACTTCAGCGCGAGTGGACTCAAGGTTTGCAAGTGAGGTCGCAAGCCCTGCGATATTGGCACCTCGTTTCGCAAGAGTAACGGCAATTGCGCGACCAATTCCGCGGGAGGCGCCGGTTACCAAAATGTTCATGTTCTGAAGATTGGAAGTCATTGCACTACATCTAACAAGTTTTCGATGGCTTCAGCGGAGTCCGCTGAATGAACGGTTGCTTCTCGGTTAATTTTTCGAGCCAAGGCAGCCAAAACCTTTCCTGGAGCTGGCTCAAGGAATGCTTGTTGGCCTAGAGTTTGTGCCATGTCGCGAAAAGAGTTCTCCCACAAAACAGGGGAGCAAAGTTGTGCCACTAAGTTTTCTTTAAGAAGGGTAGGGTCGCTTTCGGGCAGTCCTGTTGCGTTTTGCCAAACAGGACAATTGGGAACGGAGAATTCAGTTTCCTCCAAGGCGGCATTGAGTTTGACCGAGGCGGGACGCATGACTTCGGAATGAAAAGCACCGGCAACATTCAATCGCATTGCACGACGAGCGCCCGCCTCCTTTGCCTGAAGGTCGAATACATCAAGGGCCTCGTTTTGACCAGAAACCACAATCTGCCCAGGTGAGTTGAGGTTAGCCACTTGGCAGATTGCACCCGTTTCCTCAGAGACCCTGGAGCAAAGTTCCGTGAGGTTTTCCAGTTCCATGCCCATTACGGATGTCATGCCAGAGGGAAGAGCCTCTGCAGCTTCTTGCATTGCAGAGCCGCGAAGCCGCACCAAACGAAGACCGTCCTCAAAAGTGAGAGCGCCTGCTGCGGACAGAGCCGTGTACTCTCCAAGTGAAAGTCCAGCGGCAGCAAGTGGTTGGATTTTTTGAGCATGCCTCTCTTCTATTGCGGCCAAGACCGAAAGAGAGGTGACATAAATAGCAGGCTGTGCCACATCAGTTTTCGTGAGCTCCTCAAGGGGACCCTCAAAGCAGAGCTTGGAGAGAGAAAAACCTAAAACCTCGTCGGCTTGAGAAAACAAGTTGCGGGCGGTGGGGCTGGTTTTGGCGAAGTCAGCGCCCATGCCGACAGCTTGCGCTCCCTGCCCGGGGAGGAGGAGTCCGAAGTTCATTACCAAAGGATACGGACGCCCGCCCAAGTCAAGCCGGCGCCAAAGGCAGCCAGAACTAAATACTTGTCTTTCTCAAAGCGGCCAGCGGCCTCGGCCTCGGACATCAAGATAGGAATTGAGCCAGCCGAAGTGTTTCCGTAGTGCTCAATATTGATGAGTACCTTCTCTGGCGGAATTCCAAGTTTTTCCGTTGCCGTTTCCAAGATCCTTCGATTGACCTGGTGGGGAATAACAAGGCCGATTTCATCCTGAGTAATGTCTTGAGTCGCCCACTCCATGATCTCAGCCATTTTGTCCACAGCAAAGCGATAAACCTCACGACCCTTTAAGCGGACAAGATGTGTCCCCTCAGCGAGAATCTCTGAGGACATGCCTTCCGCAGCACCACCCCGAGGCCGTTGAATGTAATGCCACCCGGCGCCATCGGTCCCTAAGAATTGGTCCTCAATGAGGCCCTGTCCGCATACCTCATGCGGTTGAAGAACACAAGCACCAGCCCCATCTCCGAAAAGTACGCAGGAGTTTCGGTCATGTATGTCAATGATTCGCGAGAGAGCCTCGCCGCCGATGCACAGGATATTTTTGTACATACCAGAGGCAACGAATTGCTTCCCAATGGTTAGGGAGTAAAGAAACGCAGGGCAGGCAGCGGAAATATCAAAGGCGGCGGCGTTGGAACAGCCAAGTCGATCTTGCAAGATGCAGGCAGTTGCTGGGAGTAAGTAATCACCCGAAACGGTTCCAAGAATAATGAGGTCAATGTCCTCGGGTTTTAGGTTCGAGCGTTCAATGGCCTGCTTGCCGGCTTCATAGAAAAGGTCCGAAGGCTTTTGGTCCTCACGAATCCATCGCCGTTCAACGATTCCAGTTCGCTGACGAATCCATTCATCCGAGGTCTCCACAAAGCGGGTGAAGTACTCGTTAGGCACCACCCATTCAGGAGTGTGGTGACCAAATCCGGCAATTCCAACAGGGATGGGCATTAAGCTTCAGCTGCGGAGCCTTCTTGGGCGTTTAAGATTTCAGTAATGTGGGCATTGACACCAGTTCGAAGGTCCTTGCGCACATTCCTGAGCGCTGGAGCTACGGCCGAGGCTTTTGAACGGCCATGGCCAATGAGGACAACACCGTTAACTCCTAAAAGGGTGGCTCCACCCACCTCAGCAAAGTCAGTGGCTCCAACAAGCTGCTTGAAGGTCGCCAGCATGGAATTCGAAGAATCGGAGTCCGAAACGGCATCAGCCATTCCGTGCAGAAGGTATTCCATGAATCCTTCTACCACCTTGAGAAGCATGTTTCCAACAAAGCCATCCGTCACCAGAACTTCAGTGCTCCCCTTGAAGAGGTCCTGGCCTTCAAGATTGCCGACGAAATTCAAAGAAGAAGACTCGAGCAGGTCGTGGGCTTCGCGCACAGTGCTGTGACCTTTACCAGCTTCTCCCCCAATATTCAGCAAACCAATGCGCGGCGATTCCATTCCAAACATGTCGCGGCAATATGCCGTTCCCATGACTCCGTAATGGAAAAGGTGACTGGACTTAGGCTCAGGGTTTGCGCCAGCATCGAGAAGAACGACCTTGCCAGAAGCCCACTCGAAAACAACTGCAATGCCTGGCCTGCGAATTCCAGGGAGCATGCCGAGGCCGATACTAGAAGCCGCCACGGCCGCGCCAGTATTCCCAAAGGAGATAAGTCCTCCCGCTGCACCTTCTTTGACTGCGCCCACGCAAAGGGAAATCGAAGAGTTCCGTTTCTTTCGAAGAGCCTCTACTGGCTTCTCGTGAGAACCGATGACTTCCGTGGTGTGCAGAATGTTTGGAACAGCAACACCCTCAGCCTTGAGTCGAGATTGGATTTCTTCTTCGGGGCCAACAAGCAGAAGTTCTTCAGGTGTAAAGTCATCCCTTAACGCAGTGGCAACACCACGTAGAACCTCATCAGGGGCATAATCCCCGCCGAGAACATCGACGGCTATTCGCACGTCGGTTTAAAACTCGTCTTTGGAGATGACCTCACGGCCAGCATAGTGGCCACAGTTGTCGCACACGGCGTGAGGACGACCAGGGCTACCACACCGTGAGCATTCGCGCAGAGAGTGGTTTGGTTTGCGGACACCAGCTCTCACTTTGCGGGAGCGGGCATGGGAGTGTTTGCGTTTTGGATTTGCCATGACGAGCGGCGCCTCGAAGGGTCGGGGTGACTACGACGGCCCCTCATTTTCCAATTTTTTCGCTCCGGGTCAAGCGGGAGAACCGAGGGTCTCCTGAATTGCCTGGATTCCAGCCTCAATTCCCGAGGATTTCGAGCCCTTTCCTTGCGCAAAATCGGGCCTACCCCCTCCACCACCCGCTACAAAAGTCCCAAATTGCTTGGCTAATCGGCCGGCGTGGTGGCCAGAATCCTTGTTTGCGAGGAAAATAAAGGGCAACTGGGCGCCATCCCCTCCGAGGAGAAGCACCACGGGAGGTAGCTTTTTTTGCTCCTGAAGCCCGTCAGAGAGAGAAAGGAGGGCTTGGGCGTCGAGTTCGGAAAAGTGGGCCCAAGACAAGCTACCCTCAGTTTGGGCGAGGAGCTCCTCGGCAAGGGCGGAAGGATCCGGGCCTGAAGAGGTGGAGACTTGCTTCGCCTCCTTAAGCTGACTCCGCAAAGATTCGATTCTGTCTACTAATTGGTCGGGAGAAGTTTTTAATGTTGTCGACAAAGCCTGAAGAGAATCTCGGTCAGATTGGGATTGGGCGATGGCCTCCCAGCCAGCGACACCTTCAATGCGTCGTACGCCAGCAGCAAGCGAGCGGTCGGAGTTAATGCGGAAGGCACCGATTTGGCCGGTGTTTTGGACATGAGTTCCTCCGCAAAGCTCTGCGGAGAATCCTGCGATATCAACAACCCGAACCTCATCACCATATTTTTCACCGAAGAGTGCTGTAACACCAGCCTTCTTGGCATCTTTTAAAGAGGAAATTTTTGAATCAACCGGAGTCGCTTTCATGATTTCCTGCGTCACCATACGCTCAACCTTTAGGAGGTCTTTTCCTGAAGCTGCTTGGGGATGTGTGTAATCAAAGCGGAAACGGTCAGGGGCGACATAAGACCCAGCCTGATTCACCGAAGTACCAAGAACATTTCTCAAGGCAGCGTGGAGGAGGTGAGTCGCGGTGTGATGTCGTTCCGTTGCCTGTCGGGATTCGGCATTGACGACTGCTTGGATGGATGCGCCCTTGGAGAGAGAAGCAAGAGCACAGCCGGAGTGAAGGAAATAATCGCCCGCCTTCGTGGTGGAGTGCACTTCAAAAACTTGCGTGCCCTCCTCGTCTAGGAGATGACCCGAGTCACCAACCTGACCCCCACCTTCGGCGTAAAAAGGTGACTTCTCAAGAAGGACAGCTCCTTGCTGTTTGGAATCCAACGTCTCGGCGAATTTAGAATTAGAAACGAAACCTAAAACAGAGGTTGCGGATTGGGTTTGAGCGTATCCAACGAACTGCGTCGGAAGCACAGAAGCCGTTTGAAGCTGGGACTCAAGAGACTCCGCAAAAACTTCGGCCTGAATTTCAGAACCAGAACGCGCGCGAGTCCTTTGTTCTCCCATGGCGGCATCGAAGCCAGCCTGGTCGAATTCAAGACCACTTTCCCGAACGACAACTTCCGTGATGTCAGCAGGGAACCCATAGGTGTCATGGAGTTCAAAGGCATCTTCGCCCTTAAACGTGTCTTGACCCGCATCCTGGGCCGCAGCAATCCCGCTCTCAAGTCGTGCGATTCCCTTTTCGTAAACATCGCGGAAGCGTTCTTCTTCGGCTTGGGAGAGGGCTTCAATCGTGGCCTGTTGCTCCAGAAGCTCGGGGTAAAAGTCACCCATTGTGGTTTGAACGGCAGGCAAGAGTTGAGGAAGGAAAGTATCGCCGAGTCCAAGTCCAATGCCATCGCGGACAGCGCGACGAAGAATCTTGCGGACTACATATCCCCTACCCTCACGCCCAGGTGCAGCACCATCGGCAATGCAAAAGAAAATTGCACGGCAATGGTCGGCAATGCGGCGCATTCGAATGTCGTCGTCTTGTTCTTTGCCATATGTCTTTCCACTCAAGCTTTGAAGAGCTTCTAAGGTTGGCGCAAAGATGTCTGTCTCAAAATTGTTTGGAGCATCCTGAATGACAGCTGCAATACGCTCTAAGCCCAAACCCACGTCAATATTTTTTTGCGGCAGAGGAGGCAAGGAGCCATCTTCCTGTCGGTCAAATTGAGTGAACACAAAGTTTCCAACCTCAATGAAACGGCCCGGCAAGTCTTCCAATCCCTGCGGAGTGGGAAGAGCTTCGTTCGGGTTTTGGTCCCAATAGATTTCACTGCAAGGGCCGCAAGGGCCGTTTGGCCCTTTGGAGGGTGCGCTTGCTGGCCAAAAGTTTTCCTTTTCTCCAAAGCGATAAATCCGATCCTTTTTTAAGCCGACGGTTTCCCGCCAAATTTCAAAAGCTTCGTCATCTTCGGTATAAACCGAAACAACGAATCGCTCCGGGTCAAGACCGAGAATCTCAGTGAAGAATTGCCACTCCCAAGGGATTGTTTCAGCTTTGAAGTAATCTCCAAAGGAAAAGTTGCCTAGCATTTCGAAGAAAGTGTGGTGCCTAGGGGTGACACCCACATTTTCAAGGTCCGGAACCCGTAGGCACTTTTGAGAAGTCGTTACCCGTTGCAGTTGGGTTCTCCCACGCCCCATGAACTCCTCCTTAAATTGGTTCATTCCCGCTCCCGTAAAAAGGAGGGTTGGGTCGTTGGAAGGTATTAGGGAATCCGAGGGGAGACGAGCGTGCTCCAGGCCCTCAAAAAAGCTCAGAAAGGCTTCTCGAATGTCGGCGACCGTGCGCGGAGAACTCATGATTCATGTTGAGCGACCTTCCGCATCGAAGGATACGGAAGGCCGTTCCGGTCCGCATTCTAAATGCGCGACCCTCATATCAAAGGCTTCGGAGTTAGGCCTTTTGAGCCTCCTTAGTGGCATCCACCGTCTTAGCTTTCGGCTCGGGAGCCTTTGCTGGAACTTTTTCGGGATTCATGGCCAGGTTAATTAAATCCCGCAGCTCATTTCGGAGGTCTGGGTTGTCCTTGAGGATTTGACGGACAGACTCTTTGCCTTGACCTAGTTTGATTTCCCCCTTCTCGGGATGAATGCAGGAGAACCAAGCGCCTGCTTTCTTAATTAAACCGTACTGCATGCCCAGGTCAATGATGTCCCCTTCAATGCTGATACCTTGACCGTAAATAATGTCAAACTCAGAACGGCGGAATGGAGGCGCCACTTTGTTCTTCACCACGGTCCCTTTTGTGCGGTTTCCGAGAATCTCGTCCCCTTGCTTAATGGCACCAATTCGACGAACGTCAATTCGCACGGAGGAGTAGAACTTCAGAGCTCGGCCACCAGGAGTTGTTTCTGGGTTTCCAAACATGACCCCAATTTTTTCGCGCAATTGGTTAATGAAAACAACGACGCACTGGGTTTTGCCAATTGAAACGGTCAATCGGCGCAAGGCCTGGGACATCATGCGTGCTTGGACACCAACAAAGGTGTCGCCGATTTCCCCATCAATTTCGGCCTTTGGTACTAAGGCGGCAACAGAATCGATAATGACGACATCGACCGCGCCGGACTTTACAAAGCGCTCGCAAATATCCAAGCCCTCTTCCCCGTAGGAAGGTTGGGAGAGATGGAAGCGCATGCCGTCTAGTTGCACGCCAAGGTTCTTCGCGTATTCCGGGTCGAAAGCGTGCTCAGCATCGATGTAGGCCGCAACGCCGCCTTCTTGATGGACTTGAGCAATCACGGACAGGGCCAGGGTGGACTTGCCGCTTCCCTCGGGGCCATAGAGCTCGATAATCCTGCCACGGGGAAGGCCTTTGCCGCCCAAAGCGTGATCCAGTGTGAGCGAGCCACTGGAGATGCCTTCCACTTGGGTGAGGTAGCCTTCATCCATCTGAATCACGGCGCCTTCTCCGTGGTTCTTTTCGATGGCCTCAAGGGCAGCCTGAAGGGCCTTCTCGCGGTCGCCTGATTTTGTTTTGGTCGCTTTTTTCTTTGAAGTGGTCAAGGGTGAACTCCTGTTCGGGTTTTGTTTGGGTTTCAGTATATAAATGGAAGAGGCGGATTCAAGGAAACCAGCAAGAAAGTGGACGATTTTTTCCAATTTCCGCACAAACTTTTTAGCAACATCCTAGATTCGTACAAAATTACAGAGCTCCTCGAAGCGGTTGTCTAGGGCTCCTCGATCGCAATTTGAGAGCCCTTTTGTGGAAAATTCCTCTACGGTCATCGAGGCAGCCACGGTGCCGTAGGCCATCGCCCGCCGGAGGTTCTCCGGAGTCAGGTCCCCCATCTCCGCAAGGGAACCCAAAAAACCACCCGCAAAAGAGTCCCCTGCCCCGGTGGGGTCCACCACCCGAGCAGTCGGATAGGACGGGAGCGCGAAGTGAAAATCGTTTGTAAACAAGAAGGCACCATGTTCTCCCTTTTTCAGAACCACCACTTTCGGTCCCATCTCCAGGAGAGCGCCACCGGCTCGAATCAGGTTGGTCTCTCCAGTAAGCATCCGGGCTTCGGCGTCATTCAAGATGAATCCGTCAATCTTGGTCAATAACTCATCCAAGTTCTCTCTCTGGGTCTCAATCCAAAGGTTCATGGTGTCTGCGAAAACCAAATCAGCCTTCAACTCTTCGAGCATGCGCAACTGAACATCTGTTCCCATATTGGCTAGAAAAGCAAAAGCGGATCCTTGATACGCCTCGGGCACAACCGGAGGCTCGGCAAGAACATTCAACTCCGTTAAGAGCGTTTCGGCTTCATTCATATTTCCGGCGTAGGAGCCTGACCAGCGAAAGGTGTTTTGGTCTTCGAAAACACGCAAGCCACTCAAATCTGCGCCGCGTTTACGAACAGGGTCCCACGCCTGTTCCGGAAAGTCAGTCCCCAAGTTTGCGGCGACCTGAACTTTTGTGAAATGAGAAGCGGCTAAAGAAAAGTAAAGCGCGCTTCCTCCAGGAACATCTTCAGCTTTTCCAAAAGGAGTTTCTACGGTGTCAATGCCAATGGAGCCAACAACGGTAAGTGTCATGTCAGGAGTTTTGTTGATTCGAGGAACGAGAACTGAGCCATGCGAGTCCACCAAGCAAGCCAAAGCCCACCTGAGTGGTCAAACGAAAGAGAATGGAGACGGCGACGCCAAGAGTAAATGTGGAGCCAAGACCAGAAAAGAAACGACCATAAAGGGTCTCACCAATTCCCCAGCCAGCAGGGGCGACAGGGACAGATGAAATCGTTTGCACAATGGGGAAGACCGCAAAATTGTCTAGTGCTGAAAGGGTAGAGCCCAAAGCGATACCCATCGAGTAAAACGCCAAAACGCCAAATACTTGCAAGGCAATGGACAGTAGAAGTGTTAAGAATAAAGTTCCACGTCGGGTGTTGTAAATGGTGACGGCCTCGTCAAGGCTTTGGAACTGGTCCCGAAAGGGCAGGCGTCGCAAGAGGGCGTCCAGTCCGAGAGTTTTCCGGACACTCGGGGATTGATAGGCCCAAGTCCCCAAAAAACCGCAGGCAAGAAAGGCGAAGACTGCCCAACGAACGCGAGCAAGGGTCTCTTCGCCCCCAGCAAACTGGGGTGGAGCAAAACTTAGAACGACCGCTCCGAGGATGAGTAAACCCATGAGGCCAACCAGGCGGTCAACCAGAACTGTAACGGCGGCCCGCGCTCTTTTTTCTTTTGCGTCTCTCGCCACCATGACGGCTCGCACCAAATCGCCGCCGGTTAGGCCCGGCATGACATTGTTGAAAAAGTAACCAATGAAGCAGAGGCGCAAGGCGCGGCGATAGGAAAGAGGGACCTCGGCGGCCTCTAAGAGGAGTTGCCAACGTTTGGTCACGATTAACAGCAGGATTAGCCAAGAGCCGATTCCGAGAAAATAAAATGGAAGGCGAATCCCCTTAAGCAAAGTGAAGAAGCCGGGTCGAATTTCAATCGGGTGTGGGAGTTCGCTCGAAGAGAAAGAGCGGTCCTCTCCAGCAGCGGTCTCTATATCGCGATGAAAAACCCAGTCAGTCTCTTGCCAATTACCTTCAAGTTTTCCGGTCCACTCGATGCGCTGCTCATTTTCCTCAAAGAAAAGGCGGTCGCGCGTCTCAACTTGTCGAGTCACGTACCACGCTAGAGCGAAAACCAGTCCAACCTTGATAAGGCGGAAAAACCAAGGTGACTTCACGATGTTTACTTAGGAAGGTGTGCGCGAAGGAGGTCCAAGCGCACTTGGCAGGCGGAGGCAACTTCCGCCGTGGGGTCCTGAGCTCCCACTTCGAGGGTTTGAAGGACGGCGCGGATGCCCAGTCGAGCAAGGAAAGGTCGGATACTCGATGGCAGATAGTCCGTTCGCCGAAGATGTCGGCCTAAGCCAACCACTAGGCGAGCGGTCGAATTAGGCTCAAGCAAAGGGCTTCGGTCCAGTAAGGCATAAGAAGCTTCCATCGCGATTGGCGTCGAGGAGTCAGGTTCGCCCCCTCCGGCTTTCATAATGGAATCAATGGCTGCAGCCAAATCTCCATCCATCTCTCTTGGAAGATGCGAGTTGTTTTCTTTCATCCAACCTGAAGCCAACTGCGCCAAAATCGCAGCCGCTTGTATGCGTGATTCGGGGTACTGGTCGTGCAGTACAGTCAAAATTAACCAGCCAGAGATTTCGAGGGCGTCTTCCGTTCGCGCCGATGGAATCGTTCCCATCCAATCCAACATCCATTGATCCAACTGCCGATGATCCTTGACCGGGTACTCACTCAAACCTCCAACGCGCGTCGGTCTTGAAGGGGCGTCAGGGGACCAGGAATCGGGCGGATACCACATCGCGGCCGAGGCTTTCGGAGAGAAATCTGCCGAGTCGTGGATGGCCGCAAAATCCGAAATTAATTTTTCGGTAGGCACTCCACAAGCATTCAAAAGCAGAAAAATGCTACTAAACAAAACCTTATTGCCCAATCCATGGAGGGGAAATTTCGCCACATTCCAAGTGTAGCCCCAAGGAGGGGGGAGATTCCACCGCTGGGGCGGGTTTCATCAAAGAGGAATGGTGGAGGCGGCGGGAATCGAACCCGCGTCCTGAACAGTTTCTAGCCGGGCGTCTACATGCATAGTCTTCCGATTGTTCTCACGATGAAGCTCACCAGAAGACAAGCAGACTCCATCGCCAGCCTGTGAAGTCTTACGCGCCGCACCCAGGCGCAGCGGCGCGCCAGCCCGAATTTCAGCGCTGAAGAAACCCCTCGGGCGAGGGCCTCAGCAGCGAGCCACCGTTATTAGGCAGCGTAAGCGTAGTTATTATTGGCAGTTAAAGCCTTTGTCAGGGGTTTTACGAGGCCTCCTGACAACCTCGACATGCAACCTCGGGAAGTAAAGCAGCCAGTCGAAACCGATCGCCCCCATTCCTAAAGGAGAACTCTATTCTACCTCTTTGTGTTGCGCATTGCGCGCTGATCTTCACGCTTTCGCATGACTTGCCGCTTGTCATGGAGCCTGCGCCCTCGCGCGAGGGCTATTTCGAGCTTTGCCCACTTCCCCCGGAAATAAATTTGAAGCGGAATGAGGGTCAAACCCTTCTCCTTGGCCTTCTTGCCAAGCTTCTTTGCCTCGCGTGCATGTGCGAGCAAGCGTCGCGGGCGGGTCGGCTCATGGTTGAAGATGTTGCCCTCCACATACTCCGCCACATGGGCGCCAATAAGCCAAAGCCCATCGTCCTCGAGTTTGACAAAGGACTCATCCAGGCTGATTTGGCCATTTCGGAGGGTTTTGACCTCGGTTCCAGACAAAGCAATGCCCACTTCGAGCTTTTCTAAAATCTCGTAATTGCGTCGCGCTTTGCGGTTCAGGGCGACATCCGTGATGGGTCGTTCTTTTTCGGGCATCCTTGCGCAGGGGCTGAGGTGCCCCTATCTTATGCGACCCAAATCGGGTCGAAGCCGAAATGGCGGAATTGGCAGACGCGCAGGCTTCAGGTGCCTGTGACCCTTGGGTCGTGGGGGTTCAACTCCCCCTTTCGGCACCAGGCTCGAGCACAGGGCAGTAGCTCTAATTGGTAGAGCGGCGGTTTCCAAAACCGCATGTTGGGGGTTCGAGTCCCTCCTGCCCTGCCACCCTTTTTTTGACACCTTGTCCTTCCCCGGAATACCCGAAGAAACCCTCGCGGGCCTCGCCTCCGCGAACCCTTTAGACATGGGTCTTTTGCGGGATGTGGTGGCGGAGTTTGCCGACCCACCCGATGGCCCCCTCGCCCGCCTTGAAGAATACGGCTCTTATCTATTAGCTGGAAACACGGTGGCGCGTTTGATGGGCCCTCGCGATTGGGACGGTCTCTTCCCCCATCTTTTGGATTGTGCGGCCGCGGCGAGTTTTGTTCCCCAAGATGCTCGAACCATTCTGGATTGGGGGTCAGGTGGCGGATTACCCGGTTTGGTGTGGGCGATTTTGTTTCCAGAAAAAAGAATCTTGCTGGCCGAGCGAAATGGGAAGAAGGCAGGTTTCCTGGAAGAGGCCGCCGTTCGTCTCGAACTGACCAATGTTGAAGTCCTTCATGGTCAGGCCGAAGAAGAGCTTAAGCACGAAGAGCGCCCAGACATAATGGTTGCGAGAGCCGTCGAGCCGTTGCCCAAACTTTTAAAAAGAATCCGACGGAACCGTGTGCACTTTGGCTCCCTCTTTGTCATGGCGGGCCCTAACTGGGAGGAAGATTGGGAAGAGATGCCTGAAACAAGTAAAAGTTCTTGGGTGCTTCCGGCGCGCCATAAGTACTCCCTGGGTGAACGAGGCGAACGCTTTCTAGCCATCTTCAAACCTCGCTGATTGCGGCGCTTCCGATTCCACAAACAAAGCGCCCCTATCCTGCTCGAGTGAAAAACACGAAGGAGCCCCGCCATTTCAAGGTTCCGTTTTCGCGTCGGCGCTTGGACCGACGCGCAACGGAAATTGTTCGGCGTCTTCAGGAGGCGGGCTTTGAAGCATTCTTAGTCGGCGGATGTGTCCGCGATTTGCTCTTGGGGCGCCGCCCAAAAGATTTTGACATCGCGACTTCGGCGAAGCCAAACGCAGTCCGTCGTCTCTTTCGGCGTTCACGCATGATTGGGCGACGTTTTAAGTTAGTGCATGTTTACGTAGGCCGAGAAATTTACGAAGTCTCTACTTTTCGGCGCGCGCCGCAAAAAAGCGAAAAATCAAAATCGGATACGAAGATATTAGCGGACGACAATGCCTATGGAAATGCACGGGAAGATGCGCTGCGTCGTGACTTTACGGTGAACGCTCTTTTCATGGACCCAGTGAAGAATGAAATCTTAGACTGGTCAACTGGTATGGAGGACTTGAAAGAGAAGGTCCTGCATTCTCTCGGTGACCCCAAAATCCGTTTTCGCGAAGACCCCGTGCGCGTCTTGCGACTCATCAAGTTCATGCGAAGGCTGGAGTTTTCTCCCGGTGAACAAGAAATTGAAGCGGCTCGCACGGAGTGCACGCATCTTTCCGAAGCACCGCCCCCTCGCTTGGTGGAAGAAGTCTTTCGCCTCCTTCAAACAGGGGATTCCGAGGGCGTTTTTCAAGATATTCAAGCTTTGGGGGTATGGAAAACCTTGCTACCTGAACTCACGCGTTGGATGAGTCGGGACGAAAAAAACTTTGAGCGACTGCTCGCACGATTGCATGTTCTGGATCAGTGGGTCGAGGAAGGTGGCGAGCCCTGCTATTCCTTGCGCTTGGCCATTCTTTATGGGCCTTATGTTGAAGATGAACTGAATCCCGAAACGCGGACTCTCCCGATGCGGGAGCCCCCTCAAATTGTTTCCGAGATTCTTCGCCAGCTCCAGCAGCGTGCACGCCTCCCCCGCTACGCTCTCACACGGGCCTCCAGGATTCTCCTGGCCCAAACCCGCATGGACCCTCTCCCGAGTCCAAAAAAGAGGGGCCGCCGCTTTAATGCTGCCCGATTGGTGGAGAACGATTGGTTTGATGATGCTCTGGAATATCTCCGTGGGCGCCTCATTGCCGATGGCCGAGAACTCGCGCTCTACGACGAGTGGCACGAAAGGGCTCTTTCCATTCGGGAAGGGGACCGCTAAACTTTCGCGCCCGGATGGGCGTTTAGCTCAGTTGGCTAGAGCACCAGCTCGACAAGCTGGGGGTCACAGGTTCAAGTCCTGTAACGCCCACCATCCTTTTTATTCCTTCACCTCGGCAATCATCTTT
>DLRM01000046.1 GCA_002500505.1 Planctomycetes bacterium UBA7888
CCCTTTAAATAAGAGGTGATTAGGATTTATTTTGAGCTTGCGGCAAGAGAAGAGGGAACAACCACAGCGTGGCAGAAATCATGAATGCGTTCTAAGCCCGCGAGTCAGCATTCTGGCATTTGAAAGCTGAAATGGGTGGTCAGCAACCTTATGACTCAAGAGGAGTCCCGTCTGATTTCAATGGGTTATCGGGCGGAAACACTTTGAACTTCGGAAGGTCATCGTCCCAGTCAAAGAGTCTATTTTCGTAGTTGAGATGAAGCTGAGGTTTCCATTCATCCGGGATGCGATCGGCACCGTGGTCGGGTCCTGCATTCCCTCGCCGCAAATTAAGCGAGACGGGAAAGACTGCCCGAAAGCCCATTCCTTCTTGATATTGCATCACTGGCCCGTGACACATTTTACAAGTCACGAGATGAAACTTGTCAAGCGCACGCGTTTGAAGCAGTTCATCCCCTTGCATAATCTCAACAGAATTCTCTCCACACAGTGTAATCAGATGCACTGGCGAGACGCCTTTTGAACGCGTACAGTTGGGGCAGTGGCAAAGCCCATTGACCATGACTTCACCGCAGACTAGGTATTGAATGGCTCCGCAATGACAAGCTCCTTTTGCTTTTAACTCTTTCATTTTTTTCTAGCTCGCGCACAAATATAGAACGCATCGACTACCTCGACAGATTGGATGAGATTTTTTTGAACTTGCTTTATCGCTAGCCCTTGGGGGGATTCACTGCTTTGCCGCCGATGGCCCAATCGCCAAGTTTGACTTCCTCAATGAGCACCCAGTTGCTGTCGCGTTTTTCTTCGCCCGTGACGCGGACCATTGCATCCGTAACCTCTTTGATCATCATTTCTTTCTGATCAGGACGAAAAACATCTTCGATAACTTTGATGGTAACAATTGGCATAGCTAGATTTTAGCCAATACCCGAGAGATGCGCCAGGTGCCTCCTAACTGCTCTTGGTCAAAATCTCCTCAAGGAATAATGGGAACACGAAAAGTAAAGGCTCCCACTCCATCAGAATTTTTTATCCACGGGCCTGCACCCATGTGACCTCGATAAATAATTTCCGTCGCGGCAGTACTTCCAGAGAGTGTCAGGATAATCCTCCCAGGTGAAGTGGAAGCAGAAACGACGCTCTCATTGATTCCAGCTCCAAGGCTCATATAACTCTCGACACCAGGATCCAAGACTAAGGTTTGGTTTGTGGACCTAAAAACTAGCTCAATCTCGTCATGGGTGGGAGATGTAAAACGAGCCTCCTTCAAATTAGGGGGAAGCTTTTTATCCGAAATCGTCACACCATAAAGACGTTTCGCAATTGCTGCAGCCATCCAATTGCCCATTCTGCGGTAGCCGCTATATGTAAAATGGCAGCCGTCATGTTCGTTTATTCCTGTCGTGGGCAACACGGTCACATCTGAAAAAAAGTCACCGCAAGTTCGCTGAATTTCTCGAATCTTCATATTCGAAATCCCGCAACCCCGACGAACTTGAAACACAAACAAATGTTCCAGGGCGGGGTAGTCGTATAGCCAATCATTCCTTAACTCTCGCCAAGCTGCAATATAGTCCGCTGGAGGAGTCGGCCCATCGGATTCTCCTTGATGCCAAAGGAGGCCTCGCACTGTTTGGTCAATGCCTGCTTCCCGTGCTCGGTAGAGTAAACGCCCATAAATAGTAGACAAGTTCTCGGGCTGAATATCATCCCGAGCGTGCTGGCTCACTGTCGTGCCACCAACGGCCCCATTAAGAAGGCCAATCGGAATTTGAAATCGGTCAGAGATTAGGCTGGCTGCGCGAAGGCCCCATGCGCCCACCGTGCCTGACGCATACACTTGAATCCCGTCTGCTATGTGCCATTTCGCATCGCTGACGACTTCCTGCTCGACAAGCGAAGATGATCCGTAAGAGCGAACCCAAGGTGTTTGATTTTGGTTGCCAAGTCCTTCATTGTGATAATCACTGGCCACCGCATTTGATTGGCCATTAATTAAAAAAACATCGCCACATACAATATGGTCCACAAAAATCGCTCGCTGTGTTTGTCCACCAGACTCTAATAGAAGCTCAAAACTGTAGTTGCGCAAGCCGGCCTCGATTGTCGGTTTGAACACGAACGGCGGGTCGCCATTTGAATAATCAAGATTCGCAACGTCAGAAGACCACGGGATTCCATCTTGATTTACCACGAGATGAATGCGGTCACAATTCGGGACTACGACTTTTCCAGAAATCGGAACGACTGCCTGATTTGTCGCCAAGTCGCGCGAATACAAACGCCCAGGAATTGGGCCTTCCTCTATATCTATTTGGGCAGGTAAAAGAGGAGTAAGTAGCCCAAGAATCCAAACGAAATTCAGGAATCTCACATCTCAATTTTACCAAGGATAAAGACTATTGTCCTTCTTTTTCCTTAGGGGTTTTCTCTTCCCATTACTGGGTCAAAAACTACGGCGCCGAACCGCTTGAACGAGTTTTCAAGAAAGTTGCGAGCTATGGGGAGAAGCTCCTTTGGGAAAGGGGGTTTAGTCCTCGTCCTTCGGCTTGGCGAGCATTGAAGCCAAGTCGGGGGCAATGGTTACACCTGTTGCTGATTCCG
>DLRM01000030.1 GCA_002500505.1 Planctomycetes bacterium UBA7888
CCTTTCCTTAACCGACGCCCAGGGGCATTGTCGGGTTCAGACCGGGCTCGGAGTTCGGGTCGAAAGAGGTGGCTTCTGGCCGATGGAGGCTTCGTCGTCCCAAAAGAGGGTTGTGATGCGCCGCCGCCTTGAGGGAAGAGTTGTCCACTGGCAAGGCTCAATGGCCCCTACTCACATATCCTTGGCCCCTTTATTCCGCCTTGGAGTCGAGATCTCTGTCGTCGCAACTCCTTTAAAGAAAGGGACCTGGGCACTCAGTTCTCTACCAGAAGGCACCTATTCCTTATTGGGTAGAAATTCTCAGGGGGAGGTGGTCTCTGAGACCACAATTGCCCTGTCGCCATTAGCGGGTGCAGAGGTTTATTTTTCAGCGAAGCGATAGAATTCCTGATATCCTTTAAGTACCAAATATGCCCTAATTGGCCTTTAGAATCATGCGTCCCCTTCAGATGATTTTTGCAATAGTGTTTTGGCTTTTAGCCCCTTTGGGCTTTGCTCAAACGGTGGGGGGAGTGTGGGAAGATAGCGGGTCTTTTACTGGCCCAAACGCAGACAGTCAACAAGGTTCAGTTCTTGTAAATGCAGGTGACCTTGATGGTGACGGCTTGGATGATTTACTTATTGGCGACCCTATGGACTCCACCTCTGCAAACCGTGGCGGTTCCGTTGAGGCGAGATCCTCAGCAACAGGGCAACTAATTTGGAAATCTACCGGCACCCGCTACCGAGGCTTCTTCGGTTATTCCATAGACTCAATTGGAGATTTAAATGGGGACGGCATCTCCGACGTGGTGGTGGGCGAGCCACGCTACTCCACCAGAACCGGAACCGCGCACTTGCTCTCTGGCTCGGATGGAAGCTCCATCGCCAGAGTTCCAGGTACTCAAAATTCTGGCCGCTTCGGAACTGCAGTTTGTGGCATGGGCGACTTGGACCAAGACGGATTACCCGACATCGCGGTTTCTTCGCCAGGGATTCTTGGAGTTGATTCTGGTGAAGTCCAACTAATTTCAGGCGCGAACCGTTCTTCCTTGAATGTCCTGACTCTTCCCCACCTCATTAATGTTGGCGAGTCCATTTCAGCGGTGGGCGATATGGACGCAGACGGTTCGATGGACCTTTTGGTTTTTGGTCGCGAAGATTTGAAAACGGGCACTGGCGACGAGGCACATATTTTCTCTGGAGCTAGTGGCTCCAGTATTTTGCAAATCATTTCGGCAAGGAAAGGTTCCCTTCGAGATGCTGTTGGAGTGACTTTGGGCGATGTTGACGGCGATGGTCTTTCCGACTTTGCAATTGGGGCCCCCAACACTGACGTGGGCTCGGGCCCTGATACCGGCGTTGTCGTCGCATACTCTGGAGGAACAGGCCATAAACTATGGCAACACAAGGGCGACGCACCGGGCGGCAATGCCGGCGCATCCCTTTCTCAGCTTGCCGACCAAAATGCAGACGGCGTCCCCGACTTATTAGTGGGACAGCCATTTACAGCAATGGATGCAATGCAGCGCGTTTGTGTTGTTTCGGGAATGGATGGTCAGGTTTTGCGTTCCTTGAGCTACCACTCCCCTGGGTCGTTTAGCCAATTCGGTTCTGCGACGACGAGCCTCGGCGTGTCGGCGAATGGTCGGCACCTCATCGCTGTTGGTGCCCCCCATGCTGAGGCCACGCACAGCGCTCCTGGCGAAACCCATCTTTTTGAATGGAACCCAATTCTCACCACAAACCGCGACACCCTGAGCGCTGGCACTGGAGGAATTGTTGAACTGAAATTTGATTTCCCTGCTTCAGAAGGGGGCAAAGCCTTTGGTCTCCTCATCTCAGGCCACGGCATTGGGCCTGGCGCCCTAAACGGTGTCCAGATTCCCTTGCATCAAGATTGGATGTTCCGTAACTCGATTCAAGGCTATTACTCTCCCTTCTTCCTCAACCCAATGGGATCTTTGGATGTTGCGGGGCGTGCATCCGTTACTTTCGACGCTCCTCGAGCAGGTCTAGCGAACCAGCAATATGACCGATACTGGGCTGCTGTTGTCAGTTTGGATTCTTTCTCGGGTATGCCTGCGATGTCTTCTGTTGCGGCGACTCTTCTGATAGAAGAGCCTGATCCAATGCTGGATGTCCCCAATCTGGTTGCTGGACAGCCGGCTTCGTTGCAATTAACAAATGCTTACCCCTTAGAGATGGCTTATTTCCTTCATGGCGATGGCTCTGGAAATGACCCCTTTGTTGCTCTTGGAATTGCAGATTCCGGTTTAACAAACCCTCAGCTTATTGGCGCGGTTACAACGGATATTTCTGGAAATACGACACAAACATTTTCGGTTCCTGCAGGAACAGCGGGACAGACTTATTGGATTTCCGCGCACCTCAACATTGGAACGGTCACGATTTCTGATGTGAGCGGTCCCCATATCGCGCAATAACAGCGGTTGGCCCTATTGGACTGGACTGTGTTCGGGAAGAACGAGCAATGTCGTCCCTCTTTCTGGAGGCAAGACTAATTCGCCCAAGCCGGTTGATTCATTAGCCAGACCCTCGCCGATTGTCCAGCCAATTGAAGCTGCGATACCACGCGAGAAAAGGCAACCTGCTCTTCTCGGAGAGTGGAAAAATTATCTCCGACGCCTCGAAGGAGAGACCGGACAACGACAACCTCTTCTGAAGGATTCCAGTCTCCAGGAAGCCCCTCATCAATTCCGAGCCTTATTGCCTTTTCGAGGGCAGACTTTTTATTTCGGAGTTCAGTTTGTTGTGCGAGGGTTTGCTGTTCTTGCTTATTAAAGATGGCGGATGCGCTTTCTTCAAACTGGGCTAATTCATTGTCCATAGCTTCAAAATCCGACCTCAGGGCCAGTGTGATTCGTTCGGCAAAGGGAAGCGCTGCTTCTTGGGCTAGGCTGGGGGAGTCCAATGCCTCAAGGTAGGCAATTAATTGGTCTCGAAGTTTTGGGTCCATGCGGAGGGTGCCCGGACTTTCAGGATGGCTTAGGTCGTGCAAGCATTTGTCGAGAGCTTGAGGAAGGTCGTTTCCCCATTCTCGAGAAAGTACCTCAAGTATTTGGAGGCGATGAATTCTTGGTCGGCAAATGGACTCCAAGGAGGGATGATCATCTTCTGTAGAGGCGATTGGGGCAGAAATCTTCACAGCCTTTAGGAGGGCTGACTCAAGAGATTCGCTTGCGGGGTCGCTGCCAATTTGGGCGCGTTCAGGTTCCATGGCCGAGGTTTTAAACGCAGACTCCGGGGAAGAGCAGGCGGCCAAAGAAAAAAGGGCGAGGGGAAGAAGGTGGCGCATGTGAACTTCCTTATCCTATCCCGGAATGAAGCCTACGCCTGCTCAAATTCGCTCTCTTTCTAGGCGCGACCCCACTTTAGGCAAAGCAATTCGGAAACTTGGCCCCTTCCCAGGTTTTCCCGAAAATTTCCACAGACGAACCCCCACGTTCGCTTATTTAGCGAGGGCGATTATTTTTCAGCAGCTTGCTTATGCCGCGGCCAATACGATTTGGCTTCGGGCCACATCTCTGAAAGGAGAATCAGGGAAAACAAGTGCTTCCGAAATAGCGTCTCTTTCGGACGCCAAATTAAGGGGGGCAGGATTATCTCGAGCCAAACTTGCTGCGTTAAGGGACCTGTCTCAAAAAGTAATGAGCGGCGAACTCAAATTGGGAGGCTTAAGTCGCCTGGAGGACGAAGAAGTTATTCATCGCCTTGTGGCTGTTCGCGGAATTGGCCCTTGGACCGCAAAAATGTTCCTAATTTTTAAGTTAGGGAGATTGGATGTCCTGCCTTCAACCGATCTGGGAGTTCAAGAAGGTCTGCGACAATTGGATGGTTTAAGAGAACGGCCCAATCCAAAAGAGCTGGAATTACGAGCAGAATGTTGGAAGCCGTTGCAATCGGTGGCCTCCTGGTATCTTTGGAGAAGATTGGATTCACCCGAAGGAGATTGGTAACTCGGAAAGAACGAGAGTTCGACATCAAGTCCCGGCAAATACTTTTCAGGAATGCTTGTTGCTAGGATGCCCACCATGAACAACTTTGGTCTCCTTCTTTTGCGACTTACCATTGGAATCGGTCTCATGTGGCATGGGTACGACAAGGTTTTAAATGGCGGAGTTGAGGGCATTGCCAACATGGTTACTGATTGGGGCTGGCCAATTCCTTCCCTTTTCGCTTGGGCTGCGGGGCTAAGCGAGCTTGTGGGCGGCACCCTCCTTCTGCTTGGCCTTTACACGCGCTATGCCGCAATACCCGTTGCCGTAACAATGGGCGTTGCCCTTATTCAGGTCCATTGGGGAAATCCATTCGAGACAGGTGGAGAAACGGCTCTCTTGTATTTAGTCGGCTCCCTCACCTTTCTTTTTTGTGGCCCAGGGGACTATGCAATTGACTGAGTCAATATTCCTGCCACAATTCTCATGAAAATCGCCCCCTCTCTTTTTGTCCCCCTTTTACTTGCCCCACTGAGCTCATGCGCAATCGACTTTAGTACCGATGTTCAGCGAGCGGGGAATTATGTTGGAGCCGAAACGATGAAGAAGATTACTCTTGGAAAATCTCAGGAATATGTTGCTGCTCTTCTAGGCAATCCAAGCTCAAAAACTAGCAGCAATGAAGGCGTTGAGATTTGGAGATGGGGTTTTAGCCAAAAAAGGGAAACCTCTACCCGCTTTATTTTTATTTTCGATGGCGATTCTGAAAGTAATATGTCAGGCAACGCCTGGGTGGAATTTAAGGATGGCCGAGTCGTAAAATCTTGGCTCGAAACATTTTCCGATTAAGGAACCAATTACTTAGGTATTGGCGATTTCGTAATCGTCGCCCCAGGTCTTCTGGGTCTCTTCAGGTATGAATTCATTTAGGTAATCGTATTCGCCAGATTCCTTCATAAGGTTGCGGGCAATTACCATGCGCTGGACTTGATTTGTCCCTTCATAGATTTGAAGAATCTTGGCATCGCGGAAGAATTTTGCAATGGGATAGTCTTCCATGAACCCGTACCCACCGAAGATTTGTACAGCGTCTGTTGCGACAGCCATGGCCACATCAGTGGACCAACATTTTGCCATTGCAGCATATTTGTTGACCGCTTTCATGTCGCCAGCATCGGCGGCAGAAGCGCAGGCGTATACCAGCCAGCGTGCGGATTCAGTTTTCATCGCCATATCGGCGAGCATGGCTTGAACCATTTGGAAGGAGCCAATGTTGCGACCAAACTGCTTTCGACGATTCGCATAGGTATTGGCGAGCTCTAATGCGCCAGCGGCGGTTCCAACGGCTTGGGCTGCAACCCCGGGTCGCGCTAGGTCAAGAGTCATCATGGAATGCTTAAATCCGAGACCGGGCTTCCCGCCAAGGAGGCGGTCGTCGGGCAAGAAGACGCCGTCGTAAACGGTTTCGCAAACGGGAACTGAACGGATGCCTAACTTGTCTTCTGTTTTTTGAATAGAGAACCCTTCATCAGTATTCTCGACAACAAAAGCGGAAATCCGTCGCGAGCGTGACTCGGGGTCGGAAACAGCAAAGCAGGTCAAGATTGTGGCGCGCGAGCCATTGGTGGTCCATTTCTTCTCGCCATGGATTTTCCAACCGCCGTCTACTTTCTTTGCGCGAACGGATAAGCCGCCGGCGTCGGATCCGGCGAATTTTTCAGATAGAGCGAATGCGCACGCAGCTTTTCCTTGAGCAACCTGAGGTAAATACTTCTGCTTTTGCTCTTCAGTGCCACCCACGATGATAGGGAAAGAGCCAAGCGCATTGACGGCAAAGGCAACTCCAAAGGCCGGGTCCGCCTTCGAAAACTCTTCAACCACAAGTGCGAGCCCCAAGACTCCATTTTCAGAACCGCCATAGGCTTTAGGAATCCAGATTCCGAGCAGGCCGGCATCGCAAGCGGCTTGAAAGGCTTCTTCATTAAAAGAGTGATTTTTGTCGTGCTCCGAGGCCTGAGGAAGGAGGTATTTCTGGCCAATTTTGTTGGCGGTTTCCTTGAGGCGGAGCTGTTCGTCTGAGAAGTTGATGTTTGGGAGGCCCATTAGCTGCTTTGTGGTTTCCGGTGTAGGGGAAGTGGCAAATTCTAGCCTCGCGGCACTTCTATGGGCGGGGCTAGAATTAGTCTTCAGCCCCAACATCCCTTGAGTAGAACCGCCCCCGAAAAGTCCTCCGTTAAAGAAACGCCCATGATGCGGCAGTTTCACGCAGCGAAGCGCCAACACCCGGATGCCTTGTTGTTTTTCCGGATGGGGGATTTCTTCGAACTTTTCTTTGAGGATGCAAAGGTCGCCGCGAAAGAACTTGGACTTTCTTTGACTGCTCGAGATAAGGAAAAGAAGGTGCCGATGGCAGGTGTCCCGGCCAAGGCAATGGAGAGTTACCTAATGCGCCTTGTCAGGGCAGGCCACACAGTCGCAATCTGTGACCAAGTTCAAGACCCTCGCGATGCCGTCGGGATTGTTGATAGAGAAATCGTTCGCGTGGTATCTCCGGGAACTTTGGTTGATGACGACTCCCTTGCTGGCGACGAACCTCTTTTTGTTTTGGCGGCAAGTCCTTGCGAAGATGGGTTGGTAGGCCTTGCTTGGGCAGATATGACCACGGGTTCTTTTCGGTGTACCTCAACAAAGGCCGAACGAATCGGAGAAGAGCTTGCTCGCATCGGACCTGCTGAATTGGTTTTGCCAGACATTCATGAATCGGATGGCAGTGAAGCTATCCACGCTTCTTTGACGCTCATCAAGGAGCTTTGCAGTCGCACGGAAATACCGGTATGCCTTCGTCCCGCCTGGAGCTTCGATTCAATTAGCGGCGCTCGCAATCTCAAGGAGCAGTTGAAAACTACCACCCTTGAGTCATTTGGAATCGAAGACAAACCCGTAATCTTGGCAGCATGTGGCGCAATTCTGGATTTTCTTCGGGACCACCAAAAGAGTTCTCTAGAACAAATTCGTGACCTTTATGTTCACGAGCCTTCCCGCCACCTCATGATGGATGGCGCAACTCTTCGGACTTTGGAAATTACTCGCTCCCAAAAAGATGGTGGGCGAGAAGGTACTCTTCTTTCCGTTTTGGACAGGACGGCAACTCCCATGGGAGCCCGTCTTTTGCGCCAATGGTTGCTTGAGCCCTTAGTAGAGCGCGACCCGATTCTTAAGCGGCAAGAAGCAGTTTCGGAACTTCATCAGAATGTAGATACTCGTCGCTCTCTCCAGGAGGCAATGGATGGCTTTGGGGATATGGAGCGAACAACCTCGAAGCTCGCAAGTGGCCGAGCGATGGCGCGCGACCTTGTTGCTTTAGGATCGGCCTTAGAAAGAGTTCCAGGGCTCATTTCCTTGTTGAGAACCTCTAGCACAACGGCCCTTTCCAAGCTAAGCGAACAGTTAAACCCTTGTACCGAGCTCTGCGAGCGAATTGCAAAGACGCTCGACGAACAGGCTCCTCTTTCTTTGAAGGATGGTGGCTTAATTCGGGAAGGATTTTCCGAAGATTTAGATGAACTTCGCGCTTTGGCCGCTGGTGGAAAACAATTTTTAGCGGACTTGCAAGTTCGGGAGTCCGAGCGCACGGGGATTCCATTGAAGCTTGGGTTTAACCGAGTGTTTGGTTATTACATTGAGATTACCCATTCACACCGCGATAAAGTTCCAGAGGACTATATTCGCAAGCAAACCCTTAAAAACGCAGAACGTTACATCACCCCAGAGCTAAAAGAGTATGAGGCCAAAGTATTAGGGGCTGAGGAAAAGGCCAAAGATTTGGAATACGATATTTTCCTCAAACTGCGAGACCGCGCATCCTCAGAAATGGGGGATTTACTGGAAACCGCGGCTGCCGTTGCCGAAGTTGACACCCTTGCTTCCTTAGCCAAGGTCGCAGTGGAGCGGCAATTTATTCGACCGGAGCTTGTGAAAACAGAAGAACAAGAAACGGGAATATTAGAAATAAAGGAGGGTCGGCATCCTGTGGTTGAAGCCGCCAACTTTGGGGACCCTTTTGTTCCTAACGACACTGACTTGCGCTCCGACTCTTGCCTTGTGGTCTTAACTGGCCCAAACATGAGCGGCAAGAGTACCTGGCTACGCCAAACTGCCCTTATTGTGTTGATGGCTCAAATGGGCTCTTTTGTTCCAGCTCAATCTGCACGAATTGGTTTGGTGGATCGAATCTTCACGCGCCTAGGAACAGGTGATGATATTTCTCGCGGACAATCTACCTTTATGGTTGAGATGGTGGAGACCGCAAATATTTTGCGTAATGCAAGTCGACAATCTCTGCTCCTGCTTGATGAGGTTGGGCGAGGCACAAGCACCTTTGATGGCTTAGCTATTGCATGGTCCGTATGCGAGCATGTTCATGAAAAGTTGGGCGCCCGTTGTCTTTTTGCCACCCACTATCACCAACTAACTGATTTGGCGGAGAGTCTTTCGTGTGGGCGAAACCTAAACGTTGCTGTGCGGGAATACGGAGACGACATCGTTTTTCTTCATAGAATTGAGGAAGGGGGAACGGACCGGAGCTATGGAATCCATGTTGCTCGGTTAGCAGGTATCCCCGCTGGCGTTCTTGATCGAGCCCGCGACGTTCTCCTTCGGCTTGAGAAAGAGGAAGAAGGTCTAAGTCGGAGGATTTTGGCGGACCACACACCAGCAATTCCCGAACCCTCAACAGACACTACCCAAGAAGTGCATTTAGAGACAACTCAACATTCTCTTTTTGATTTACTTGATGAGTCAACCGACGCAGAGTTGCTCGAAGAACTCCAGTCCTTGGACATGAACTCTCTTCCACCTATTGAGGCCTGGCGCCTTGTGGATAGAATTCGCCGAGCTTTGGAACATTAAGTCGATATTCCCGACCTATTCAAGGAAGTAGGCGGCTCGGTGAACGGAACGGTAAGTCATTGCAAAAGCCTTAGCCCTCTTTTGGATTTTCGCCAAGGAGGACCAAGCAGAACGCAGGGTTAAATCAAGGTCGGGATGACTAGATAAATGTTGCGCATATGCAAGACCATAGACCAGCAACCCGTTAAACCCCGTATCCGAAGAAGACTGGGCCTTGGACTTGTAACGGAATGCCCGATTTCGTTTGTCGAAATGATTGCTTGCCCAGTAGCGGGCCAGGTCAACAAGATAAGTGGCAGCATTTTGCTTTTTCGCCTGAATATGCCAAACAGAAAGAGCTTCAAGTGTTACGCCTGCATGAATACTGCTTTCAATGCGGCTAACGGGAACTTTAAGAAGTGCGGATGCAGCCTGTTCGCAAGATTGATAAAGGGATTGGCTTAGGGCACCTTGTCCAGGCATGTTTCTGACCGCCTCTTGCAGCCGGCACATGTTTAGTAGTGGCCAAGCAACCGTTCTTGTCGGAGGGTTTCCTTTCTTTTTTAGCCTATCTTGGAGGTTTTGAATTTCTTGTGGAACCAAAGTCTCCACATGGTGGCGCGCGACACGCAACAATGATTCCCGAAGGCGGAGATCCCCAGTCAAAAGCCAAGCGTAAACAACGCTCTCAACTAAAGTGTGGCCACCAGTATGCCGAATTGCGGGGTCATGGCTATTGTCTTGGTGGAAGCTGGGAAAGTCATTCCAGGATCCGCCATAAAGCTCAAAGAACGGCGCAAATGCAGCTTTTACATTCTTAAATCCATACTGTTTCCCCTGTGAAGATTTGGCAACAGCATTTGCATAATCAAGAGGTCCAATCTCACCAAAGTTTCCGTTTTTTGCCCCTTTACTAGCAATATTTAAAAGGAGATTATGTGCAGTCGACTGGATTGCGATTTCTACCAATTCTTGGTTGGTTGCTCCATTTTCTTTTGCCAGGTCAATAATACGTCGGACATCTTTTTCCAATGACGTGCTTTGCTTTTGGATTAACTTAAGGGTTGTGGGCACAGTTCCGTCCATTTTCCCAGTCTTGCCCATACTTTTTCGAATTCCAATGGCAAGTTGATCCGCAACCCAATTTTCCAGATGTCGCTGAGTCGACCGATGTTGGAATACTCCTCCTGTGTGAGATGTATCAACATCGGCATAGTGACTTGCAAGGCGAACTGAGTTTTCTAAGTAATACAAGTCCCCAGTTCGAGCAAAGGCTAACTGCAAGGCCACGTTGGGGTCATATTCTTGGTCGAGATGGCCGTAGTAACTCAATGTGTGGTCGCGGGCGAGGAAGTCGCCCCAGTCTTGAAAGCCAAAATAATGACCCCGTTTTTCGGCACGAGAAAAAACAGCTTCTATAGACCGCCGGAAGGTGTGCAAAAGATTTGAATTCTGTTTTGCGGGCTTTAACGGGCCAAATGCCTTGGAGTCGCAATACCATTTTGGAGTAGTCGTTGGCCGAAGGGGAGAATTGGCAAGAGCCTCAAGTTGATTTTCCGACAGGGAAGAATTGGTGTCTGTGTTGAGCCAGAGACTCTTTGTTCTTGCGAAGCCAGGCTCTAAAACGACATGGTCGTCTTTCTTCGCCGAGACAAGCTGCGCATGTAAACGATTCCCATCGTGGAAAAAAGCTTCTGGGAACATCTGCCAAAAGTCGTTTACCGAAACAGAGATCGAATTATCAGAAAATGTACCAGGTAAGCGGAGTTGCTTAGAGTCCCCGTTTATTTCAGCAATATTTTCATCGATTTGTCGAGCGATCCACGGCTCGATTGGCTTTTGTTGTTTAGGGAATAGGATTTCCCAAGTGGGAGCGAAGTGGGTGCCACGCAAAACCTCAACGGTAGATTGCAAATGAACCAGAGGGGAGCTTTGGAAAACAGTTGCGCGATTGATGAACCGGATCGTTGGGCGACCAAAGTTGTCAACGAGAGAATCTTCACGCCTAAGGGTGACACTTCCGCCAGTGTCTCGTTCAAAAGACGTCTCTCCCATAGCCCAAGAGACGGGTTTTGGGCCGGACCAAGTTTGAGCTTTAAAACCAATCCCAATGGCGCCCTTTAATGTCTCACCTCGAACTGTAAAAAGCTCAGCATCTTCTTTTGCTATAGCTAAATGGAGCTTGGCATTTTGAATGAACAAAGAAGAGCCGTCCTTGGGTTGGCTTATGCTAGGGCCGATTAGTGTCGGCGAGTCTGCCGGAACCAAATTTCCAGTAAGCTTCCCATTTGCGGGAACTTTTGGAGAAAGAAATTCCACGCCGAGCCAAGAAATAGAGGCATCGTTCCAGCGAGCAAGAGGCCAGGTTGCGACCTGAATTTTCTCCCCATCAATGGCAAGGAGCATGGGCGTGGCCTCCCGAAGCTGTCCTTTTGGGATGGGAATTCCACCGGAAACAGGCTCTTGAGTCCGTTCCACTCCAGCTCGTTCTTCAAGCAGGATGGGAATGGAAAGGGGTTGCTTTTCTGGAGTGGAGGCCTGAAGAGCGCAACTTAGTGTCAGTAAAAGGCTTAGGGTCATGGTCGGCTTAAGGACTTGTCCGTAAAGCAAGGATAGCTTCCTCTAATCCAAAGGAAGGCCCAGGTTTTCAAAAGAACTTATTTTAGCACTAAATTAGTGCTAAAATAAGCCCCGTGCCGCTACCAAACACGCTAGATAAGGAGGCTCCCTTTGACGAGCTTCTCACTGAATTGGATGTTGAACAATTCGACCTCCAAGTGAAGCGAATTATTCGGCGGCTTGATCGCCGGAATCTTTCGATTCAGTTTTGTTTTAAGCGAATCGATCCTCCCGGTGGCACAAAGCTAAGCTCCAACCTGATGGGCTTCTACCGGCAAGAAGTCCAGAGAATTCCCTCTATGAGTCGCCAAGAAGAAACCCAATTCTGCATGGGCATTGAGCTTCTATGGCAACGCTTGAAGGCGGCTCGCCGTGCAGCCGGTTTTCGCAAAGAGGACATCGAAAAGTTTCCTGGCACAAATGACCTAGGATGCCTGGTATGTCCAGATGGGCGAGAGCGAGTTTGCCAAGGCTGCGCTCCTCGTGGTTTGGACCCCGCCTTGCGCCGCCGCTTGCGCGCAAGGCACCATGAATTTGAGTTCGCTAGAAATGAACTCATTGCTCGAAATTTGCACCTTGTTTTTAGATTATTAAACCGATATCGAAAGGTCGCCGTCTCCGAAGAAGACCTTATTCAGGAAGCGAACTTTTCCATGTTTAAAGCGGTAGAGGGTTTCGATTTCCGTAGAGGAATTCGCTTTAAAACCTATGCCGGGTACTGGGTGAATCAAGCCTTTTTGAACGCTATCTACAACCAAAGTCGCGTTGTTCGCGTACCGGCTTACATTCAGAAGGCAATGAAGAAAATCAATGACGTCGTTGGCGAAAGCGAGGGGCTTCTGTTTGATGTCCCGAAACTGTCGAAGAAAACGGGCGTCAAGGAAGATCTTGTTCGTTCTGTGCTTGTAGGCAATCGCTTTACCCACTCCCTGGATGGCATGATTGACGCCGAGAGGGGAGCTAAATTAATGGACTTGTTCTCAGGGCAAAACATTTCGGCCAATCCGGAGTTTGGGGAATTCTACGCCCTTGAGGGTCACCTGAATGTTGCCCTTGACAGATTGACTTCCCGCGAGAGATTTGTCTTAAAACATCGATTTGGTTTGCACGGAGCAGAGCCGAAAACTTTGTCCGATGTTGGCAAGCGTTTAGGCGTTAGCTTAGAGCGGGTTCGACAACTACAAA
Organism: Planctomycetes bacterium UBA7888; assembly: GCA_002500505.1. Lineage (GTDB taxonomy): Bacteria > Planctomycetota > UBA1135 > UBA1135 > UBA1135 > UBA7888. Next base: position 12,630 of record DLRM01000030.1, read on the forward strand.
AAATTGCACTTGGGAAAATTCGGGAAGGCTCCACTGCGCCAATTCTCGAGCAGTTTGCTTAATTTAGGTACCCTTCACATTCTCGTATAATGCGGGTTCTGATTCCAGCGCCATGACCCAAATTACAGAACAAAAGCCCCCTTGGCTGAAGATGAAGCTCCCTGCTGGGGAGACGGTGTCGGGCGTGCGCAACCTTTTGCGAGAAAAAGGGTTATATACGGTTTGCGAAGAGGCCAGATGCCCCAACCAGGGTGAGTGCTGGGCCGCTGGAACAGCCACAATCATGTTGATGGGAGACGTCTGTACTCGCGGTTGCCGATTCTGTGCAGTAAAGACTGGTAATCCTCATGGCTGGCTCGACCCATTTGAGCCGCGCAGGGTTGCCGAAATAGCCGAGATTCAGGAATTGAGATACGTGGTTTTAACCAGCGTGGATCGCGACGACTTAGAAGATTTGGGAGCTGGCCACTACGCCAGCACAATTCGCGCGATGAAGAGAAAGCGTCCGGACCTGATGGTTGAGGCGCTTGTGCCTGATTTCCAAGGCCGAGCGAACTGCATTCAGGCATTACTCGAAAGCGACGTGGATGTTTTTGCTCACAATCTCGAGACCGTTGAAAGCCTTCATCGCCGAGTACGGGATGCCCGCGCTTCTTATTCTCAATCCCTCGGTGTTTTGGCCGAAGCGAAACGGATTCGCCCTGCAATTACAACAAAGTCGTCTCTTATGCTTGGCCTTGGCGAGTCTCCATCAGAAATACGCAAAGCCATGTTGGACCTTCGAGATGTCGGGACTGACATTCTGACCTTGGGGCAATACCTCGCACCATCTAAGCGCCATCTTCCTGTCGAGCGCTATTTGCCACCAAGTGAGTTTGATGAGTACAAACAAATTGCGGAGAGAGAGCTTGGATTTTCCTTTTGCGCTTCTGGCCCTTTGGTGCGTTCATCCTACAAGGCGGCAGAGCATTTTTTGCTTTCCCGCGCCTCCTAATCATGACCGACACCCTCCAACAAATCCTGGACCCTACTGGAAATAAGGTGGGGAAGCCACCGCGCCTTTCCAAAGAGGTTCTGTTGCGGATGCATCGCGCGATTGTGCAAACGCGCCATTTTGATGATCGATGCATGAAGCTCCAGCGGACCGGAAAGATTGGCTTCTCGATTCCCAACCTTGGGATTGAAGCTGTTTCAGTCGGTGCGGCTGCGGCGTTGGACGCAAGCAAGGATTGGATTGCGCCGTCTTACCGTGACTTTGGCATGCTGTTCTTTCATGGCGTAACTGCCGAATCCATGATGGATACCCAGTTTGGCAATGTTGACGACAATAGCGTGGGGAGGCAAATGCCAGTTCACTTTAGCTATCGTGAACCAATTCGAGTTCTATCCATTTCGTCTCCGATTGGAACGCACTTACCTCAAGCTGTTGGGATTTCTCTTGCCGCAAAGAAGCGCGGCGAAGACGCGGTCTCCCTTGTGAGTTTCGGCGATGGCGGGACATCCAGTTTGGGGTTCCACTCAGGAATGAACTTCGCTGGTGTTCTAGGCGCCCCAACCGTTTTTCTTTGTCAAAATAACCAATGGGCGATTTCTTGCCCCTATGACAAGCAAACCGGAAGCGAAACGATTGCCGCCAAAGGCGAGGCCTATGGAATTCCGGCTGTGCGTGTGGACGGAAACGATGTCCTCGCGGTTTACAAAGTTGTCCTTAATGCGGTCAAACGCGCGCGCGCAGGCGAAGGCCCAACATTGATTGAAGCGGTAACCATGCGCATGGGTGGGCACTCCACTTCAGATGACCCAAGCCGTTATGTTCCCAAAGAAATGACGGAAGAATGGAAGACTAAAGACCCTCGCAAGCGTTTCGAAGCTTGGCTCATCTCTGAAGGGCATGCAACTTCAGAAGAGCTGGAAATCGTAGATGCCGATTGTGCCGAGGAAATGGCTTCTGCAGCAAAGGCTGCGTTTGCGAAGAGTCGCCCTCCCTTGGACACGATATTTTCGGATGTTTACGCAGAGATTCCAAAGCATGTCGCCGACCAGCGCGACTGGTGCATTGGTCACTACTCCTCGCGCGGCGAGGGGGTTGATGAAAAAGGAGAATTCCCACTGTGAACGAACTCACACTTGTTCAGGCCGTCAATGACGGAATTAAAACGGTCATGCGCGAAGACGAATCCGTTCTCGTGCTGGGCGAAGACGTTGGCCCTAAGGGTGGCGTATTTTTGGCAACAGATGGCGTCACCGCTGAGTTTGGCGAAGAACGGTGTTTCGACACTCCGCTTTCCGAAGATGGCATCATTGGTGTTGGAGTTGGGCTTGCAATGAATGGCATGAAGCCCATTTGCGAAATTCAATTCCAAGATTTCATTTTCCCCGCCTTTGACCAGATTGTTTCGGAGGCTGCAAAAATGCGGTACCGATCTGGAGGCCAGTACACGGTTCCAATGGTCATCCGTACCCCTTACGGCGGCGGTATTCGCGGCGGGCTTTACCATTCGCAATCTGGAGAGGCTTATTTCTGCCATACTCCTGGCATGAAGGTTGTGATTCCAAGCACACCGGCTGACGCGAAAGGGCTTTTGATTTCTGCAATCGAAGACCCTGACCCTGTTCTCTTTATGGAGCCAAAGGCGTTGTACCGGGCCTCCAGAGAGGAAGTCCCCGATGGCATGCATCGCGTTGCCCTCTCCACGGTTCGCGAAGTCGTTGCGGGCAATGATGCCGTTATCTTTTGTTACGGCGCAATGGTTCCTGTTTGCCTGCAAGCGGCGAACCGAATTCGGGAAGAGCGCGGAAGCGAAGTTCGCGTGATTGATTTACGCACACTGTTACCTCTCGATGAAGAAGCTGTTCTGGAAGCCGCCAAAGAGTGTGGCCGCGTTGTGGTTGTGCACGAGGCGCCGCGGTTCTGTGGTTACGGCTCAGAAATTTCGGCTCTCATTGCAGAAAATGCAATCGAATACATGGAGGCCCCCATTGCCCGGGTTACGGGTTTTGACACGCCATTTCCGAACACCCTTGAGCATTACTACATGCCCGACGCGCGCCGCGTAATAGATGCCGTTGAGCGAGTATTGGAATTTGAATAGGATTGAAGAATGACAACACTTGAGTTCAAGCTTCCTGACATTGGTGAAGGCGTTCACGAAGGCGAGATTGTTCGCTGGATTGCCGCCGAAGGCGTGTCTGTTTCCGAGGATGACCCTGTTGTCGAAGTCATGACGGATAAGGCAACTGTAGAGATTCCTTCTCCTATGACTGGAGTAGTAGCAAAGCAGCTGGTTGCCGAAGGTGATGTCGCCAAAGTTGGCGATGTCATTTTTGTAATCGAAGGCGAAGGCGATGCCGGCAGTTCCAAGCGACCAGTTTCGGTTACCTCTGAATCAAAAGTGGCAACTAAGCAAGAGACTTCTCCTGCAAGTGCGCAATCCGAAAACTTGCCAAGTTCTCGGCAACCTTCGGGAGGAAAAGTTTTGGCTGCTCCCGCAACTCGTCGCCTCGCCCGCGAAATGGGAGTGAACCTTTCGTCCGTTTCAGGGACAGGGAAGAACGGGCGCATTCGCCCTACAGACATTCGCGAATCCAGCACTCCTTCTGCGCCACCAAGTAAGCCGGTTCCCACATTGGCGGCCTCGGGCTCGCGCGAAGTCATTCAGATCCCTTTCCGCGGAATTCGGCGAAAAACTGCCGAGGCTATGTCGCAGTCAAAGTTCACAGCAACCCACTTTAGTCTTGTTGAGGAAGTAGATTGCACCGCGATTGCTGAGGCGCGCTCCAAAGCTAAAGAAGTTGGCGAGCGTCATGGCGTAAAAGTGACCTGGATGCCTTACATCATGAAGGCGACCGCCCTTGCGCTCATGGAGTTTCCCCAATTAAACGCTGAACTAGACGAAGCTGCTGGCGTGATTCTTCAAAAGAAGTATGTCAACCTTGGGATAGCTGTGGACACCCCAAACGGCTTGATGGTCCCCGTTGTTCAGGATTGTCATCTCAAAGGCTTGCTGCAGCTTTCCGCAGAGCTTATTGATGTCGCCTCGCGTACGCGTGAAGGAAAAGCCTCCCCAAGCGATTTTGCGGATTCGACATTCACAATCAGTAACGCTGGAAACATTGGAGGAGTTTTGGCAACCCCCATTATCAATTTCCCAGAAGTTGCCATTATGGGTGTCCATTCCATGCGGAAAATGCCTCGCTGTGTCGGGGATGACATTGTTGCGCGCATGGTGATGAACCTTTCTATCAGTATTGATCACCGTGTTGTAGACGGGGCCGACGGCGCGCGCTTTATGGTTCGCGTTCGGGAGCTATTGGAAGATCCAGCGCTTATGCTGCTTTAATCGTGACCGAATATCGGACTGCCGAACTCTTTGATGGCGAGCTTGTTCGAGTGCTCGCTGAAGATGGGCATGGCTTTTTTGGGAAACCTCCGACGCAAATGCCAAGCCAGGCATTGTGCTTAGATATTTTTCGCTCCATGCTGCTAACTCGCGCAATGGACGACCGATTGCTAAAACTCCAGCGACAAGGGCGTATTGGTTTTGTTGGAACGTCAACAGGGCAAGAGGCGGCGATCCATGGTTCCGCTGCGGCATTTGAGCGGAGTGATTTGATGTTTAGTGCTTTGCGAGAAGGTAGTGCAGCAATCCAGCGCGGTGCCCCGTTGCATGAGTACATTGCTCATATGTTTGGTAACGCCGAAGACACGGCCAAGGGCCGGCAAATGCCAAACCACTTTCAGAGCAAAGAGGCCAACTTCCCTTCGTGGTCTTCGGTTTTGGGAACTCAGCTCCCTCATGCGGTCGGTGCGGCGATGGCTTCCAAGATGCGTGGTGATGGCCAAGTCGTTTGCGCGTATTCTGGCGATGGCACGACAAGTTCAAATGGTTTTCATTCTGCAATGAATTTTGCAGGCGTCATGAAGGCGCCCATCGTTTTTATTGTGGTAGATAATGGTTGGGCAATTTCGATGCCATCTTCTCGACAAACGGGGTCGAGTAGTTTTGGTCGCAAGGCCGAGGCCTATGGAATGCCTGGCGTCGATGTGGACGGGAACGATGCTTTAGCCTGTTATGTTTCGGTGAAGCGAGCAGTGGACCGAGCCCGAAATGGGGAGGGTCCATCACTGATTTCTCTGCGGACTTACCGCATGCTGGGTCATTCATCTAGCGATGACCCCACTCGCTACCGAAACCCAGACGAAGTTGAATATTGGTCCCAACGCGACCCATTGGATCGCTTTGAAAAGTGGCTTCTCTCAGAGTCGGTCATCGAAGAGGGGGGTCGGGGTCGGATGCAGCATGAGCTTGCGGCCTTAGTCGCCTCGGCGGTCGAGCATGCTGAGGCCGTGGATTCCCCGCCGCTAGAGTCGCTCGTTGAGGATGTTTATGCCGAACCGCCGCGCCATTTGCGCCGCCAGGTGGTAGAAGCGCTCCGGGTGCTGGACGAAAAGGGAGCCGCTGAGGCCGTTATGGGGAAATTTCCGCTTTAATCTCCCAAGTTTCTCTTTTTTGTCCTTTTTTTATCCTATTTTGGGGCTTTTCAGTTCTTTATTTTTGCGGTATTATTGCCAATCGTAGGACTTTGCTTTCTGCGCTCGTCCCCCCCCTTAAAACCACAAAATCCCCCTTGTCCCCCAAAGTTAACCCCCGCTTTCTCCTCATCGCGTTGCTCCTTCCGCTTGGAGCGTGCTCGAGTGGTAGTGGTGATGGTGATGTCGGAGGTGGCGCCACCAACGAGACCCTTTACTGGTCCGATTCAAATGGGGATGACGGCCAGCCTGTTCAGACAGGTTGGAATCAAGATGTGGAGGGGGAACAAATGGGGTGGGGCCCACCCCCGCCAGATTCGCCAGATTCGCCAGATTCTGCTAGCTAAAAAACTGAAAAGAAAATGAAAATCCAACCCAAGACATTTATCGCCTCCGCCGCGGTCGCTCTCCTCGCTTCTAGCGCGACAGGTAATTTCTTTCAGGGCACTGCGATAGGAAATTTTTTGCAAGGAGGCGAATCTGGTACCCCTTCTCCTTTGATTGAATTTGAAGCCACAAAGCCGGCGATTGCAGGAGAGGTGAACGCCAATTTCGAGGTGTTAGAAGCGGATATTTGGGAACTGGATTTTGACGCCAATTTGAACCGCATTCGAATTGTAGAAAAGTGGAACGACGGTCATTTGGCCTCAGAGGCCGACGTTTGGGTGCTCGACGCACAAAACAATCGAACCGTAGAAAAGTGGGACGATGGTCATTTGGCTCTACAGGCCGACTTGGATAATGAGATATCGGACCGCGAGAACGGTGATGATGGCGAAAGAAACTACGCAGACACCACATTTGTTCGACTTGACGAAACGGGCAACCTTCTCGCCGACTACGCCACGGAAGCGTGGGTACAGGGATGGGTGAATTTGCAGGGTTTTTTG
>DLRM01000034.1 GCA_002500505.1 Planctomycetes bacterium UBA7888
TTCAGCAGGTGCCTCTTCAGCAGGAGCTTCTTCAGAGCCGGCCTTTTCAGCGGCAGCAGCAGCTTTCTTCGCCGCCTTAGCCTTCCTCTTCTCCTTAGCCTCTTCCCAAGCGGCAAGAACTTCTTGGTTCTCGTCAAAGTCAGAATGCAGATAGGAGAGGCCAATGCGTTCTTCGCCACAATCCACTCGGACAATCCGCACCTCACACTTCAGGCCTGGCACACAGCAACCTTCTGGGTCACCTTGCCATTCTTGCGGCAGCGTAGATACATGCATGAAGGCTTCGAGGTCGTCCTCGAGCTTCACAAAGCAACCTGCAGATACCGCCTTGGATAGGGTTCCGGCAACCATGTCTCCCATGTGGTAATTTGAAGGAATGTAATCCTCCCAAGGGTTCTTGGTGAGCTGCTTTTGACCAAGCGAAATCCGTTGTTTTTCACGATCCACGTTTAGGACTACGCACTGAATGCGATCGCCCTTCTTAACCAACTCAGAGGGGTGTTGCACCTTGCGAGTCCAATGCAGGTCGGAGTTATGCAACAAACCGTCAATCCCATCTTCAATCTCTACGAAAGCTCCGTAGGAAGCCAAGTTCTTGACGGTCGCCTCGATCACTGTGCCAGGAGTGTAGTTCTTGGCCAAAGTATCCCATGGATTGCCTTCGACTTCTCGAACCGAAAGAGAAAGCTCTTGTTTCTCCATATCCAAGGCTTTGACATTGACCTGAATCTCTTGCCCCTTCTCGTACTCGGCCTCGGGGTTCAGGTTTTGGCGAGTCCAAGAAAGTTCTGAAACGTGGACGAGGCCTTCGATGCCATCTTCCAGTTCAACAAAGAGACCGTAAGGAACGATATTAGCAATCCGTCCCGTATGGTTGGAGCCAACAGGAAGGCGAGCTTCGATTTCAGCCCATGGGTCCTTAGTAAGGGCCTTCAAGGAAAGGGCTACACGAGTGCGTTCCCTATCGACTTTGGACACAAAGACTTCAAGCTTGTCACCAATTTTGAGCATTTCCCTTGGGTGCTTGATTCTGCCATATGACATGTCAGTGACATGAAGAAGTCCATCAATGCCGCCGAGGTCAACAAAGGCACCAAAGTCGGCGATGTTCTTCACTTCGCCCATGCGTACCTGCCCTTCTTCCAGTTCCCCTAGGAGAGATTCCCGCTTCTCGAAACGTTCCTCTTCAAGGAGTTGGCGACGGGAAACAACAATGTTCCGGCGTTCTTCGTCAATTTTGACAATTTTGGCCCGAATCTGGACACCGATAAAGTCAGCAGGCTCGGTAGTCCGGCGCAAATCAATCTGCGAGGCAGGCATAAAGACAAGGACGCCATCTACATTAATGAGAAGGCCACCCTTAATCTTTTTCTTCACTTCGCCTTCGATGAGGTCACCGGGCTCGTAAATACCGACAACCTTGGACCACGATCGTTCACGGTCAGCTTCTTGTTTGGAGACAACCGGAACATTTGTAATCCGATCATCGCCGTAATAGTAAACCTCGAAGCTTTGACCTGCAGAAGGCAGGCCATCATCTTCAAATTCACTGTATGAAATAGGGGCTTCAGCTTTACCGCCAATATCCACGAGGACTTTCTGTGCCTCTTCGTTCAGTTCAAGAACGGTAGCGGAGACGATGGTTTCAGCGGGAACGGAGCCGGTATGCTCGCCGATTGCGGAATCAAGTTCCGCATCTTGGCCAAGAATGCTTGCGAGTTGGGCATCCAACTCATCTCCGGTAATGTCAAAGCGACGAATGGTTTCCTTGCCAGCCATGGTGGTTGCAGGGGAATGGGGGTTGAGGTTTCGAGGAAGACGGGTCTTAAGACAGCATGGTGATTCCCGCTCGGGAGGCCATGTCAATCAGGCGCTCGACCGCCTGATCCGCATTGATTTGATTGTTGTCCAACACTTGCCCTTCTGTAAGGGGACGTGGAGCGTAAATGCCGCGAGAAGTGTCGCGGTCATCACGATTGGACATGGAATCCAAAACATCTTGAAAGGAACAGGATTCCTCCCCAGTTTTCAAATTCGAAAGTTGAGCAAAGCGCCTAGAAGCGCGTTCTTGAAGAGATGTCTCCACAAAAACTTTCAAATTGGCCTTAGGGAAAATAACCGTCCCAGCATCTCGACCGTCCGCAACAATTCCATTAATGGAAGGTTGAGTCAGGAGTTCCCTCATTTTGTGAGTCAGCAAACTGCGGACCTCAAAATGATCAGCGACATCAGCCACGGCAGCATCGATTCGAGGTTGCCTGATTTCATCGGTGAGAGTTCGCCCGTCAACCTGGACGGAGCCATCCGGAAGGCTAGAGATTTGGATTCGAGAAAGAACAGCCAGAACTTGTTCTGGATTTGAGGGGTCCTGAGACTCCTGGAGAACAGCCCAAGTGAGCGCGCGGTACCAGGCGCCTGAGTCCAGGTAAGCCCAACCCAATCGATCAGCGAGCAACCTAGCTAAAGTACTTTTTCCTGAGCCAGAAAGCCCATCAAGGGCAATGACCGGCCCAGTTTCCGAGGATTCCATTGCGGCCATTTGAACGAGACATTTTAGGGAATCCAAGCTAGCGGTCAAGAAGGAGTGACAGATTCCAACTCTAATGTTTCAAAGGGAGTTCCTGGCTCCCACGCAGGTAAGATTTTGAGAGAAATGCCTCCGTGAAGGGTCCTCGTGGCCGCAAGGTGCAAGTGCCCAATCCAAGCAGATTGGCAGGAGGCTGCTTCACATGCCTCCCGAACAGCATCATCATTTATTGCCATCGACTCCATAGGTTTCCGCGCAATGGCAGAAGTACTTAGCTTTCGCATTCGGCAACCCAGCCAGAAACGAAGCCTCCAAGGAAGTGTGCGAAGGATCGCCCGAAGCCAAGGGCGACGGAAATTTTTCCGGAGGCGTTGGTAAGGAATATCAGCAAGGCAATACTCGTCCCCATGGCTTAAAAGAACAGGAGAGGAATGCGATCCTCCTATAAGAGCATCCAATACAACCCCACCCACACACTCAACGTCTCTGGGCTCCAGCAAGACATCTCGGTTTCCGCGAACGAAGAGAACTTGGACGCCAGCCTGAGATAAGCTTGTGAAGGCAAGTTTTAACGGTTGAAAAGGGGGCAAGTCCCAGTTTCCAGGACCGAGCCAAAAATCAAAAAGGTCTCCCAGGCAAACAAACGCATCCACCCCTTCTAATTGCTTGAGTTGCACAGAAAACGCAGCAACTTCTTCAGGGCTCAAAAAGGACAGGTGAGGATCTGCCACGACAGCGATTCTTTTCCCACGAATATCCAGCAAATCGGTCATGACTCTAATCCTAGCTCCTTGAGTTTCTGCCACAAGCTCTTACGAGACAATCCTAGTAGTTCCGCGGCTGCCGTTTTCTTCCCGCCAGTTGCAGATAAAGCTTTCCGAATCGCTTCGCGCTCCGCCAGGCGAACAGCTTCCTGAATCGGCGACACCTCATCCAGGGAAACTACCTTTGAGCGAAGAGGTCCTCCTGGAAAGAAGTGTTCGGGCTTTAATTGAGAGGCTCGCCCAGCTAATGCAACTGCTCTCTGAACAGAGTTTTCTAGTTCTCGAACATTTCCAGGCCAATCATGTTCCGCCAATTTCTCATAGGTCTTCAAGGGCACCGACAATTCTCCTCCCGAATTCGATTCGGAAAGAAACTCCGCAACAAGAAGTGGCAAGTCTTCTTTCCTCTCTCGAAGAGGGGGTAGGTGCAAGGGCAGAACTGCTAAACGGTAGTAAAGGTCTTCCCGAAAGACTCCTTGCCGGACTAAGTCGATTAAGTCTGATTTTGTTGAGCTAAATACACGAGCTCGGAACTGCTTCGGTCCAGTGGAACCCAAAGGAAGAAATTCTTTCTCTTGCAAAGCCCTTAATAACCCCGCCTGAGCGGAAGCAGAAAGGTCGTCCACATCATCAAGGAATAGAATCCCATCTCCAGCTTGCTCGAGTAATCCAGCGTGGTCGGCGTCTGCGCCTGAAAATGCGCCCTTGCAGTATCCAAAGAGTTCGCCGGCGAGAAGAGTTTCCGAAAGGGCTCCGCACGGCAAGACGACAAAAGGTAAACCCTTCCGGTTCCCCGAGGCATGCATCCAACGGGCAAGGCGACCTTTCCCTGTCCCGCTTTCCCCGATCATCAAGAGAGTGCTTTCTTCGTTCATGGCAGCCTCCGCCCTAATGCGAAGGTCGTTCATGGCCTGACAAGTGCCGGTCATTTGAAAGGGAGTCAAAGTTCTGCGCCCTTGCAAAGCGCTCAACTCGTTTTGCATTTGACGAAACTCCGCAACTCTTCCCACGAGAGCGAGAAGCGCCTCCGTGGGGAAGGGCTTTTGCAGGTACCCAAAGGCGCCTTCCTTCATCGCAGAAATTGCCTGCTCAATCGAAGCGTAGCCCGTCATCACAATGACGTCAGATGGAGGGTCTAAGTGACGAGCGCGCTCTAGGACTCGAATTCCGTCGGCACCGGGCAAGCGGACATCGGTAAGCACCAAATCACAACGGTCTTCCTCCAACCAAGCCAATGCA
>DLRM01000021.1:0-15909 GCA_002500505.1 Planctomycetes bacterium UBA7888
CTGAAAACAGCTAGAACGAGCTTTTTGGTGGGCAGAGGCAGAATTGAACTGCCGACACACGGATTTTCAATCCGTTGCTCTACCAACTGAGCTATCCGCCCGTGTGCGGGCCGAAAAGGATACCTTCGCGCGGCGGCGAGGGCTAGTCCCTGATGGAATCGGCGGAGGCGCAAAGCCCTTTTGCCTTTTCGCAGTCTTTCGCCACTTGGGCTTGGAAGGCAGTGGTATCAGGAAACTCAACCTCGTCTCGGATTTTGGAGAGAAAGTGAATCTCCAAGTTGCGCCCGTAAAGGTCGCCTTCGTAATCCATGAGATGAACTTCGATTGAGGTTCCAGATTTGCCAAAAGTTGGCCTGTGCCCAAGGTTGGCAACCGCAGGGTGGAAAGCGCCATCAAGTTGGGCGAACACGGCATACACACCGTCGGGTGGGCGGAGCTCATGGTGAAGATCCAAGTTGGCGGTTGGGAACCCAAGCTCTTTGCCGCGGCCATCGCCATGAATGACCGTACCCAGAACAGAGACTGCGCGTCCGAGCATTTTGGAGGCCCTTCGAAGTTCGCCCAGCTGAACAGCTTCTCGGATTGCGGTGCTGGAAACAGCTCTCCCTTCTAAGCACATGGGCGCAACTTCGGTCAGCTGAATGCCAAGCTCCTCCGAAAGAGGGTGCAAAGATTCAACTGTTCCGCCTCGGCCTTTTCCAAACTTACTATCAAACCCAAGAACAAGTTCCTTCAGGCCCATGGAAGCAATTAAATAATCTTTCAAGAATTGCTCAGCACTCAAATTGCGAATGGATTCTGTGAACTCCAAGACCAAGCACAACTCAAATCCAAGCCGCTCAAACAGGCGGAGTCGATGCTCAAGACTAGTGATTGTTGGAGGGGCCGTGCCACGCAAAAGGGATTTTGGATGGTCCGCAAAAGTAACAACTGTGGGAGTGAGAGATTTAGCTTTTGCCAAATCAAAAACTCTTTGAAAAACGGCATGGTGACCAAGGTGGACGCCATCAAAGACTCCAATCGTGGCTATACAGGCGGAACTTGGCGAGAAGTCCTCTAAGGCTTCAAAGCCATTCAGTCTAAGCATTTTCCAAATAGTCTCTTTCAAGCTCTGCCAAAGCTTGTTTTATTAAAGTTCGGTCAGCGGGGGACATCCGGTCAATAAATAAAACTCCCTCTAAGTGGTCGAACTCGTGTTGGAAAACTCGTGCTGCCCAACCCTCGAGCTCTAGCCGAATTTCTTGGCCTTGTAGATTTTGAGCTTCTACCGTAACTCGAATGGGTCGAGAAACTTGACCGTTAATCTCTGGGAAAGACAAGCACCCTTCTTCAGCAAAATCCTTATCTTTGCCTTTGGAGACAATGCGCGGATTGCAGAGTACGGCCTCGGCTTCGGTGGCTTCGGCCTCACCTTCGGGGTTGAAAACCATCATGCGGATATTGAGCCCGACCTGAGGGGCGGCGAGGCCAACCCCCTGTGTTTGGTACATCAGCTGGAACATGTCCCGAGCCGCAACCTCCAGTTCAGGGCCAAAATCCTGGACCGGAGTATTTTTTGCGCGCAGGCGCGGATCGGGGTAGAGGACGATGTCCATTCTTCTCGCTAGGTCATAGAATACGCATCTTCATCCATGGACCTAAAAAAGCACCTCGATCGGGCCGAACAGGCCCTTCACCGTGGGCAGGCGGATTTCTCCGCTGAGCTCTGCGACCAAGTACTGGATTTCGCCCCAGGCGAAGCCCGAGCGGCCGAACTATTGGCCAAGTCCCTCCTGCAACTTGGAGGGAAAAAGTCTCTCCTCGGGAAACTAGGGGCGGGACCAGCGGGCTTCGCGGCGGGCTTCTCCAAAATCACAAAAAATCCCGATGCCGAAGCTCGCGCTAGGCGGCGGGCTTTCATTAAGGACCCAGGTGATATTAGGAAGGGGTGTTCCTGGGCGGAAGCACTGGAGCGTGCGGGATACGCTGGAGCCGCTCTGGGGGCATTTGGCGCTCTTTCCGAAAGCGATGTCATGGCTGCAAAACAGGCGGGGGCTCTTGCCCACGCCCAAGGAGAAGTGGAATTGGCTCTGGAGTACTACCAGCGGGCATTGGATGTCGATCCCCGTGACACCGACGCTTTGCGAGCACGCAAAAACCTGGCCGCCGAGCAGGCTCTCCGCACCAAGCGTTACGACGAGGCAGATAGCGCTCTTGACCTCTTGGTGGAGATGGACAAGCCTACTGAAGGCGAGGAATGAAACCCCTTGCCCATCTGCCCGCCTCGGGTAGAATGGGCGGCCCGATTTTCGGGAAACACCACTTAGAAAAGATGCCAAATACCCCATCTGCAAAGCGCGACCTAAAAAAGAGCGCAGACCGCCGCGAACTCAACCGTGGCCGCAAGTCCTCCATGCGTACCTGGATTAAGAAGACCCTCGTCGCTGTTGAAGCTGGTGATTTAGAGGCCGCCGAAACGAACTTTGTCATGGCTCAGAAGATGATTGACAAGAATGCGAAGTGGAACCAAATCCACGCCAATACGGCCGCCCACAGCAAGTCCAAACTTGCAAAGGCAGTTGCTTCTCTCAAGAAGTAAGCTCGTTATCAACCCAAGAAAAAAAGGAGCCGTATGGCTCCTTTTTTTGTGTTCTCCCCAGAAGGGGAATCGTCTAGCTTATCGAGCGCCCAAGACTTTGCCGTAGCGGTAGTACACCTCGAGGATAAGAGCGCCAGTGCTGGTGGTGTAAACGCGGCCGCCCTCTTCGCCCCATGGGCCCACAGGGTCCCAAGAGCCGTAGAAGTTGTCCTTTTCGTTTTCCATGCGTTGGTTATCAATAAGAGTGGTTTCAATAGCCTTCTTCCACTTCTTCCATGCAGGCCCGCCCCATTGGTTGAGGGCGAATGTCCCGTAGTACCAGTAGTAGAAGTCACAGGAACCGCCTTCAGCATCCCACTCAGGAAGAGTACTCGCAATCAGGTTGGCTTGCTTGTTCATCATGGCGTAGTTCGGATGGTCCTTCCACTTCTTCACTTTGGTCGTGTCGGTCATGAAGATTCGGCACAGGAGAGCTACGGCAGTCAGAGCTTCCGACTTTTCAGCAGGGAATTTGAATTCGTAACCGCGTGGACGGGATGAGCGGCTTCCAGGGCCAGCACCATCGCCAAAGGAGTATCCAGTACGGCCGGTAGCAGGGAGAGTCATCGACTCAAACCAAGCTTCGCTGTCATTCCAAACCGCTGTGTCTACAGGGATTTTTGCGTCCGAGGCAGTTTTGAGGGCAAAGATCATCCAGCCCGTAATCGAAGAATCGTTGTCACCGTTGGCTTCTAACTGATAGCGCCAAACGCCATAAGGGTTCCGCGAGTTATTTATGACGGCAATCGCTTTTTTCATGTTCTTGCGAAGAAGAGGCGAACGGTTCGAGAAGTAGTAAGCCTCGCCCATGGCCATGGTGGCAATAGAGTGGTTGTACAGAGTTGCGTTTCCAACTTCATCTCCGAAGAGGCCATCTTCAAGCTGGCTCTTTTTGAGCCAGTTGACCCCTTTCTTAACGTCGTCTTTGTACTCCCCATTGCTCATGGTGTTTCCGTGCCCCATGAAGGCAAGAAGAGAGAGACCGGTGAGTCCAGTGTCATTGACGGGAGAGCCGCTGCCGTCAGATGCTGGCTTGTCCGGGTACTTGTCTTCATACATGAACTCGTCGGCATCCCAGAAACCATCAGCGGACTGGTGGTCATGAAGCCACTTGAGGGCTGCGGCCACGGCCTTTTCAGTAGCGTTGCCGCGCTTCCCGCCACGGCCACCACGGCCACCGTACTTTCCTCCAGCGCCACCACCGAGACCAACAGCGTTGTTCCAGGATTCACTATCGAAGGGGGAGTCAGCATCGAAGTCAGGGTCACCGGTTTCTTCCAGCGTTTCCATTTCTTCTTCCATCTCGGCTTCCTGGAGAACAGGCTCCTCAATGGGTTCCTCGATGATCTCTTCTTCGGGCTCTTCTTCTTCTTCCACTTCAGGGGGTGGAGGTTCGGCCGCCATTTCGATAGTTGGGGCTTCCGATACTTGAGGGCGCAGGAAGGCGAGACCGGCGAGAAGAAGGGCAATCAGGAGGTGGATGCCTAAGGAAATGAGGAGATAGGGCGCCTTAGAAATGGTGTCCGCCAGGACATCGTTAAAGCTCGTCTCGTGTTCCCACGGACGGTGGTAATCCAGTTCCTCGAGTTCGTTGTAATCTTCTTCAGTCATGAAACGCTCCGGGCCAGGGTGGTGTTGGCCTACGGGAGAACCAACGGCCCATGGAGGGCATCGGTTCAGTGGGGGTGGCGGATTTTACAGCTCTTCTTCAGGGTCTCTTGAAGTCTCGCCGACCAAGGAATCGAGGGCAATATCCACTCTGGGTCCCCAGAGATAGCACCTTTGCCGCAGGCGGTTGATGGATTCTCGGAAAATTGCTTCAGCTTGTTCCTTAAGAAGCATGTCTCTGATAGTGAGCTGAGCCTCGGAAAATGGCATAACCCCTTCTGCTTCAACGCTTTCCGCCAAAACGAGGGCGCCCCAGCCAGAGGGGAGGGGTATGGGCTCGCTGAGCTCTCCTGTTGAGGCCTGCAGGAGAAAATCTCGAATGGGCTTCTGGCCAACGCGGTTTTCTGTTTTCGGGTTGAAGTGACCCGTGCTGCCCCCGAGAGTTGGTTTGTAAGAGGAAAAGTCCCGGGCTTGGATGGCAAAGACCTTCTCGCCAGCGGCAATCTCGGCCCTAAGCTTTTTCAGAAAAGCAAGCGTGTCTGGGATTTCTGGAGTCGGACGAATCGTAATTAGGCGAGCCAGGACGCGGGCTTCGTGTTGAAAATCGTTCAGGTGCTCGTTGTAGTAAGCGAGCATCTCGGCGGGGGAGACATACATTTTGACCTTGTAACCCTCACCTTTCGAGGGGGCATGGCCAAACTCCTTTTGCCGGTAAAGCAAGGAGAGGGCGAAGGCCCGAATTTGCTTCGCTTCGTCCTCAATAGTTTTGCCTTGAAGCGCAAGGTGGCGATTGAGCGCCGCCAAGGACCCAAGTTCTTTGGCGCGGCGGTCAAGCTCGTCCGAAACGTAATTGTCCAAAGCCGCCTCATCTCCACCAGTCATTCGGAACCCCTCACGGAAAAGAAGTTCGGAAAGTAAGTTGGTAAAGGCGCGGTTGATGAGTTCAGGAGATGGTTGGCCGCCAAAAGAGTCGGCTGCAGCAAGGCGAACATCTCGCAAGGTGAGAACGTTGTCGTTCACGATGGCCAGGAGTTCATCCACCAACTCAAGCTTGGGCTCGGGTTTTTGTGGAAGTGCGGTGGCGAGGAGTATGGCTGAAAGCATCATGGGGCGTGGATTATGAAGACCGTGAGGGGGATTTTCTCCTTTTCTTTGGAAGACTGCAAGCTGCTGCGATTTTAAAAAGATGGGAGAGGACTTCTTCGGGTGGGCAAGAGGGATTGGGGAGAATCCAGTGGGCTTGGCGTGGCGTGATGATTCGAAGCAGCACATCCTTTTTCCGGAGTGCTTTTTCTAATGTTTTCATGTCCCGAACTCGGCAAATCAGGCGGTCGTCGACTCGCTGTAGGGCATCCAGCCCCAACTCGCCAAGGCGATGTTTAAGGAAAAAGAGTTGAGCAAGGTGTTGAACTTCTTGGGGCGGGGGGCCAAATCGGTCTTGCACCCCAGAAAGCGCATCCAATATTTGTTCCGGCGACCTAGTTTTGTCGAAAACTCGCAGAATCTCAAGCCGAGCCTCTTCGTCTGGAATAAAGGAGGGGGAGAGAGAGGCGGAAACGCCAATAGATAAGTCTGCAACGGGAGTAGTCAGTGGACCGCCCTTTTTTCGTTTTGGATTGCGCTTGAGTCGGCCCACGGCTTGAGAAAGGAGCCGGCGATAAGTTTCGTATCCCACAGCGTTGATGTGGCCGGACTGTTCTTTGCCGAGCAAGTTTCCGGCACCACGGATTTCTAAATCACGCATGGCGATTTGAAATCCTGCGCCGAGATAGCGAAGTTCTTCAACTGCCTTCAGTCGACGCCGCGAATCGCGCGCCATGGGTTTTCCGCGCGGTATTAATAAGTAACACCAGCCACGATGAGTTGATCGGCCGACACGCCCGCGAAGCTGATGTAGGTCGGCGAGACCAAAGTTTTGAGCATCATCAATGAAAATTGTGTTTGCATTGGGGATGTCGAGGCCGCTCTCCACAATTGTCGTGGAGCACAGAATGTCAGCTTCGCCGCGAACAAAGGCCAGCATTGCCTTTTCTAATTCTTTAGGGTCCATTTGCCCATGACCTGTCACGATGTTGGCTTCAGGGACCAGGCGCTTGAGTTGGGTAGCAATACGGTCGAGGCTATGGACGCGGTTGTGGACGAAGAAAACTTGTCCACCGCGGGAGATTTCTCGCCGAATAGCTTCTTGGACCAAGTCGCTTTCGTCGGAGTAGCGAATTTCTGTGTGTACCTCTTGCCGTCCTGCCGGCGCTGTGGAAAGGGCGGTGATGTCGCGGATTCCAGCCATGGCCATATGCAAGGTCCGAGGAATAGGCGTGGCGCTTAATGTGAGGACATCAACTTGCGACCGTTTCTTTTTGAGAAGGTCTTTTGCTTTGACTCCAAAACGCTGCTCTTCATCCACGATAACTAGGCCAAGCTTTGAAAATTTGACATCTTTTGAAAGTACACGATGAGTTCCAATAACAAGGTCTACGGTTCCACAGTTAATTCCATCAATGACTTCTTTCCGTTTTCGTGGAGGGACAATCCTGGATAACTGTTCAATACGAACAGGCCAATCGGCAAACCGTTCTCGCATAGTTCGAGCGTGTTGTTCGGCAAGAACTGTTGTGGGAACGAGGATGGCGACTTGCCATCCCTCGTAAAGAACTCGAAAAGTAGCCCGTGCGGCGAGTTCGGTTTTGCCATAGCCGACATCCCCGCAGAGGAGTCGGTCCATGGGCTTGGGGAGGGCGAGGTCGTCCAAAATTTCGCGCGTTCCTTGCGCTTGGTCCGGCGTGTCCTCCCAGGGGAAGGAGCCATCAAATTCAGCTTGTTCGGAGATGGGGGCGTATGCCGTCCCAGGTGCCGATTCTCGACAAGCTTGAATGTCCAGTAGGTCCGCCGCCATGTCTTCAACAGCGTCAGCAACTTTTTGGCGTCGCCGCTCGAAGGAGCCAGATCCTAAGCGGTCAAGTTGGGGGTCGCTCCCTCCGGCGCCGATGTAGCGTTCAATTAGGTCTACCCTGGATGCAGGAACGTGAAGGGTGGACCCTCCATCAAATTCCAGAACAATGACATCTTGGACGCCTTCTTCAGATGTTGCCCCACCTTCAGGGGAAGGAGTTCCTGTGTCCAATCCAAAAAATCGGGCCACGCCATGAACGGCATGAACCACAACGTCTCCGCTCTTCAGGGAAAGAATGGAATCAATTGGCGCCGTTTCTTTCCTTCGGTGGCGTGGCTTGGGCCGATGCTGTCCATGGCCGGGAATCAGTTCTCGGTGGTGAAGAACGGTAAGCCTGGCTTCGGGTACACGAAAGCCGCGTTCCAGGCCACCTTGGCGAATATCCAAGGATGCCGGGTCCTTCTCTTGATCCTCAAGAATGTGTTTTAGGCGGGAGGATTCTGCTTCTGTCGCGCAAAAGACAATGACTTTCTCGCCATCCTTGGAGCGGTCCGCAAGGAGTGAAGCGCCATCTGCGACACCACGGCAATATTCTTCAACGGAAAGAATATCCAAGGTTCCATCTTTGTCAGGCAGGGTCGACAATCCCAAAGAGCGCGATTGATCCAATAGGTTTTGATTGCGTTGAAGGGCAGCGGACCATTGCCCACCTCGAATGCGAAGTCTTTGTGCGGATTCTTCAAGGAGCGAAGGCTCCCAAAAGATTGCGCGCATGTTGTTTGGCATTCGCTCCAATGGCAGGATGTCTTCCTTTCCGCCGACTTCGGGCAACTCTCTTCCAAGTGGAATCCGTACATGATGAAGAACATGGCGGGTTCGTTGGGAGCCAATATCAAAAACTCGAATGCTCTCAAGTTCGTCGTCAAAGAATTCCAAGCGAAGTGGCTCGCCTAAGGCGGGGGCAAAAAAGTCCACAATGTCGCCACGCATGGCGACTTGGCCGGGTTCAGTAATTGCGGGGACTCTTTCGAAACCGGCTCGCACTATTTGCCGAAGAAAATCCTCTGGATCGAGAGCCATGCCTTCGGAAAGTTCCAGAATGGCGGTGTTGTCGTCTGCAGAAGGAACGGGTTGAATGAGGGCGGCTAAGGGTGCGACCAATATTCCGCTGAAGCCATCGCGCCCCAAAAGCTCGAGTGCGTGGAAACGCTCCCGAAGAACTTCTGGATCGGCGCCGAGTTTGCCCTCACGTGCAGGGAATGGCACGGCCCCTCCCCCGAAAGAAGCCAGGTCTTCAAGTGCCAAATCCATTGCCGCAGAATCTGAAACAACAACTAAAAGAGGAGCGCTTGATTCTCTGGCAAGTTCAAAACTCGCCATAGCTTTAGAAGATCCCCAAAATCCACCCCAGCGGAGGGGTTTGGTTGCATTTGACCACGACTTGGATAATTTTCGGAAACTGTTCCCGTCGCGAAATGCTTCAAGCATTGTATTTCCCATCTTTCCGGAGTTGGGCAATGGCATTCCACGCCGCGGCTCGCTCGGCATCCTTTTTGTTTGTAGCTTCTGCGGGCGGGAAAGTTTTATTGGCTAAAGAAACTTGAACCTCAAATCGGTTTTCGCCACCACACTCTTCGGTGCAGAGAAGTTCATAGGTTGGAATGACCCCTAGTTCGCGCTGACACCAAGTTTGAAGCAATTGTTTGGCGCGAGTTTGCTCCCAATTCTCTTCAAGGTTGTCGATTTCGTTTTTTAACCAAGAAAGGGCTAGGTGTCCAGTACGACGCAAACGAGTGTCTGCTGGAGAATCGAGATAGATAGCTCCCAGGATGGCTTCGAGAGCGTTGCCAGCAAGGGAGCGAGGCAAGTCTTCAGGGTCCAAGCCGGAGCCTGTGCGAATGAAAGAGGATAGTCCGAGTTCTTCCGCAACGCGGTTTAATGTGGAGCGCGAAACAAGCGCAGCCTTCAAGTCAGTGAGCCTCCCCTCGTCATGGGTTGGCAAATTGCGAAAAAGTGCCTCCCCGACGACGAGGTTCAAGACCGCGTCGCCTAAAAACTCGAGGCGTTCGTTGTTTTCCGTCTGGGCTGAAGCGTGAGTTAGCGCTTTGGCGAGCAAGCTGCGGTCGCGAAACTGATACCCCAGACGAACCTCGAGGCTTTCCAAGTCTCTGGAGGCCTCCATTTAGGTTTTCATCTTAGCGTTGCTTCGGAGAGTGATATGTGTGGCATATAACAAAATTCACGTAATAACCTCCCCATCAGGCCTGGAATTCGATTTAGACTTCCCCTATGGCCACGCGAACAAGCGCCCTCGCCCACTTTCTTCTGAACAACTGGAGGAATTCTCACTCCATTGCTGAGGCGCTTTATGAGTCTCCGGCAGATGTCAAGAAACTCCGCGCTGCGCGGCAGGCTCTCTCTCGCTTGCGGGACGCTCTCCAAAGCGATCAGCTCCCTTTAGATGTTCCTGCAGGTCGCACTTTGGTTTTGGATGAAAGATGGGAGCGGAAAAAGGAGGGGCAGGGTTCCGAGAAGTGTTTTCGCCTCCGTATGCAGGATTCTCATGCAAAACAGGTCTCATCCACGGGCTTGCAGCAAGCTTCATGGCTACAACTTTGGGCACCACCGTCTTCGTGGACAGGTTGGATTGTGAGCGGTTTTCAGACGCTCGAGCGAGACCGTTCCATCAGTCACAAGCACCTTTACACCGCGCTTAGCGGACCCGACAACTGGCTTACCGTTGCAGGTAGTCCGGTTTACAAACATGCGGAGCGATGTTCTGGGGAAGCAGTCTATTCGGAACTCCATTCTCCTTCGAAAGATTGGGTCACGCGTTCGGTGATTTACCTCGGACTGGGAACGGGGTCAGGGATGGCGGATATCCAGGTTGTGCGGGAGCTTTTGGAAAACGATCGCAGCCGAACTGTTCGAGCGGTACTAATGGATTTTTCGCCGGTTCTTTTGATGGAGACCGTTGCGAATTTTAATCAGGAGTTTGTTGACGAAATTGCGGCAGGTCGTCTCCTTCTTTTCCCCATCCTTGGTGATTTAGAACAACCTCAAGATTGGGTCAACCTCTTGCCGACGATTGAATCTCAATCTTCACTTCTTGTTGGCATGTTTGGGAACACAATCGGCCACTTGCAGTACCGAGAGCGTGCAACGATTCAAAACATATTTGAACAACTGAATCGCTGGGCGACCCAACATGGTGCGCCTGAGTGGACCCTGCGCAACTCGCGCATGCTTCTTGGAATTTCTTTGCAGCGAATGGGGGGTGCACCGCATGGTCAAACAAAGGAATCCAGTCGGCGTTGGCTCAACCTAGTGACTGACCCGCTCCGCACTTTGCTGGAGCGATCTGAGGGTGAGTACATCACCAAGTTCCACCAGCCGGATGAGTGGGTGGAAGAGGAGGGTCGCACGTCGCTGGCTGAGCTCTGTTTGCGTGATGGTGAGGAAAGAATTGTTGGAAGATTCCTTCATGAGCGCCTTCCCTACAAGCCAAGCGATGGGTTGACCGGCGTTGTCCAGCGGTACATTTTCGCTTTTGATTGCGATTTGGAGTTGCGTGGGGAGGAGGTTTTTCAGCGTCATCATCTTCCAGAATCTCGTTGGTCGAGCCAGGCAAGCTTGAAGGCTCGTTTTTCTTCTGGTGGAGATGAAGTGGTCCTTTGTGAGGTGACTCAATTCAAGTTGAACTCCTTTCGTCCCGCCTTGCGGCGGCTTGGGATGGCGCATGGCGAAAGCCAGGTTTACAAAGTGAAAGTAGGGAATACGACTCCTTATGCCGTTCTTGCTTTCGCGCCGAACCCTACGCAAGCGTAGAATCTAGGCATGCTGAAGGGAAAGAAAGGAGTCATTTTCGGAGTCGCAAACCGGCACAGTCTGGCTTGGCACATCGCCAAGGAAGCTTATGCCCATGGCGCTGAACTCATTCTTGGTGTTGCGAATGAGCGATTTAGAGAAAAGGTTGCTCCTTTAGCTGCCGAAGTGGGTGCCCCGGAGCCGGTGATTTGCGATGTCACTAGTGACGAATCCATTCTTTCGACCTTTCATGTCATCAAGGATCGAATGCCCGAATTGGATTTTATGGTACACGCCATAGCCTTTGCGAATCGCCAGGACTTAGAGGGTCGGTTTATTGACACCGATCGCTATGGCTACCATGTCGCGCAAGATGTTTCCGCTTTCTCTCTCGCCGCGATGAGCCGCGAAGCTGAGAAAATGATGAAGCCTGGGAGCTCTATCCTGACTTTAACCTACATTGGTTCGGTGCGAGCGGTTCCAAATTACAATGTGATGGGAGTTGCCAAAGCGGCACTGGAATCCAGTGTTCGTTACCTTGCGACCGACTTGGGATCCGAAGGGATTCGAGTGAATGCTTTGTCCGCCGGCCCGATTAAGACATTATCGAGCTCCGGCGTGAAGGGTTTGCGCGACAAGTTGGATCAACAGGCTGTGAAGAACCCGCTTCATCGCAACATCACGGGCGAAGACGTAGGCAAATCGGCGGTGTTCTTGCTTTCTGATTACTCCTCTGGTGTGACAGGCGAAGTGTTGTATGTCGATAACGGCTACCACTCCTGCGCAACCTGGGCATAGAGTCCGTTTCGTCGATGGCTACTATGCCGAAAGTACTCTGTATTGGGGGTTCAGACCCTGGTGCTGGCGCAGGTTTGCAAATGGACGAGCGTGTTGTCCGCGAGTTGGGTTGCAAATTCGTTGGCGTGGTTGCGGCAGAAACCGTTCAGGATGAACAGGGACTTCGGTCAGTTACTCCTCGAAATCCAGAGGAAGTTCTGCAAGAGGTTGAGTCTCATTTGTCACAATCCGAAGTCGTTGCGGTCAAAACAGGTGCGCTTGGGACAGAATCAATTGTCCGGTTGTTGTATCAACCTTTGAGAAATCGCCCGGACCTCCCTCTAGTTGTGGACCCGATTGCGCGAGCAAGTCGAGCTGTGCGTGATGACTTGTGTTTGCTGAGCGAAAAAGGGGAAGAGGCTCTTTTTCAAGGCCTTGCAGGAATTGCAACGGTTGTGACACCGAACCAATTAGAGTATGAAGCGTCGAAATATAGTGAGTGCCGAGCAGTGTTATTGAAAGGTGGACATGCAGATGGCAGCGAAGTTTGTGATGAGCTTCTTATTCCAGGCGAATCGCCTAAAAAGTTTTGCTCCCCTCGCCTTTCGGGAGTTGAAGGCGCGCATGGAACTGGCTGCGCTTTTGCGAGTGCCGTCGCCGCTTTCCTCGCCAGCGGATTGTCTCTTGAGCACGCATGCTCAGGCGCTCATGCCGCAATGCAGCAATGGTTAGCCGGAGATTTCTTCTCTAACTAAAAGGTCAGGCCTTTCACCAAAGGCTCATAGGTCATGAAGTCGGTGTGGTGAACGATAAAAGCTTCAGCAGTTCGTTTGACCAGATTCCCTTCGCCGGCATGAGTAGCAATGATGTGGCAAACGGCGTCTGGGACGCCACACTCTTGGGCAAGGCCGACTCCGGTAAATGGATGGCGAAGGTATTGGCCACGGCGGGACTGAATGCATTTCTCACCTTCTTTTTCATACTCAAGAAGTTTGCCGACATCTGCAAGGATGGCGCCAGCAATCAAGGTGTCGGAGTCGACGGGCATCGCATCGGCCATGAACTCGTCAATTTTTTCAGCACTCATCTTCGCAAGGTGAACAACTAAGCGCTTGTGCTCCATAAAAGTTACCTTGCAGCCCTCCACATGGAGAGTAAATGGGATTTCGGTCAAGTCCTTTGGGGTCAAAGGGCTTCGCTCGAAGGCCAACACCCAAGTTGCAAGAGTCTTCTCTCGAAGGTCTTCATCCTGAATCCACGCCAGCTCTGGCCAAATCTCTACTACTTCATCTCGGGTTGCCATTGTGGAATTGTAAAGGCCGCGATGGTGGGGGAATAGCGTTAGGCATAAAATCCTGCCTAGACCGGATTGTCACTCCTTGGCTTTGCAGGTCCGAAAAAGAGCTAGGTCAATAGCTCGGCAGGACGCCCAATTCGCGCGCAGCGACTTCGACATAGCGATCGGTCATGCCTTGGAGATAGTCGCAGATGGCGCGTTCCTGAGTCTCAGCAGTTTCGTGATACCGTTCAGGGATATGGGTTGGATCCTGAACCAGCTTTACAAACAGATGGTCCAATAAATCAGTTGCCCGTCGGACATGCCAATTTACTTCCTCTCGGAAGTACAGGTGCTCGTAAAGATACTTGTGAAGGTCTGCGACCATCGAACCAAATTCTTCGGAATGGCCAACCAACCTTTTTTCGCAGCACTGAGCGTCTTTTGCATTTTGAGGGGCAAATTCTTTCAAACGCAGAGTTGTTTCCTCGCAGATATCGTTAATCGCATCCCCTAATAATTCGTTAGCAGCGCGCCGCCAGAGCAAATGCCCACCGCAATTTGGGTGCCGTTCACGTGAAGACTTGACCGCCTGTCCAAAAATTGGAAGATCTATTGCCATCTGTTCTGGATTCAAAATCCCTTCTCGAATCCCATCATCTAAATCGTGGTAATGGTATGCCGTTGAATCTGCTAGGTCCACAAGTTGAGCTTCTAGCAAAGGAAAGCGAAGCACTTCTCCTGTCTCACAATCAGTGACTTTTTCATGTTTCTTAAGCGACTCCTTTGTTTCATGAGTCAGGTTCAGACCACGGTACTCAGGGTTTCGCCGCTCCAACACATCTACGACGCGCAAAGATTGTCGGTTATGAGTAAAGCCACCAAAGTCTGCCATGCACCGATCCAGCATTTTTTCGCCGGCGTGCCCGAAGGGAGGGTGCCCTAGATCGTGTGCGAGAGCAATTGTTTCGCAAAGGGGCTCGTTGAAGTTCAGCACCGATGCCAATGACCGCGACACCTGTAGAACTTCCAAAGAGTGAGTCATTCGAGTTCGCTGATTGTCGCCAACATGATTGATAAAGACCTGAGTCTTGTACATCAGGCGACGGAAGCCCGAACTATGAATCACTCTGTCGCGATCTCGCTCAAAACGTGTCCGCCAGGGATCGGGCTGCTCCTCAAAGGCGCGCCCGCGGGAGTCTTCAGACTTCATGGCAGCGGGGTGGAGGATTTCCCGTTCTCTTTGTTCCTTTTCCAGGCGGTTCATGGCCCCAAGAGGATAGCGTTGCTTGAAGATAACGGATTGACCCACCGCTCCCAGAAACTTATGATTTGTGGCCCTTTAGGGGCCTCCAACCCAAAAAAAAGAGGCCACCTAACTTTGCATTGGCATGATAGTCCTCCTTCATAACGACCTCGACGAAGCTACTCGAAAGGAGCTTCTCGAAAAACTTCAATCCTGGGCAATCCAGCGTGGTGTTTCCATTTGCGGTTTTGGCACAGGTTGGGGTGATTCGGTGGAGCTTCTCCCCGCGGATGGTGCCACCGAGTGTGACTATGCCATAGAAATCCGCTCCTTTGCGGGCGTTCGGGCAGTTTTAACCCAAGATGAACCAACCTATTTGGTTGCCCCTCGCTCGGGCTCCAGAACCCAAGTTCGGTTCCGCTCCGCAGCTTTTGGCAACAACGCTGTTTCCGCAATCGCTGGTCCCTGCTCCGTTGAAAACTTGGATGACCTTCTCGCCTTAGGTGCCGACCTTGTTGCTGCGGGGGCAACCGCCCTTCGGGGTGGTGCCTATAAACCACGCACCTCGCCTTACGCTTTCCAGGGCCTCGGAAAACTTGGCTTGGAAATGCTTGCAACGGTTAGAGAACAAACCGGACTTGCGGTGGTTACCGAGGTTATGGACACCAGAGATGTCGAACTCGTTTCTCGTTACGCCGATGCCCTACAAATCGGCTCTCGAAACATGATGAACTATTCCCTTCTTCGCGAGGCCGGGGCTGTAGGCGTCCCTGTTCTTCTGAAGCGGGGGATGAGTGCGACCTTGGGCGAGTTCCTTCTCGCTGCTGAATACCTGGCCCATGCCGGCTGCGAGGACATACTTCTTTGCGAGCGAGGTTTGCGCCACTTCGACCCTGATGTGCGGAATCTACTCGACTTGAGTGCAGTTCCCGCCTTGAAAGAGCGCACCCATCTGCCGGTTCTTGTAGACCCAAGCCACGGTACTGGGGCTTCCTCTCTCGTTCCCTCGATGATGGCCGCCGCCGCCGCCGCTGGCGCCGATGGATTCCTCGTAGAAGTCCATCCTTGTCCAAGCCGATCTGTCTCTGACGCAGGTCAAGCCCTTACCCCAACCGAATTCGCAACCGCTATGGATACCACCCGCGCGGTTCTCGACGCTTGCGGCCGCAAGTTCAACGCAGCCCAAGCTCCAACTACATCCAACTGATTTCATGACGCGTACCCCTGTCATTGCCGGAAACTGGAAAATGCACCTCACCCGGCGCAAATCCTCCTCCCTTGCCCGAGATGTGGCCGCTCATCAAGGCGACGCCACAAACCGCAAGTGCATCGTTTTCCCGACCTTCGTTCATCTTGACCACGTTCGGCGGAATCTGAAAAACAGCAATGTCATTCTCGGCGCCCAGAATTGCTGGCCCAAGAAGGAAGGTGCCTTTACTGGAGAAATCTCTCCCTACATGTTGCGGGACATGGGCGCCCAAGTGGTTCTTCTTGGCCACTCTGAGCGGCGGCATGTCATTGGCGAAGAAGATGCCTTCATCGCCGAAAAAGTGAAGCTTGTTCTACGCGCTAAGTTAGAAGTGATGCTTTGCGTCGGCGAGACCCTTGAAGAGCGCGAAGCAAACCGCACTTTTGAGGTTCTTGCCCGCCAGCTGAAGTCTCTGAAAATGGTGAAACCTGGTCAAGAA
>DLRM01000021.1:16304-33914 GCA_002500505.1 Planctomycetes bacterium UBA7888
GAAATGGCTCAAGCCGCCCACGCCGAAGCGCGTTCTCAAATCGAGGGTATCCTAGGCGCCGAAGCGGCAACTCAAATGCCCATCCTTTACGGCGGAAGTGTCAAAGCTGGCAATGCCGCCGAGCTCCTTTCCCAACCGGACGTGGACGGTGCCCTTGTTGGCGGTGCCTCCCTCTCCATTGAACAGTTCGGCCCAATTCTGGACGCTGCCCCTTCCGCCTAAACACCACCATGGAATTCCTCCTTTACACGATCTTCTTCCTGTCAGCACTTTTGCTCATCTTCGTCATTTTGGCTCAAGAGCCGAAGGGCGGCGGTTTGTCCGAAGCCTTTGGCGGTGCAGGTGCAGAAACATTCGGCCCTCGGGCTGGCGGCATTAGCAGGTTCACTTTCGGTCTTTTCGCCGTTTGGGTCCTTTCTGCATTGAGTCTCCACTGGATTGGAGGCGACCCCGATGAGGACTCTATTGGTGGCCAGTTGGAAAAAGACTTGGCTCCCATTGAGGCTCCCCAAAACGGATTGGCTCCTCTACCCGAAGTGCCTGCCGAGAATAAATAGGGTGAATCCTGTGGCCGAAGATTCCGGAGTTGCCGACCGCTTACTTCAAAGTTTGCGAGAAAGCGAAGCTCTTCTCGAAGGACATTTCCTGCTTTCTTCTGGTCGCCACGCTGGCCGTTATGTGCAATGCGCAAAACTGCTTCAGTATCCTGAGCTTGCGGCACAGGCTTGCCAGGATTTAGCGGAACAAGCGCGAGAAGTTTGCCAAAACGAACAGCCTTTTGATGTTGTTGTTGGGCCGGCAATGGGCGCCGTCACCATGGGATTTGAACTTGCCCGCGCAATGGGTGTTCGGGGTATTTTTTCCGAACGTTCCCCCGAAGGCGGCTTCACCCTTCGCCGTGGTTTTGAAATCAACCCAGGTGAGCGTGTGCTCGTTGCTGAAGATGTCGTCACGACCGGAAAAAGCGTGAAAGAAGTCCTCCTCATGCTTCAAGATATGGGCGCTGGCGAAACTGCGGTTGCCTCGCTTGTGAACCGATCAGGTTCAGATAATCCATTCGGTGATAACCACCGATAT
This sequence comes from Planctomycetes bacterium UBA7888, assembly GCA_002500505.1. Lineage (GTDB taxonomy): Bacteria > Planctomycetota > UBA1135 > UBA1135 > UBA1135 > UBA7888. The sequence continues at coordinate 17,382 of DLRM01000021.1, forward strand.
TTCCGATTGGCTGACCTCGAAGTTCCTTCCTGGGAAGCGGAAGATTGCCCTCTCTGTGTCGATGATTCCGTTGGGCCCGCAATCAAGCCGGGTAGCCGTCCCGGCCTTTCCTGAGATGTCCAAAAACGCCCGTCCCATCCGAAGCATGACGGGCTTTGGCCGCGGAACCTCGGACAATTCCAGAGCGTTTGCGGATGTTGAGCTGAGAACCGTGAATGGCAAAGGGCTTGGCTTTAAGCTCCGTTTGCCTTCTGAGCGGATGGAGTTAGAGCCCAAAATTGAATCTCTCCTTCGAAAGGGGTTGAGCCGGGGAAACCTTCAGGGAAACTTCCGGGTTCGATTACTGAACCGGCGCGCATCCTCCATTGACCACAAACTGCTTCGGGGTTATTTGAAAGAATGGAGGGCTTTGGAAAAAGAGCTGGGCCTCGAGCGAAAAGATCCCAACCTTTCTGAGTTGTTGGCCATGCCTGGGGCAATCGAGACGACGCCCGAAACATCTCTTGACACTAAGGCCGCAGCCCGTGCATTGACTGAGGCAACCCGAGTTGCGTTACAAGCTCTCCTCCAAGCACGAGAGGCCGAAGGAGGCCGGCTAAAGAAAGAGCTCAACCGGCTAATTGCAAAACTGGAAAAACTGTCTGCTCATGCGCAGAAACGCGCGCCCTTCGCACGAAAGGAGGCCGCCACGCGGTTCGAAACGCGCGCCCAGGAAGTTTGGGCTGCTGGAGGGAATGAGGATTCTCTAGACCTCTCCCGCGAGCTTGTTGTGCTTGCAGAGAAATCAGATGTGCAAGAGGAGCTTTCCCGGCTGGACATCCACCTCTCGCGATTAAATGAGATACTTCTCCAGGGTGGTGCTTGTGGGCGCGAGATTGAATTTTTGATTCAAGAATGCCACAGGGAAATCACAACATTGGGCAATAAGTCTTCCGATGCTCGGTTATCTGAATTGGTCGTTGCGATGAAGGTCATTGCAGGACAGCTCAAGGAGCAGGTTGCCAATGTCGAATAATTCTGCTCGCATGATTATTCTGTCCGGCCCAACGGCTTCGGGCAAATCCACTCTGTGGCGCCACCTTGTTCGCCACCCAGAGGTATCTTTTTCCGTTTCAGTAACCACTAGGCCTATTCGGGACGGAGAGGAAGATGGCCGCGATTACCGTTTTGTGGACGAAGAAGAATTCCTTGCCCGTAAAGATCGCGGTGAATTCCTTGAATGGGCGAAAGTCCATGGCCGATATTACGGAACTCTTCGGGCGGACATTGAAGAGGCGCTCGCAAAAGGGTTGAATGTTCTACTGGAGATTGATGTTCAGGGAGCAGAACAACTCCGCGATTGCGGATTGCCTTATGTCAGCCTATTTGTCAAGCCACCGTCTTTGGATATCTTGCGCGATCGTCTTCGCAGGCGGGGAACTGAAGGTGAAGAAGAGATGGCCTTGCGCTTAAAAATTGTTGAAGAAGAAATATCCCGTGCAGGTAGTTATGACCATGTTGTGGTCAACGATGACCTTGAGCAAACCATTGCTGAGGTCGAAAGTATTTTAGATTTGGAGGTCTCAGCATGAGCACCATCATTGTCGGAGTTTCTGGTTCTGCCGCCTGCTTTAAAGCAGTTTCGGTTTGTTCCTCCCTGGTTCAGCGCGGGCACTTGGTGCAACCAGTCTTAACGAAAGCTGCAACTAAGCTTGTGGCACCGCTTCAGTTCTCATGTATCTCTGGCAACCAGGCAGTTTGGGATGAGTGGGAACCTCAAGATCCAGCCGGAATGGACCATATCGCTTTGGCTCGTTCGGCTGATGCACTTGTCATTGTTCCAGCGAGCGCTGACCGAATTGGCTTGCTTGCAAATGGTTTGGCTCCTGATTTGCTTGGTTCATTGGCTCTAGCTTTTGAACAAGACAAGCCTCGCACGTTTGCTCCTGCGATGAATCCCGAAATGTGGCGCCACCCAGCTTTGCAAAGAAACGTGGCTCAGTTGGAGGCCGACGGTTGGCGCATGATTGGTCCCGTTGAGGGGCCGACTGCTTGCGGAGAAGAGGGCGAAGGCCGGATGGTTGAGGCAGAAGAAATCGTTGAAGCGGTCATCCAAGCCTTAGCTAACTAATGCGCGTCTTGGTCACTGCCGGCCCGACTCGCGAGCCTTTGGACCCTGTTCGCTTTCTTGGGAATCGGTCGAGCGGTCGAATGGGTTATTCCATTGCAAGGGCTCTCTTGGCTCGTGGACATGAAGTGATTCTTGTGAGCGGCCCGACTTCCTTGAAACCACCAAAGGGTGTTGTTTTGGAGGCGGTTGAGACAGGGCGTCAAATGTTGACTGCTTGCCGAAAGCACTGGAAGACTTGCGATGCCTTATTTGGGGTCGCTGCAGTTGCGGATTATCGCCCGGCCAAAGTTTCCAAGCGGAAGCTAAAAAAAACCGAGAATGTCAGCAAGACTCTTGAATTGGTATCTAATCCCGACATTCTTGCGACCCTCGCTCGCAGTAAAGGGAAGCGGCTTGCATTTGGCTTTGCCCTTGAATCTGGCTCTGGTTTAACCGAAGCCCTCCGGAAATTAAGAGACAAAAACCTAGATTGGATTGCCCTGAATGGCCCAGAGGCTCAGGGCTCAAAAATATCGAGTCTACGGGTTTTGGGCGCAGATGGAAGCGACCACCTCTTAGGTCCAGCAAACAAGGAAGCTCTTGCCCGGACCCTGGTGCGGACGGCTTTGGGCTCAAATTATTAAGTGAGCCACAAGATATGGTCCCTTTTTGGGGTTTTTGGGCCTATGCCCTATCTAATGCGGAATCTCATTTGGAATATAGCCCCCTAGGCGATTAGGATTTCATAACACCGTGGCAAAGTCTCGCCGTAAACCAACTTCCCGGAAGCGGATGTCAAACTCCCGCAATTCCGCCACACGCCAGGTCGGCTTTTTTGCTGCCGGCGTACAGGCCATTTTTGGGTGGGTCGCAACCTTTCTAATGACTTTTGTTTCGCTCGGGCAATGGGCCTTCCGCCGCCTTGCCGACGGTTTGCGTGGCGAGCGAGCCCGAGTTCCTCTAGGCATGACCTTGGCGGCCATTTCCGTCTTTACTTTCGCCGCGTTAGTGGATTTTCGGACAGGATCTTCAACAGACAACATTTGCGGCACCATTGGCTATCAAATTGCCAACTTGATGCTGACCTTTTTTGGTATTGGAGCTTTTCTTCCACCAGCTTTTGGTGCGTTTTGGGGAATCGCTCGAATGGTCCGAGAAAACGAGAGCAATGCCCCAATCAAAGTCGTTGGAGTGTTTGCTCTTGCCCTGACTGTTTCGACCATTGCTTCCGGATTTTCGCCAAGCTCTCTTCCCGACTCAAGCTTCCCGATGGGTCGCGGCGGCTGGTTTGGGTACACAATTTTCCCACCCCTAGCTAATTCCCTCGGCACATTTGGGGTCTCCGTTTTGCTCACTCTTTTGGCAGCAGTTTCTAGCTTGCTTGCAACCGAATGGGCCTTTGTTCCTTTGATAAAAGAGTTGCTGCGTAAGAGTGGCGAGGGACTTCGCCAGCAAACGCTACCCCTGAAGGGTGAAAAGAAAAAAATCCGGGATAGCGCCGAGGCGAACAAAGAGAAAGCGGCCAAGGGATTGTCGCGACTTTGGGAAGTATTACTTGGTACCTCGAAGCCTTACCACCCAGGCCAAGACACTCTTGCGGAATCGGAAGCCAAGTCTCCTAATCAGGAGGGTTCTCCCACTTCAATTCCTTCTAATTTGTCCGACCCATCTCTTTCATCGGAAGAAGTGCCGATTGCTGTCATTGAAGAAGTGCCTGTTGCCTTGCCTCAGCTACCCGAAAAGGAAAAGGTAAAAGATGTGCAAGCGGAATCTGTCGCTACTGATTCCGAAAAACTTGTGCCGGGAGAGGATTTTGAGCTCCCAGGGATTTCAGACGGCCCCGATATGGGTCACCGCCCATCCATTCCGGATCAACCCAAGCCTCGCCGTCGGAGTAAGCCAAAACTTGACTCTTTACCTCCGATTACTATTTTGGCGGAGGGCCGTCAAGTTGACCGCTCCAAAATGCAGGCCGAGATTGATTCCTTGGGCCAGCGCCTGCAATCTTGTTTTGACGCCTTTGGCTTGGATGCTCGTGTTGTAGGGGCTGAGCGTGGGCCAACCCTGACTTTGTTCGAAGTTCAGCTCGCCCACGGAGTCTCGGTAAAGAAACTCAAAAACCAGAGAGACGACATGGCCGTTCAACTAGGAAGCCATGGAGTTCGAATTGTTTACCCTCTTCCTGGGAGGACAACAGTTGGAATCGAAGTACCTAACCTGAACCGCGAAAGTGTTTTCTTGAAGGATGTCTTTGTTGACTCCAATACAAAGAAGCCGGCCTTGCCGATGGTGATTGGTAGAGACACTTTGGGGAAACCGGTTGTGGAGGATCTCACTGCAATGCCCCATATGTTGGTGGCAGGGACAACTGGGTCAGGTAAGTCAGTCTGTCTAAACAGTATTTTGATGACGATGCTCCTCACGCGGGGCCCGGACCATCTACGGTTGATTTTGGTGGACCCGAAGCAGGTTGAGTTGCAGTTGTACAAAGACATTCCACATCTCGCGTGCCCAGTGGTTACGGATATGAAGCGTGCCCCGTTTGTTTTGGACTGGGCAGTGCGCAACATGGAAGATCGTTTGCACTTGTTCAAGTTGGCGGGTGTCCGAAATATTTCCGATTACAACGCTTTAGGGAAGATGAAGCTGAAGGAACGCCTTGGCGAAGATTACGACCCCGAAGAAATTTCGGACTTCCTCCCCTACATTGTGTTGGTCATTGATGAGCTCGCGGACCTGATGATGGTCTCTGCCAAAGAAGTCGAAATTGCGATTTCTCGACTTGCCGCCAAGGCTCGTGCAGCGGGAGTTCATTTGCTCGTCGCAACTCAACGCCCCTCAACGGATGTCGTCACGGGGCTAATCAAAATGAATCTTCCCGTTCGGATTGCGTTCAAGGTGACCTCTGGAATTGATAGTCGAGTCATCTTGGATGAGAGCGGTGCGGATATGTTGCTTGGAAATGGTGACTTTTTGTACCGTCCACCAGGTGCCGCAGGTATGACGCGTGGCCAAGGAGCCTTTGTGGGCGAAGAAGAAGTTCGCGCAGCTTGTAAGCACCTTCGTGAGCACGGAACTCCAGAGTTCATCCAAGATCTTGTTCAAATGAAAGCTTGCAATAACCAGGGGGGAGAGGTGGATGACCCCCTCTACGAAGACGCAGTTCGCATCATTCTCCAAAGCGGTCGGGGTTCAGCTTCCCTCCTCCAGAGGGCACTTAGCATTGGGTACACCCGAGCAAGTCGTTTGATTGACATCATGTCGGAGCAGGGAGTTTTGGGCCCCTTTATTGGCTCCAAGGCTCGCGAGGTCCAGATGACTGTCGAGGAATGGGAAGCTCGGCTTAATGAAAAAGCTAACGCCTAAGGAGCCGTTCCTTAAAATCTCCCCATGGCAAGCCACGACATCCGGGTGGCGCTGGTCCACTTGGGCTGCGCGCGCAACCTCATCGACTCCGAAAAGATTCTCGGGCGCCTAGGTGCAGAAGGTTTTACGCTTACCGGCGAAGTAGAAGATGCCGACATTGCCGTCCTAAACACATGCTCCTTTATTGGCGAAGCCCGCGATGAATCCGAGGGTGCAATTAATGACCTTCTTTTTCAAAAGGCCTCTGGGAGCTTGCGCGGCGTTGTGGTGGCCGGTTGTTTGCCCCAGAAGTTCCGTCCTGAAATTGAAGCGCGTTTTCCTGAAGTAGATGCTTTTTTAGGGCTGTCGGACTATTCCAATGTAGCCCGAGTTGTTGAATCCGTTTTAAAGGGCCGCAAGGTACGAGAAGGAGATGGAGGCCGACCCATGGTGGGGGCATCAGGCGAAGACTCTTTGCGATTGCTTCAAACACCTCGCTCCTACGCTTACTTTAGGCCAAGTCATGGTTGCGACCACGAATGTGCTTTTTGCATCATTCCGGAAATTCGCGGCACCCAGCGTAGCAAGCCCATTGAGGCTGCTCTTGAAGAGGCTTTTCAACTTGCAGCTTCCGGAGTGAAGGAGCTTGTTTTAGTCGCCGAAGATTCCACCGGCTATGGAAGTGATTTTGGCGCAGATGGTGCGCGCTTGCCAGATTTGGTGGAAGCTTTGGCGCAGGTTGATGGCTTAGAGTGGGTTCGTGTGATGTATGCCTATCCCAATGCATTTCCTTGGCGATTGGCTGAAGTGATGAACCAGTCTTCTAAAGTAGTCCCTTACTTGGATATTCCAATCCAGCATATTTCGAGTCCGGTTTTAAAGCGAATGAAGCGAGGAGGCACTCACGAAAGCGTTCGACGAATCTTGGAGCGTTTGCGGGCTGAGGTTGCCGACATAACTTTGCGCACCACTGTTCTTGTTGGACATCCCGGAGAGGGCCAAAAGGAGTTTGAAGAGCTGATGGATTTCTTGAAGGAGTTTCGCTTTGAAAGGCTGGGGGCTTTTGCTTTTTCCCCTGAAGCAGGCACTCCTGCAGGGGATGATTTGGACCGTTGCTCAACTAAGGAAGCCCAGGAGCGCTTGGCTGCTGTGATGGGGCTTCAGGCTGACATTCATGCAGCCCACCAGCAAGCGCGGATTGGGAAGGAATTTGACGTTCTCTTGGATCATCGAGAGGGCTCCTGGGCGGTGGGTCGCTCCCAAGCGGACGCCCCTGAAGTCGATGGGCTTGTCCGTATTCGAGATACCCAGGGCAATATCCAAACTGGAGATATCCTTCACGTTCGCGCAATGGAAGCGGACGGTTACGATTTAGTAGCCAAGCTTGTTTAGCCTTCCACAAACGAAGCTCATGAAACCTGCTCAAATACCGAATCTACTCACCTTTGCGCGATTAGCTCTTGCGATTGTGTCTTTCGTGTATTTACATCAGCTGATTGGAGCAGATGGAGATCCCGTAGCTATTGAGTCCATTGCATTCAAGGCCTTTTGGCTTTACTTGGTGGCGGTCGCGACAGACTTTTTGGATGGTCGCATCGCTCGCCGTTATGGGTGGGTGAGCAGTCTTGGCCGTATTGCGGACCCTGTCGTGGATAAGGTCCTCATCTTGGGTGGCATGATGTTTCTGGCCGCGGCTCCGTTTCTGACTACCCCGGAAGATTTTGGCCCCGTGATGCCTGTTTGGTTTGTTGTTCTTGTGATGACCCGGGAGTTCCTTGTTACGGCTCTTCGCGGGCTTGTCGAAAGCAAAGGAATGTCATTTGCGGCAGAGGCGGTCGGCAAATGGAAAATGGTCGCTCAAAGTGCTTATGTGCTCATTTTGATTGGCCGCGTGGCCATGATTCCAGAGTTTCTTCACATTGCACCTCTGCGACTGGTCTGTCACCCAGCCTTCGTTGTCTTTTTGTTCTGGGCCGTTGTCGGAATGACCGTTTGGTCTGGCTTTGATTATTCTATTCGCGCAGCTCGAATGCTATCCAAGGAGCAGTCTTCCTAGTGGGCGTCTCACCAAGCGACGAAATCCGCGAATTTTTGGAATGGCTGGATAAGCAATCGGACTCATTGCGCATTGAAGCGATTCAAGAAATGCGTACTTGGCTTGACCTTCAAGAGGCCACTCGGGCGCCCCTCTCTGGTTCGAAGAAAGCTGCAAAGGATCCTTTCGAAGGCTTACCCGGAAAGTTTGGAATGATTGGCGACTCTCCTTCGATGAAGGAAGTCTTTACGGTTCTTGGAAAAATCATTCAAACGGACGTCCCTGTTTTGGTGCTTGGAGAAAGTGGGGTTGGAAAAGAGCTTATTGCCCGAGCGCTCCACAAGTATGGCCCACGTCGAAAAGAAAAATTATTGGCGGTCAACTGTGCAGCGATTTCCCCGAACCTTCTTGAATCGGAGCTGTTTGGGCACAAGAGAGGATCCTTTACTGGTGCCCACAAAGACCGAAAGGGGTACGCTGAAGAAGCCGATGGAGGAACACTATTCCTAGATGAGATTGGCGAGATGGCTCCCGATCTTCAGGCCAAACTTCTGCGTTTCTTGCAGGATGGAGAACTCAGGCCTGTTGGTGGCAATCAAATTCGCAAGGTTGATGTGAGAGTTGTTGCCGCGACTAACAAGGACCTAGAAAAACAGGTTCTTAGCGGAGTATTTCGGGAAGATTTGTACTATCGGCTTGCTGTAATCTCATTGAAAGTGCCCTCTTTGCGCGAACGGAAAGAAGACATCGGCCACTTAGCTCGCTATCTCATGGCTCGAAATTCCCTTGAGGGTTTGCCCTCCGCAGAAATTCTCGACGACCTCATTCCTGAGCTACAAGAGAGAGACTGGCCTGGAAATATCCGGGAGCTTCAAAACGAACTGACTCGCGCTGCGGCCTTCTCGAAAGGAGAAACCCTTTCAAGGGATTCCTTTAAGAAATAATTTACTGGCCCTTTTTATCGCGGGAGGAGGAGCCGAATTAAAAAGGGGCCCGCCCAAACGATGGCCGCGAGACACGCGCTCACAAGGGCAAGGTCAACAGTGAAGCGAATGCCCCAGCGTTTACGTCGCTTGTAAAGTTCTTCAATTTCGGTCTTGGGCCGGAATTCGCCTTTCCATGGAAAGCGGCCTTCTCCCAGTTCGCGTTCGGCACGAAAACGCATTTCCTCAAGAATCTCTTCTTGTCGAATGCTTCGATAGCGCTCGAGTAACTCGAGCTTTCGGCGTACTTCAGCGCGGATGGTTGCCATATTAGAGAGTTGCTAAAAGACGGGTGAACCAAAGGACGGCAGCGACGGCAAATAAGCTAGTGACACCCCCGCAAAGGAAAACAAAAATAAGGCGAACTCCAGCACCCAAATGGGTGTCAAAGAGGGGCGTTGGCGCCGGAGGAAGGTCGCCTCTCTCCACAGCTTCGGCGTGGAGTAAGTTCATGGCTAGGGCGTGTAATTCCTTGTCCGCAGCCTCCCTCACTTCGGCGGGGATTTCAGAAAATTCTAAGACTTCAGAGGATCGATTTACCACGGTGCCTCCTCTCGCCACGATGCGGCGCGAGCCATTGCGCTGGCTAAGGCAATTCCAAGAAGGAGCCCAATCAGGCCTGAGATTGCGGACAACAACCTGCGCTTTGGAAAGAAAGGCCTGCTTAAGGATGCGGGCACAGCAGCTTCGACTACCTCAAGGAATTGGTTTTCCCGCGTTTGGTAAAGTCGAAATTCTTCAATCCTGTCCCGGATTTCTTCTAAGATTTCGCGGGACTGTGTAATCCTGCGATTGTGAGCTTCGAGCTCTTCGCTAAAGGCAGGAAGGACAGCCCACTCGCGTGCAACTTTGTCTAATTGAGAACGACGCACCGAGAGCTCGGCATCAAGAGCGCTACGGTCGACTGCAAGATTGGAAAGCTGTCTATCCAAGTCTTGTCGGATGGGGTCCACTTGGAAGCTCCAGCTCTTGTCCTTTAATTCCTCTTGGGTGGCCAGGTCCAGACGAAGGACTTCAATTTCTTTTTCTTTAGCTTTCGGTTTTTTATGCTCAGGTTGGTGCTGGACCAATAAGGAAGCGTATTCGCTTTCTGCAGAAACAATTGCTGAGCGCAACTCTTGAATCCTTGGATTGCTCTCACGCGTGAAGGATGACTCAATAAACTCACGTCTTCTCTCGTATTGAGCGCGCGTTTCCTTTTCTCGAAGTTCCAGCGTTCTTCGTCTTACTTCGAGGTCTGCCACTTGAGTTCGCAAGGTTTCCAGGCGCGAATTCAGAGAAGAGGTTTGAGTTGCATTATCCGCAGCGCCGGCATCGAGAAGAAAAGCTAAGCGCTCACCTTCTAATTGTTCGAGATCTTTCGAACGGGCTTGGTCAGCGTTCAATAGATGTTCTTGCTTTTTTTGAACATCCAGCATTGTCCTTTGACGCAGATCTTTTTGCAGAAGAGAAGGGAATCGGTTTGCAATTTCTGCGGCACGCGTTGGGCTCGTATCTTCTGCGGTGATGACGATTAGGTTGAATTTATCGACCTTAATCGAAACAGAATCTTCAATGTCTCTAGACGACAGATTGTCAAATTTGGCACTTACTCGAAGCTGAAATTCGGAAGTGGCCATCAATCCACGAAGGGAGCTCTGGGTCTCTGGGTTCGATGTTGGAAGCTTTGGGCCTTTAGGTATGTTTTCTGCTTCATTGTGCAGAGAGAAGCCGTCAGAAGCTTCTGGCATGAAAAAGCGGGACTGGCTTTGGTAAATCAAAGGGAGCTTTCCGGTAATCCACCAAGTTCCAAGGGCGGCTCCAATGGCAACGAGCAATACCACATGCACGCGCTCATAGCTGGATTGAAGGAGTCCTCGTCGGGGGGGATTCATTTGCGGTCCCTATTTTGCCGAATGCAAGCCCTGGCTTCCATTACGAATAGCTTCTTCGGCAAGAATTTGAATTCCTGCCCGAAAAGCCTCTTCCGAGAAGCGGTCTGTGGAATTCCTGCATTTCTCAGAATCCCAGCTATTTCGTTCAAATTCTTCGATGCACTGGACAACATCTGAAGTGGTTTGGGTAGGGAAATGTAAACCAGTTTCCCCATGGGCGATGGTTTCAAGGCAACCTGCTGCGCCGTAGGCGAGTACAGGGCGCCCAGCGGCTAAGGCTTCAACGGGAGCAATGCCAAAATCTTCTTCAGAAGGAAAAAGGAAAGCTTTTGCGCCGGCCACAAGGCCCGGAAGCTTGTGGTCGGGAACGAAGCCCAAAAATTCAATGGAATCTCCAGCGAGAGACCGGAGCCTCGAAGAATCTGGCCCTTTCCCGGCAACCTTGAGGGGAATATTCATTTCGGTGCAAGCTTCAATCAAAATATCTATGCGCTTGTAAGACTCCAAGCGCAATGCTGTCAAATAGTAATCACCAGCCTCAGTCTCTTCGCCGGCCTTGCGGAAAGGCTCTGTTGTTACGGGTGGATACAAATGGCGGGCCTCGACCCCATAAGTGTCCTGTACTTTTTGGGCCACCCACTTCGAGCACCCCACATACATGTCCGGGGTTTTCGCATGTTTTTGATCCCACTTTCGAACTTGCTCAATAAATTTCCGCATGAACGGGCGGAAAACTGCTGGGTAATGGTTCAAAAAAATGGCCTGCCGTTCGTAAGCAAACATCATGGGTCGGTAGATGTAAGAAAGATGAGGAACTCCCTCTGGCGCAACCAGACTTTTCATCCAGGAAACGGATGAAGAAATAAGGAGGTCAATGTCCCAGTCAATGCGCTTTGGAAGGCGATCGACCATCCAAGGGTAGATTGGGAGTGGCCAGCGGTATCGATTTGCCGGAAGAAATCTCTGTAAAAAGGAGGAGTGGATGTCCCAGTTGGAGTAGGCAGGGTTGTCTTCTGAAAGAAATGTGTAAATGGGGGCATCAGGCCAAACAACCATCATTTGCTGCAAGCACTTTTCAGCGCCCCCGTGGCGAATAAAGTCATGAGCGATGGCTACCTTCATAGGTTCTCATTTCTCAGTTTCGCAGCCATTTGCCACCCACGAAATCGGCCTCGAAGTGCAGGGATTAAGAAGCGAATCCCCAACAAATGGCGATTCGAAGTGAGCGGGCGAAGGAGGGTTCCAGTGATTGCCCATAAAATTCCAGGGCAAGGGAAGTTTCCCAAAAGTAGCGCCGAAATCATGTGCAAGCAACCTTTTGGGCCGCGGCCCCATTGCTTTAACAAAACATAAGTTTCATTCGCGGCATTGTTGTAAATAGTTTTTGGGTCATGTCGGCTTTTGCCCCCATGTCGCGGAGCTTCGTGGTGGTCGGCCTCGACTTCTGGATCAAAAACCAATCGCAAGCCGGCGTTGCGAATTTGAAAGCATGCATCCAGTTCAAACCTAAAACAATCACCTAACAAATTCTCATCAAAGCCACCAGACTTTCGAAGAACATCTAAGCGAAAGCTCATGTTCGCTCCGCGGAAATGGTCTACTTGCAAAGATCGGTTTGTGTGTCTGGTGCTTTGGTCTAAAATAATTCCAGGGAAGTAAACGCGATTCCGGAAGCGAGCGCGTCGAATTAGTGCCTTCCCGTTGACAACATCAATCGCAGGTCCGGAAACGCCACCAATCCTGCTATCTTTTTCATAATGTCGGGAAATCTTCGCCAACCAAAATGGCCTAGGTAGCGCATCATCATCGAGAAAGCATGCGACGTCGCCAGTTGCCGCTTGAATGAGCGCATTCTCAGCAGGGACAATTCCAGGTTTTAAAACTTCAATTTTCCGCACAGAAAGATCGGGTTTTGCGGATTGAAAATCTTGAACCGTTGAAATGCCTTCCGGGTCTTCTTCGGGACGAATGGCAACTAAAATTTCATCAGGAAGCTTGGATTGGAGAGCAATAGCTTCTAGATTTCTTCGTAACATTTCTGGTCGAAGAAAGGTAGGGACAAGGACGGAATACTTCATGCGCAGGAAGGAAACAGCCTAAAGTTTCCCGACCTCCTGAAGGGCTTTCCGGTAAACGTCAGCGTGAGCTTTCGCGCTTTTTTGCCAACTAAAGTTTTTTGCTCTTTCAATCCCCCTTTTAGACAGTTGGTTTCGGAAGTCGCCCCTTGAAGCGGCCTTCGTGATTCCTTCAGCGATGGAATTGGGGTCATAAGGGTCAACGATAACGGCGGCATCCCCTGCGACTTCGGGCAAGGAGCATGCTTCGGCAACGACGACTGGAGCCCCACAGGCCATTGCCTCAAGGGTCGGAATTCCAAAACCTTCAAGGAGCGAAACTAAAGCAAAGCAGTCGCAGTTCCCGTACAAACGGGGAACATCTTCTTCCTCAACGAATCCTGCTCGAAGGACGCCTTCATCGTGGCCTTTCCGTTCGATGCGATCCCACATTTCATTGAAAAGCCACCCTTCTTTTCCGGCAAGTACGAGTTGTCCAGTAAAGCCGTCGCGTCGAAGTTCATGGTAGGCTGCACACAGTCCCTCAATGTTTTTATTCGGCTGTAGTGTTCCAAGATACAAAATGTACCCCGGTCGGATTTTGTAGCGTTCTTCAAGCCTCTTGAAGTCAACTAATGGGTCTGCTGGCGGTTTAAATATGGGTGAGACTCCGTGCGGTACGACCGAAACTTTTTCGGCCGGAATTCGCAGCCATTCCACAATGTCCGATTTCGAAAATTCGCTAGCGGTAATGATTCGCGTTGCTCTTCTTGCCGAAGGTGGAACAGTTTCTGTGAGTTCTTTTACCCAGCTTGTATGTAGCCCTTCAGCGGCACGCAAGAAAGCAAGGTCGTGGATGGTGAGCACTCGTGCGGATGAGTGAGAATCGGGGACGCGGTCGAACGGGCCATGGATTAAGTCATGTTGCCCGATGAGCCGTTCCAATTTCAGGCCAAACTTTGAGGTCAGCCAAGGGTGCAATCGAGTGCACTTAAAGGGAAGGTCGCCTGTTTTTTGGAGCACATCTTGCATCTGAGGGAGATGATGTCGGCGAAAGAAATGGAAGTGTAAGTTGAGCTCCCAGTCGTTGGGCAAGGCTTCAGGGAGATGGCGGAGAAGTTCAATGCCATAGCGATAGACGCCTGCCTTGGTGTAGCCGCGAAGTGCAAGCGCAGATGCGTCGAAGAAAAGTTTCATTTGGAAACGGACATGGCTTGTCGGTACGCCGCAAGCGTACTGCTCGCACAGTTTTCCCAGGTGAACGAGGAAGCGTGCTTCAAGCCGGCACTCCTCATTTTATCGCGAAGCGTTGGATTGGCACTAAGCTCACAAAGGTGTTCAGCGAGAAAAGAAGAATCCATAGGATCGAATAGCTTGGCGGCACCACCTGAAGTTTCAGGCAACGCTCCACGGTTCGAGCAAAGGACAGGTGTCCCGGCAGCCATCGCCTCGACCACAGGCATGCCAAAACCCTCGTAAAACGATGGGAGTACGAGGGCCAGTGATTGCGCCAGAAGTTGAGGGAGTTCGGCTTGAGGAACGAAACCTAGAAAATCAACACGGTCCTTAAGCACCGGATTTTTTTGAAGAGCAACGGATAGTTCCTCACTTCCCCACGCAACACGTCCCGCGATCTTTAAGCGTGCAGGACATCCTTTGTCGACCGCTTCGGCAAAGGCCGTCATGAGGCCGGGCAAGTTTTTCTTGGGTTCAATCGAGCCGACAAACAAGAAGTAAGGCTCCTCGGCTTCCTTAAATTCTTTTTGTCCTGCTGCGAAGAAGGAAGAGGCGACCCCGATTGGGGCGACGGATGTCCTTCCATGGGCGACCCCAAATTCCTTCACTAAGTCGTTGCGTGTGTATTCGCTGTCGCAGATCCACCAAGTTGCCCGCTCGGCGCACGATTCGGTGCCCTGTTCCAGACGGTTTACGGTTTGGGGGTCTAGGAATTGCGGGTAATGGTGATACATGAGGTCGTGGCAAGTCACGACAAGCCGCCCTTTTCCTGAGAGAGGCCAGTACGGCTCACAGGTGTGGACTAAGTCGTGTCGCCCGCCCAACCATTCAAGGGGCAATCCGTATTTGCCCAGTTGAAAAAGAAAAGCTGGAGAAGACCACCAGTGTCGAATTTTCACCCGACTGTTCCGGAAAGAATCCATGCGCGGGATTTTTCTGGGATTAAGAAATGCGCTTAAAAGAGTGAAGTTTAGGTCGGGTTCGTTAGCGCGAATCAGCGCAGGCACTAACTGTTTCCAGTAGGATTCAATTCCGCCATAGTTTTTTGAGAGACATAGGCGCCAGCCTTCAAGAAGAACTCTCATGAAACTAGCTCCAAATACACTTCTTCAAGCTTGTTCCAATGGGCCTCAGGGTCGAATTCGCTCCGAATCCAGGTTCGGAATTCAGTGCCCCGCCGGGCAATTTCCTGTGGATTCTTGGCAAGCTCATCGAACACTTGGGCCAGAGAGTTGGAGTCCTCAGAGTTAAAGGTCCAACCTCGCGCGGGTGGTGACAATAATTCAGGGGTGCCGCCCAAGTGGCTACCAATTCCAGGTCTCCCTTGGGAGCCACCTTCGAGAAGAATAAGCCCAGAGTTTTCGCTAACCCTGGAGGGGAGAACGACAGCGTGGCAACGAGAGATGGCAGCTTTCACTTCTGAGGAAGAGCAGTGACCTAAGAAATGTACAGAATCCTGGAGCCTCAGCTCCGAACACAGCCCAAGAAGCTTGTTTTTCATCTCGCCTGCGCCAGCTAACTCTAATAAGACGGGGTGTTTCGCCTTCGCAATAGCATGGAGGAGTACATCGACCCCTTTAGAAGGATAGAGGGAACCTCCAAAGAGAAGCCGGATTGGACTTGAGCCTGGCAAGGGCTGCAGAGGCTGCCTTTCCACCGGGAGGCGGTGAAGGGAAGCCTTGCTCGGTGGGAAAGGGAGCCCATTGAGTACGACCTCGGTGGGGCAAAGGAATCGGTCAACAGCGCGAAATGCGGCTTTTCGGCTCGAAGTATTGGAGAGGGTGTCCAGAAAGCGTCGGAAGGGACCTGTGAGCCCGAGCCGCGGAACGCCCCAAGGGTTGGGGTCCATGAAGGTAAAATCATGAACGGTCATCACCGAGGGGATTTGGCTTTTGGCAAGCAAAGGAAACAAGGTGCTTCTAAAAACGGACCAGTTTTGAATGTGGATGAGATCGGGCGAAAACTCCTGAATTGCCTCCTTGAGAGCTTTTTCCAATGGGGGCAAACGAAAATGGAAGTCAATTCGGCGCCTGAATGGACTAGCTGGAGGGGAATATTTGTAAAAAGTAGAAAAATCAGGGCTGAGATTCGAAGGAATCGGAGAAAGGGCGAAAAGTCCGTTTTGATGGCCAAATTCCGTGCAGCGCGCCAATAATCGGCCCAAGTAGCCGCTAGGACCGCCTGGAATCTCTGGAGAGTCGTGAAGATGAAGGATGCGCACCGTTATTCCTGTCCTGATAGGTTCGGCACGCGGGCAAGGTATATCCAGAATTGCCCAGAAAAAGTAAAAACAGTCATAAATATCTTTCTAGGAAGAGGTTGCGAGAGTTTTTGTCTGGAAAATTGCTGAGTTGACAGGTCAGAATGAAGACAGAAACAGTTGTAACTCACTTATTTTAAATAGGTTGAGGAGATTGGCGCCTAATCTTCCGCAATCTGTCAAATTCTGGAAAACCCACGAAGTGGGTGCCGATTTTCTCCACAAGGGACTTTGGTCCCCTGTGGTTCATTTTCCGGAAATGGCATTGCATCTGTAACGCCGCTACCGGATAATGTCTCGCCAAAATTCAGTAGCTCCACTTTCGGACTTCTGATAAACCTGAAAACTCGACCCGCTTCAGTTTGGTTAGTTCTGAACTGGCGGTGTGAACACACCCGCGACAGCGGGTCCCCCCCCCCGATTCATTCCGAATCACCTAGGAGAAACTAAATAATCATGAAGGTGCGCTTGCTTACCTTGGCTGCCCTTGCAGCTTTCACTCTGAATAGTACTTCCGTTGCCCAGCAGGGCGACAATCTCGATCGTGCACTCGCAGATCTCAACAGCGGCATCGTTGCTCCTACCATGGGCGGCGCTTCTGCTTCCGGTTCCACCGGCGTTGACTTCAGCGGTGATGCTCGTGCCCGTAATGCTTGG
>DLRM01000021.1:34265-34793 GCA_002500505.1 Planctomycetes bacterium UBA7888
TGGGTTGACACTCGTGTCCGCGCGAACATGCACTTCGCTGTCAACGAGTCTTCATCTGCCTTTGTCCAGTGGACAGGTACGGAGACTTGGGGTAGCGCAGCCTCCCTCGCAGAAAATGGTGCTACCGGCAACATTTCTCAAGCTTGGTTCTCAACCAGCAATCTCTTGAGTATGGGTGCGGACTGGAAAATGGGTCGCTCCTACATGACTGTTGGTAGTGGCATGGTTTTGGGCTCGTCCGAATGGGACCAACGCCCATCCACATGGAGCGGTGTTTGGATTTCTTCTGATGCCGCAGGCCTTGCCATCGATGCATTTGCTATCAATGGTGGCGCTCTCGCTAATGAGGAGATGTGGGGTCTTTCGACAAGTCTTGGACTTGGCGATAACGGCTTCATCAACGCGATTGACCCTTGGTACATTGCTGGTGCTGACGGATCAGAAGCAACCTGGATGGGTGCCTCTGCCGGCGGTACAGTTGCCATGCTTGACTGGAGTGCCGATTGGGCCAACCACGAAGATGGCGCT
>DLRM01000036.1:0-6320 GCA_002500505.1 Planctomycetes bacterium UBA7888
CGGTCGCTGGCGATTCAGGAAAAAGCTCATGGTCCCGAGCACCCGCATGTGGCCAGCTCCCTCAGCAACCTCGCCGTGCTTCTTGAAACCATGGGCTCCTATACGGAGGCCCGCCCTTTGCTTGAGCGGTCACTACTGATTCGAGAAAAAGTCTTCGGTCTCGAGCACCCGGATGTGGCTATTTCCCTTAGCAACCTCGCCTTGCTTCTTGTCGACATAGGCTCCCATGCGGAAGCTCGCCCTTTGCTTGAGCGGGCGCTCCGGATTCGAGAAAAGATCTTGGGTCCTGAGCACCCGGATGTGGCTCTTTCTCTCAACAACCTCGGCGGGCTTCTTCGGGTCCAAGGCTCCTATGCGGAAGCCGCCCCTCTGTATGAGCGGTCGCTGGCGATTTTTGAAAAATCACTAGGCTCCGAGCACCCGAAGATGGCCCTTGTCCTCAACAATCTCGCTGTGCTTTTTAAAGACATAGGCTCCTATTCGGAAGCACGACCTTTCTATGAGCGTGGACTCAGTACAACCCTTCAGCACCTATCGAGGAACCTGGGGGCAATGACCGAAGCGGAGCGCTTTCGATATTTGGATATCCAGACTAGCCCCGAGCTCCTTCTCCTTAACCTTGTGGCGATACAGGGGAGTGGGCCGAAGAAGGTAGATTGATTTGCCTCCAAAACTGAAAGCCTCCCCGAGTTCCTACATATAGGTAGCGACCTTTAGTCTAAAATGAGGAGATGCTGTTCGCGCCACTTCTTTTTCTCCCACCTTTGCTGTGTTCGCATGGAGGCCCTGATCCTCTCATGTCCTGGCGTTTCAGTTCTGCTGACTTACACGGTAGTAAGTTATCTGCCCGGCTTGGCCCTGATCCGCGCGTAAGTGGTGTGCCGCTCGCATCTCCTGGCCCAGGAGGTGGGGCATTGATGTTTGACGGCATTGATGACCGGATGATTGTGGCGGAAGACATTAGTGAACTAGGTGATTTTCTGCCGAAGAAACATTTCACGATTTCAGCCTGGTTATCGGTAAATACCCCTCAGAGTTATGGTGGAGTGTTTTCGGCTATACAAGACAATGGCGATTCAGAGCAAGGCATCGTTTTGGGGTATGACACGAAGAGTTTTTATATTGGATTGGCTACGGAAGGCGCTGATGATGGCGATGGCATGCTTACTTATTTGCGCGGAACCACTTCTTATGAAATGGGTCGTATGTATCATGTCACCGCAACTTACGATGGAAAGGTTCTCTGTCTTTATATAAACGGAAAACTAGAGAGTAGTACCCTGGCTCAAAGTGGCGACATCCTCTATCCGGATTCTGCCCCAGTAGTTCTTGGTGCCTACAAGGATGATAATGAAGATATCTTGCACCATGGTCGCATTCGAGAGCTATCCGTCTACGCTCAGGCAGCTTCGGCCGAATGGGTTATGGATGACTTCGGGCACAATTCAGATTTGGCTCTAGCGTCACCACATATTCCGCTTGACCCCAACTTCACATTCAAAGTCAAACCTTTTCTGCAATACGGGACGCAGCACTCGATGGTGATTACCTGGGAAACATCACGTCCGTCAACGACCACGGTGTACTGGGGTGACCATGTAGTAGGCGAGGACGATGACCTTAGTTTGCCACATAAAATAAAGGGAGCCAATGATGCGATCATTCACGCTATGAGCCTCGAAGGTCTTAGCCCAGGGGTTGGATATTTTTACCAAGTCGAATCTGTCGACACTGAAGGGCAGATATTGACCAGTCCTATATTGACCTTTCAGTCTGCGGTTGAAGAGGATATCCCATTCGCATTTGCGGTAATTAGTGACACACAAGACAACCCTAGCGTTTCGGGCCAAATCGCCAATATGGCATGGGAAATGCGCCCACATTTTGTTTTGCATCCGGGTGACCTTGTAGGCACAGGAACTAATGTCGGTGATTGGCGCGACGAGTTTTTCCCAAGTATGGATTTGCTCTTGTCAAGAGTCCCGATTTATCCGGTACTTGGAAACCATGAGCAAGATGCTCGGCATTACTACGATTACATGCAGCTGCCGGACCCAGAATATTATTATGATTTTAAATATGGGAATGCACACTTTTTCATGCTAGACACCAATCGAAAGGTGCATCCTGGCAGCGAGCAATTTGTCTGGTTAGAAAAGGAGCTTAAGAGGTCTAAGGCGAAATGGAAAATCGTCTGTCATCATCATCCGGCATTTAGTTCCGATGAAAACGATTACGGCGATATGTGGAAAGGGCCTTCAAGCCACGGCGATTTACGTGTGCGAGAATTGACGACTCTTTATGACAAATACAATGTCGATTTGGTCTGGAATGGACATATTCATTCTTATGAGCGTACTTGGCCATTGAACAAAGGAAGGGTGGTCGAAGAAAAAGGCACAACCTACATGATTACAGGCGGTGGTGGTGGTGGACTTGAGACTCCTGGCCCTGTTCGCCCTTGGTTTCAAAACAACGTCCGCCGTGGGCATCACTGGTGCTATGTCGCAGTCAATGGCGGCACCCTTGAGATAAAGGCGTTTGACTTAGAGGGCCGAATGTTTGACGTGGCGAAATTGAAAAAACAGCGCTGAGAATCACGAACACATTCTTTACACATCTTCGATTTAGCTTGTCTCATCCGTGCCCCAGGTTTCTTATTGAATTTCTCGCATTGTGCTGTCAAGACAGTGCAGTAGGAATTTCGCGTCGTTTTTTTGAAAAACTAATGGTGGTTTTATTTTTATTACATCATGTAATGGGCCATCAACGGAAAGAAGAACGCCACGTTTTCGCATTGCTTCTACAATTCCTGAGGCTAATGCCGGATTCGGCTCTTTCTCGCGGCTTTCTATTACGCAAACCAGTCCAAGGTATAGCCCTAGTCCGCGTGCATCGCCAAACGAAGGGTTTTTCCTTTGTAGTTCACGCAGGCCACTAAGGAGAAATTCTCCAACTTCTTTAGCGTTTTCTTGAAGCGATTCTTCTTCAATTACATCGAGTACCGCATTACCTATTTTGCATGAAAGGGGGTTTCCTCCAAACGTGTTGAAGTATTCCATCCCATTATCAAATGACGAGGCGATTTCTGGGGTTGTAATAACAGCGCCAAGAGGGTGACCATTGCCAATTGGTTTCCCCATTGTGACGATGTCTGGGATTACGCACTGTGTTTCAAAAGCCCAGAAATGGCTTCCTGCGCGTCCAAATCCAACTTGAACCTCATCGGCAATGGTTACCGCACCGGCTTTTTTTGCGTAGCGAAAGGATTCCATCAGGTAATTCTTTGGAAAGATTACTTGTCCTCCACACCCAGAAATTGATTCTGCTAGAAAAGCTGCTGGCTTATGCCCAAGCTGATGTATGTCATCAAAGCATCTCTTGACATCTTCAGCATAAAGTGGTCCTGAGTTTGGGTTGTCATACCCGAATTCCCCTCGATAGCAGTCCGGCAATGTAGCAACTTGAATATGGTCTTTTTTCCCTGCTCCTCCGTCACCGTTGAACTTGTAAGGAGATAAATCGACGAGTCCTCCAGTATTGCCGTGATAGGCAGAATCTATGACGACTACATCGTTTCCTCCAGTATGAGCTTTCGCTAATCTTAAGGCCAATTCATTTGCTTCACTTCCAGAGTTGACAAGGTAGACAACAGAGAGGGGGTCTGGGTAAGTGTTTGCAAGTCTTTCCGCAAAAATCAATCGATCCTCATTAAGATACCGACTGTTTGTGTTTAGCGTTTTGATTTGAGCAATGGCGGCCTCCGTTACTTTTGGATGACAGTGTCCGACATGCGGAACATTATTTACAGCATCTAGGTATCCCTGCCCTTTGTCGTCGAATAAAAATCGCCCTGCTCCGCGTGTGATTATCAATGGGGATTGATAGGAGGTGGACATGTTGGGGCCCAGGATTTTTTCCCTTCTTTTTTGTAAGGATTTGACTTCGGGCCTGATGTCATGAGAATGCGGTGCAGGGAGGTTGCAAGCTTCATGCAGTCGTTCTAGGACGGACGCGTTTGAGATTCTCAGTAAGCGGTCAAGTAATTTGATCGCTGGTTTTGCTGATGTGGACAAGTAATGATTTTCAGGATCACATTTTTGTTGTGGTCCGGACATTGAAAAACTGACGCATAGCCGTAGCCTGGCTAATTCCCATAGTGCAGGAATTTCTGATTCGAGTATTGGGTTCACGTTGTTGTAGCCTCGAACGATTTCCGCTGCAACGGCGACTGGGTCATCTTCGTCCAGCATGGCATAGGCACACGCGATAGCGATTTCGCCAATAACCCATCCTTCGCTTGTATCTCCTACGTCGATTAAACCTGTGACCGGACTGTTTTTTCTTGACGCTTGGACAATCCAGTTGTGGTCATTTGCGTCGCCATGGATAGGGCCGATGGACAATTTGTCTCGCAAGTTGTCTAGGACAACGCTGACTCCGCCTAGAGTCTCGTGAATTATTCTTTTACTTGCCGGATTGGGCAATTGATTGAAATATTTTTGGCAAACAGCCTCACCTTTTCGGAGATCCCATTCGAAATTGCGTTGTAATGCGGGGTGCTTGAATTCTCGCATTGATAGTTGCACTCTTCCAAGAATCTCTCCGATTTGAAGCATCCATGAAAGAGGTTTCTTTGGATAATTGACAAGAGGTTCACCTTCAAGCCAGGTTGTTGCCCACACTAAGTGCCGGCGACCGTCTTCTGCGATGACATCCTCCCACGGATTCCCCTTAAGTGAAGGCAATATGCCTGGAACGGGGAGACCGCATTTTTTTAAGTGGCGGAGTGTTTTTCCCCAAAGGTCGATGAGCTCCTCCGAAATCCCATAGCGAGCGATTTTTAAGACGAAGCGTTCTCCTCCCTTTTTGGCAATGAAGTTGCGGTCAAGCTCACCATTTAGTTCTTCGGCTTCTTTGTCTAGTCCAAAGATTTCGGAGGCAATTGTTGAGGCTCGGTCCTCAGAAATCTCTGCGCGCATGGGGTTCATTGCTTGGATTGTACGAGCTCTTAAATACACCGGTTATGAAAAGAGAAAATGTTGTACGCTTTGATTCAGGACTGCGTTTTTGTTTTGTGTCAGAATCGCTCCCTAAACCCATCATAAGGCAGGCAGGAAAAAGTGGGGAGGGGAGAAGTATTTTCCATTGAAACTAACCGATTCGAAATTCATTGTTTCCGCTTGTGCGTTTGATTTAAACCTGCGATAATTCGGCCATGCATAAGAAGATCGTCGCCATCGTCTTGATTGCCGCCTTTTTGGCGCAGTCGGCGCATGCGGGTGTTCATTTGCTTGAGCCTGTCCCGCCGCAGCATGATTGTGGGCAGCATGGCGCCGGTGATTTTGGTGCAGCCGACGAGGTGGATCATCCCACTTGCCTAATCTGCCAAAATATCGCAGGCAAATTTGGGTTTCTGCCCTTGCCGGTCAATTCTATCGGTCATTCTCCGACCGCTCTGCGCGCCATCAAGCAACAGGTGTGCAATTCTTGTATTGAAGGGCTCGGCGTCTGCTTTGTGCGTGGACCTCCTGTTTGGGTTTGATTGATTTTCCTGCTGCTTACGAGGCGGCATATCCTTCAAACACTTAACACGGAGATACTTCCATGAAACGCATTTGTTTCACTCTTTTGACTACCCTTTTCTGCGCAGGGTTAAATGCGCAGAGCTCTGATGCGGCCAAAACGGGCGTGCAACCTGAATTCGGATTTGTTCTTGATGCCATAGCCATAAATAGCGATGCAGAAGGTACAACAGCAGATTTGCGGATGGCCGAGCTTTCCGTCTCATCACGGATTGATCCCCTTGGTCGGGCTTTTGCAATCCTAGAGTTCCCCTCGGCGGAGGAGGTGCACATTCCTGAAGCGGTAATGGTTTTTGATGGCCTTGGCGATGGCTGGGAAATTCGCGCAGGCCGTTCCTTGCTGGATTTTGGCAAATGGAACACTACGCATATGCATGATTTGCCTACGCCCAATGCTGATCCCGTGCGCACAGCTCTTTTTGGTGGGGCACTTAGCGGAACAGGCCTAGAGGTTCATCGCTGGTGGGCTCAAGGTGATACCCCGATACGATTTTCATTCGGCGCATGGCCCTCTGTTGGTGCTCATAGCCATAGTGCTCATGGGCACGAAGAGGAGCATGGCCACGGAGGATCTGGCATTACCTCGGGTGTTGATGGCCCTATGAGTCTCTCTGACTGGTCCTTTTCAGGGCGACTGGCATCACAAATGGATTTCGGAGCCAATGGCTGGTGGCAATGGGGGCTTTCTTGCTTTAGCAGCCAGCAGGGCTTAGCGGGCGAGTGGCACAATGAGGA
>DLRM01000036.1:6664-9618 GCA_002500505.1 Planctomycetes bacterium UBA7888
GAAGAAGAAGGCGAAGCCTTCGGTCTTGGCGCACGCACCTTTGGGGTAGATCTTTCTCTAAGAACAAATTCATTAGGTGATGAAGGCTGGAACTCTTTCACCCTTGAGTATTGGAGGCATCTGCAGGATGGTGCTCATGCCGAAGGTGTTGGCGTTACTGATTATGAGATTGAGGAGGGAGAGGAGCTGCAAGGTGCTTGGTTAACGGCCGAGCATGGTTTCAGTAAATCATGGTCAGGCGGTGCACATGCGGCTTGGTGGGAAGAGTCGCATGAAGAGGGCGAGCCATTAGAGACAGCACTTCGCTACGGAATTTTTATTAATCGCCATTTCAGCGAATTCCAAAGGCTGAGGTTTTCATTGGAGCAGCTCGAAGAGCCCGACGAGGAACCTTCCCAGGTTCTGAGTATTCAGTGGTCCACCTTCCTGGGCAAGCATCGCCACGGAATGGACTGGTAATGATGATGTTCTCCATATTTCTTTTCGCAGGCTTGATGTCCACGCCACAAGCTGATCCCCTGCAAATTATCGCTACAACGCCCGATTTGGCGGATGTTGTACGCCATATCGGCGGCGATGCGGTCGAGGTTCAGTTACTGACACCTGGCGCAGTGGACCCGCATAAGGTGATACCCAAGGCATCAATGTTACTCAAACTCAAGCGTGCCGATGCTTTGGTTTCGATGGGGCTTGGGTTTGAGCACGCATTTTTGCCGGCACTGCTCGAAAAAGTAGGGCGAGATGATTTCGGTCGAGGCGCAAGCGATGTTTCGCAAGGAGGCAGTCGTCATTTGGTGGGCAGTGAATTTATCGGCCAACCACTCGAAGTCCCGACTCGACTCGATCGCGGCGCTGGAGTGGACGTCCACCCTTTGGGCAATCCTCACTGGAATACCAATCCGCAATTGATGCGAAAGTTTGCGGCAGGCGCGCGAGATTTTTTGTCGCGTTTACGCCCGACCTCGACGGATGTGTTTTCAGCAAACTGGAAAAAATGGGATGTAGAAATCGAGAGGTTGATTGAACATTGGCAGGCATGGTTGGCTCCTGCGAGGGGCAAGCCTTTGGTGACATATCATCGCTCTTGGCCTTATTTTTCCGATGCTTTCGGATTAGTCATTTCAGGCGAAGTCGAGCCTAAACCTGGGATGCCGCCGACGACTCGGCATTTGGCTCAATTGGCCCAGTCCATGATTGAGTTGGATGTGAAGCTGTTGTTGATCGAGCCTTGGTGCAGCGAGTCGAAGCTTGGCAATTTACCAAAGATGACGAAGGTCTCGGTTACTAAAATAGCCAGCATGTCGGGCAAAGAAGGGTATTTCGCTTGGATGGGGCGGCTGGTTCGCCAAGCGGCATTCGCGTGGGATTTGGCCGAGCCTCGTGTCGTCAAGCAAGAAGAATCGTCCACAAAGAGGGGGGTTGATTGAGTTTGCTCGCTCTTCACTCCGCTTGTCTTGGCCATCGAGGTCGAGCGGTATTGAATGATGTCAATTTCAAGGTATCTTCAGATGATTGGCATATTTTTCACGGAGCCAATGGTGCGGGCAAGTCAACTTTCTTGCGCTCACTAATAGGTTTGTTGCCATTAGTGTCGGGGCGCCGCGAGACTGCGAGTGATTTACGTTTGGCATCTCTTCCTCAGGCAGCATCATTAGATGCAATATTCCCTGTTACTGTGGCTGATGTTGTCGGAATGGGGCTTTGGCATGGGCGCAAGCTGTTTCAGCGCCAAACTGCTGCCGACTGCGACCAGGTCGCTGCTCAACTTAAACGGGTAGGGCTAGAGGCTCATCAAGGACGGTTATTTGCCGAGATGTCGGGCGGTCAGAAACAGCGCGTTCTTTTGGCGCGGGCAATGTGTGCCCAACCACAAGTCTTGATTTTGGACGAGCCGACTACCGCTCTCGATACGGCGTCCCGTGCACAATTTGACCAAAGTCTGCATGAGTTGCATGCGAGTGGTACTGCGTTAGTGATTGCAACGCATGAGCACGAAGGCTGGCCAGAGGATTCGACTCATTGGGTCATCGAAGCGGGGAGGGTACGTGATGAGTGATGTCCTCTTTTGGTGGGGACTGCTTCGCGAAGGAATTTTGGCATCGCTTGCCGCGGCCATTGTTTTGCCGCTAATGGGGGCGGTTCTATTTGCGCGTCGCTCTGCTTTGCTAGGTGTTGCGGTCCCACAGTTCGCAGCAGCAGGCTTGGCTCTTGGCATGGTCCTAATTCCTTGGTTCCCGAGTATGCAAGAAGAGTTCCTACATCATGGTCACCCGCCGATGTTGTATTCATTTGCCTTTGCAGGAAGCGCGGCGGCTTTATCCTTGGGCGTATTCGCGGCACTCTCGTCGAAGTTTATTAATTACAAACAAGCCATGATTGCTGCGGGTTTTAGTCTGGCGTTAGCGGTGACGGTTTTGCTGTTGAATTCCGCACCCGCTGGGGCGCAGTTGGCGGACTCTTTGTTGCGCGGAGAAATTATTTTACTTGACGAGCACGGCATGATGACCTTGCTTATTGTAAGTGGTTTAGTCCTGTTGAGTTTCGTTGTCTTGTGGCGCTGGATTTTTCTTTCCGCTTTTGATCCTGAGCAAACCGTTGCGCTAGGACATTCGGTTACGGCCGCCGAACGCTGGCAAGTTTTACTCGTCGGTGCAGCCGTGGGCGGCGGTGTTGTGACTGTCGGTCCGATGCTTGTCTTTGCTCTGTTGTTTCTCCCCCCTCTATTTGCGGTGTGTGGCAAGCCTGGGGTGTTGCCTTATTTAACGCGGACGGTTTCGATTGCACTCGTTGCGATTATTTTTAGCTGGCCGTTGTCGGTTTGGCTAGATTGGCCGTTTGGAAGCTGCGCTTGCTTGGCTTGTTTTGTTGTGGGTTGTGGTGCAGCGGTTTTAGGTAAGCCACACCGCACGCGATAAAATAGGTCGCAGGTTGTCCCCGTAGCTCAGCAGGATAGA
>DLRM01000032.1:0-147 GCA_002500505.1 Planctomycetes bacterium UBA7888
CTCTCTCATGGATGGATTTTTCGGAGAGACAGAGCTCCCTTGGAATATTATTGTTATAGGAATGTTTGCGGGGCTGATCATCATTCTGGTGGACCAGCACTTTTTACGTCCAAAGGACGCAAAATTTCGTCTACATGTCATGCCTGT
>DLRM01000032.1:265-447 GCA_002500505.1 Planctomycetes bacterium UBA7888
CCTCCGGCCATGAGCACGGAGTACTCTTGGCTTCTGGCCTCATTGCTGGAGAAGCCATCGCTGGAGTTCTCATTGCCATTCCGAAAGCCCAGAACATTGCCCTTCCAGATTGGGGTGGAGATTGGAGCATGCCTCTCTCTCTCTTTAGTGTCCTTTTCATTCTCTACCTCTTCCTCCGAACC
>DLRM01000032.1:483-16585 GCA_002500505.1 Planctomycetes bacterium UBA7888
GCCGTAGGGATGTATCTCCCCTTTGGGCTTTCCACCGCCATTCTTCTGGGTGGATTGATTTCGCTCCTTTCTGCTCGTAAAGCCCGTAAAAGCGCTGCTTCTCCGCAGGAACAGTCCGCTGGTCACGAGCGAGGTGTACTCTTGGCTTCTGGTCTCATTGCGGGCGAGGCTATTGCCGGTGTTCTGATTGCCATTCCGAAAGCAAACGAAATCGCTCTGCCTGACTGGAGTGGACACTCGAACATGTTCAGCGCTCTTCTTGGCCTCCTCCTGATTCTCTACCTCTTCCTCCGAACCAGCCGCACTTCGACATCGTGAAACTCTCCATCGTGATTCCCGTTTACAACGAGGAGGAAACCCTCCTCGAAATCCTGCAGAAAGTGCGGGCAACTCCCTATGAAAAGGAAATCATTCTGGTGGATGATTGTTCTCAGGATCGCTCCAGAATCTTGTTGAAGGAATTGGAAAGTGATGCGGACACTAAAGTCTTTTATCACTCTGTGAACCAAGGCAAGGGGGCTGCTCTTCGTACTGGAATCGAGCACGCTGAAGGAGATGTTGTTCTCATTCAAGACGCCGACCTGGAATACGACCCCGGTGAATATCCCTTATTGCTTGAGCCGATTGAACGAGGTTTGGCTGACGTAGTTTATGGTTCACGTTTCCGCGGTTCCCGGATGAGTCGTGTACACCTTTATTGGCACCAGATGGCCAACAACTTCCTCACCTGGGTGTCCAACATGTTTACTAACCTCAACTTGACTGACATGGAAACTTGTTACAAAGTTTTCCGTCGTGAGGTTTTGGAAGGTGTGAAAATTGAATCTAACCGATTTGGCTTTGAACCAGAAATTACAGCAAAGATTGCGCGTCGGAGGAGGGCGGATGGTTCCCGCATTCGGGTTTATGAAGTCCCGATTAGTTACTACGGCCGAGATTATGCCGAAGGGAAGAAGATTGGTTGGAAAGACGGCGTGGCCGCCCTTTGGCACATCATCAAATATAATTTGATGGCTTAGAGCTCTATAGGGAGCTCAGAAGAGACCCGCAGGACTCCTCGTTTTGGGGCAACTTCTGGCATCAAGGTCATTCCACGGCTCCGGAGAGCAGTCATTGAACACTGAAGTGCCAACTCCGATGTGTTGTTACGTTCTGAGAGGTGCGCCAAGATTAAGCGGCGCAAGGTATTGGGCGCTGCTTCGCTGAGGACATCCGCAGCTTGTTGGTTTGAGAGATGGCCAAGGTCACCTCGGACGCGTTCTTGTAGGAAGGGGGGATAACGTCCGTTTCGAAGCATGTCCGGGTCGTGGTTGGATTCTAAAACTAAGAAGTCCATTCCATGAAGAAGGTCGGGAGTGAGTGCTTCCGCAGTTCCAGTATCAGTAAAGAAGCCGGCTTTTTCCCCATCGGCTTCAAATAGAAAGCCATGAGTTGGGTGGGCATCGTGGTTGAGGAGAACCGGAGTTACTTGAATCGAGCCCACCTGGAAGGCTTGCCCGGATTCGAAGGGCTTGTGGACGACGGAGCGCCGAGCGATCTCTTTTGGGGAGGCCGCAGAACGTGGGGAAAGGCTGTCTGGATGAGCCCAGAGAGGTGCTTTGGCTCGCGCAGCGAGAGGCACGACTTTGGCGCAATGGTCCGAATGGGCGTGAGTCAATAAAACCCCATCCACGAAGGCGAGATTGCAGTCGGCTTGACTGGCCAAATCTCTAGCCGTTCGCATGGCAATTCCAGCATCCAAAATTAGAGTGGTGCGCTCGGAACCATGGCCGGCACGAATCAGAGCGCAGTTTCCAGAAGAGCCGCTTGCCAGAAGAATTATTTCCATTATCCACCTCGGACATGCATACCGATATGTGGATGGTCTGGGTCTTCGCCCTGGGCTTTTCTGGCGGCTAATCCGAGGCGATCTTCGGCACCGCAGTCGGTTCGCTGTTCCCATTGAGACCGAATAAGGCTTCGGAGTTCATCCATGCGGTTTTCTCGAAGGAGTTCGCGGAGGTTTGTGCCCTCTACGGCGTAAAGACAATGAAACCAATGTCCATCGGAAGTAATCCGGCTCCGGTTACAGGATTGGCAAAAGGGCTCGGTCGTGGAGGCAATGATGCCGAAAGTCGTTCCGTTTTGAAGCTGAAAGCGATTGGCTGGAGCGGCATCTGTTTTGGGGAGAGCTTGGATGGCGCCAAATTGTTTTTCAAGAATGGAGATGATCTCTATTTTGGGAATGACTTGAGTCGATTTCCAATCAGTAGCACCGCCAACATCCATGTATTCAATGAAACGGATTTCAAGGTTTCGTTCGATCCCAAATGACAAAATACTTCCCAACTCCTCGTCATTGAATCCGCGCATGGCAACTGTGTTGACCTTGGTTCCCTTCATTCCAGCGTCTTCCATAGAATCAAAGCCTGCAATGACTCGCCGTAAGCCGTCGCGGCGGGTGAGTGCTCGAAACTTTTTTTCGTCGAGTGTGTCTAAGCTTACCGTAACCCGTTGAAGGCCCGCTCTTTTTAAATCTAGAGCACAATCCCGAAGGCGCAGGCCGTTGGTAGTGAGAGCAATGTCTTCTAGGGCGTTGAGAGCGGTTAATTGCTCAACGAGGCGGAAAATATCTCGGCGGAGAAGGGGCTCGCCACCAGTGAGCCGTATGCGCCGCACACCCGCTTCAACAAAGAGTTCGACAAGAGAAGTGAATTCGCCGTAGTGAAGAACATCCTTTCGAGGCAGCCACTTGTAGTCTTCTTCCGGCATGCAATAGGTGCAACGCATATTGCAACGGTCTGTCACTGACAGGCGAAGGCTCTGCAGGGGGCGTTGCAGGGTATCCAGGGTGGAGAGACTCACGGAAGAGCAGTTTATCTCCTTGAGTGCATGGGCATCTGCGCTCGCAGAGCGGACCATCGGGAACGTCGAGTGCGCTCGCCTTCTGGGACTTGCTCTAGAATGAGAGAGGGTAGTGGTGCAACCTTTTCTGTGGTACTCATCACGAGTAGGTAAAGTGACCAACGAGCTTCCGGTGAGAGATGCTCTTGAGAACGATTGTCCCGTGCAGCCTGAAAGTGTTCTAAAGAGTGTGCGCAGCGGAGCAAACAATCCGCGGCGGCGGTCGCAGTTTGATAGTTGCCCTTTTGAAGCCACTCCACCGCAAGATTGGCAGCCTCTGGACTCCCCGAAGAGGCCAATGCTTCAAAGACTCGAGGCCGCACGACTGCGTGCGCCAAAAGTGGAGTGAGCTTTTGGACAAATCCGGCATTTGTTCGCAAGTCCCATTCTCCCACGGTGTACCCCATCCAGGCCAAAGTTTGGAGGGCATGTTCACGAACATAAATGCTGGAATCCCGAGTGGCCTCCAAAAGTGGAGGAATGGAAAGTTCTCCCCGCATTCTGGAGAGCACAAAGCGCGCATCATCCACGGGGCGGAGCGGCTGGCTTTGAAGACGTGCAATCATGTTCCAGGTCTCCGCTTGGAGGGCTACTGAAGGCGGAGACACCGTGGGTTTTCCGAAAGTTCTGAAACGAGACCAGTTCATAATTGCCGCAGAGAGGAGCTGCCATGAGTCTTCGAAATCTTTGGCGCTCTCAAACCCGGGTGTGGCGTCCAAGACGAGAAGGGCCTGAGTGCGAACGCGCTCATCGCTAGTCGAATCCAAGAGAATGTTCTGGAGTGCTTGGAGGCCGGCCCCGTTTCCAAGTTGGAGAAGGGTGGCCGCAATTGCAATATTGGCCGAAAGGTCCTTTTCGTATTTCAATCGCAGAAGAAGGCGCGGAAGGATTTCGGGGACAGCACGTTCTCGAAGAAGGGGATAGGCCCGGAGGCGAAGAGGCGAGTTGTCGAATCGGTCCTCAACCCAATCCAAAAGAATGGAGCATAGTTTTTCATTCGAAAAATCATCCAAACTTCGCTGGGCCATCTTCCCGAGCCTACCCCCAAGGCGAGAGCTCTCAAGAAGTTCACGAACATTTTGAAGTTCACCTTCGTCGACCGGTGGTAATCCCTGACCTTGGAATTGTTCCAGTCTCGCTTGAAGAACAGGAGTCCAGGCAGTCTTCTCTGGTGCGGATGAGGAGCCTTCGCCTTTTGTGCAAGAAAGAGCGAGGAGGCAAATGAAAGTAGCGCGCAAAGTCATGGCCGTTTCAGTTCTAATTCATAAACGGGGAAAGCGTCTTCGTCTGATTGGAAAGGATTGGTGCGGTAGAGGAGGCGCACCTGAACGGAAACTGCGCCTTCAGGTATGGGAACCTCGGAGTTCCAAGTCTCGCCGCCTGGAAGAGTGGTGTTTTGGAGTTCCGTCTCATCTCGGTAGGGATCGCGGAATCGATATTGTCGAAGCCAGTCAGTGTGTGACCCATCTTCTTGACTCCAACGGATAGCGAGGTCAGCGGCGCGCGACCGCTCGTCGGTAGGAAAGTTGTGTGCCGCACCGTGGTTTTGGAGAGTCAAGGAAAGAGTAACTTCCCAGTTAGCCGAAAGGGTGACAGCACTTTGAAGGGCTTCGAGGTCGTGGGAGGCACGGAAGGAATGGTCGGAGCCTTTTCTGCCACCGCTGCGCCAAGCTTGGGGCATGTGACAGTGCAAGCAGTTTTCGCCGCGGAAAGGTTTGCCGTTTAGCTTGGGAGGCGTTGCACGCCATTGATCCACGGTTTTGTGCTGGTTGTGGCACGCAGCACAAGATTCCGGTTCAGCAAGGCGAGGAACAGTTTTGGGCTTGCACGGTGCCTTGCTGTTTGGGGTCGTGTTTGTCGTTGCAACGTTGCCGCTTTCCGTTAGATGACACGCCAAACAATCCACTCCCATTCCCCGATCAGCATTTCGGGCGAGAACACGCGTCCCAGGTTCAAAGAGGAGAACGGGTCGAGGGGCGTGGCAGGCTAAACATTCTTCGTTTCGAAAATCTTGGCTAAGTTTTCGGACCTCTGGATTCTTATAAGCAAATGCGTGATGAGATTCTTCCCATTCCTTTGCGACATCGGCGTGGCACTCCAAACACTGGCGCGAGCTTGCGATTTGGAGAGTTTCAATTTCTTCTGGCGGAATAAGAATCGAAAAGAGGACCCATGTCCCGCCAAGGGCGAGCAGGATCGCAGGCCACAGGATTGGTTTCACCCCTCTAAGGCCTCCAGGAAGGCACTACTGTTTGCACACGCCTCTTCATGAGGGACAGGGGGGCTCAAGCACCCTTCGCGGAGGAAGGAAACTTGGCCTCCCAATGCTGCGGCCTCTTCAGCGTGGTGCGTCACAAGAAGAACGGCGGCATCGGTTGCGGCGAGCACTTCTTCCAAGAGTCGGAGTCCTTTCGCCCGTGCGGCCGGGTCGAGGCTAGCAAAGGGTTCATCCAAGAGAAGAAGTTTGGGCTTCAATACCAAGGCGCGGGCAAAGGCAAGTCGGCGGGCCTCGCCACCTGAAAGGCGGTCGGGCTTGCGGTCGAGGTGTTCGCTCATAGCCAACTTGACCAGGATTTCTTTTGCGCTTAAGTTGGCTTCGGTTTTTGATTTTCCTTGAGAGGAAAGTGCATCCGTGAGGTTTTGAAGGACGGTCCGCGTGGGCCACAAACCGAGGTCCTGGAAAACCATTTGGGTTTTCCGCTCCCAAGGTTGCAGCATATTGGTTTTGTTTTCAGAAGCGACTTGACCTTCGATTTCAATGCGGCCGGATTGAACCGTATCTAAGCCAGCAATCAGTCGAAGGAGAGTTGTTTTTCCCGAACCGCTTTTGCCTGCAATGGTCAGTCGCTCACCACGAGCAATTTGAAGCTCTAAGTTGTTCAGGATGGCACGCTTGCCGAAACTGTGATGAAGATCTTGAATGTGGAGGAGGTGAGTCAAGAGTCCTTGATGCCCTTTAGGTTTTGATGAAGATAGTGGAGGACTACGGGAAGGAAAAGAATGAGAGCTATGAGGAGGCCGAAGGCCGCAACGAAACCGTCGCGAGCAAAGTGAAGAGCGTTGTAGTAGCGGACGGCGGCGGAAGGGTTGGCGGCAGGGAGAAGGACGGCTAGGTCCAGTTCACGAATCGCAAAGACGGCAACTAGAGCACCAGAAAGGAGCCAAGTCGCGCGCTGGGGGCCGAGCAAGTAGCAGAAAATTCGTTGGGGGTAAGGAGTCCCAGCGAGCTGGGCGGCATCATCTTGTGAGCGAGGTATCCGTTCCATTCTTTCTACCAAAAGAAAAACAGCGAGGGGCAGAAAACGACCCGCAAGAATAAGAGGTGGCAAGAGCCAAGAGTCGTAAAAATCTGCGGTGAGGGGACGGTTCCATATCAGGATAGCGCCCAGCCCCGTGCCCACAGAGGGAGACAACAAGGGAAGGGCAAGGGCAACTTGAAGCAGGCGGGTGCGTCTTCCGGGTTTGCGATGGAGAAGAAAGTGCGCCCAGAAAGGGGCGAGGAGTAAGGTGAAAGCGCCAGCAAGGATTCCGGTACGCAAAGAACGTAGAAGGTCGAACCGCCCACGCTCGATTGCGTTTTGAAAGGCGTCTGCTGAACGTGAAAACCAGTCTCCATTCGCCTCCGGTCCGGCGGCGCCCGTTTCCCAAAGAATTCTGCCAATGGGGAGAAGAAGAACAAGGGCCAGAATAGCCCAAAGGAGGAGGGAAAGAAAAACGGAATGGCGTCCAGAGTCGATAGGGGGAGAGCCTTTTCCTAGTCCACTTTCTTCGTGGCGGCTCCGATCACGAATGACCAGGGCGATGTAGAAGGCCACAGCCGCAAGGAGAACCAAGGGGGCTGCGGTATTTGCACCACTCAGCAAATCTTCAGATCGCCAGCCATTAAAAACTTCAGCTGCATAAACAGAAAATTTGTCTCCTACGGCGGCAAAGTAATCCGGGACTGCAAAATCGGTTGCCGTAAATAGGAAAGTGATGGTAGCCCCAAAAAAAGCGGCAGGCAAAACGCAACGAAGCCAAGTGCGCAGGGCAAGAAAGGGCCCTCCAATGAGTAGAGCGGATTCTTGGGCGGAGGCCGATTGTCGTTCTAAAGCTTGAGAGGCAAAGAGGGCAACAAAAGGGACGCCGCAAAGTCCGAGGGAGAAAACTGCCGCCCAAGGGCCGTCCATTCCGGTTAATCCATGCCATGCTTGTGCAAGCAAAAGCGGAGGGAGCAGGAGAGGCAGTGGGAGAAGAAGAACAGCAAGACTGGCAAATGGAAGGCGAATTCGATGCGAAAGAATGGCGGCCGGAATACCGAGAAGGGCAGAAAGAGAGGCGGCGCAAAAAGAAAGCCAGAGTGTTCGCCCGAGCAAGCTTTGAAGTCGAGGGTCCGCGAGGTCTTGGAAGGCTTGGAAGGAAAAAAGAGGAGCAAGAACCGGAATAAGGGGGAGCCAGGCTGCAATCAGGGTGATGATTGCCGCTGTCGCCAAGAAAGGTTTTGAAGAGCGAATTAAACTTGATATCACTCTAAAAACAACTCCTTAAAATCATCTTGGCGAGCCTCCAATTCCAAAGCGGCAGCTTCCCAATCCACAGCCATTGCGCGGAAATCTTTTCCGGGAAGCTGAATATGCTCAGGGGTGGGCACCGTCGGGCGCAAGGGGATTTGTTCGGAATCAGCAGAAGCAAGAATGGCTTCAACTTCTTCGGAAAGGAGGAAGTCCAAAAATCGTTTCCCGTTCTCAGGGTGAGGCGCATTTAGAATCAAGCAGGCGGTGTTGGGGATGAGCAAAGTGCCAGGGGCATCCTCCTGCTGGTCCGGATAAAGAAGATGAACTGGATAGCCATTTCGCCTAGCGGCGGCGGCATCGTCAGTGTCGGTAAGGCACCAAGGGAAATCCCCTTCACAGACTCGGCGCATGGCGGCGGCATTGCCAGGCCCAAACGAAAGTCCAGAATTCTTCGCCTCGCGGAGCCACTGAAGGACCGCATCTTTCCCTTGCTGTTGGCTGAGGACGGAGAAATGAGTGAGTGTCGTTCCAGTGAGAGGGCGTGCTAAGCCACCATGCGGAGCAAATTCAGGAAGGAGCATGCTCTCGACGCGAGGAGGTGGGGCGTGTTGTCCCGGAAGGTCCTCGCGGTAAAGGAAAACTCGAGCCCGGGCGGCAAAACCTGTCCAGTGCCCTTCGGAATCTTTGAAGGAGGCCGGGATGGCCTGAGCGCTCGGACTGAAATAGGGTGCTGTGACCCCGGCACGCTTGAGCCGCAAAGTCTGGGCGATTTCATTGTTCCAATAAACGTCCGCATGGGGTCGCGACTTTTCCGCAAGAAGGCGGTTCACCATGCCGATGGTTTTGTTAGCTTCAACATCCCATTGTGCGCTCACATTGAGACCGCTCCGTTCTTCAAAAAGTTGAATTATTTTTTCAGAGTGAACCTGATCCAAGGAGCAATAGACCACAAGGTCAGCCTCGGCTCCACAGGAAGCCAAAAGAAGCGGAAGAGTCGCGGTCCAATTAGGCTTTCGCATAGGGGAAGAGTAACAAGGCATGGGGTGGGCTTGAAGACAATCAATGGCTTCTTTTTGATACCTTTAGGTAACGTTTTGGAGGCAAGGTTAGAATAGAGCCAGATGACACAGACTCTTCCCTCCCTTAACTTGGCCAGCCGTATGTCTCGACTGGGTACCGAGACTGCCTTTGAGGTACTTGCTCGGGCAAAACAACTAGAATCAGAGGGGCGAGATATCGTGCATCTTGAAATTGGCGAACCTGATTTCGATACCCCAGCCAATATTGTTGAAGCCGGTCGACAAGCCCTTGCCGAGGGGTGGACTCATTACGGACCCGCAGCGGGCCTTCCCGACGCAAGGGAGGCAGTCGCCCATTACGTCGCCACCACCCGCGGTACTTCTGTGAATGGGAATGAAGTCTGTATTGTTCCCGGTGGGAAGCCCGTCATGTTTTATGCGCTACTGGCCTTGGCGGAAGCGGGCGATGAAGTGATTTTTCCGGATCCTGGCTTCCCTATTTATGAATCCATGATTCGCTTTGCTGGAGCTAAGGCTGTTGGCTGCCCCATCCGCGAATCCAATGGATTTGCTTTAGACCCTCAAGATGTCATTTCTCGCTTGACTGAGAAAACAAAACTGGTGATTTTGAACTCGCCGGCAAACCCAACTGGTGGCGTCACTGGTCGAACTCAATTGGAGGAGGTTCTTGCCGCTTTGCGCAATAGGCCGGATGTTTGGATTCTCTCCGATGAGATTTATAGCCGTCTTCTCTACGATGGCGCGGAACATGTCAGCCCTCTCTCTGACCCTTCCATTCGAGATAGAGTTATTTTGCTCGATGGATTTTCCAAAACTTGGGCAATGACTGGTTGGAGAATTGGCTTCGGAGTTATGCGACAAGACTTGTGTGAGGCCATCACCAAGCTCATGATCAACTCAAATTCTTGTACGGCTAGTTTCACTCAGAGGGCTGCAATTGAAGCTCTTCAAGGGGATCAGTCTGATGTCGAAAAAATGCACGCCAAATTCGACAAGCGGCGAAAGCACATTGTTGGCTTGTTGAATGAAATCCCAGGATTTTCCTGCCACTTGCCAAAGGGCGCTTTTTACGTCATGCCAAATATTCGTGAGCTTGGAATGACTGCAAAAGAACTCCAGGACCGACTTTTGCTCGAAGCTGGCGTAGCCGCCCTCGCGGGCACTGCCTTTGGTGCTGAAGGCGAGGGGTATTTGCGTTTTTCCTACGCCACGGATATTCCTACCATCGAAAAGGGGTTGGGACGAGTTCGAGAATTTGTTGAGGCACTTTAATGACCCAACACTTCGCTGACTTTCGCTCCGATACGGTTACTAAGCCTACTGCTCGCATGCTTGATGCCATGGTGCAAGCCCATGTTGGCGACGATGTTTTGGGGGATGACCCCACGGTTCAAGCCCTGGAGCGAAAGATGTCGGACTTCTTTGGCTTTGACGCCGCTCTACTTATGCCATCCGGCACGATGTCCAACCAGGCTGCTGTGGCTGCTCATATCGAACCCGGCGAGGAGGTGGTCGTGGAATCCCACTCCCACATCTTTGAGTTTGAGGGGGGTGGCTTGGCGCGAGTTTCGGGCGCACATGTGCGAACCATTGCTGGAGAGGCAGGAATGCTTCCCCTCGATGAAGTTGCCGCTGCGGTGCGACCCCCTTCTCTACACATGCCTCGGACTGGGCTCGTTTCTGTTGAGCAAACCCACTTAATTTCTGGTGGCTCGATTCTCCCCCTAAGTTATCTGCAAGAGCTTCGCTTTATCTCTCATGAACTAGGTTTTCCTATTCACATTGATGGGGCACGCATTTTTAATGCCCTTGTGGAAACAGGGGTAGAGCCCGCTGAATACGGAAAGCTATGCGACTCTCTTGCAGTTTCTCTTTGTAAAGGCCTCTCCTGTCCTGTTGGCTCCATTTTGCTTGGTGGTGGTGCTTTCATTGAAAGGAGCAAACGGATTCGAAAGTGGCTTGGCGGTGGAATGCGCCAAGCAGGTTATCTAGCTGCTTGCGGTCTAGTTGCTTTAGATGAAACTTTGGGAATTGTTTCTGAGGACAATGCTCGTTGTCGCCGCCTCGGTGGTGCTGTTTTAGGGATTCCGGGTTTGCAGATTGCCCAGCCCAACATTGACACCAACATCCTTTTCGTGGAAGTCGACCACTCCGATTTGGACGCTCCCATGATTGAAGCCGCCCTTCAGGACCACCAGGTCCTTGCCCTTTCTTTGGGCGAACGGCTCTTGAGATTTGTCACGCATCGAGGGGTGACCGATTCCGATGTCGACCGTGCAGCAACGGCTCTACAGGAAATCCTGACTTTCGAACCTCAAAAATAGAACATGTCCGTTTTTAAAGCTTACGACATTCGGGGAACTTACCCTGACCAGATTGATGCCAATCTTGCTCGCCGCATTGGCCGTGCCTACGCTGATTTTTTAGGGCAAAGCCCCGTGGTGGTTGGAAGAGATATGCGTTCGATGGCTCCGGAAATCCAAGACGCCTTTATTGAAGGAGTCCGTGATGGAGGCTTGGATGTTGTGAACGCCGGTTTGTGCTCAACTCCTCAACTTTATTTCGCAATCGGCTATTTGAAGGCTGCCGGCGGAGTGAATGTGACTGCGAGCCATAATCCTTCTCAGTACATTGGCTTTAAGTTGTGCCGAGAAGAGGCAAAACCCATTTCTGCGGACGATGGAATCCGAGAAATCGAAGCGATGGCCACCCATTCTGACGCACCAACTCCTGTTGCCGCTCGCGGCACCTTGGAGGAGGTGGATGTCATGGAGGAGTATCTCTCTCACGTCCTTCAATGGGCTGACCTCAAGAGGCCACTTGTGTTGGCTTCCGACGCCGCGAATGGCATGGCATGCCACACTTTCCCTCGTTTGCTGGAACGGTTGGCCCAGATACAGCATCGAGGTTTGTATTTCGATTTAGATGGCCGTTTCCCGAACCATGAGGCAAACCCGCTTAACAAGGCCAATTTGGTAGACCTGCAAAAGTTGGTTCTTGAAAGTGGTGCCGATTTGGGCGCAGCTTTTGATGGCGATGCGGATCGCTGCTGCTTCGTCGACGAAAAAGGCCGTGCAATTGGAAACGACATCATTACTACCTTGGTAGCGCAGGATGTCCTCTCTTCTGAACCTGGTGCAGCCATTATTTATGACTTGCGTTCTTCCTGGGTTCTTCCCGAACAGGTTCTGGCCGGCGGCGGCAAGCCCGTGAAGGAAAGAGTTGGCCACAGTTTCTTAAAGGCCAGAATGCGGGAATACAACGCCCCCTTCGGGGGAGAGCTGTCCGGGCACTATTACTTCCGAGATAACTGGTTTGCTGACAATTCAGAAATTATTCTTCTTTCCGTTATGAACCTGATATCTCGATCGGATAAGCCTTTTTCTGCCATGTTAGATGAGCTCATGCCATACCACAGCACAGGAGAGGTGAACTTTAAAGTGGAAGACAAGTTGGCCGCGATTGAAAAGCTCAAGAATCACTATTCTGATGCCGAACAGGATAGTTTGGATGGGATTACCATTGCCTACGGTGATCCTGCTGCCCAAGGGTGGTGGTGGGTTAACCTTCGAATGTCCAACACAGAACCCCTTCTTCGCATGAATCTGGAGTCTGACTCTCTGGAAGTAATGGAAAATCGAACGACCGAGGTAATGGAAATCCTCGGCGTGGAGCCTGAAGACGGTTGATGAAAAAGAAACCCATTCGCATTGTTGGAGTCCCAATGGACTTTGGTGCTCAGCACCGCGGCACAGACATGGGGCCAAGCGCATTGCGTGTAGCTAATGTTGCGGCGAGCTTGAGAGAGATGGGCTATGAGGTTGGAAGAGAATTAGATGTTCCCGTGCCTTCCATGGAATCTAGAGCCTATGCGGAGGCCTCGAATCTAAGATTTAAAGAAGAAATCCTTCAGGTTTGCAATCAGCTCTGCGTCAGAGTGGAAGACATCCTTCAAGATGGAGATTTTCCTCTCATTTATGGTGGGGACCACTCTCTTTCAATGGGAAGTGTGTCCGGCGTTTCCAACTTTCTGGCTCGCGAGAACAAAAATTTGGGTTTGATTTGGTTTGACGCTCATGGGGACATGAACACGTCGGACTCATCTCCTAGTGGGAACATCCACGGCATGCCTTTAAGCGCTCTTTTGGGGCTGGGAGATTCTGACTTGTGTTCGATTGGCGGAGATAGAGCCAAGGTGTCTACTGAAAATGTCGCTCTCGTCGCGATTCGTGAGATTGACGTAGGGGAACGTGAAGTCATTCGGGAGAGTGGCGTTCGCGTTTTCACAATGCGAGATATCGACGAGCAGGGCATGGCAGCCGTTGTCAAAGAGGCCTTGGAAATTGTGAATGATGGGACCTCTGGTTTCCACCTGAGTTTTGACGTGGACGGACTTGACCCTGAGATTGCCCCAGGCACAGGGACACGCGTCCAAGGCGGAGTTGATTTCAGAGAAGCTCATCTCTTTATGGAAAACTTGGCTGATGATGGCCGAATGACTTCCATGGATGTGGTTGAACTCAACCCGGCTCTAGATGTGAAAAATCAAACAGCTGGCGTCGTGAAAGAATTGATTCTTTCTGCCTTCGGAAAAAGTGTGTTGTAGTAAGACGATTAGGCAATTACGGCGCTAAAGGCGTCAATATCAACCCGGTGCCCCATGACCATAAGGGCATCTCCAGCCTGAAGCGGCTCTTCGGCTCGGGGATTGAATCGTAAATTCCCCTCAGAGCGCACAGCGACAGCAATGAGTCCAAATCGAGATCCAAGATTGAGGCCGCTAAGGGTGCGTTCGTCTGCAGGAATACCTTCAGGGAGCACAACTTCCTCAATGAGGACTTCGTGTGTGACATCACCCAATGCGAGGTCCGCAAGGTCCACAGCGCCTGGACGCAGGAAGGCTTGAGCCAGCCTTCGGCCCCCTAAGCGGTACGGAGTCACCACCGAAGTTGCGCCTACTCGCTTTAGTTTCTCCTCTGAGCGGGGGTCTTCTGCACGGGCAACGATGGCGCATTCTGGATTCAATTGTCTTGAACTCAAGGTAATGAAAACATTGTCGGCGTCGGTTCCGACGGCGGCGATGACGCCCCGCGCCCGTTCCACTCCTGCTAGCCGGAGGGTTGCTTCGTCGGTGGCATCGCCTTGAATGCAGAGCACTTTTTTCTCTAGGAGCGCGGAGACGAGTTCTTCGTCTTGTTCAACAACAACATAGCGGCAACCAGAGGCAGCGAGTTCTCGGCGAACAATGTGGCCGAGCCTGCCATAACCACAGAGAATGATATGACTAGAAATGGAATCGATGGAATTTTGCATGCGTCGAGCTTCCCGTTTGGGAAGATTTGCGATGAGGGCTCGGGCGAACACCCCACCCGCAAAGAAGAAGCTGCCAACCCCTGCAATGATAAGAACAAGGGTGAAAATTTGGCCTGAAGGGGAGAGGGGGTGAATTTCCCGGAAGCCCACCGTGCTGACTGTGATGACGGTCATGTAGAGCGCATCCAGAACCCCGTAGCCCTCAATGAGGGAATACCCGAGGGTTCCCACAGTGAGCACCCCCATTACCCAGAGGGCAAGAAGGAAGGGTTCTTTTTTGGCAGAAACACTGCGGCCGTGTCGTTCGGAAGGCACCCCCAGATTCTAGCGAGATTGCATTACAATCTCTCGATATGGATCATCGACTAGAGCCACTTCTCGAAAAGCCCCCAGCCTGGCTGTTGCCGGGCGGGCCTGATGCGGATGTGGTAGTCGCTAGCAGGATCCGTTTGGCTCGGAATCTCGACGACCGTCCATTTCCCCACCGATTGGCTCCTGAGGAGGCTCGGCGATTGTGTACGGAGGTTCGAGAGCGCCTATCTGTTTTCTTTGAGGAAGGCTTGGCTCTGGAGCCAGAGACTTTGAGTAAAGCCGATGCCGATCTCCTAGTTGAACGCAGTCTTGCTTCTCGCGATTTATTGGAAGCGCCGCGCCCCACTTTGATTCTCTTTAATCAGGAGGAAAGTGTTGGGTTGATGGTGAATGAAGAGGACCACTTCCGTATCCAGAGCTTTGCCTCGGGCCTGAATCTCCAGGTGGCCGCCAAAGTCGCCCGCCCTCTTGTTCGCAAGATAGGAAGCCGTTTTCCTTTAGCACGGCACCCGAAGCTTGGATATTTGACGGCTTGTCCAACCAACACGGGAAGTGGAATGCGGGCCAGCTTATTAATTCACCTCCCGGCCCTTTCTCGACAAAAAAGCTCTTTGCAACACGCACTTCAAGCGGCTCAAAAGTCTAACCTTGCTGTACGAGGGGTTCATGGTGAAGGTAGCCGCGCCCTCGGGCAGCTGTACCAAATCAGTAACCAGCGGACTTTGGGGACAGATTGGTCATCTCAATTGGAAGCCGTTCAGGGTTTTGGTCAAGAAGTTGCGCGCTACGAACGAGAAACACGTCGCGCGCTTCTTCGAGAGGCAGGACCACGCAAATTATTAGAGGAAGATTTTGGAAGGGCCCACCAGGTGTTGGCTGAGTCAGAAGCTCTTACAACGGCTCAAGCCCTTGATGCGCTAAGTGTTCTTCGCTTAGCAGTGCATTGCGGCCTAGCGGACGAATTAGGATTCAGCTTGGATTCCCATTTAATGCTCTTGAATTCTTTTCAACTTCAACCGGGTCACCTTCAAGCAAGAGTCGGCTCTGAACTCCCACCTGAGGCTCGCGATGCATCTCGCGCTCGCCTCCTACGCGAATCTCTTAGCATTAGTTGAGCATGAACTTCAAAAGAACAGCCCTCTCTCTCCTCTTTGTCGCCATCTTTTTTGGGTGGGCCACCCCGGAAGCATCTTCGCAAATTTGGGGGCTTCGCCTCAAGCATGATCGGCATCGCTCCAAATATAAAAACAATTTGGTGTCTGTGAGGGGTGAGGAACTTTTGCTTGTAGAAGTCAAGATTGGACCTCCTTTTGATCCTGAAACTCATGTTTGGAAATACAATGTGGAAGATGAGTATGAGTTTTGGATTGGAGACTCTTCTGACCCTCTTCGAGTTCCTTATAAAGAGAAGAAAGGGAAGTTAGTTCCCACTCGAAAAAAGACCGTTGTTCGGTTTATGTGGAACGACATTGATGCCATCTTGCCTGTGATGCTACATGAGTCCTTCGCCAGTTTGTCTGAAGAGTACCGAACTCGATTTGAAAAGCTGGAGGGTTTACGCATTCAACGAAACCAGTTTGACCGTGGGACGGAAAAGTGGACGATTCAGCACCAGTTATTTTCCAGGGAGAACGAGACTCTAGCTTCATGGCTCGATGCGTGCGGATATAAGAGAGCTGCGGATAAACGCCGAGGCGAAGCAGCGAAACAGGCAAAAAAAATTGCAAAAGAAGCCCGTGCTCAGCGATTGAAGACGGCGCTTGCCTCAATTCATGAAATTCCAACCCCGGAAAATCTAATTGCCGCGTCGGAAGATATCACGAGTGGCCGCTCGCAGTTTTTCGGCATGGAAAGCCAGCATTTTCGGGTTTTTTCTTTAGACATCCATTCCAAAGAGCGCATTCGAGGGGTTTTGGAAATGGGTGAACGCGCTCTAGATGCGTTTCGGATCCGGCACATTGAGCAGTACGAGGAGGGAAATTTAGAAGACCGAATCCCGAAGGGAATTTTTCAAGAGTTCTTTTTCGGAAGAGATGACATTGTAGAGTTCGAGGCTTTTTT
>DLRM01000037.1 GCA_002500505.1 Planctomycetes bacterium UBA7888
AGCCCGTCGCAGTAGAAGAGCCTGAGATTGAAATCGCAAATTTATCGGACGACACTCAAGCCTTTGACGAAGAAGCTTCAAGCCTCCAAGCTCGACCTCTTTCAGAACCTACCCCAAAAAAGCCGCGCCCGGAGAAGGCAAAAAAAGTAGATCGGAGCTCTGTCCGCGCCAAAGAGAATTCCACACCAGCTCCCCCAGCTGCAAAAAAGAAAACTGGGGCCGAATTGCTCGCCGAGCTTAAGGCAAAAAAGTCTCCTGGCGGCAAGGCACCAATAGCGAACGGGGATAACGATCAGGAGGATACTCCTAAAAGCCGAGCTGCCGAAATTTTGGCTGCCGCTCGACTGAAAAGACAGGCAACGCCGACCCCAACGAGATCTTCTTCTGCCCCGAGAGAAACAAAGCAGTCGCCGCGCATGCAACCTAAACCTTCCCGTCGCACCGACAAACCAAAGGAGGGAAAGGAGAACAGGCGAAGCCAAAGAGAACCAAGAGGGCACGCCCACATCAAGAAGGGTGTTCCGCCTTGGCTGACCATCTCTGCTGTTCTTGTATTGGGTGGGGCCGCCTTTGGCCTCTGGTGGATTTTTCAACAGGACAAATCCGACGAAAGCCCTCAGCCTTCACCAGAAGATTCCGTTTCTTTAGAAACCCCGGAAGCTCCAACCAATGAAATGGCGGCCGAACCTCCACCCCCTGAAGAGGAAGATGAGGAGCCTAAAGAGAAAGTCATCGAAAAGGAAACCGCAAATAAAGACACTGCCCCAAAAGCAAAGGCCCCTTCGGTTCCTTTTGAAGTTCCCGAAGCAGGCGAGCCCATCCAATACCAAGGAATTACCGAACCTGCCCTCATTCTCCTTGCCGAAGTAACCCCACTGCCCAAATGGAGCCAATGTTCTGATGAGGAGTGGGTCGACATTTTGGACGATCTCGAGCTTTACCTCGAGGACTCTGGAGCTCAATCCAACCGAGCTGGCAAGCGTTTAGTGGAGACTGGTCGCCCAGCTTTCCCGGCAATCGTGAACGCCATGTTGAAAACAGACTGGAGTGATTCAGACAGCATTTCTGTTTGCAGTAGCCTTAATCTTCGCATCACGGAGATGAGTGCGGCCCAGAAGAACTTTGGCTGGTCTTCCACGGACCAATACGATGAAGGCTCTGAAGAGCATATTGAGGCCTTACTGTTTAACAAAAAGGTTGTCGCCATTTGGCACAACCAATGGCTCAGCAAATTCAGCGTTGAGGATGCGCAATGGACGGGTTTTGCCGAGAAAAAAACAAAAGCTAAGC
The DNA here is from genome assembly GCA_002500505.1 of Planctomycetes bacterium UBA7888. Classification (GTDB taxonomy): domain Bacteria; phylum Planctomycetota; class UBA1135; order UBA1135; family UBA1135; genus UBA7888. The sequence goes on from DLRM01000037.1 coordinate 1,291, forward strand.
CCAAAGAAGAATCCGTCCCTGATTCGGGTGGTTTCGACGAAGAGTTCGACGACTAGTCCACCAAGCCTCTCGTTTTACGATTGTTCGCTTTCAGCTTCGGTGCCGGACAACTCTTCAATCTTGACGCCGCTTTCCACGAGATAATCAACCGCTGCAGAAACGGAGGCTTCTTCTCCTTCCAGCTCAAGTGTCAATACTGCGATTTCCTCGGTCACACTGGCACCACGAATATTAGGAATCACTTGGAAACGACTTCCCAAAGTGAAGAGAAGTGGCTCCTTGATGAGAGCTTGAGGAACGGTGCAGTAGATGCGCCTTTTCATTGTTTTGGATTGGGTTACTGAGAGGGCGGCTTGCTCCGCTCAATGAGGAAGTATAAAACAGCGATAGAACAAGCTTGCAAAAAGAAAAGCCCCCAGGGAGAGCTCGGAGGAAGAGGAATCTGGGAGCCCCACAAAGTGTAAAGGGGCTCGAGTCGTGCGGGGTCCCAACCAGGAAGTTGTATCGCATGCCCTGGCCAGTAATTCCAGAGAATGCCAGACCCCCACAGAGGTTGGCTCCATAAGGGCAAGAGAACCCATGCCCACCATCCGGCAATCACCAAGGAATACGAAGCGCCTATTTGAGTCAAAAACCGAAGAAGTAGAGCCACAAGACTGATTTCGATTGAGAAGAACACGGCAGTGAGCAATCCGCCCTGGCCAAGGAATCCGGCGAAGAAACAAAACAGGGCGAAAGCAGAAAATCCACGAGACCCCATCCATAACGTGATGGGGAGACACGCTAGCAAAAGGAGGAGAAGAGTAGCGGGAGGCAAGGGTGGACACTCGTCGTGGGCGAACCTAAATTACACGGTTCACGACCGAAGTGTACGCCGGCATAGCCAAGTGGTAAGGCAATGGATTGCAAATCCATCATTCTCCAGTTCGAATCTGGATGCCGGCTCCACCTCCTGTGGCTCCCTGTGGAGCCTATCGCGTTTCTTTTGGGGGAGTAGCCCAGTGGCAGAGGCAAGGGACTTAAAATCCCTCCAGCGCGGGTTCGAATCCCGCCTCCCCTACTCTTCTTGCGAGTCCAAAGATCTTCCAGGCATGTCACCAGAGAAACCCACCGACGACCTTCTGAACATCGAACACCCTGCCACTGGCAAGAAGTGGGAACTCCCTGTCGAAGACGGGTGCCTTAGAGCCGTTCAGCTCAGACAAATTCCCTTGGGCCAAACGGACCTTGGGCTTATGTCCTACGACCCTTCCCTTCTGAACACCGCCTCCTGTCGCAGCGCCATCACCTTCATTGATGGTGATGCTGGGATTTTGGATTACCGAGGCTATTCCATTGAAGATTTAGCCGAATCGGTCTCCTACCCAGAGGTCTGCTATCTAATCCTTAAGGGTGAACTTCCAAATCGAAAGGAATTGGCGGCCTTCCAAGCTGAACTAGCCGAGGAGGCCGTTCTCCCTGCTTATTTGCTAGAGCTATTCGCATCCTTCCCGGATGAAATGCATCCCATGACTATGTTGGCCTCAGGGCTTGCGGCGCTTGGGGCCAAGTACCCTGAGTCCGAAAAGGTGCTTGATGAAGAGAACCGAAACAAACAAATCATTCGCCTCCTTGCAAAAACCCCTGCCTTAGCGGCCTTGGCTTGGCGAAGAACACAATCCGATTCGCCCGTCGGCCCTGACCCTGAAAAAGGTTTCATTGTGAGCTTCTTGAGAATGCTCCTGGGGAAACCTGGCGAAGACTTCGAAGTTGAAGAATCCTTTGCTCGAGCCATGGATGCGCTCCTCACCCTCCATGCCGATCACGAACAAAACTGCTCAACTAATGCAGTTCGCGTAGTTGCGAGTAGCCATGTCAATCCCTATTCGGCTGTTGCCGCAGGTTGTTTTGCTCTGCATGGTCCTCTCCATGGAGGCGCCAATCAAGCAGTCCTCGAAATGCTCGAAGAAATCGGAACTGTGGAAGCTATTCCAGCTTTCCTTGAAGCCTGCAAATGTGGCGATCGTCGCCTGATGGGTTTCGGACACCGCGTTTACAAAAACTACGATCCTCGCGCAAAAGTAATCTCCGGCTTAGTCGATTCCGTCCTTGATGCTGGCCAACCTGATCCTCGACTCGAAATCGCCCGCGCTTTGGAAGCCGCCGCAAGGGAAGATGATTATTTCGTTTCGAGAAAACTCTTCCCTAATGTCGACTTCTATTCCGGCATTCTTTATTCCGCAATGGGCTTTCCCGCATCCATGTTCACAGTTTTCTTTGCGGTTGGACGGATGGTGGGCTGGCTAGCTCATTGGGACGAAATGCTTAGAGACTCCGAGCAAAAAATCGCTAGGCCAAGACAAATTTACACGGGACATTCTCGAAGGGAAGTGCCCCCGATGGACAAACGCTAATCCTTTGGGGGAGCTAACAGGTCCATAACCGCTGCGGTCATGGCGAGGACGCCGGTCCGAATGGCCGGTAAGGCGTCAGGAGCTATTCGTGAAGTATGCAAACCAGGAAGCGGGGCCGCTCCAGGCTCTTGCGAAGCAGCCCAATCCTTTTTAGAGACAATTCCTAACCAAAAAATGGCCCCCTCACAATTTGCTGCAGGGGCAAAGCGCCCGAAATCCTCACCACCCATGACGGGTGGGACTTCGATTACGCGACCCTCACCAATAGCAGGCTCCATTGCCCGTGAGACTCGCGCCATAAAATCAGGAGAATTCCAAGCCGCCGGGGTGTGTTCCGGGAGTAGCTCAACAACGGGCAAAAGGTCTTCTGGGAAACCCGCAGCTAAAGCTTCGTATTTTGCCGTTCTCCGAATTCCATCTAAGAGGGCGTCACGAACTTCGCTCTCGTAGGATCGAATGGTTAGCTGGAGTTTGACTGCGTTCGGGATAATGTTGTGCTTTTCTCCACCATGAATGGAGCCTACGGTCACAACCGCCGCCTTCTGGGTGGCCGTTTCGCGACTCACTAAAGTTTGGAGGGCTACAACAATTTTTGAGGCTAAGACAACAGGGTCGTGAGTCAACTCAGGTGTGGAACCGTGCCCGCCCTTTCCTCGTACCAGAATGTCAACGGAATCCACATTGGCCAAGGCATAACCAGGACAAGCGCCCACAACACCTACAGGAATATTTGGTGCCACATGAAAGGCAAGACAGTAATCCGGGGTGACGGTTCGCTCGTACAGCGAATCTTCCAGCATGGCCCGCGCACCCGCCCCTCTTTCTTCAGCGGGTTGCGCCACAAACAACAATGTGCCGCGCCAAAGTTTTTTATGGGTGGCCAAAAATTGCGCCGTCCCCGACCAAACTGTCATGTGGATGTCATGGCCACAGGCATGCATCACGGGAACTTTACGGCCCCCCTGTTCCACGCCTATTACCTTACTAGCATATGGCAACCCCGTTTCTTCGAGCACAGGAAGGGCATCCATGTCCGCTCGAATGAGCACCGTTGGCCCAGCCCCATTCCGCAGAACTCCAGCTACTCCGTAGCCGCCCAGCTGAGTCTGAACATCAAAACCAAGTTCTTGGAGAATCTTCGCCATTTTTTCTGAAGTTTCCTGTTCTTGAAAAGAGAGTTCAGGCGAAGCATGCAATTCTTTGTATTGGGCAACAAGGGCAGCCCCCTCCTCCTGAAACCAGGAGGTGGCGACATGTCCCTGTTGGGCAAAGATTAGAAGGAAGGGAGTAATCATCAATCGCGACGGCTAGGAACTTAAAAGTTGCAGCATGAGTCGGACTCCAACCCCTCGCCCACCTTTCGAGTAGTAGGATTTTGTGGGGCCGTTCCAGGCCGTTGCAGCGATGTCCAGATGGACCCAGGGCACCTCATCAACAAAATATGAGAGAAAAGATGCTCCAGCGATTGTGCCTGCGCCTTCACCTGCCGCATAAATATTCTGTAAATCGGCATAAGTTCCTTTGGCAAGATCCTTATGCACCTCCCACAAAGGGAGCTTCCAGCATCTTTCATCAACAGTTTCCCCAGCCTCAATCACGCCATGAATGAACTTGTCGCTGTTCCCAAGAACGGCACTTGCGTTGTGCCCTAGGGCGTGGATTGCAGCCCCAGTAAGCGTGGCCATGTCGTAAATCCGCTCCGGCTTGACCTTCCGAGCGGCATAGGTCAAGGCGTCCGCCAGCACGAGTCTTCCTTCGGCATCTGTGTTTAGGACCTCGATGGTAGTCCCATTCATGGCCGTGACGATGTCGCCAGGATTTTGGGCATTCCCACCAGGCATGTTTTCCACACAAGCCATAATCCCGTGCACCTCATAAGGGCAATCGGCGCCCTTAGCGAAAGCCGAAAAAAGGCCAAAGACAGCACCGGCGCCAGACATGTCGAACTTCATGTCCCACATGCCGCCACTAGGCTTAAGGCTAATGCCTCCGGAATCGAAAATGAGCCCTTTACCCACAACAGCGATTTTCCCTTTCGATTTTCCCTTTGGCTTGTAAACCATGTGGACAAGCTGAGGTTCCTTGTGACTTCCACGTGCAACTCCAAGAAGGGCACCCATCTTGAGTTCTTCCATTTTCTTTTTGCCAAGGACCTTGCAAGAAAGTTTTGGGTTCGAACGGCTTAGTTTTCTTGCTCGAGCGGCAAAATCTTTTGGAGTCAAAACATTGGATGGGAGATTTTGCACTTCTCTTGCTGCCAGGTTACCTAAGGCACCCATCGCCCCTGCCTTCACGGCTTTACGAGTTTTGAGAGCACTCCCCACACCAGCAAGGCTAATGCGTTTCACGTATCCCTTCTTGCGGTCAGACTTCATGAGGCCCGGGTCGTAGCTTGCCATTCCCGCACCATCTGCAACAGCCCGCGCCAAAGATGCGTCTTTCGGCAAAGCACTCAAATCAAAAGAGAGCCCGGCCCGCTCCATGCTCTCCGCTTGGGCACGAGCCTTGCCAGCAGCTTCGCGAATTTCATTGGCCGTTGGCTTCTTAGCAACTCGCACAAGAAGCCAGCGCTGACCAGAATTTCCCCGCAAAAGGACTGACTTGCCAGCAGTGGTTCCAAAGTCGGCTTTCCATGAGGCGGTCTCAGGGGCAGCGCTGGGAAGAGATGGCTTCGCTCCGACAGGGAGGATTAATGCCGTGAGGCGGGCTCGGCCGGTTTCGGCCTTGGGGATGACTTGGGTTTTCATGATTTAAGGTCTACTTGAGTTACATTCCTGAATAAATAGGTCCACCACTTTCTGGAACTACCCATTGAATGTTTTGGTAAGGATCAGCAATGTCACAGGTTTTGCAGTGAACGCAGTTGCTGAAGTTAATGCGAAGGCCTGAATCGCCTTCCCATTCATATACGGACGCCGGACAAAAATTCTGACATGGGTTTTGATATTCCGCCGCGCAACGCTCAACGCAAATTCGAGAATCAGCAACCAACAAATGGCAAGGCTGTTCCTCTTCGTGAGTGCTTCCAGAGTGATAAACCGATGTCAGCTTATCGAAAGTTAGCCCCCCACCTTGAATGGGAGGGCTTAACGCCACTTGTTTCTTCGAGGAGTAACGCTCGTGATCGCTTTGACAGGCGACTACATCGCTTGGGGACTTCCCCTTAGACAAAGCCCCTATTGCTGCGCCCCAAAAACCTTTCAAGAACCCTTTCTGGAACCCAGCTCGAAAATTTCTGACTTCATAGAGCTCTTGATAAGCCCATGACTCCTGGAATTGTTGGTCAAAACGGCGAAGTGAGTCCGCAGAGTAATCATTTTCAGAGAGGGCAAGGGAGGCGGCCGATGCGGCCAAAGCCCCGGACTTCACAGCCAAGTGCAAGCCCTTCAGTCTTTGAGCATTGAGGAAGCCAGCACTGTCACCAATGTGAAGAAAACCGTCTCCAAAAAGAGGGGGCATCGAATGGAGACCGCCTTCTGGAACAGTTTTTGCACCATAAGATTGAAGCTTCCCCCCTTTCAATAATTCGGAAAGGGCGGGGTGCGTTTTCCATTTTTGCATTGCAGCGTGATAGTCAAAAGAAGCGTCGCCATGATCCATGCCGACCACAAACCCAATGGACAGTTTGTTGTCCGGCAAACCATAAATCCAGCCACCTCCATAGCAAGCCCGCGGCAAGGGCCAACCGCCCGTATGAAGAACGGTTCCAAGGAGCTGATGCTCAACTTCCCAAACTTCTTTCACTCCCACTCCCCATATTTGCGGATTTTTCCCTAAACCGGGAGCCGTTCCAAGAAGCTCCTTCGCTAAAGAACCGCGTGTCCCCTCAGCAAAGACAACCAAATCGGCGGTAATGTCCATGCCCGGTTCATAGTTAGCTTTGGGTTTGCCATCAGCACCCATTCCCATATCGGCTGTTCGTACTCCCGTAACCTTGCCGTTTTCATCTCTCAAAATGGAGGCGGCGGCGGTCCCTGGATAAACATCTACATTTTCAAAGGCCTCTGCTTGCTGCGCCAACCACTCCACCATTTTGCTGGCAGAGACAATCCACTTTCCTTCGTTTTTGAATGGAGGAGGAAGAAAAACGCCCTTAAAATCTCGTTTCTTTTTCTCAGAAAGCCACCAAAGGGCATCCTTCTCGACCTCCACTTCAATCGGAAACCCTTCCGATTTGGCATGAGGGAAAAGCTCCAAAATGGAGCGGGGGTCCAGAACAGCCCCGCTCAAGGTGTGCTGGCCAAATTCTCCCGCTTTATCGAGAACCATAATCGACTTTTCTGCGCCCTTCGCTTGAAGCTCACGTCCTAATTGGACTGCGAAGGAAAGGCCGGCGGGGCCGGCTCCCACCACTAGCACATCCACAGGAAAGGTTTCTCGCTCGACCATGCTCGAAATCCTAACGGCGCGGCGGTTTTGCTTCAGGCACGAACAAAAGGATTCGTGGTGGCTTCGCGGCCAATCGTAGTAGAGGGACCATGCCCACAATGGACCACAGTGTCTCCAGGCAAAGGATAGAGCTGATTCCGAATAGAATCCTGTAAATCTTCCCAAGACCCTCTTGGAAAATCCGTTCGGCCCACCGAGCCCGCAAAGAGAACGTCACCCGCAATGAGCTGCCCTGACTCTTTTTCGTAGAAACACAGGTGCCCTGGTGTATGGCCTGGACAATGAAGCACTTCCAAGACAAGTTCTCCAACTTGGACTTCGTCTCCCCCCTTTAGGTCTCGATGCACCTTGGGTACTTGAATGGGTGCCCACCCATAGTTCGCCGCCTGTTGAGGAAGAGACTCACGAAGAAAGTCATCGTCTTTGGGGAAAAAGAAAGGGGCACCCGTTTCCTCCATAATCTCCGCAGTTCCAGCGATATGGTCCAAATGCCCGTGAGTACCTAAAACAACTTCGATTTTACATCCAAGCTGTTTAGCGCGCTCCAAAACGGGGGCCGCCTCCCCGACATCACAAGCAGCAGCTACAAGTGTTTCGGTACACACCAACAGGGTTGAGTTTTGGATGTACGGAGTAACCGGGATTTCGTGAACTTCCAACATGTGTCTTAAGACCCCTTCCCTAACCAAGAGCTACCATCGAGATAACATTCCTTTTTCCAAATGGGGACTCGCTCTTTTAGGGCATCCATAAACTCAATGGAAGCGGCAAAACCCGCACTGCGGTGGGCAGAGGCAATGGCAAGAGCGACAGAACAACCTTCGACGGGCACTTTCCCTACGGAATGTTCCAGCGCAAACCGAAGCACCTTGTGGCGCTCTGCAACTTCAGCAGCAATTTTTTTTAGTTCGGACTCTACCATTGCAGGAAAAGCCTCATATTCCAGGTGGGTCACTTCCTTTCCACTGGTTTGATTGCGCACGGTCCCCAAAAACAAGACAGTGCACCCGGCGTCCTGTCCCGCTACTTGCGACTGAGCCCAATCGCCGGAGATTGGCCCTTCTGTCAATTGAACCTGGATCAACGATTAACCTCCAGATACCGGTGGGATACAAGCCACCTCATGGATATCCCCCAAGCAATCACCTTCATCGGCATACTCATTACCAATAGCAATTCGGAAGACTTGTCCTTTTAAGTTTGGGCATGCCGCAACAAGTTCAATGCGCAAGTCAGCCACAGTTGCGCTGGATTCTAAAGAAAGCTCAAAGCTACTTTTTCCTGCTCGCTCTTTCAGGCCGGCAAAAAGCAGAACACGAATCATTTCCGGCTTTAAAACGGAACGTCGTCAGGGACGAAGTCGCCTTTGCCTGGGAAGGATGGTTCTTGGGAGCTCACAACGGGAGCACCGCCACCACCGGAGCCTTGCTGGTCACGACCGCCTACAAAGTGCCAACGGTTTCCAACAACCTCGACCTTAGAACGCTTTGCGCCAGTTTCTTTGTCTTCCCAAGTGCTATAGCTCAAACGACCATCAATCAGAACTGGGGAGCCTTTCTTGAACCACTTCGCAAAGCTTTCAGCCTGCTTGCCAAAGAAAACAACATCAAAAAAGTGGGCCTGATCACGGTAACCACCAGAGCCATCTGGAATGCTTTCATTTACCGCGACACCAGCTTTCGTGACGTAACTGCCAGATTGAGTTTGTCGAGTTTCGGGATCCCGGGTCAGGTTTCCCATGAGGATGACTTTATTAAAGGAGGCCATGAGCTAAATTCTCGCGTTTTAGGGGTGGAAGATGCAAATTCTTTCTTCTTCGGGCTTGGAAGATGAAGGAATCCGTGCCATTCTAGGGAGAACCGCTTCTCTCCCCAAGCCCCCCACCGCAAAAGTGAATAACCCCGCTACAGAACGCCGCCAGCACACCCGAGTCATCGGAGATGGGCTTCCTCTCATCCTCCAAGAGGGCGCTCACACGCCCCTACGGGTTCGAGACCTCTCTGAGTCGGGCGTTGCCTTCTTTTCTGAAACTCCAGTCCCGGTCATGACGCGAGTGGCCTTCACCTTGGAAATTCCTCGCCCAGATGGCGATGCCGCCTTTGTTGAAGGCCAGGGAGTCGTGGTTCGCTGCGAGAGGCTATCCAGCTCCTTAGGGCATTACGAGGTCGCGGTCTTTTTCAATCAGCTCGATACGGAAGCCAGAGCTTCCATCCTTACCTTTGTTCAGACTCAAATGGAAGCGGGTCGAGAAGCGTAAACAACGCGTTTTATTCCACCCAAATCTCGCCGCACCTCTTGGACCTTGAATTGATTGTCCACGCAAAGAGAGACCACTTCCTCGTCACGGCCCGCACCGATTTCAAAAAGCAAAATCCCATTTGGGGTTAAGGATTCTCTTGCATGAACTAAGAGAGAGCAATAAGGCGTCATCGGCTTCCCCTTGGGAGTGAAGAGGGCAAGCGCCGGCTCATGCTCCTGAACTCCAAATCCCAACTCTTCCCCAGGAAGAACATAGGGTGGGTTGGCAATCATCAAGTCCAATTTAGGCAACTCCAACTCTTCCTCCCAGCTCCCGTTTAACCACTGACACTGTCCTGCCAAGTTCAAGCTCTCGGCGTTCTTCTTTGCAACCGCTAAAGCTTCCGAGGAAAGGTCAATGCCAAGGCCGTTCCATTTGGGCCGATGCGCTAGGAAAGAAAGAAGTAAACATCCCGACCCCGTTCCGAAATCTCCACAAAATCCACTTTCACGGGAGCTTGTTATTTCAAGGGCAAGGTCCAATAGACATTCACTGTCCATACGAGGAACAAGCACTCTGGGGTCGACTTGGAATTCAAAGCCATAAAAAGCTGCCATGCCAGCTAAGTAGGCAAGGGGCTCTCCCGACAAGGCTCGCCCCAAAAACTTTTCGAAACGTAGTTGAGCAGAAGGGCTAATTTCGGATTCACCCAAAAGGAATTGGGTTCGGGTGCAATCAGTCGACAAAAGCCATAACTCTTCTGCCAAGCGTTCCGGCTCCTCAGCCCCGGCATCCCTTAACTGTTCAGTGGCTTGCCGAAGCAGCCGCTTCAAATGATCCGCTTTATTCTTGGATGCATCCAAAGGAGCACTATTTTTTGCGCGACTTTCGAGGCGTGGCAGTTTTTCTTTCGCCCTTATCCTTAGTTTTTCGATTGCCTTTCCTCGAGGCTCGTGAAGCCTTGCGGGCCTTCACATTTGCTTCCTTCCTTTCTTTGGCCGTCGCAACAGCCGACTTCGCTGAGAGAACGAGAATCACTAGAGAAAGAATGCCCGCAATAAAGGTCAAGAGAGGACCTGCACCGTAAATAAGGAAGCTTTCTTCGACACCCCCATCAGGCCACGCATCGTGAAGCAATTTAAAGAGTCCACCATCGTCCTTACCTCCTAGCGGACGAAGTAAGCCCATCAGGCCAAGAATAAAAATTTCCATTGGGGCCAAGAAAATGAGGATTCCCAATCTCCCGGTTACCAAGGGAACCGTCCAAAGCTTCCATGCGCCTACCCATGAAGACCAAACAGTGGCCAAAATGCAAACCATCACAATCGCACCAAAGGCAGAATCTGCACCACTTTCTCCCGAGCCACACCAAGGAAGAAGCATGCCGCCAAGAGCTAATAGGTAAACCGCCAAACTGAGAGAAAACTGGGAGTCCAACTCTTTCGCCGGTGGGAGTGTTTTCTTCTTGTCCTTCTTTCCGCCCAACACGGGTGAGAATACCGCGATGGATCCTCCAACGAGTGTCATCAAAGGCCCGATTGCAAAACCACTCAAAATGGAGCCGGCTAATCCACTAATCGTCACCAAAGCAGCAGAAATAGGTTTTCCATTGACTCGAGTTGGCTGGACCGAGCCCAATCCATTTGTCAAAAATCTCCAGGTCGCTGCGGCAAAGGCTATCGCCCTAAACAAGCCTGCCTCGCTGGGATCTCCCCATGACGAGAGAACTCCACCAATTGCCAAAACAAAACCAAAGCCTCGCCAAGCCAAAATGCTTGAGATTTCGGCTGGGGCCGCCATCGGAGTTGCATTTGCAGTAGAAGACGCCCCTTTAGAAGGCGCAGTAGCTGAGATGCCTTCTGCCAATTCAGGAAGCTCCGGTAGTTCCTCAG
>DLRM01000044.1 GCA_002500505.1 Planctomycetes bacterium UBA7888
CGGAATGATTATTTCCCACCTCGACCCTGAATGTGAGCGGGCCGCTTGGCTTGCTCCGCTTTCCATGGTTGCGGACATCTTCATGCGCCTGCTCAAGATGCTCATCGTCCCGCTCATCCTTTCTAGTATTGTGACTGGTGTGACCTCCGTGGCGGGAGGGAAAGAATTTGGGCGGCTTGGCGGAAAGACCCTTCTCTATTACATGACGACAAGCCTTTTTGCCATTTGCGGTGGCCTGCTGGTTGTCAATCTATTCCAGCCGGGAACAGGTGCAGAACTCGTACTCAGCATTCCCGAACAGTTTGATGCGGGCCAAGGCCGGAGCTTTGCGGACATTTTTGTTCGCATGGTTCCCCCAAATATATTTGAAGCTCTGACTCAAAACGGACAAATGCTCCAGGTCATTGTCTTTGCCCTCATTCTTGGCTTTTTCATTGCAAAATCTCCGGAACCTCATGGCCCTCGCATTCGCGGGCTTTTCGAATCTTTCTTTGAAGTCATGATGCGCGTTGCGGAGTGGGTCTTGTCCTTGGTCCCTTACGGCGTGTTTGCCCTAGTTGCCAAGGTGGTGGGGGAAACTGGCCTGGCGGCTTTCAAGCCCTTGTTGTTCTTCATGGCCATTGTGGCGGGGACTCTCCTTTTACATGCCGTCGTCGTTCTACCCCTCATTCTGCGCTTTGTTGGAAAGGTGTCTCCCATTGGTTGGGCTCGAGCAATGTCGCCAGCTCTTATGACCGCTTTTACAACGAGTAGCTCTTCCATGACCTTGCCCGTTACCTTGGAGTGTGCAGAAAAGCGAGGGAAGGCTGGCAATAAAATCAGTTCCTTTGTTTTGCCCTTAGGAGCCACCATCAACATGGATGGCACGGCTTTGTACGAATGTGTGGGTGTTATTTTTCTATCTCAATATTATGCAAGCCACTCTCCAGCCTTTGATTTGACCATGGGGATGCAGTTTTTAGTTGTGATTATGGCTTTATTAGCTTCCATTGGTGCGGCCGGAATTCCGAGTGCTGGTTTAGTGTTGAAGGCCACTATTTTGCAAGCCCTGGGATTGCCTGATGATGGTGTACTTTTGCTGTTGGCGATTGACCGGCCCTTGGACATGCTTCGGACCGCCGTCAATGTTTGGTCAGATTCCTGTGGAGTGGCCTTAATTGCAAAATCCGAAGGACTGCCTGTTTTGTTAGAAGAACCCCCTCCCGCTCCGACCCCCGCAGGGGGATAATAGAGGAGATGCGAGAGGACCCAGACTTCGAAGAAGAATCCGATATTTTGACACCCAGCCCGGAAGAAGCTGAGGCATTTGGCCAGGTTCTTGCCGAGGCCGCTGCAAGTTTGCCCATTCTGCACACGGGCACCCCGCCCAAAGTGTTGCCCATATTTCCTATGAGCCAGTCCGTCCCTTTTCCTGGGCTCATCATGCCGGTTGTGGCTCGCTCAGGCTTGGAAGAGACCATCATGGAGCAAGCCATTGCCCAAGGGAAGAAAAACGGAGGCACCAAATATGTCGGGCTAATTCTGGCTCGCGGGAAAGTTGGCTCCTGGAAACCCAAGGATTTCGAACTTACCGGAGTAGTTGCAGAAGTTCACAAACGGATAAAGTTGCCCGATGGCAATTCCAACTATGTTTGTCGGGGCCTTTCGCGCTTTCAAGTTGATACTTGGAGGACCTTGAAGGCAGAGGGGCGTAAGTCTCCAGTCGCTACCGTGATTTATCCGGAGGATGTTTACCCTCCGGGGAAAGAGGTGGAGGCTTTGCAGCGCAATGTGCTTGCCCTTTCTCAAAAAGTTTCTGGACACCAACCCGGCTTAGGAGATGGATTCTCTTTGGCTGCTGCAAATATGGAGCCTGCCGGCGCTTTGGCCGATTTTTCTGCTGCCTATCTGGTTAAGGACTCAGAGGAAAAACAAGCCATTTTGAATCAACTGGATGTTCGCATTCGCCTTCAGATGGTCGATGAGGCCCTCACTCGAGAATTGGTGACCCTTGAGCTTGGCGATCAAATCCAGGCAGAAATTCGTGAGAAAATTGAAGAACAGCAGAAGCAGTTTTTCCTGCGAGAACAAATCAAAATTATTCGTCGCGAGTTAGGCGAAGAACAAGAACCTTCTGAAAGAGATCGCGAGTACTTCACGGAGAAACTTGAGGGCGGCGATTACCCTGAAGAGGTTGCTGCCAAGGTACGCGAAGAAATCGAACGTCTTTCCATGGTTCCAACGATGTCTCCGGAATATCCGGTTGTTCGGAATTACTTGGAATGGTTGGTGGAATTGCCTTGGCGCGTTTCGTCTGATGACCGCATTGATATTGACCGTGCGGAGAAGGTCCTCGAACGAGATCATTTTGGCTTAACGGAAGCCAAGGAACGCATCCTCGAATTCCTCGGGGTTCGGAAAATGCGCCCTGAACACTCTGGGGCGATTCTGTGCTTTGCTGGCCCTCCTGGAGTGGGGAAAACTTCTCTTGCTATGGCCATCGCTGAATCGATGGGACGCAAGCTCGAAAGAATGAGCTTAGGCGGGATGCGTGACGAGGCCGAAATCAAGGGGCATCGCAGGACTTATGTAGGGGCTCTGCCTGGGCGCATTCTTCAAATGGTTCGTCGCGCAGGGACAAATAACCCCGTCATCGTTCTAGATGAAATCGACAAAATAGGTAAAGACTTCCGAGGAGATCCGGCTAGCGCACTTTTGGAGGTGCTCGACCCAGCGCAGAATCACGATTTCTTAGACCATTACTTGGACATGCGGTTTGATTTGAGCAAGGTCATGTTTATTGCGACGGCTAACGTTCTTCAGCATGTTCCACCTGCCCTTCGAGACCGTATGGAAGTCATTGAGCTCCCTGGCTACGTTACCGAAGAAAAGGTTCAAATTGCGAAGCGGCACTTGCTACCTCGCCAATTAAAAGAGCATGGACTAGCGTCCAAACGCCTCAAGTTGCCTATTTCAAGCATCCGAGCTGTCATCAACGGCTGGACTCGCGAAGCCGGAGTGCGAGGTCTTGAAAAATCAATCGCCTCTCTTTGTAGGAAACGTACTCTGCAGCTTGCTCGTAGAAAGCGACCGAAACCTGAACTTCCCATAAGCAAACTTGAAGAATTTTTGGGGCCAAAACGATTTACCGACGACCGTCTTCGTCTTCGACCTGAAGTTGGGATAACCCTTGGTCTGGCTTATACGCCCTATGGGGGGGATGTTCTTGAAATTGAATGCGTTGGCTTCCCAGGAAAGGGCCGTGTCTCCTTTACAGGAAGTTTGGGCGATGTCATGACGGAGTCCTGTCGAATTGCTCACAGCTTTTTGCGGGCAAACGCTCTTGAATTAGGAATTGAAGCGGACAAGCTGAGTGGAATAGATTTCCATATTCACTTTCCTGCCGGCGCCATTCCCAAAGATGGGCCCTCTGCAGGGGCGGCCATTACCTGTGCGATGTTGAGCCGTCTGACGGGGAAACGCATGAAAGCACGCACTGCAATGACAGGTGAAATCACTCTGACAGGTGAGGTTTTGCCCGTGGGAGGGATTCGGGAGAAGGTCCTCGCAGCGAAGCGCCTAGGTATTAAGACCGTTCTGCTGCCCTCCGAAAATGAACGAGATGTGACCGTTCTGGATGAAGCTTGGACAAAGGGATTGCGCTTCGTCTATGTTTCGCAGTTCGATGAAGTGCTTAAAGCGGCTTTTACCAAACGCTCCTAAAGGAGGAGTGCTTCAACTTCTATTAAGTTCTTCAGGCGAAGATGTTCTCCGGAACTTGGCGGACTCGGTTCTCCTGGCGTTGGAATGCGAATAGTGAAACTACCCGCCGCAACCGCCGCAGCAGTCCCATTTGCCGAATCCTCTACAGCTAAGCACTCCAGCGGGGAGACGCCCAATTGTTTGGCAGCTTCAATGAAAACATCAGGGTGAGGCTTGCCTCGCTCGACATCTTCATGTCCGGAAACTGTTGCCTTGAAATAATTTGCAATTTCACAAACTTTGAGCGAATGTTCAATTTGGGCACGGGGAGAGGCAGAAGCAATGGCACAGGGGATTCCCCGCTGCCGCAAGGCGTCTAAAATTTTTATCGCCCCAGGTAGCAGCTCTAAACTGCGCTCGTGCAAAAGTACTCCAAAGGCTTCCGTCCGCTCCTCTGCCAACTGCTCGGGCGTGGGATGAAGGCTGTATTTCTGTCTCAGATCGGTCCAAAAGGGAATTTCCGACCAGCCAATAAATTTCGCAATGCTCCGAACGGGGACTTGATGGCCATGAGTCGCAAGAACGATGACTGCGCTTTCATGATGCAGGGGCTCGCTGTCCACGAGAGTGCCATCCAAATCAAAGAGTACACCTCGAAGGGGGGTTGGAAGTCCTTTCCGTTGTTTGGGGGGCTTTCTCATGCGAGCATGGGTATTTTCCTCTTTCTGGCGGCTTGTTCCAGTCCAAAGATGCAACCCCCAGCTTTGGAGGGGGCGCTCAATGACAGTGGCATTCAATTAGATTTGCCATCAGCTTGCCAACATTGGCAATCCACTTTGATTCGGGAGCTGAATCAAGTCCGAAGTGAGTGGGAAAATCTTCGCACTTGGCGATCCAGTGGAAAGATTTCTTCGGAACCCCTTGAGCTTAGAGTTTGCCTGGACGAGTATGCCGCAGGTCGGTTGATGCTGTCGAAAGGTCTCAAGGGTTCGCCGCGAGTGGCTCGCACCTATCCCGCAAGTCGCCTGGCTATTGTTCCCCTCCCTAGGCGAGACCTTTTACTTCTTAATCGGGCGCGGCCTCCTTTGACCTGGCTTCGCACTTTCCGCCATGAAGCTGCTCACCTTCTCTCTTTGGATGACTCCAAACTTCGGGAATCCCCTTTGTGGTTCCAGGAAGGCATTGCAGAGGCTTTGGCAGGAGACCGAAACGATCCTTGGTTCGATGCGGGTCTCTGGCGAAAGGGGCTTACGGAAGAACGATTGGAGCAAGGCGTTGGCCAACTTTGGGAAGATTTGCCAGCAGAAGGTTTGCTTCAAGCACGTCAAGCCCTCGTCTCAACTCTCCTAAAAAAAGGGGGGGAGGCTCCGTGGGAGTTCGCTGCGAATTGGACGATTCGTGATTTTCTTCAAAATGCCGGCTTCTCTTGGCCGGTGAAACGCATTGTTCTTGTGCGTCAGCGAGGTCGAGAATTCGACCCTCCAGATTCCGAAAACCCACTTCTTCTTGCGACCTTCCCTGGTCAGACTTGCACAGCGATTTTGGAACCTATTTGGGAGGGCCGTCCCCTTCAGTTTGGAGTCAAACTGGGGGCTTCCGGAGCCTCAGAGGGCGGTCTTTTAGTCTCAGGAATCGGTGAGAAACGGCTTCGAGTTCGTTTTGGCAGAACCGGCGGTGTTGGCCTCCATCAAGAAATGGGCCCCGGGGGCGGATTCCAGGCATTAGGACCACCAGCACCCACCTTGGCCCGTAAAGAGCGGGAACTCAACTTGGAGATAAAGGGAGACCGACTTTGGGTTGAGGTAGATGGGAAGGCTCACAGCTTTAGCCTCGAGGAGAGCTTTCGGGCACCCTTTCAAATAGAAGCCTGGACTCACGACACCGCAATGACGGTTCGGAGTAGCTCGGATTTTAGAGAAGCAAGCTGGCGGCCTGAATAACCTTCTCTGGAAGCAGGGCATCCATCAGTGGGGAGCGACAGTTCCGTTGGCGGGCCGGAGGGGTTTCGCCATCAGGGAGGGCGCTTACCCAAGATGTTCGAGCGCCAATGGGTCCATAAACGGCAGGATCCGTTGGGCCGAAAAGTCCTAAGGCTGGGGTGCCTCGCCATGCCGCGAGATGGAGAGGGCCACTATCGGTTCCAATTAAAAGTTGGGCTCGGTCGCAAAGGGCCATGAGCTCAGGAATGCCAGTGGTGGGGGGGGCGAGCCGGGCGGCGGCGCCAGTAGAGTCGGCAATTTCAGAAACCATGGCCAAGTCCGAGGGAGTGTGAAGAAGTTGGACATCCAGGCCACGATCTGCGAGTTCTAAAGCCAAATCGGTCCAGGCGTGCTTGGGCCACGCTTTATCCCGTCCGTAGTGAGTGAACCCTGTATGCAAAAGCACGAGGGGAGCAGTTTCTTCTGGAGACTCGTCCATTGGGGCATTCCATTGGATTGGCCAAGGCCCGCCATCTTTTTGGAGGTTCAACGTGGGGAGCTCTAGTTGGGTGCACCGCGCGAATTGTTCGACCAGTTGAAAGTCCCTTCTGGAACGGTGGCGTTGAGGGGGGATGGAAACGCGTTCATGCACAAAAAGATGGGCCATCTCGCGGGCAGTCTTCCGGTCAAAGCCAATTTTTCGGCTTGCCGCCAGCGGCAGCAGATGAAGGGCACTTTTGAAATTTCCTTGAAAGTCCAAAATGGCATCGAAGGGGCCGGTGTCGCGAAGAGTTCTCAGGGCTTTTAGGGAAGCGCCAAACCCCGAGCGTCGAGGGAAAATGTGAAGAGAGTCCAAATCTGGATGGTCGGCGAGAAGCCCCTCATGCCGATCCTCGGTTAGCCATTCCAGTTGGGCTTTGGGCAGCATTTTTCGCAGTGCTCGGAGGGCGGGAAGAGCAAAAACCACATCACCTAGAGCCGAAAGGCGCACCAGGAGGATGCGGGGTCTTTCGGGTAAGGGGCGGTGGAGCAGTTCAGGCATGGCGGGAGATTAGCCGCTCTGGGACACTATGCGCAGATGTCCGCACCCTCTACCTTTGAAAGCCACTCGTCCTCAGGAGTTCTCCTTTGGGTTCGACGGGGCATTGAATTGCCTGGCGGTGTAGATAATTGGCAGCACCGAGGCCAGGAGCGACTCGAGTCCCTGGCAGGAGATGTTTGTGGCGCAGGCAGAGGCGCTGTGCGGAAGTTGCCTTTGGGCGAACGGCATGGAATCTGGCGTAGGAACCTCCATGGCGGGTTCTTTGGAGCCCTATTGGGCGACCGTTTTTTAGATGCGGAACGCCTTACGGAAGAGGTTGTTGTGTCTGAAACCTTAAGGGCTCAAGGCGTTGCCACCCCCAAAGTGCTCTTGGCTTATGCCGAACGAAAGGGACTCTTTTGGCAACAGCACCTCGTAACAGAAGAAGTCCAATCTGCCCAAACCATTTATGAGGCCAGGAAAAGCCCTGCTGCCATAGCAGAAGCAATGAAACTGCTAGAGTCTCTTTTTGACCTTGGTTTTTGGGCGGCAGACATGCATCCGGCAAATTTGCTCTGGCAGCCCGAATCCAGTCAATGTTGGCTAATCGATTTGGCGGTAAGTAGTTTTCTTGGGCGTCCTTTGAACCCGATGGAGAGGGCCGCACGACTTCAGCGCTTCCGACGGTATTTTCAAAAACACGCG
The DNA here is from genome assembly GCA_002500505.1 of Planctomycetes bacterium UBA7888. Taxonomy (GTDB): domain Bacteria; phylum Planctomycetota; class UBA1135; order UBA1135; family UBA1135; genus UBA7888. Next base: position 7,327 of record DLRM01000044.1, read on the forward strand.
GGCTCCATTCCGGAAGGGGTTTCTCTCCCCCCGAATCGCTAAAATCTGACCGTGGATTTACGCTTCTACAACAGCATGTCTCGGAGTTTGGAGACTTTTGAACCCATTGAGAAGGGTTCTGTAAGGATGTATCACTGCGGGCCAACGGTTTACCAGCGGCCTCATATTGGGAACTATCGTGCCTTTTTGTTTGCTGACTTACTTCGTAGGCTTTTTGACCAACTTGGATTTGATGTGATCCAGGTGATGAATCTCACCGATGTCGGGCATCTTGTTGACGACGCTGATGACGGTGAGGACAAACTTGAAGTACAGGCCCGCAAAGACCAAGTAGACCCGTGGAAACTGGTTGAGCAGGTCAGCGAGCAGTTCTTTACAGATTTGAAAGCCTTACATGTGAGACCAGCTCATCATTATCCCCGAGCCACGGACCATATCCCTGAGATGATTCAGGTTGTCCAAAAGCTATTGGAGCACGAACATGCCTACCAAGTCGGAGGTAATGTTTATTTTGATGTTCATTCTTTTGAAAAGTACGGAGCCTTGTCTGGGAATCGAATTGAAGATTTGGAAGCGGGCGCGCGTTTGGAAGTGAACGACGAAAAACGGCATCCAGCCGATTTCGCTCTGTGGAAATCTGACCCCAAGCACATCATGAAGTGGGAGTCTTGCTTTGGCCCAGATGGTTTCCCAGGGTGGCATGTGGAATGTTCTGCGATGGCTATGAAATACTTGGGCGAGTCTTTCGATATCCACACTGGGGGAGAGGACAACATTTTTCCCCATCACGAATGCGAAATCGCTCAATCCGAAGGTGCGACGGGATTGCCCTTTGTGAACTTATGGATGCACACTCGATTTTTGCGCGTGGATGGTGGAAAAATGTCGAAGTCATTGGGGAATGTTTATTCCTTGGATGACTTAGTTGAAAAAGGATTCGAAGTTTTGGATTTCCGGTTCCTCGTTCTAAAAGCGCATTATCGTGGATCTTTGAACTTCACTTGGGATGCTCTACAGTCTGCCGCAGAAGGTCGTAAAGGTCTAATGGACTTTCGCCGGCGACTCGAGGCAGCCTGTACTCAAGGAAAGGGAGGAGAAGAAGGGAGTGATATCGTTGACAAGGCTCGAGAAGAGTTTCAGTTGGCCATTGCTGAAGACCTCAACACCTCCGCTGCTCTGGCTTCTGTGTTTGACCTGCGAAACCATTTTTTGAAGCGCGGGCTTTCTTTTGCAGAAGCGAAGCAAGCTCTTGCTTTTTTCAATGAGGTTGATGATTTGTTTGGGCTCTTCCCCGAAGCTGTTGAAACTAGTTCAGGACTTTCGGATGAGGAAGTTGAGGCTCTTATTGTGGCTCGTACCCAGGCTCGATCGGACAAGGAATGGGCCCTCGCTGACGAAATACGAGATCAATTGGCAGAGGCCAAGATTGTGTTAGAGGATGGCGCAGATGGGGTGCGCTGGCACCGTTCCTGAAGCTTGGCTCGAAACTTATTTCGAGTTTTTTCGAAACTTCTTGGGCATACGAACCTGCCGCATAGCATCTTCAGGGCGGAGGTCAGGCTCGGGTTCCGGCGGGCTACTAAGCCATTGGCGATACTCTTCCCATCGCTCTTGGTTACTCGCCAGTTTCCGGTACCAATCTTGGCGAAGTTCTGCGAGTTGGGTTTCGGAAAGGTCCCCGTGCGCTTCTGGGCAGGCGAGGAAGACATATTGGAGCATGAGCCCGGTCGCCACAGTTAAGTTGAACGACTCTCCAAAGCCTTGCATTGGGAGATAGAAACGACGGTCAGCCGCTTCCAGCATTAGCTTGGAAACACCATCTGATTCTCGACCCATAACGATAGCCATTTTTTCTGGGAAGGGAAGGAGTGTGCTTAAAGAGAGAGGCTCGGCGGTGCGGCCAAGATCTGTCGCACAAATGGTCCATCCTTCATCTTGAAGGGCCGTCAGGCAATCATGTGGACTCTGAAAATACCGAATACTGAGCCAATGGTGAGTTCCTTTCGTAACCGAGTGTGAAGTGCGCTCGCTTCGCTCTTCAGCGAGTGGATTATCCACAATCCAAATGTTTTGAATCCCAAACCCCTCTGCGGTGCGGAGAACAGCTAAATGATTGAAACAATCGACTGCTCGCTCAAGGACAAGAAGAACCCTCCCTGTTCGCCGTTGCAGAACTGCTTCGGCCCGTCGAAGGCGGCGGGGGGCTTCAGTCATTCCTCGTCGGAATCCTTTGGGGGAAGGACCCGGTCAAGGATTTTGTCAATCCGCTCAGTGAGTTCGGAGCCATCGTCGTAGCGAAAATCCAACTTCGGTGCACTTCGAAGTTTCACAGCACGGGCAACTTCCGTCCGGAAAAAACCCAATGCGTGGTCAAGAAGAGTTTTGACACGAGGCTTGTCCTTGGAGTTCAGGACAGAGTAGCGAATGGTGGCAAGGGTCAAGTCGTGATTCATTTCCACGCCAGTGACCGTAACGAAACTTGCTCGAGGGTCCTTCATGGAATGAAGAAGAAGAGTCGCAACCGTTTCTTGAACTTGACGGGCGACTTGTTTGCGCCTTCGCTCGCTAGCCAACAGAACTCTCTTCGTCTTTCTCGCTCAAATCTAGCTGAGGAGCAATTTCGATGAGGTCATAGGCTTGAACGGTGTCACCAACCTCAACACCATCAAATTCTTCAACGCGAAGACCGCATTCCATACCTGCTTTTACCTCTTTGACGTCATCTTTGAGGTGTCGCAGGGATGCCAGCTTTCCGCTGAAGATAGTTTTGCCATCTCGAATGACATGGGCATGACTAGAGTTTCTGAAGACACCGTCGTTCACGCTACATCCAGCAACGGAACCCCAACGGGAAGATTTGAAGAGGGCCAGGACTTCAGCAGATCCAGTAACCTGTTCTTCAAACTCAGGACCGATTTTCCCGAGAATCATTTCTTCAATGGCCTCGGTCAAATCATAAATGACATTGCAGCGCATCAGTTCAACACGCTCTCGTTCTGCTGTGCGACGAGCTTTTGCGTCCGGCGCAATGTTGAAGGCGACGACCAAGGCCTCCGCAGTTTTTGCGAGCATCACATCTGTTTCAGTAACGGCTCCAACTCCAGAGTGGATGACCTCGACTGCAACTTTTTCATTCGACATTCTTGCCAACGCTGATTTAAGGACTTCAAGAGAGCCTCCAACATCAGCTTTAACAATAAGGCGAATTTGATCCCGGTTAGCGGCATCAATGTGCTCGAGGAATTCGTCTTCAGCGACAGCGGTTCGAGCGAGTTCTTGTTCCCGAGCTAGTTGGGCGCGTTTTTCGGCCACTTCTTTTGCTGCTTTCATGTCCCGCACAACAAAGATTTTTTGCCCGCCAGTAGGGAGCTCGCTCAGCCCAATAATCTCAACCGGTGCAGACGGGCCCGCCGATTTGACCGTCTTGCCATTGTGGTCATAAATACGTCGAACTTTTCCGTAAGCGTCGCCACAGAGAACCACATCGCCGGGCGTGAGGGTTCCGTCTTGAATCAGAATGTGGGCAACTTTTCCTTTGCCCTCCGAAACCATGCCTTCAAGAACAATGCCCATTGCTTGGCCGTGGGGGTGAGCCTTGATTTCAAGAACCTCAGCTTCCAAAAGAACTCGCTCTAACAAATCATCGAGGCCCGTCTTTCGTAGGGCGGAAGTTTCCACAATTCCGGTTTCGCCGCCCCAATCTTCACACTGAAGACCGATGTTCGCCAGCTCAGCTTTGACTTTCTCCGGATTGGCTCCTGAAGCGTCAACTTTATTCATAGCGACCACAACAGGAATGCCAGCTTCGCGAGCGTGCGCAGCGGCCTCTTCTGTTTGAGGCATGACGCCATCATCTGCCGCAACGACGAGAACGGCAACATCCGTAGTCTTGGCACCACGGGCTCTCATTTGAGTGAAAGCTTCATGGCCGGGTGTGTCGATAATTGTGATGGACTGGCCGCTGTTGGTTTCAACAGAGTAAGCGCCAATGTGTTGCGTGATTCCACCTGCTTCTCCGTCTGCGACTTTGGCTTGGCGGATGGCGTCGATGAGAGATGTCTTTCCATGGTCAACGTGGCCCATGAAGGTAATGACGGGTGGGCGGCCTTGAAGGTCCGAGTCGTCCGCGGCTTGTCTTGCGGATTCAATTTCGGCCATAAGTGCGTCTTCGGCATCTTCACGCTCTTTCATGCGAACGCTGATTTCAAACTCGTTGGAAAGCAGCTCAATTGTTTCCGTATCGAGTTCAGCATTCATATTCACCATGACACCGAGCTTCATTAAGGAACCCATAAGTTCGCTAACGCCAATGCCGGTTGCAGTGGAGAAGGTCTTCGGAGTTACGGGTGGTGCCAAAACCACGTCGCCCTTTCGTGCGACAGTGGAAACCTGCTTTTCAACTCCTTTCTGAGACTTGAGGCGGTCGCGCTGGCGCGTTCGCTGGTCACGTCGGCGAGTAGTTTCTCGATTCCGAATGTCTGTGAAGGTGACTTTGCCGCGCCCTTTTGCGTGGTCGGCTTTCACTAACCCAAGAGCGGCCAAGTCAATTTTTCCAACACGAGTGGCACCTGGTCGAGGCTTAACCTTGCCACTTGGTTTCGGGGTTAGGGAAGGCTCAGGTGCGTCCTTCGGGGTTGCCGGGGTTGCCGGTGTTTCGTCTGTGGAGGCTTCGGCAACGGGGTCGGTGACGGCCTCTTGAGGCTCTGGTTCGTCTTCTTCAGCAGGCTTGCTTTCCCCCTCTGTTTCGCCAGGAGTGCTTTCCTCGCCTTCGGCAACAATTTCGTCTTCGACGGGCTCTGGTGTCTCAACCTCTTCCTCGATAGGCTCTTCAGCTTCCACCTCAGGTGTTTCGGGGGCGGGCTCAACAACGATGTTCCAGCCATCGCCCTCCTCTTCAGTTGCCTCAGGCGATTCAATAGCTGTTGCCTGAGAAGCTTCAATGAGGCCTCCCTTAAGAAGGCGTTCCTCGATAATGGGAACATCCCAAGCATCCAAAGAGGCTTGGTAAGAAGTGACGGGGAAGCCAACCTTTTTTAGCACGCCCACAAAATCAGCAGACTTAAAGCCGTACTGCTTTGCTAACTTGAAGACCTTAATCTTTTCGTCGGACAAGCCTTATTCCTCCTCCACAGGTTCAGTTGCTTCAGGTGTTGAGTCGCTTTCTTGGGCTTCAGGAGCATCTACCGTCGGTTCTGCTCCACGACCCTCTTCCGCCAGAAGCTCAGCTTCGTACTCAGCAGGAGTTTTAATCTCGATAGACCAGCCGACGATTCGGGCAGCAAGGCGAACGTTGCGTCCGCCAACACCAATGGCGAGTGGTTTCATTTCCTCCGAAACAAGGACAAAGACAGATTGGTTTTCCTCATCGGGGAAAATGTGATCCTCCAAAATATCCTTGGCTGGCTTGAGCGCATTTTGGACAAGCTCTTCCAAAGAATTGCACCACTCAATGATGTCAATTTTTTCGTTACCCAACTCGTCGTTGATGTTTCGGATTCGAGTGCCACGAACACCTAAGCAAGCGCCAACCGCATCGACGCGTTCGTCCATGGCGTAAACAGCAACCTTGCAACGATAGCCTGGATCCCGCGCGACGCGCATGACCCGGATATGGCCATCAGCGATTTCAGGAATTTCAACTTCGAAAAGTTTGCGTACGAATTCATCATCCTTTCGAGAAAGAACAATGACCACCCGAGAGCCTTCTTTGCGAACTTCTTTGAGGAATACGCGAATTCGATCTCCAACATGAAGGCGTTCAGATTGAATCCGCTCGGAGCGGGGGAGAAGAGCTTCGGTTTTTCCGGTGAGCTGAACAATAATGTTGGGGCCTTCCAGTTTGTGAACCACACCGGACACGACCTCGCCCACTAGACGTTCGTATTGTTCGTAAACTTTGTCTCGCTCTGCTTCGCGAATCTTCTGCATGAAGACTTGCTTGGTGGTTTGGGCAGCAATCCGGCCCAAATCGACTGCAGTGGGCACCTCGACGCTTCCATCCGCGGCGGTCAAGGAAATTTGGCCACTCCGGCGATCAATCGCCACATCAAGACCTTCTTCCACACCCATTTTTTTCCGAGTCGCTGTGGTGAGAGCCTCCTCGAGGGCGACAAATAGAATGTCCCTCTCCACTCCGCGTTCGCGGTGGATGGCGTCAATCATTCTCAGGACATCGTCTTTTTTCATGTTTTCGGGGGTTTTGCAAGGGTCTCAGGTCAAAACATCCAGAAAAAAAGGGTGCGCAGGAAAACCTGCACACCCGGCCAGCAGCTGTGCTGCATTCGGAATGTTTGGAGCCGAGGCCGGATTGGCCAGAATGACACCCGGAGGGGTCATTCCATCCGCACTAGAATAACGACATCCCCGCTTCGGGCAAGGGCTGCTTTTGCCCTTCTTGGTTTCCCCCAACCCCTGTTCCCCTCAAGACTTCCAGAAAATGAACTCCTCAGAAAATCCTTCCAGCGACCCGGAATCCAAGGAAGTCCTGATTAATGGTGTCCCCCAGGACTGGAGGGAGGCTTGGCCAATCTCGGAATTACTCCTGGAAATGGGGGCAAATGGTCCTGGAGTGGCAGTGGAAAGGAACGGTGAGGTCGTCCGAAAAGCGAAATATGAGACGACTTTTTTGTTCCCTGGGGACAAAATCGAGGTGCTTCGATTGGTAGGGGGAGGTTAGGCGCAGAGATAAGATGACCAAAACGACATCCAATCTGCTGTGGAAAATCTCATCCCCCCTGAAGTCCCTTTTGAACTCGGCCCCCACCGATTCCAATCTCGCCTTTTTCTTGGTACCGGAAAATACGCTTCTTATGCCGAAATGCGAGATGCGCTTGCTCTTTCCGGAACGGAATGTGTCACGGTTGCTGTGCGCCGGATTCCTGAAGGGGAGGCTCAAGGAGAGCAGTTTTTAGATTTCATTGACCGAGAGCGCTATACCTTGCTCCCCAATACCGCCGGGTGCTTTGATGCTGAGCTGGCCATTCGAACCGCCCGCCTGTCCCGCGAAATGTTGGACACGGATTTAGTGAAACTTGAAGTGCTGGGCGACAAGAAAACTTTGCTTCCCGATCCACAAGCAACCCTCTATGCCACCGAAGCCTTGGTCAATGACGGTTTCACCGTATTGGTTTACACCAGTGATGATGTGATTCAAGCCCAAAGACTGGAATCCGCCGGTGCCACTGCCGTCATGCCTGCAGGTTCACCTATCGGATCGGGGCAAGGGATTTTGAACCCCTTAAACATCAGTTTGATTTTAGAAACCTTAAATGTTCCGGTCATCGTGGACGCTGGTGTTGGAACTGCAAGTGATGTTGCGATTGCTATGGAGCTTGGTGCTGAAGGCGTTCTTCTCAACACGGGTGTCGCAAGTGCCAAAGAACCTTTGCGTATGGCGCGGGCCATGAAGGCCGCTTGCGAAGCGGGCAGGGATGCTTGGCTTTCGGGAAGAATCCCGAAGAAACGTTACGCAATGGCCTCTTCTCCTGAGCCGGGAGTGTTGGGAACCCCCGTATGACGACTGCAGCTCTGCTCGCTCTTGGGAAAAGTATTTTCTTCGACGGGCTAGGGATTCTTGTATCCATTCTGCTCCTTTCTAGAAAGGCGGGAGCGCCAGCCCCTGTAATTTCCTTTCGAAAAATGAAAGGTGTGGACTTGGTTCTTGCTGGCATTTTATTTCTTGGAGTTCAATTGCTTCCTTTGTTTTTTTGGAACTCGGACTCTTTACTTCTTGGACTTTTGTACGCTTGGATTGCCGGCACTCTTGCATGGTTATGGCTTGGCTGGCGCGAAGGGAGTTACTTGCCTCGTCGAAAGGCAACCCCTAATTGCCAGATTCAGTCATTTGGTGCGGCTTTTTCCTGTTATCTATTTGCCGTCCCAGGTCTTCTTGGGGTTTGGGATTTAAACGAGATCCTTGTTCAAAATCTCACGGGGGAAGCTCCCATTCAAGGGATTGCTGCCGGCATGACTGAGTTGCCCATTCTGCAATTTGTTGCGGTTATTCTCTTTGCCATCTTGACGCAACCTCTTCTAGAAGAGGGCCTCTTCCGTGGTTATCTCTGGCGTTTTCTTGCAGGACATTCCGAGTGGGGTCCCCGTAGAGCCTTACTTTTTTCTTCCCTTGTCTTTGCTCTTGCCCATGAGTGGACTGTCTTTCTTCCCGTGTTTTATCTAGGCCTTCTTTTTGGCTGGGTATATTGGCGGAGTGGAAAGTTGCGTTACGCTTTCGCTCTTCACGCAGCCCACAATGCGCTTGCGACTTCCATCCTTTTCTTTTCAAGCTAATAATGTCCAACGAAGTTTTCCCGACTCCTGCCAAAGGGCTCATGCGCCGTGTGCCAGGCGGTGCGATGGTCGCAAGTACTGCCGTTATCACTGGCAACGTCCAACTCGGTGAAGATTGCACCGTTTGGTTTGGTGCTGTGGTGAGAGGGGATGACGCTCCAATCAAGATTGGAGCGCGAACCAATATTCAAGATGGTGCCGTCGTGCATTGTGATACGGGTGCCCCCCAAGAGATTGGTTCGGATTGCACGGTTGGGCATGGTGCCATTGTGCATGGAGTGAAGGTGGGGAACGGCGTTTTGATTGGAATGGGGGCCACGATTTTGGGTGGCGCCAAAATAGGGGACGGATGCGTGGTCGCTGCCGGAGCCTTGGTCCGCCAAAACGCGGACATTCCACCCAACACCATGGTTGCTGGCGTTCCAGCAAAACCAATTCGGGAGGTCGGCGATGCGGAACGCGCCTTTATGGTTCACTCGATACCCCACTACATTGAGACGGGGCACGGCTATTTAGATGAGAGTGAAATATGAGTTCGAAGTCGGAACTCCATGCCTTGATTCAGGACTGGCCCGGTGCGGTAGTTGCTTTCTCTGGTGGTGTGGATAGCAGTGTTTTGTTGACCGCTTGCGTGGAGATTTTGGGGTCGGACAAAGTGCTTTCTGTCATCGCCGTGAGTCCATCCTTGGCACGAGCCGAGCTCGCAGAGGCTCGCAAGATAGCTGGATCTTTGGGAGTTGAATTGAAAGAGCTTCGGACGGGCGAATTCTCAGATAAGCGCTATCTTGCCAATTCTGGAGACCGATGCTTTTGGTGCAAGGAAGCCCTTTTTCAAGCATCTCAACCCTTTGCAATAGAGCGCGGTTGGGTTTTGTGTTATGGAGAGAATGCTTCCGATGACGCAGAGGATCGTGCTGGTTCACGTTCGGCATCTTCTCGATTGGTTCGTGCTCCCCTTCGTGAAGTAGGTTGGACAAAAACTCGGGTTCGAGAGTTTGCCAGAAGTCGCCAATTATCTGTTTCAGAAAAACCAGCCATGCCGTGCTTGTCTTCCCGTATTCCGGTCGGAATTCCTGTCACGGTTGAAGCTCTTGAGAGGATTGAACGAATGGAAATCGCTATTAAAAGTCGAGGCTTTCAAATTGTCCGAGCTCGAGACTTTGGATTGAAGCGAGTACGAATTGAAATTGGAACACAGGAGGTTATTAAGGCACAGGAATTACAGGAAGAGCTTCTCGCCCTTGCTCAAAAGGAGGGATATAAGGAGTTTGAATTAGCTGTGTATTGCTAAAGAGATAGGCCTTGAGGGATTCTCGTGATTGCTGGGATGGCAAAGCTGGAGAAAGTAGACAATTGTCCCCATCCACTAGCTCCAATTAGGATATTTTCCAAGCACCCGAGAGATCGCAATCGAAGGTCGAAAAGAACCTTCGAGGGGAAGTTAGTTCACCCTTTTCCGGTGGTACTCGTCTAACCAGTGTCGATATCGAAGTGGCAAATCTTCGATTGCGGCATTCTGCAAGGCGTTCTGCAGTCTCGGTGGCAAGTCACCCCACGCCCCTGAACGGTGGTCAAACAAGAAGCGGCCCTGAAGTGGTTTTGGCCCTTGCTCACCATCTTTGTGTTCTTGCTCAGAAGGTTTAGGTTGCTTTGGTTGATCACCAGGCTTTTGCTCTGAATCCTTCGGTTTATTGTTGTCTTCAGAAGAATCCTTGGGGTCTCCACTGCCCTGACTATTGGACGTGTTTTCCGGAATTTTACTAAGCAATTCCTCCATATCTGTGAGGAGCTTCTGGCCTGATTCATGGGCTTGGTTGAGAAGAGAATCTAGAGGGCGATCGGGGGCTTCTACATCTAAACTTTCTCTCGCGTCGCGTAAATTTTGATGCACCTGCCGGAAATCTTCTCGTACAAGGTCAACCAGCTTTTGCAGTTCTTCTTGCCAATCAGGAACTTCCTGAAAACTCGGTTCCAGAGGCGGGTCGCTAGGAACGGGTTCTTGAAGAAGAAGGGCGGCAAAGAGTAGGAAGGACATTAGAAGACTTCCTCTTCTTCGGTTGGTGGGTCTCCTCCGCTTGCCGCGGGGGAGGGCTCTTTTTCAAGGCGAGCAAGGATAGCTTCGTAAACCTGTCGCAATTCTTCCTGGGTTAAAAGCAGACGGTCCAGTTCGCGGAGGTCATCTTGGTCAATATCCATTCCGGCTTCGGTTAAGAGAGCGCGGCGGTGGGTAAAGCGACTCAGTTTTTTGGAGTGGCGAGTTTGGAGGCGCTTTAGGAGTTGCAGTTCTTCAGCGAATCGGACTAGGGGTCTTCTCGATTGAGGACCCGCGCTCATGTTGCCGCCTTCCATTTGTTCGCGCATTCGCTCTGCTTCAGTTTGGATGGCCTCAAGGATCTCAATCCAGCCCAAGCGAATATCCTCTCCGGTTTCGATTTCTAGTTCCCCACAACGATAAGAAGGGGGAGCCAGAGCTCTCCCAAGCCAGGCATGGTCGTCCACTAATTTCGACATCAAAAAAGGAATGGCATCAGCTCCACCGGTATTGACTTCAGTGAGAAGAAACTCTGCTTCTTTAGAGAGAGCGACTTGTTCGGTTGCCAAGCCTCTTAGCTTTACGCGGGCCGAGCGAGGCGTTCTTCCATTGGGGTGTTCATTATGAAGGTCCTTCATTGAGCTCAAGGAAAGAACATGCCGTTCTAAAATTGCCGCAATCTCTTTAGAGAGATTGATGAGCTCCTCCATTTTTTGGGCTTGCTTCAGCTCTCCCGATTTTCTTTGAGCTTCCTTTTGAGCTTCCCTGAGTTTTTCAAGAGCTTCCTTCTGCTTTTCGGTGGACTCTTCAGGAGAGCTCTCTGTTTTTTCAGAGGCCTCTTTCTGAGCTTTTGCAGCCTCATCAAGAAGGGGGTCGCCAAAAGAGAGTTCGGATACTTGTTCCGCTAATTCTTGAAGTTGTTCCGCGATTTCAATGGCAGATTCTTTTGGAAGGTCCCCTTTTTGCAGTGCCTCGGTTTCGGCAATGAGTTTCTTTTGTTCTTCAATCGCTTTTTCAATGCCAGCTTGTTTTTTGAAAGCGGCTTCCAATAGAGAATCCATCTGGGCTTGAAGCTCATGTTTCAGGAGATAGTCCAGCAAAGCTTGCAGTTCTTCGACCATATGGGCTTGCTCTTCCAAGGCCGCACCAGTTTGCTGTTCCCACAATTCAGATGCGATGCCTTCCATAACGGCGGCCAAATCCGCGCCTTCGGTTGCCTGAAGAAGGCGTTCTCTCGCTCCAGCCAAAAGATCCGCTCGCTGAAGATTTCCTTCTGCAAGTTCTCGGTTTTCCAGGAGCTCTAAAAGGGTTTCTAGCCGTCGAGCGGTTTCTGCAAGTTGCCTCTGGTCCTTTGCCAAGCGTTGGTGGTCCTGACCCTGCGCCATGACCGTCTGCGGGAGAGCGCAGCAGGCAAGAGCAACGAGGAGGAGGCGTTTCATGGGAAGTGCTTATTCTAATTAACGATTGGCGGACTCAATGGTTTGCAAATGAATTGCTCTTTGTCGCTCTAAGAGGCCTCTCAGGAGGTCAATCGCAGATTTGAAGTCCTCCCATTCAAGAAGGGCCTCCAGCATCGAACGAAGTTCCATTTCAAGGAGAGTTGCGGATTGTTGAGAGTCTTTGCCGGAATCAAGGGTGCGAAGAAGTTCATTCATTGAGCCTCGGCGAGATTGGAGGATTGCAAGAGCAAGGTCTCGAACCCAAGCGCTTCGCTCGATAAGAGGGGCAGAGGCTAAAGCCTGAACTATCGAATCGGCCCCGCCAGGGAAGCCAGGCTCGGAGCCGCTTCTAAGGAGGAGGTCTAAATCTGTTTGCGCAAGGAGATTCCCACTGTCCACATTGGCGTAAATCCTCTCCGAAAGAATCAGCGTAAGTTGCTCCTGAATTCGGCGACTGTTTTGGCGAAGGCTTCTGGGGGCACGTGGTTCCGGGGAATCTCCTCTGGCAATGGGGGCGACGATTTCGATGAGTTTTTCGACTCGCTCTCGTACTCGAACCATCCCCTGCGCATGATGCTCTTCCAGTTCTTCTGGGGCCATCACTTCAATCCAAGGTGATTCGGTCTCCTTGTTTTGTCCAGCCGGAGGGGCAAGGTCTCGAGCAAGTACTCGAGCGCGGAATCGCATTCCTTCTTCAGGATTTGGAGTGGTGTCTGATTGTTCTGGAACTTGCAGTTTTTGAAACCAAGTTTCCTGTTTTGCCTTGGGAGTTAGTTCAAGGGAAAACCCGGAAAGGGGCAAGCCTGGAGCGAAAAGCGAAGCTTCGCTGAGTCCAAAATCATCCTTTGCTGAAATGAGCATAGGGACTGAGGCGCCAGGAAGAGTTGCCCAAGAAGTCACAGGAAAGAAAACCTCAAGCTCCGGAGGGTGATCGGCCTGCATTTTCCAACGAAGCAAAGCCGCTCTGGGGTTTATGAAGCCGTCGAGTCCACGTATAGACAGATGGCCTTCGCCGGAAGAGCTTGCATTGAGTTTTTTGTGGAAAGTGCCTGAGGTATCTGCAATCAAGATATCTCTAGAGCCATCCAAGGAATGCCATGAAACTTCGTCAGCAGGAGAGTTGAGTTGGAATTCGAGCTCCATATCACTTCCCTGTGGAATTCTGAGCTCATGTTGGTTTGATGTCCAAGGGTCGAGGCCCATGTAATCCGGAGGCGAAATGTGCACAAGCCAGGATTGAAAACCCGGTGCACGCCCGGGAAGAAGTTGCACAAAAGGAGTTCCGTCGGTGTCGTCGCCGCCTTCAAATCGCAGATTCACCGCTTCAAGAAGAGGAGGAAGACGCAAAACAAATTCCTCGCCGCCGACGCTCCGCATTTTTCGTTTCCGGTTGTTTCCCAAAGCCCAAACTGCTTCGGGAACTTTTCCTTCGGCTCGAATTCTAAGAGTGATGGAGGAAGATGCGGCAACGGAAAGGCGAAATTCCTCAGGGCCGACTTGCTCCCAGGCGGGAGGAGTGCCCCCTCCTTCCAAGCGAGGCGGAAGCAAAACAAGCTGGGTGGCGCGTGGCCAAATTTGTTTGCCTCCAAATAAGTGGTTGAGGAAAATCTTGGATTCTCCTGGTTGCCAAACAGCGAGAACAATTAGGACAAGCAAAGCAGAAAGACCGCGAGCAAGCCGCGCAAGTGAAAAGCGAGAAGGGAGAGCTGCGTTGGGTTCGAGGTCTTCTTGAAGAGCAAGCTCTGTTTGTTCGTGAACCTTCTGGAGCAGGTCAGGAGATATGCCGGTGTGCGGAGCAGAAATTTCTACGGATGTGCTGAGAAGTCCCGCAAGTTGAGGGTGACTACGTTCCCAAAGAGCGGCAAAATCTCGAGGGGAAGGGCGTTGTCGCAAGGGGGAGAGGATTCCTTTCCAAAGTAGATTGAGTTCCAAGAAAAGGCTTGAGAAAAGCAGAATCAATCGAACTTCAAAAGGAGGCTCAAAAAGTCGATCTATGGCATAAAGGGAAAGCAAGATTCCGCAAGTCTGCGCAAGAAAAAGCCCAATCCCACCTGCCAGGAACAAAGCAAGGCATCGAGCTTCCAGGCGGCGGAGAGCTCTTAGGACAGAGTGGGAGTGAGCGGATGAGCTCATCGTTCAAAGATGGGCAGATACTCCCGAGGTATTTGAAGAATGAGGCAAGCTGTTGCTGTGGAATAGTGAGTTCCAGGACCAGTGGAATTGGGCCAGGAACCATCGTTAATCTGCATGCCAAGTAGCGTCTCTTGAATGTGGGAAAAGTAATTTCTCCAGCGGAGTCCCCCTGCCATATGGAAAGCCTGAACGCCGTAGTAATGACCATACCAAAAGTAATAATGCCCACGGTTTCGAATTCCCCATTTCGCACTATAGTCTTTGAGGTCGCTTTCTAAGTAGCGCAAACCATTTTCCAAATCTTCATCTGCATAAACTCCTGCATTAGTGAGGATGGTCACGCCGGCGGCGGTTAGGGCCCAGCTTGCACGAGTATCTAGAATCGGTTGATAACGAAAAGAACCCGGAGGATCAGCGGGGAGGTTCATGTTGAAGGAACGCCGAAGCATGGGTTGGTTCTTTCGGACGGCGCTGTCCCGTACATAACGAACGGCTCGGTCAATCGTGCTGGAAGGGATTTGAATTCCGACATTTCTAGCGGCACGGAGAGCCATGACCTGGCATGCGCTGACCGACATATCGGCATCCGCAGAGTGGGGGGTATAGCGCCACCCACCTTTGCTGTTTTGACTCGCAACAATCATGTCTGCCGCCCGTTGAAGAACTGGGCGAATTTCTCCCTTGCGATCCATGCCATATACCTCGGCCAAGAAGAGCGTGGCAAAGGCATGAGAATACATGCGGGTTTCGTTGGCGGAGATGTAGCCGTCAGCGCGGACGTTTTGGGCAACCCAGTGCGCAGCATCTTCAACGACTTTCCCATAAGGGCCGCGCCCAGGGACATGGCCACCGGCGAGAAAGGCCATTCCTGCGAGAGAGGTGACCCCTAAGTGGGCAGCATGGGGATTCCAGACCTCATAACCGTTCCTGAGTTTGTAGCCGACATCTCCAGGCCAGGAGCCATTTTGCAATTGTTCTTGAGCGAGCCATGCCAAGCCTTTCTCGGCCGCGCGCCGTCCAGATTCCGAAAGAACCGAAGCGTCTGGTTCTTGGGGAAGAAGGAAAAGAAGGGTGGCGAGAATCATTTCGACCCGAAAAGAATGACACGTTGGTTGTCGTGAATCAAAGCTGCTTCATCCAAAAGGTGAATGGAAAGGTTTGGTCCTAGAGAGGCTGTTGGGAAAACAAAGGAAGGAAGGGCCTTTTCCCCGGTTGAATTGATGGTGTGAAGTTGAAGTTCACGACTCCGGTTGGGCAAGCTCATCAAAAGAGGAACAAGCCAACCATCCTTGGCTTCATGGGGGATAGGGAGTCGCCTACGAAGAATTTTTGACCAAGGCGAATGGGGCAGTTCGGTTTCCCAAAGTTGGGGGAAACCACCTTGCGAGTTGGGTAGTTTTCGGGCTGAGAGCAGAGTGTTGCCGTTGTCATTAGGTTGGAGAATAAGGATTTCAGATTTCCGGAGCCTCTTGCTCCGGTTTCCCATAATTCCAAGCTGAGGGAAAAGGGAGTTGGGATGTTCCAAAGGGAATGAAGCTGGTGATGAAGTGGCATCGGGCCACCAATCCAGGCGAGGGTTGGGAAGGGTGCCTCGACCAGGAACCAAAGGAAGAAGAAGCGTTCCAATTCCCGTGGGGGCAGAGAAGGTTTTAAGGATTGCTTGAGGAGAAATGGGCCAAGCGGTCTGGGATTGGAAATCCGACAAGTAGGCGACGGGTTGTTTCTGGTCTGTGTCCAGGTGCAATATCTGGTTCTGGGAGAAGGTGAGGCCGTCTAAATCATCCCAAGAAGGTGCCGACGGTAGAGCGATAGGGGTAGGAATGGAGGATTCGAGGAGAGACCAATGCCAGGCAGAAGTCGATCGAATAAAAATGAGAAGAAGCTTGGAGCCATCTTTTACCAGTCGTGCCACGCGTTGAGTGTCGAGGTCAATACTGTGGTCTAGGAATAGGGCTCCTGTGGCGAGGTCCCTGACTTGAACTTGCAGTCCTTCGACTGTTTCGCATGCGAGGGCAAGGAAGGACCCCATTCGAAGAGGAAGGGAAGCCGAGTCGGCCGGGCCTGGCAAAGCTTGGGTTTCAAGAGTTCCGTCTAGTGAGAGTCGTATCCACTGGTTCCGCCAAATCAGAGTGGCACCGTTGGAATCGGAAAAGGCGGTTCCGCTTAAGTCGGAGAGCTGAATGTTTGGGTCAGAAGGGCTCCACTCGGCGAGGGGTTGAAGACCCAAGGAGTCCATCTTCAAAAGAGTGCAGGTCGAGCCCTTTTGAGTTACAAGAATGGCAGAGCGGTTAGATGTTCGACGGAGAGTTAAGAGTTTGGCACCCATTAAGTCTCCTTCAGAGAGCTTTAAGAAAGACTTAGGGAGGCGAGGCAATGGAGGCGATTCAAAGTGCTCTGATGCTTCCTGGACAAAGGAGAGGAGCTTTTCATCGGTGGAGTGGTCACGAACCCAAGCAAGCAAACGAATGTGCCTCTTTGGGCTCAAGTCTTTTTGAAGAATTTCCTTGGCGACCCAACTGTGAACTGCTTTAGTTTCGGAAAAAATATCCCATAGCGTTGGGTTTTCAGGATTAGTTGATAGGTATTCGCTGGCAATGCTCTCGATGGACTCTCTTTGCTCTGGTTTTTCAAGAAGCTGCTTGAGTTTGTCCTTGGCGAATAGGTGTAAAGTTTGGTTTTCAAGTTTGACTTGATTGCTTTCTTCTTCCATCAGAACTTGAAGTAGCTCATTCAGTAGATGGTCATCATCAGCGGCAGTATTTATCCGAGTGGAAGCAACAAACCAATAAAGAGCATTTCGGTTTCCATTGGTCGGGGTCCGATGATTCTTTAAAGCAGTTTCTAAAATATTGAAGGAAAGTTTGAAATGAGAATCGTTAGATTTTTGAGCACTAGTTTGCTTTATGCATAACCAGGCAGCGTCTAATTTTCGTTGAGCATGAGAACTATGGAGAGCAGGTTCTAAAAGAGGCATGCCATCTTTGATTTGGCCCGCCGCAAAGTAAATCTGGGCAGCGACCATCAGCAACCTTTCTTTGAGTTCTTTGCGCGTTGCCATTTTTGCGAGAACTTTGCAGCGACTCGCAATTGAGAGAGGGGCCGAATTAGGGTTTTCAGAGAGTGAGTTTTCTAATACAGGAAGGATGTTCGCAATTTGAGAGTCATCTGCATTCTCAGGGATGGAGGCAATCGCGCCCTCTGGTGATGCCATTGCAATCACGCCACCAGGTCGAAGAATAAGGAGCATGCCCGGGAGGGCCTGAATGGAGCCCATGTCGGAGAGCCCCGTAGGCCACGGAATGTTTTGCCCTAAGGGTTGCCCAGTTTGTGGGTGAACGCGAAGAATCCCATCGAGATTGGGGAGAAACCATTCGTTTCGGGCAAGGGCCCCCATGCGTTGTTGGGCTACAGAACTTGTTTCGTGGAGAAGGGCTTCGGTATGAAAGTTGAGGCCAGTTGAGCCAGGAAAACCAAGAAAAGCACCATGGGTTCCGTTAAAAAAGGCCCCATGAGGCGTCATGCTGACCAAGTTGGTTAGCTGAACGGGTTCTCCTCCAGCTTGCCACCCGGAGGGGAGTAAGCCGAGGAGCTCTCCATCTCTTGGATCCAACAAAAGTGCGTTTGCGCTATCCGTTGGAGTGAAAAGGAGGTGGCGATCAGTTATAGCTGGCGTTGCGTTTGCAAAAGAGCTTTCTCGGCGAGCCATTTCTCCCGTTTGATAAGTGTTCACTGAGGTTCGTTCATAGATTCGGGTCCAGAGCGCAGCACCGGAATAGGCATCAACGGCGCAAACAGCTCCCAGATTGCTACACACATAGACCGTTTCATCACGAGTAGCTGGAGCGGGACAGGAAAGCTCCTGAAGGACATTTCCAAACAAGTTGCTTTCTCTTGTTCCGCTTACAAGGAAGGTACGCCATAGTTCTTTTCCCGAGTGAAGATCAAGAGCGAGGAGAGACAAATCCAAAGTCCCAGAGGCGTGGTAAACAGGAAGGAAAACCATGCCTGCTTTCGCAGCAGGAGGCGAGGCTGCCAAATCTTTCGCTGAGGTTCGATGCCTCGGGTCAGCCCAAGGAACCTGTTGCTTCCACAAAACTTCCCCAGAAGAGGAGTCGAAAGCGTAAAGGCGCCGGCCGGGGAGGTGGTTGCGGACCTCGATTTCGTGATAGCTGTCAGAACGGCCAATTAGCCAAGGTTCTTGAAGGACTGCGAGGACGATGCCTTCTTCGATGATGGGGGCAAAGACTGAAGCAGAATCAAATCCTCGCATCAGTGATTTCCAGCGCAATTGGTTGGAGTGAGTTGTGCTAAGCAAAGGCCCCCAATCTGGAGAGCCATTAAAGCGCCATTTCACCTTTCCAGAAGCGCCATTAATGGCGACGACTTCTTTTGAGTCGGTCAAAAAAATCATTCCCCCGGCAATTGCAGCCCGGTGTTTGGTATAGAAAGTGTCTTTGAACGGCGGGTCTTGGAAGGAATAACGCCATGTTTCGACTAAGCCGGAACCCGAGACTAAAGGTAAAGAAGTATCTGTGCTCGAACTTACAGTGTGCGTTTGGAGCGGGTATCGCAAACCCGGTGAGGGAAGCTCGGGAATCCAGGATTCCGGAAGAAAAGTGTCGGGCGTTCTTCCGTTTGCTGCTCTTTGAAAAAGGCCATGGTCTAAAAGGATGGATTCCAAAACGGCTTCAGCTTGGCGGCCTGCGGCAGTACCTGGGTAGCGAAGTGCGACATTTCTCAAGCTATTCATGTTGAGAGGCTCTAAAGCAAACAAGAGTTGGTCCTGGGCTCGGCGTCCCACCATTTGTTCGCGAACGAGGGTCGCTTCAGGGGGGAGCGACTGGAGAAGCTGAAGAGCCAAGTGACTTGCGCCAACAAACAACAGGTCCTCTGGGGACTTGCGGACCAAAGCAGCGGAATCTGCTTCCAGAATACCTTGCAAGGTAGCGACCGCAGTGCGGAGCTGATTCGCCTCAAGTAGTTCTTTAGCGTCTTGGAGTTGAGCAGCAAGGTCTCGACTCTCCAAGATGGTGATGCCTCGCTGAACCGGTGGCTCTTGAATTGGAAAACTCAGAAAAAGAGAAAGAATCAAGAGAGGTTACTCCTCTTTCTAAGGAACCACTCTGCACAGGCAAGAGCTAAGAAAAGGGATAAAAGAAGTCGGCCATCCAAGGGTTCATCAAAAGAAGCTAAGGTTCGGACTCGGCGTTCGCTGCCATTTAGGATGCCCAGTAAATCATTTGCAGCTTCCGGTCCCACGAGCATGCCACCTGTACGGTTTGCGATACGCGACAAAAGCTCCGTGTTTTGGGAGGTCTTCCGCATTTCAACGGACGGAAGAATGACCTCAAAGTGGCTTGAAGCCAAAATTTCTCCCTCTGGACTTCCATCGGCGGTGAACAAGAAGGAGTGGTCACCTAATTCAGAGGAGCGGAAACGAGCGTGGAAAACTCCTGGGCGTCCCGGAACCGGGGTCATTGATAAGGGAGCACCGGTAGATTCACGGAAGAGAGTAAGGCCGTCTTGTTCCACAACGGGATTAAAGTCTTCGTCGCGGAGGCGTAGTTCAAGGAGAACACTTTCTCCCAATTCAATTCGGCTTTGGTTTACTTCTAATCGTGCACGTCCTTGGTCGCCTTCCAAGCGGCCAGAGGCCAGGTGGCGCAAAAGAGAGCGCCAAAAACGCGATGGCTGCCGTTCACCGGTAGGGTCTCGCCAGCGCCAGGTTTCATCGGTGCCAAGCCAGCCGACTCGACCTTCAGGGGCGTAGATGCCTGCAGCCAAGATTTGGGGCTGACCGTTCGAAGCCGTATCCGAATCATGAACCAACCAAGCCCGTGCCCCAGGGCGTAAACCTAGGACGGGTTGATACCACATCAGTTCAGCGGAGTTTTGCCACAGCTTGAGGTTCGTTTGAAGATCCTTTGTGAGGCGAACCACCGGATGGGGGAGTTCGGCATCGGCCGGAATCGCATGAAAGCCGATGGAGGAACGGGCGGATTCTCGGCTTATCTCTACCGGAAGCAAGGGCTCCAAAGGGGTTCCGTGATAAGCAGAAGGATTGGAGCGATCGCCAGCGAGCATTAAGAGACCACCGCCGCGTTCCACAAAGGAGGCAACGGCATCCAAGAAACGACTCCCATCGAGAGGATCAGGTGAAAGTTGGTGTGGGTCCACATCTCCGAGGATGACTACATCAAAATCTTCTAACAGTTCTTGGACGGTTGTAGGGATACGCCGCAAGCGGCTTGTGCCAGGACTGGCTTCTTGTTGGAAATCGCGACCTGCTTCAGCAAGCCAACAATGCACGGACATATCTTTTTCCGATCGAAGAAGGCGATTTTTCAAATAACGGTATTCATAGCGGGGGCGGGCTTCCACATACAAGACTCGAATGCGTGTGGGCTCAACAAGTACTCGCAAAGTTAATCGGTTGTTGTCGCGGGCAGTTTCCGAAGGAATGGCTGGAGTCTCAGCGGTGATTAAATGTTCGCCAGCTTCAAAAAGTTGGGTTGCAAGAGTGAGTCGAGTTCCGGTTTCAGTAGGCGTGGCTTCAATTTGGTCCAGAACGGTGCCATCCTCTGCCAACAAACGTACAGTTGTTTTTTCGGGTAATCCCACTCCGGATCCAGAAAGGCGAAGAAGGAAGAGAGCTTCGTCGCCGAGCAAGACGCGGTCAGGGGCCTGAATGCGTTCAAGGGCTAAGTCAGGTGCGGGTCGTGGGTCCCCTAGGGCAACTACATGGATACGAGAGCCTTCGGATGCGAATTGAGAAAGGGCAGATTCGATTCCTTCGCCTTGGTTGGCTCGGCCGTCAGAAACGAGAACGACATCCGGAAGGTGTTGGCCTCGGTGTTCGGAGACGAGGGCGTGTAGGGCGGGTGCCAATGCTGTGGTCTGACCTTCTCCACTTAAGCCAGAGCCGTCAGTGGAAGTGGGATGCAAACGATCTGAAAAAGACCACGCCTTCAGCCGATAGCGTTGCTCTAAGGCAAGCCGCCATTCCCCTCCTAGGAGAGCTCGCAGCAAATCGATTCGCCGTGGTTCTGGGCCTGTTGAAATGCCAAGGTCCGCAAGTTTGGAGAGAACGTCTTGGGCGAGAGCATCTTGTCGCTGAAGGGAGGCCGAGTTGTCCAGCAGGAGAGCCAAACTTGCAGGCTCCTCAATTGTTTTATTTTTTCGGAGGAAGGGGCCCAAGGCCAAAAAGATGCCCAACGTAAGGAGAGAGACTCGGAGCACACCCATGAGTATTCTTTTTGGACGCTCCGGTTTGCGGTAAGCCCACCAAGCGAGCAGAAGAACGCTCGGTGCGACCAATAGCCCAAGAACCCAAATGGGAGGCATAAACTCCAACATCAAGCGAAGACTTTGGGATTCGTTCACCCGCGCCTCCGATCTAAAAATGAAGCCAAGGCAGTTTCCGTTACGAGGAAGAGAAGGACAAGCAAAAAGAGGATAGAGGATGCGTCTTCAGAAGAAGAATGAGCGGAGAGGCTTCGTGGCGATTCCGCTTGAGTCTGAGCGGTTTCTGCCTCAGGCAAAACCTCTACAAGGAGGGTGCTGGAGATAGGAGTCAAGTTGGACTCAGATTCTGGAACCACAACCGAGAACTTTTTCTTGTGAGAGAGAGTGTCCCCGTCACTCGACATGGTTTGGGCCGTAGCTGTCCAAACACCTGGCAATAGTGCTTTTGCCAGGAGAGGTTGGATAAAACGAGCACCATAGGCAACAGCTTCGGCCTGGGGTCGCAAGCGCTCTCCATTTGGGTTTTCTAATTGAATATCGACCGGAGGAGTGGGCAGAATTAGCTGAAAATGAGAACCAATCGGAAGGCTACTTGCTAAGAGATTTCCATTAGCCAGGAATCCACAAAGGTCAAAAAGAAAAGGAAGTGTCCCGCCGGGGACTTCTTCAAATCGGTTCCATCCGGGATGTGGGGGTGTCGTGAAAACTGCAATTCGTCCCCCTTCCAATTGCCAAGTTAGGAGGGCAGCAGATAGGTTTGCTTGGGAGTCTTCGCCGCTATCCCGAACAAGAGTAAGAGGTGTTTGAATAAAGGAATTCGTGTTGGGGGTTTCGACGGATATAGGACGGAAAGCGTAGATTGGTATTTCAGTGAGTAAAGGTTTCCAACGGGGGTCTTGAAAGAATGCAAGGGGAGGCCAGGTTTCGTCTTGAATCAACAAGCGGGCACTTGGATCCGCATACTTTTGTGGCTCTCCGATTTGAATTGAAGGAGCGCCCAGAACTGAGAGAAGGCTTTCGCAATCAGCTGCGTTGGTTTCGGGACCAAGAGCAAGAAGAAGGCCGCCACCCGAGCCAACGAATTGATGAATCAATTCTTGGAATCGAGGAGAAAGTTGGGTGGGGTCAGCCAAGATCAGCAAATCGGATTTGGCCAAAGTTGCAGAGGTCAAGGAATGGAGCGCGCTCTCTTGAAGCCTCAAAGGAGCAGGTGCTGGAAAATCAAGGAATCGAGAGAGGGAGCCCTGGACTGCGTTCGATGCGCCCTCGCCCACAAGGAGAACTTCAGGGGGAGACGCAACTTCAAAAATGGTAGTGCGAAGGTCGTCGGGGATGCAGGCGTCGGAGTCGATGCGGAATTCCAGCCCGCGGCTCCCGGATTCGGCGGGAGTCAAAAGATGCGACCAAGAAGACTCCCCATTCCATGGGATTTCTAGATCCACTTCGGCAATGGGGGATTGGTCCAGGAAAAGTTTGCCGTGCAGGAGTTTTGGGGAGCCATCCGAAGAGTCAGCTACGCCGGCAAAGTGTCGAATTGTGACTTGAACCTCAGCCATCTCCCCAGGAGCGACGCGTTGAGGTTCAACCTCAAGCCTAGTCACCGCAGTATTCTCACGGTTTACGCTTCCAACATCTTGAATGCGAAGGGTGAATCCGGCTTCTTTAAGCTGACCAAAAGCGGTTTGAGCTTCATCGTCAAAATTCCAAGTGGAAGCTTGGAGGTCCGAAAGGAAAGTCACCGTGACTTCTTCGCAACCTTCGGCCGCAAGAGCTTCGGCAGATCGAAGAGCCCAAGTGGCAGCTTTTGCAATGTTTGTATTTCCGAAACTTGGTCTTGTTTGTTCCACAAGAGTGGAGAGCACTTCTCTCGGGTTGCCAAAGGCTTCTCTTGAAATCGAATCCCTAGCGAGAATGAATGCGGCCTGATCTCCATGCGACTCGTCGAGATTCTCTAAGATTTGCTTTCCTTCTTGAACAGCGCGCTCGAAGGAAGATTGCCCGCGGCTTCGGTGATGCATGGACATACTTGCATCGAGTAATAAAACCTCACCTCGGGTTGGCCGACCCGTAAGAGACTGGGTGAGTTCTTGGCCTGGTCTGGCAAGAGCCAAAATGAAAAAGAGAACTGCAAAAGTGCGTAGCGCAAGGAGAAGAAGGTCCTCGAGCAACAAGCGCTTCCTTAGTTTTTTGCGCGCACGGAGCAAAAATTCCATCGCAGCGAAGTCCACTCGTTGGTACTTCTGCCGATTCAGAAGATGAATCAGGACTGGAAGTGCGACAAGCGGAAGTGCCCAAAGGAATGCCGGGTTCAGGAAACTCATCGACCCAAGGCCCTCATGCGGCTGGCACGGCGTGCCAAGAATTCAATAAACCCTACCTCCAGAGGCTCATCCGTTTGAAGCCTGCGGAAGTCTGCTCCAAGAGCGCGGACTCCCCTTCGTAGTTCTGCGGCATGGTTCGAAAATTCTTCTAAGTAGGCTTGTCGGACCGCACGAGGGTCTAACAATAGAACATCCTCGCCTTCTAAAGCTTCGAATCGAGTCGAACGTCCATAGGGAAAGCTCACTTCAGCAGGATCTAGGATGCGCAAGACAACGAGGTCATGGCCAGCTTTGCGTAGAAGGGCGGCGGCATGTGCCGCGTTCTCGGCAGTACCAAGGCAATCTGAAACCCAAATCACCAAGCCGCGGCGTTCCATACGGGAAACAGCAGAAGAAAGAGCGGTCGCCGGATCTCCTTCTCCTTCTACGCCAATGGATTCAAGTCGCGATAGAGAATCATGCCAATGACGTTCTCCGCCTTGTGGTGGA
Source organism: Planctomycetes bacterium UBA7888 (assembly GCA_002500505.1). Lineage (GTDB taxonomy): Bacteria > Planctomycetota > UBA1135 > UBA1135 > UBA1135 > UBA7888. The sequence goes on from DLRM01000044.1 coordinate 31,272, forward strand.
ACCCACTCCGTGACGGTATTGCCTTGGCAGAGGGCTAAGCCCCAACGGTCATTTTGAATGAGAAGGAGGCGCGCAAGAGAAGCCGTTAACCAGCGACCGTAATCGGCTTTGCTCCATTCCAAAGTGTGAAAACCCATGGATGCCGAGAGGTCGAGGACCAAGTAGCCCGTGAGGGCAGTCTCCTCTTCATATCGACGGACAAAAAAACGATCCGTTCTTGCAGCGAGTTTCCAATCCACGTGCCGTAATTCGTCACCGGGGACATATTGGCGGTGTTCGGCGAAGGTCGTCCCTGAACCTCGATGGGGCGAGGAATGCTTTCCGCCAGTGAATCCCTCCACGGCAGAGCGGGCGCGGAGTTCAAGCCGCGCCAAACGGGCTAAAAGCCTAGGATCCGATGCCTGCTGCACGCTCTCCATCCAACGCGCTTGGGTTTGCTGGAATCTCATCTAGGAGCCGTGCAACCATGGCATCGGAATCGAGGCCTTCGGCTTCGGCTGCAAAGTTAGTCAATATTCGGTGACGCAGAACCGATGGCGCAACGGCAGCGACATCTTGTACAGAGGCATGGAAGCGACCCTGAAGAAGGGCCCTTGCTTTGGCTGCCAAGATCATGTTTTGCGAGGCGCGTGGGCCGGCGCCCCAAGTAACCCATTGGCGAATAAAGTCGGGAGCGGACTCCTCGCTTGGACGCGAAGCGCGTGCGAGGGCGACGGCGTATTCCAGAACGGAGTCTGCGGTGGGTACGGCGCGAACAAGTTTCTGAAGGCGTAGAAGAGCGGGGCCGTCAAGGACGGCTTCAACGGACTCAGGTTCCGCACCGGTTGTGCGTCGGAGAATTTCCGCCTCTTCTTCCTGAGAGGGGTAGTCCACCTTAATGAGGAACAAGAACCGATCCAGTGCAGCTTCTGGAAGGGGGTAAGTGCCTTCTTGCTCAATTGGGTTCTGAGTGGCTAAGACAAAGAAAGGTACAGGTAATGCAAAAGTGCTTCCAGCTGAAGTCACTTGGCGTTCTTGCATGGCTTCCAGCAAGGCAGCCTGAGTTTTCGGAGGCGTTCGGTTAATTTCATCCGCCAACAAAATATTCGTGAAGACCGGGCCTTTTGTGAATCGAAAGCTACGTTCACCAGAGCTTTGATCGCTGTGTAAAACTTCTGACCCAGTGATGTCGGCTGGCATTAAGTCCGGTGTGAACTGAATGCGCCGGAAATCTAGGTCCATAGCGCGAGCAAAGGAAGAAACCATCAAGGTTTTGGCGAGGCCAGGAACACCAACAAGAACAGCATGTCCGCGGGCGGCCACGGCAATCATGAGTTCTTCTAAAACGGAGTCTTGACCAACGATTACGCGGCCTACTTGCTCACGGAGGCGTTTGAAGGCATCGGCAAACCAAGAGGCAGCTTCGGAGTCAGGGATGGGAGGTTCAGCAGTCATTTTGAAAGGGGTTATTGTTCTGTACGGCTGTCCGGGGCAGATGTATCCAAAAGTCTTTGGTCGGTGAGCGGATCGCGGGCCATCCAGTCCAAATCTTGTTGGGATTTTTCAGCCTGAGCACGGCTGGAGTCCGTTTTTTCGTGTTCATCAGCCTCTTGGACTCTAGCCTCCAAGAGGTGAGAAACGGCTGGAATCAGGAAAAACACACCGAAGGCGCCAACGACCACCCAAAGAACCATTTCCAGGAGGCGAGAGCGAGTGCTCGGTTGCACTCGGCTCACAGGGGCAAAGCGTCGCCATAGCGGGCGGATTCGCCCAGCCACTCCTCAATGCGGAGAAGCCGGTTATATTTTGCAACGCGATCCGAGCGGCAGGGAGCACCGGTTTTGATTTGGCCGGCGCCAACGGCCACAGCTAAGTCGGCAATCGTGGTATCTTCCGTTTCGCCGGAGCGATGAGAAATCACAGAGCTCCATCCATTGGCAGCGGCCATGTCAATGGCTTCCATTGTTTCCGTCAGAGTGCCAATTTGATTCACTTTGATGAGGATGGAGTTGGCACTGTCTTCCTCTATCCCGCGTAGGAGGCGAGTGGGGTTTGTGACGAACAGGTCATCGCCCACCAGTTGAACATCATCGCCAAGGGCATCAGTCATGGCTGCCCATCCTTCCCAATCGTCTTCAGCAAGTCCATCCTCGATGGAAACAATGGGATAGCTGTTGCACCAGTTCGCATAAATTTCAATAAGTTGCTCGGCGCCACAAGATTTTCCTTCAAAGTGGTATTGGCCGTTTTTATGAATTTCAGTGGAAGCAACATCGAGGGCAATGGCCATGTCTTTGGGGCCTGCTTTAAGCCCTGCCTTTTCAATCGCTTGCACTAGAAGTTCTACAGCGGCGACGTTGGACTCAAGGTTAGGAGCAAAGCCACCTTCGTCACCAATCGCGGTCGAGAGTCCCTGTTCTTTCAGCAGAGCTTTTAATGCGTGATATGTCTCTGCGCACCATCGAAGAGATTCGGCAAAGTTTGGTGCTCCCCAGGGCTGAATCATGAACTCTTGGAAGTCCACATTGTTGTCCGCATGTGCACCACCGTTTAGAACGTTCATCATGGGTGCGGGAAGGCGGTTGGCACTGGAGCCACCTAGGTAACGGAAGAGGGGGAGTTCGGCATCGGCGGCGGCGGCAACTGCGTTAGCCAAGGAAACGCCAAGAAGAGCATTTGCCCCAAGGCCGGACTTATTTTCCGACCCATCCAATTCCAAGAGGGCGCGATCCACTTCTTCCTGTTGGTCCGCATCCATGCCGACCAACTTGGGTGCCAGGATGTCATTCACATTGTGGACGGCCTGTTTAACTCCCTTGCCAAGGTAGCGCTCTTCTCCATCGCGAAGCTCGATGGCCTCGTGCTGGCCAGTCGAAGCACCCGAGGGAACAGCAGCTCGGCCAAAGGCACCGTTTGCAAGTTCCACATCACATTCGAGGGTAGGATTGCCCCGAGAATCTAAGATTTCGCGGGCGTGAACTTCGAGAATGTCAGTCATGGTTGGAGGGTTCGAATCAAGGGCTTCATCTTAGCCGCACTTTATGCGAGAATGAACCACTTGCCCCCGTCGGCCACCACCCATGATTACGGTTGAAGACCTCGATTACCGCTACGGTTCCCAAATCCTCTTTCAGGAGGCCTCGCTCAAGGTTGAGGACAACTGGAAGGTGGGCTTGATTGGGCCGAATGGTTCGGGGAAAACGACTCTTTTTCGACTGATTACGGAGCAAGAAGTTCCAGAAGGTGGCTCTGTCTCGGTGCCAAACAGGGTTCGTATCGGATATTTCGACCAACGAGTCGGAGAAATGAGCGGGTGTGACCCCGTTGAGCAAACAGTTCGAGAGGCTGGCCGTGTCCACGAACTCCGACAGGTGCTCGAAGACTTGGAACATCAGATGGGCAGCCCCGACTATGAAGGGGACCTGGAGCAACTCATGGCTCGCTATGCAGGCCTTCAAAATGAATACCAAACTCTTGGAGGTTATGACGTGGAAGCTCGAGCTAGGGAATGTCTAGCCGGATTGGGCTTCAAAGGAGAGCGCATGACTCAAGATGTGGGCGAACTTTCTGGTGGATGGAAAATGCGTGTTGCCTTAGCCGGGATTTTGGTTCAACAACCTCAAATCTTGTTGCTTGATGAGCCCACCAACCATTTGGATATTGAATCTATCGTTTGGCTAGAGGACTTTATTCGAAACTACCGAGGTACGGTCATGATGACTTGTCACGACCACGAATTTATGAACCGGGTGGTAAACAGAATTGTTGAGATTGATGAAGGGAAATTGCGCGCATTTCCCGGAGATTACGACTTCTACTTAGAGCAAAGGAAGTTGGAGGATCACCAGAGGCACGCTGCCTTTGAAAGGCAACAAGCCCATATTGAGCGAGAAATGAAATGGATTAATTCCTATCGCGCAAAAGCAAGGAAGGCGAGTGCGGCCCAATCCAGGCTAAAGCGTTTGGAGAAGCTTGACAAATTGGAGCCCCCTCGGTCACGGCGCCAAAGAGTTCGATTCAAAATTCCAAAGGTGGCGCGTTCTGGGGATGACGTTTTTGTTTGCGAAGAGCTTGGGAAGTCCTTTGGTGAGAACATCGTTTACACCTCCATTGATGCGCATATCCGCCGAGGGGAACGGTGGGCGGTCTTGGGAATTAACGGGGCTGGGAAAACCACTTTGTTAAAGCTTGTCATGGGAGAGTTGGAAGCCGATTGCGGGAAACTTAAGCGCGGAGTGGGCCTTGAGATTGGATACTTTGCCCAGCACTCGACGGAGTTGCTTCATCCAGAAACTACTGTTTGGCAAACGATGCAGGGCGAGTTCCCAAGTGAGTCGATGGGAGCCCTTCGGAAATGCCTGGCTGGCTTTGGCTTTGAAGAGCATGATTTAGAAAAGCCCACAAAAAACCTGTCAGGGGGAGAGAAAGCCCGACTGGTTCTAGCTCGAATGATGTTTCGGCCGCCCAATTTTTTGGTTTTGGATGAACCCACAAACCATTTAGATATTGAGGCAAAACAATCCCTTTTGGATGCTTTGCTCTCTTATACCGGGACCCTACTTTTTGTGAGCCACGACCGACATTTCCTGCAAGCCTTAGGAGATACTGCTTTAATCATCGAAGATGGAGAAGCTAAGACCTATCACAATGGCTACTGCAACTATGTTGAACTCACCGGGCAAGCGGCTCCTGGAATTCGAGTTTAGTCCAAAAAACGTTCACATTCTTGGAACACTTGTCCCAAAGTAGCTTGGGAGTTTTGGAAAACAGAAAGGGTGTCAGGGATACGTTCCCAGTTTGCGTTGTAGGCCGCTCCGCGGCCACCTTCCGGCGTGGGCAAGAATAAAGTTGTTTCTCCGACACGAATCCCAAGGCCTTGCCAACCTCCCGTGACTCGGATTCGGTGTTGTGGGGGTTGAAACAAGTTTTCTCCTAGGCTCCAAGTGGGAGATTCTTCGGGGGGAGCGCCAAGAATTTCTAACACCGTGCGAGGCAAATCAATATGAGATGTCGGTCGACTCTCGGGCCCGGTTGGTATGCCAGGTCCTTTTACCAGTAGGGGAACATGAACTTGCTCCTGGCTGAAATTAGTTGCGTGTCCCCAGATTCCGTGCTCCCAAAATTCTTCGCCGTGGTCTCCTGTCACGATGATGATTGTGTTGTCCGCTTCCCCGCTTTGAACCAGAGAATCCCAGATGTTGGCAACGATGGAGTCGGCATAGTGAACCGCATTTCGATAACGATTCCGAATTCGTATTCTTTTGTCTTCCGTGGTTCCATAGGAAATGGGGATGTAGCGGATTTCCTCCTCGTATGGATGAAAGAGAGCAGCTTCGTTTGGGAAACTGTAAGCCTGGTGAGTGGCATCCAGCAAGAAGAAGGCGAAAAATGGGTTTTCTGAATCCCTTTGGTTTAACCAATCCTGGAATGCCGCTGCCCCTTCAGTGTCTCGGGACGCAGGCGTGCGACCAGGAAAATCGTCAAAGACAGAGTCTGGGATATCGACCCAGCAGGTGGACCGGAAAGCTGGAAAAGTTTGAGCAGCTGCAGCGTAAACTCGAAAATCGTAATTGGCTTTTTGAAGGGAGCGTATGAGTGGGGGAGATTCTTTGGCCTCTAGGACGGGGTCCCAATAAGACGCATGAAGTCCATAGAGCATGGAGAAAATTCCATGTTGAGTCCAATTCCCTCCGCTGAAGTGATTTTGAAAGTCTCGTGACTTACTCCGAAATGAGCTTAGGAACGGGGCATTTTCCTCGTTAATGGCGTCTGCTCGAAGGCAATCTAATACCAAGAAAAGAAGATTCGGGTGAGTCTCTTTCTCTGGAAGAGAAGGGGCTGGAAGAGGAGCTAGTTTTCGGTCGTCCAAGAGGACAAAAAACTCGCTTAAAGGTTCTTTTCGCAAGGGAACGGGTGCGGCATCCATGCGTTCTGCGACGAGGTCCCTATATTCGACTTCGATGCTTGCTTCCCAAAATTGAAGTAGGAGGAAACTAAGGGTAGAGCCCAAGATGACCGTGCCAGCCCAGCGAGCTTCAGAGGCCCCAGAAGGCTTCGATGCAAACCAAGCTTGGGCGGGGAGAAGAATGGCGGCAAGAAGAACCAAGGGGAGAATGTCGGCCAAGCTAATACTGACAGAGTCATCAATCCCTGGAGTGAATAGGGCGCCCATGACAGTGGAGTTAATGTGGAAGCCGTAAAAGCCGTGGAGGCGAGTGTCTACAAAGAGGACCCAAATGGCCAAGGTCCAAATCCCCGCTAGAAGCCAATTGCGTTTCGGGCCGATAAGAAAGCGGTTTACAAGAATGGAAAGGAAGCCCGGGAGCACGGACAAAACGCCAACACTGGAGACCAGCCCCAAAAAACCAAATAAGGCAACCGATGCAGAGCTAGCCGGGCTCACTCGGCCTAGAAAACTCAGGCTGAGGAGAACGCCAAGGACGATGTTTCCAGCCCAAAGGAGGAGAACGGATGAATTCTGTTTACGTTTTCCCATC
>DLRM01000052.1 GCA_002500505.1 Planctomycetes bacterium UBA7888
GATAGGTGGTGGTGGTCCCGGAATGATGGCGATGGTGGAAGCGGACGAGGCAGGACTTACCCATACAACGCCTACAAAACCTGCGACCGCCCCCAGCAAAAGACCCTCTCCAAGTCCAATGGAAGATGTCGACTCAAAGTGAAGCCGATTTCCTTTTCGAACCAACCAAGATTCAGAAGGGCAAATGTTCTTTGTGAAAACTTCAGGTCCCGGAAACTTGTTGAGGTCGAGTGGGAAGTTGGGGCCTGCGCTACCGGCAATCATTGGCAACATTCCTTGAGCCATTGTGATGGCGCCACCAATCATGGGCCGCAAGTCGGACCACTTCACTTGAAGTGCGCCAGCCGGAACGCTGTTTAAAAAGGAGGCAACGTCAGGGTTTGTTTTGATTCCCTTCTCGACAAGTTTCACCCCATTTCGCATTGATTTTTTCGTAGCAGAAGTACTGGTACTAAAAACTAGCCAGCCATCTTCGGTAACACCGGTGGACGGTTTAAGGCTGGCAAAGAGCATGCTTGCCGGTGCCAATTCTTGTGGCAGCAAATCCCCAATGTTCAAGTCGACTTGGTAATACTCTGCGCCCTCAGAGGTGACCCATTTCCCCTCTTCATTTTTCTTGCGAATTTTTAAGTTCTTGACTGATAAAGAGCCGTACTCATTGGTTTCAGTTAGCTTTGCTATATCGCTCATTAGTGCGGAGATTGTCGCGCGAACTTTAGCAACATCGCGAACTTCAATAAAGGTCCCGCCCTGTGACGCGCCGCCGCCCATAAGGGCGCCTGCGTCTTGAACGCCCCAAGTAAATTTTCGGGGGCCAATTGCAGAAAGAGCTGCGGCGAGTTCAGCGCTTCGCTCGCCAGCAAGCCAAACATAAAGTGGGTGGTCAGTGGGCAAGAAGACGTGTTCGCTCTCTGCCAAATCAAGGGATTTTTGAATAAGTTCACTCATTACCTCCCAGGTCGCGTTAGAGTCAATTGAAGAAATCGCGAATGTCGTTGCATTGGCGGGTATGTAATCAACGAGACTCAAGTCCGCAGGTGGCGAATGCAAGCCAGAAGAGATTAGCCCCGAACTCTCTCCGGAGAACCAGATGTCGCCGTTGGTAACGGAATCTCCATTCTGCCAGCCTGAAGAAAAAGCAATGTGCTTCACTGAAGAAATTCCAAGTCCATCGGAGATTGCATTTATCAATGTTAAAACAGTGGGCGGCATATTTTCATAAAGAGCACGAGTTCCTTTCGGATATAAATTGCCTAGGTCAACATAAAGAAAAATTTCTTCTTCCTGGCTGGCGCGAGAGTTCTTAAAGGCATCGTTCGCGTTTAATTTTTCTCCCGTAACCTGAAAGGAAGATATTGTAAAAACGATACGGTTCCCGTTTTGCGTTATATTTATATCTGTCGATTTTCGCGTATTAGCTTCGTCCGTAGCAAGGGTCAGTGTTTCGGCCAACTTCGCCGCAAGATTTTCATCGGAAAGTGTAACTGCAAAGCCAAGCATGGCGCTTGGGTTGGCGGTAAACTCGTCGATATAAAATCCAAGCTCAAAAGATTTCCACGCCTCGGTTTTCAGCAATCCACCAGGAACACCTTCCGACTGAAGCCTTGCATCAAGGCTCATGATTCCCATGTCAATCATGGGAAGAACCGGCTCGAGAAAATCCTTTATTGCGGGGTCGTTCCAAATCCGACCAAGCGAGGAAGTCTCAAGGCCAGAGAAAAACGCTCCGGCATCGGGGATCTCAAAATATACTTGAGTGCCCGCTGGCATCTGATCGGCAAGATTTTGGGCGTAGCTTTGCGGGGCAAAAGGGAGGCAAAAGCCTAGAAAGAGAAGTGGGATGTGTTTCATGGGGTATCGCTCGTTGGTGAACAAAGAATAGTACGCACAAGATGGCAATTGTTGGGACAAGAAATCCTCGATAAACTCTGCGAACGAGAAAGCACCCCCCCCCTTTTTTTCGGGGGCCATTCCTTCACACCAAACAATGAACGCTTCCACCCAAAACCAACCTCGAACCGAGCCCGGCAGCCACAACCCCGACTTCCATTCTGGGAATCCTCTCTCTGATTGGGCGAAGGCCAATAAGGGCTTCCTGGGTCTCGTCGTGGTCGCCCTCGCTGCCGGCTTCCTCTTGAATACTTGGCTGCCAAAACAGGCCTTAGCTGCCAAACAAAGCTCATGGGCTCTTTACCAGTCCGTTTTGTCTACAGAGGGTGGGGCATTTGGGGCGGAACAGCTCCCTGGCACCTTGGCGCGCGTTTCGGAGGACTCCCGTGTTCAGGGATGGGTTGTTTTGGCTGGTATTCAAGATGCCATCAACCGAGACGACCGGGTGGCCCTACAGATTCTGGTGGAGGAAGGAAGTCGCATTCAGGACAGCGGCGGACTCTCTGGAGTGATAATAAACACACCTGACGGAGCAAAGGGGATTATGGAGAACGCTTTGTCCCGCGCCAGCTCCATTCTGGCCGGGTCGGACGCTATAAATTGGGACAACCCTGCGCCGAAAGGACCCAAAGTTAAGTTTACCCTAACTGTCAACGAGGAAACGACTTACGACTTTGTTGTTGGCCTCTATCCAGAGGTTGCACCCAATGCATGCGAGGCCTTCCTTCTCTCAGTTCGAGACGGAAGCCTTACACAGAGAATTGGCGTCCGGTCAGGCGCATTTGCTTGGACCATCAAGCCTGAAAGTTCCTTTGAAGACTCTGAAGGGCTCGCTCCCGAAACGAAATGGGGCTACTACCACAGCAAGGGCTCTCTTGCTTTTAGTCAAAAAAGCGGGGACGCGAACATGTGTAATTCCGGGTCGGTGGAGATTTTCCTCCAGAATGCCTATCACCTGGATGGCCGCACTACCGTCTTTGGAATGATTTTGGAAGGCGCAGACGCCTTAGACCAGCTCCAATACGGCGGCCCGAGTCAGCAGGACGACATTCAGTCCATGCGCCTGACTGCCGCTGAGATCCTAAATTAATTTTCAGCTAGGAGCCTAATAGCTCATCTGCCTCAGAGGGGGTGTCGAGGCTTTGGGTCATTCGGTCCAATTCGTCCAGGCTTTGGAAATGAAAAACAAGCCGCCCCCCACCGCCACGGCGGATTCGGATTTCAGACCGAAGCCCGGTCGTGCGCATGAGCTTGTCTTGCAAGTCAGATACCCAAGCGGGCTGCCTGGGCCTTGACTTGTGGGAAGGATCCAGCTTCCCCTTTAGGGCGCTAGCGCAGGCGGCCTCCGTTTGCCGGACAGACCACCCATCGTCTATAAGTCGTTTAAAAACAATAGCTTGCGCTTTGTTGTTCGAAAGCCGGAGGAGGGCTCGTGCGTGCCCTGCGCTCAGTGTTCCACGTGAAACACCGTCCTGAATTTCCTGAGGAAGCTCCATCAACCGGACTAGATTGGCGATAGTAGACCGGTCGTATCCAAGGCCCATTGCGACTTCCTCTTGGGTGAGCCCGAACTCCTCAAGAAGCTTTTGGCAAGCCTTCGCTCTTTCGATTGGGTCTAAATCTTCCCGCTGTATGTTCTCAATGAGGGAGAGCTCGAGGCGCTCGGCCTCGCTAGAAACCCCATCTCGAACCAGTATGGGAACCTTTTTAAGCCCTGCCATTTGGGCGGCTCGCCATCGCCGCTCACCGGCCAGGATCTCGAATCTATCGCCAGGAAGGGCGGTCGCCACGATGGGCTGCATGATGCCGTGCTTCCGAATGGAATTGCTGAGTCGTTCAAGACCACGCTCGGTATGGAGGCGGGGTTGCTGGCTGTTCTCCAGGAGGTTGGACACAGAAATCCACAAAACGCCATCGGCGGAGTTGTTTTCTTGAGCGTGCCGAGTCGAAAGAAGGGAGTCCAGTCCCTTGCCTAGTTTGCGTGTCACCATGAAATTATCCGGATTGGGGGCAGAAATGCCGTTCAGATAGCCTATCCTCTAGCTCCTTGAGACCCAAATCATGTCCGAACCGCGCAAAATAGCCGTCCTAGGCGATATTCACGGCAATTTATCTGCCTTGGAAGCCGTCATGTCCCTTATTGAGTTGGAGGAAATCAACGAGATTTATTGCGTTGGAGATGTCGTTGGATATGGCCCGCGCCCTGGTGACGTCATTGATATTTTTGTAGACCGGAACGTCAAATGCGTCGCAGGAAACCATGATTGGGCGCTTTTGGGGAAAATTGACGCCAGCTACTTCAACCCTTATGCCCTAGCCGCCCTCCAGTGGACTCGAAAAAAACTGAAAAAGCACCATTTGGAGTGGCTCGAGGCTCTTCCCTTGCAAATTGACGATCCGGACTTTTCCCTCTTTCATGGTGCATTACCGGACCCTGGGGCATTCAACTACCTCCAATCCTTCCCGGCTGCTCGGGCATCCCTCGCCTGTTTTGAGGCAAGAATTGGATTTTGTGGGCACACGCATGTCCCTATGAATTTTATTCAACGCCCTGGGATGAAAGAACTTGAGTGGCATTTCAAGGAAGACTGGGACCTTGGTCAGGACGAGCGGGCGGTAGTGAACGTGGGCAGCCCTGGTCAGCCCCGGGACGAAAACCCTCAAGCGCCTGTTGTCTTTTTTAATGCTCTTAGCGGACGACTTCGGTTAATTCGAACCCCTTACAACATCGCCGCAGAACAAAAGCTCATACGAAAGGCTGGCCTGCCTCCTATCTTGGGGGACCGGCTCAAACACGGAATTTAAACCGGGTTCAGCTGGGCCGCAAATAATCCAATTCTTGCGGGAAAAGATCGAAGCCGCCCTCTCCTAACCTGGCCTCAAAAAGCGCTGCCAGGTCGTCCAAAACCCGCTGGTCGCCGACAAACTGCATTTTGCGACAGCTTGGGTTGGCTCCAGCCATCACAAGCATCTGCATGATGCTCGAAGCGTTGGCGGAATCGTCACCCATCGCAACCTCAACAGGAGTTTTGTGATGATTCACAATTGAAACAATGTGGGAAATCGGGCGGGCATGGAGGCTGACACCTTCGGGCAAGAACAAGCTAACTGAACTCTGGTCCGTGAAGCTACCCAGGACATTCGTGGCAACAACTTCAACCTTTTTTAGACAATTGTAACCATTTAATACACAACGGTTTACAACTATATTAAGGAATTCTTCTTCGCTGCGCTCTCGCTCTGAGTCCCCCGCAAAGAGAGGCCCTGGGTGTCTCTCAAGAAGGTGGGCCAAGGCAGTTCCCGCCTCGTAAAGGTGGAGGGCTCCACTAATCGAACCGCGTAGACTGGGGAGGCTCGGCTGCTCTTTTTCCTCTGCGCTACCAGAAACCTGGTTGTCATAAAAGGTCTGGAGATTGTGGATCTTGGACTCCATTTTCCGGTTTTTTTCCTCTGTGCAGTAGCGGAAAAAGACTTTTTGCAACTTCTCAAGCCCCTTCACAAAAAAGGGTTCTGCGCCATCGTAAAGACGAATAAGGCGGAGGGTTCTTGCCGCAACTTGAGCGGCGTCCGAGGCGTGATTCTCTTGCCGCTCCCCCTTTTTTTCCGCCCTGGTTCTAGGAAGTTGGTAAGCCGGTGCGGCCGCCCCCAGAGACTCCTCGCGGGTGACGGCATCGGGCCACACCATTCCAAGGGAAAGCCAAGCCTCCCGAAGTGCGCGTAATGACTGAAAAATTCGCTGGGCCAAAGAAAGGGCAGCCTCTCGCGATTCCACCTTGAGCACCTTTTCCGCCCATCCCTGGTCCGGAAAATGGTAGCTCGGGATACGTGAATAAAGGTGCACAAGGCTGCTCACAGAAACGGAAAGCCATCTTGTCACAGCCACTAACTCCCTTACTTTAAAGAAGTTACGGTTGTCTGGGGCCCCAAAGTCGTCCAAATAGGTTTCCAAATCCGTTGCAGACTGAAAGAGGTGGACGAGCTGTCGCTGAGTCCACTGCTCGGGGGAAAGTTCCATAAGCCCATTGGCCACGAGGAGAAAGTCGTGGGCCTGGGAGGCCAAAAGGGGCCTAAATTCCGCTTCCGACAGAGAGAGGCGGTGCTTGCGGGCGGTCCAGTTTGAGTTCAAGGGAGTCACAAACCCCTAAATAGAGGCCTTTTTAGCCATTCTAGCCCCGCCCCTTCGGCTCCACCAAAGAACTCTCACGGGGGCTAAAGTAAATTACAACTTCCTGCCGAAAGGTGGTATGTGGGAACTTCTCCCGCCTTTTCACCCTCTTCTCTTTGGAGGACAAACCCATCTCTTCTGACCGCTGCCTGGATACTTACTTACGAGAAATTGACGAAGTCCCCCTCTTGACCGCAGAGGAGGAGGTCGCGCTTGGAAAACGGGTTCAAAAGGGGGACTCAGACGCCCGGGAACATATGGTCCGGGCAAACCTTCGCCTTGTTGTCAGCGTGGCCAAGCGATTTGGCGGCCGTGGGCTTTCCCTTCCCGACTTGATTGCTGAAGGGAATTTGGGCCTTTTCCGAGCAGTAGAGAAGTTCGACCCGAACGCCGGTTTCCGATTCTCGACATATGCAACCTGGTGGATTCAACAAACCATCCGCCGCGGACTGATTAACCAATCTAAAACCGTTCGAATTCCTTCATACATGGTTGAAATCCTGACAAAGTGGCGAAGAGTTTCAAACCAGCTTGAGGGTGATTTAGGCCATCGGCCTGATCCTGCAGAAATCGCCAAACAGCTTGGCCTCTCTGCCTCCAACACAAGGGTTGTGAAACAAACCCTGCAACACTCAACATTCGCGCCAAGTTCGAACGAAGAGTTGTTGTACAACCTTTCCGGGCGACATCGCCGATCGGAACAAATGTTGCCGGATGAAATCGCATTAAAAAGAGATGCCCTGCAAACTCTTCGCGATATCCTAAACCTGATTGATCAGCGCGAAGCTCGTGTCCTCAGAATGCGCTATGGTCTTGAAGCAGAAAAGCCCGCAACCCTGGAAGCCATCTCTAAAGAACTTGGGATTTCCAGAGAACGGGTTCGACAAATCGAACGCGACTCGCTTAAAAAACTTCACGCCTATGTTGTAGAAGGTGTGCCACCCGAACAAATCTTCCCGGCTGCCCGAAAAAACGCCCCTGGGCGGGATGGCCAAAAACGCAGCGCATAGCGCCGCTGCAGCGGACGCCACACCCCTTTCTGAAAACGGCACTTCACTTTATGTGCATGTGCCGTTTTGTGTTTCCAAGTGTAGCTATTGTGACTTCAATTCTTGGGAGCTTCATGATGGCGGCGCTTTAGAAAGAACGGTTGACGCTTTACTCGCCGAAACAAGGATTCGCGCGAAAGGTCTTCGTCCTCAAACTGTTTTCCTCGGTGGCGGAACGCCTTCGTTGTTGCCGCCAAACCTAGTTGGTAAATTACTTGATGGTCTTCACGATGCCACTGACTTTCGAAACAGTTCTCTTGAAACAACTCTAGAAGCCAACCCTGAGTCCTTTGATTTTGAAACTGCGCGCGCCGCCTTTGGTGGGGGGGTCACGCGAGCCTCCATCGGCGTTCAGTCGCTTCGACCAGACGTTTTACGCGCATACGACCGTGTCCACACAGCTAGTGCTGCGCGCCAGGCTTTTTTTACTGCGCGCAAGGCTGGCTTTCAAAGAATCAATGTTGATTTAATCTATTCATTCCCTGGTCAAAACTCTGAGGAGTGGTTTGAGGATCTCGAAGAGGTCATGGCTTGGGAACCCGAGCACCTTTCCTGTTATGAACTCTCCTACGAGCCAGGCACTCCTCTCACGAAAGCGAAAGACTCTGGGCTAATCAAAGCCGAAAATCGCGATGTGGCTCTCCAGCTTTTTAACGAAACTCGAGCTCGCTGTGAAAGTCGAGGGCTTTCTGCCTATGAAGTGTCCAATTTTGCAATGCCCGGAGAAGAGTGCCTTCACAACCTGGCCGGCTGGAGAAGCCTGGACTGTGTTGGGGTCGGCGCTGGCGCAGTAACTTGGCAAGGGGGTGTTCGGCGAAAAAACCTAGCTAAACCAGAGGACTGGATTCGCTCGGTTGAGAGTGGGGCGGAGCAGGCCCATGTAGAGCGTCCCGGGGCCACAACCCGAATGTTCGACTGTTTTCTAATGGGGCTGAGGCTTTGCAAAGAAGGTGTTTCTATTTCCAGAGTTTTCCAGCAAACTGGACTTCATCCAAAAGAGGTTTGGGCCAAAGAATTAGAGTCTCTCTTCGGCGAAAGCCTGCTGCTTGAAGAGGGTGATTTCATTCGCGCCACCCCTCGAGGGCTTCGGATTTTAGATAGTGTTCTAGGGCAACTCCTTCCTGCGGGAAGCGGAGGAGAATTTACCTCGGAGCAGGTATAGTTTCCGTCGGGAAGTACAACTCGATGAAACAAGCATCCAACACTCTTTCGCGGCTCTTTTTTAGGGGCCTAGGCATCGTCCTGCCGCTGGGCTTGACCGTTGCTTTGTTGCTTTGGTTGTGGAATTTCTTGTCCACTACAATTTTTGAACGTGTGGACGCAGCCGTTGTTCATGCCTTGGCCTCTACGGGAATAGATGAGTCTATTCCTGGAGCCATTCGGATTTGGATCTCCGTTGCGCTCATTGTTGTCCTTATTCTTTTAATGGGTTGGTGGTTCTCCGGTTTCCTAGGCCGAAGGGTTGTGGACTTTTTTGAACGAGCCCTAGGGCGCGTTCCCATTTTTGGCGCAATCTACCCTTATGTAAAGCAAGTCACCGAATTTTTCTTTGGCGAAGATCGCAAGGTTGAATTCGAGCGAGTGGTTGTAATTCCATATCCCCGAACCGAAGTTTTCTCGATTGGCTTTCTTACAGGGAACTGCCTTCGTACTTTGAACGATGCTCGTGGCCATGAACTGATTTCTGTTTTCGTTCCTTCCTCTCCGATGCCTGCAACCGGCTATACCTTGTTTGTTCCTGCTGCAGACATCATCCCCGTCAATATGGGTGTTGAAGAGGCGCTTCGAACGGTTATTTCGGGAGGTGTTTTGGTGCCGCCAGCTGAAAAAGTTGAGCCTAGCTCTTTGGCAAAACGCCTTGTTGATGCTCCACCGCCAGCGGATTCCTCGGGTCATCCATCAATAGAACCTGAATAATGTTTATTGAACGACTTTGGAGAGCGATTGATGCGAAAGGCACTCCCGCCATGGTTGGCCTAGACCCCCGGCCAGATCATTTTCCTGAAGAGTTTCTAGTTAAGGGTGACGCCGAAGCCTGCGCCAAGGCGGCTATTGCTTTTCACCGAGAGCTACTTGAGTTGATTGCCCCGAAGGTTGCGGTCGTAAAGCCTCAGGCCGCGTTCTTCGAACAGTGGGGGCCCGCGGGAACGAAAGCTCTTGCCGACTGTTGTGCCGTTGCGCGCGAACTTGGGCTCTTAGTTGTAATGGACGCCAAGAGGGGAGACATTGGTTCGACTTCGGAGGCTTACGCGGAAGCCTTCTTTTCAGGGAATGGGTTCCCCCCCGCGGATGCACTCACTATCAATCCTTATTTAGGCGAGGACGCCTGTCGGCCCTTTTTAGATGCCGCCAAAAAGCATGACGCCGGACTCTTTGTCCTTGTAAAAACGTCCAATCCGGGAGCGGGCTTTTTCCAGGACCATGGATCACCACCACTTGCGGAGCGCGTGGCCGAAATGGTGGCCTCTTGGGCCGAAGACTGGCATGGTGAGAGCGGTTGGTCTTCTGTCGGCGCTGTTGTTGGCGCCACTCGACCCGAAGAGCTCGCCCGCTTTCGAGAATTGATGCCACGTTCGCCCATCCTTCTTCCTGGATTTGGGTTTCAGGGTGGCACAGCAGACGGACTCCAGGCGGCTTTTGATTCAAACGGCCACGGTGCCGTCGTGAACTCGAGCCGCGGAATCCTCTGGGCACACGAACGCAAAGATCTCGCCCACCTTTCGGGCTGGAAAGATCGGACACAGGCTGCCGTAAATGAAATGGTGAAACAACTCTCTGCGCTTGTTCCGTCCCCCGGATTCACCAGAAACTCTTAGAAACAAGCGTCTGTTCTCGTTATTGTGGGGATGTGCAGGTCATCTCCATCATTAACCAAAAGGGCGGGGTAGGAAAAACCACCGCCAGCGTGAATATCGCCGCAGCCTTGGCAGCCTCCGGCATTCGTTCTCTCATCGTGGACCTTGACCCTCAGGCCCACCTTTCAATTAGCCTCGATCGCCTCCCCGAACCCGGTGCGCCGTCGGTCTACACCCTGATGTCGGGAACCCACTCCATTGAAGAGGTGGTTCAGTCAACGGCGCAAGAAAACCTCTTTGTGGCTCCAACCAATTTGGATCTCACCGGCGCCGAAACCGAATTCGCAAGCGAAATCGGCCGAGAGTCCATTCTTCGCGATGCTCTTAAAAAGTTTGCAAAGTCGAAAATGGCTCCTGAGGTCGTGATTTTGGACTGCCCGCCTTCCTTAGGGCTCCTCTCCTTAAACGCCCTCGTTTGTTCCCAATATGTCATTATTCCCCTCCAAGCTGAGTTTTTTGCTCTCCAGGGGATGGCCCAGCTCCTTGATGTGGTGGAGAGAGTCAAGCGGCGACTCAACCCAGGCCTGGACCTCCTAGGGATTTTGGTTTCCATGTTCCAAAAACAGCGAAATCTGTCTCGCGAGGTTTTAGATGAGCTTCATGGCCATTTTGGAGACCTTGTTTTTAAAACCCTGGTTCGGGTCAATGTTCGGCTCGCAGAGGCGCCTAGCCACGGACAAACCATTTATGAATATGCCCCAGAGTCGGCTGGCGCCGCT
Source organism: Planctomycetes bacterium UBA7888 (assembly GCA_002500505.1). Lineage (GTDB taxonomy): Bacteria > Planctomycetota > UBA1135 > UBA1135 > UBA1135 > UBA7888. The sequence continues at coordinate 10,679 of DLRM01000052.1, forward strand.
GACTTTTCTGCGCTGGCGGGTGAGGTTGCCGACCGGCTCGGCTTTGGAGCAAAAAAAGGGGTAGAAAAGCCCGTCACCGAAAGCTCCCAGGATTCTCCAGGCTCCACAGAGGCACCGCCGGAACCTGTCGCAGAAATGGAAGCCGGTTAAAATCCTTTTGTGATTTACCTGGACCACAACGCCAGCATGGAAGTGCGGCCCGAGGCGCTTGCGGCATTTCAGCGTGCGGGCCGTGAAGCCCACGCAAACCCGGCTGCGCTTCACCGCGCTGGCCGCCGAGCCCAAGGCGTTTTAGAAGATGCGCGAGATCGCGTTGCGGCCGTGCTGCGCTGTTCCGCTTCGGAAATTATTTTTTGTTCCTCTGCGACAGAAGCAAACAATATTTCCATCCTTGGCGCCGCGCGCGCAATGGAACGGGTTCATGGCAAGTCACCCCACCTTGTATCTTCAAAAGCGGAACACCCCAGCGTGTTGGGCCCTCTTCGACACCTACAACAAATGGGCTGCCGGCTTTCCTTGGTGCCGCTCGAAAATGGAGCGAGGGTCCCTGTTGAAAAACTGCTCCAAGCCGCTGAAGGGGGAGAGGGCGTAAACCTATTCGCATTGCAGTGGGCAAACAACGAAACTGGCACCGTGCAAGACTGGGACGCGCTAGCTTCTGCTGTTCTGGATTCAAGCTTCTTGCATTGTGATGCCGTGCAGGGGATTGGAAAGTTGCCCTTTGCTGACTCAATTTTTTCCTCCCATGCGTTGGTCGTGTCCGGCCACAAAATTGGCGCCCCAAAGGGAGTCGCCGCCCTTCGGCTTTCGCCGCTTGCCATGCTGGACCCAGTCTCTTTTGGTGGGGGACACCAGCGAGGCTTTCGCCCCGGCACCGAGTCTCCCGATCTTGCCACATCTTTTGCAACAGCCCTGGAACTCGCCGTTGCCGAGCAGGCCGCCTTCGCGCGAGAAACCCTTTCTGCCAAAACGGCTTTGCTTGAAATTCTAAAAAACGAATTTCCGCAACTTGTTTGCCAGCAACCAGAAGAGGGCAATTCCCTACCCAACACATGCAGCTTGAGCTTTCCAAACATGGACGGACGCAAACTTCTTCCGGCGCTTGACGCAGAGGGTCTTGCCGTGTCTTCGGGGTCCGCCTGCTCGGCGGGCGCACCGAAACCGTCCTCGGTTTTGTTGGCTTGCGGCGTTTCGGCGGAACTCGCCCGCGCCACTGTGCGGATTAGTTTTGGTTGTGGACAAGGTGAGGTGATTGGAAAAAAAGTTGGAGCGGTGGTCGTTGCCGTTCTTGACCGCATTTACAAAGTTGGAAACCTCTAAGCCTCTATGAAGGCACACTTGGGAAAGTTGTTGTTTATTCAATAAAAAAGTTGGGGCGGGAAAAGCTATTCTATTGCCCTCGCGGCGAAGAACGTAAAATCCTTTGCCTAAACAACTTACAGCGCCCACCACACCATCCCGCCACCTTGAACCCGTCTGCAAAATCAATCGACGAGCTTACCTGGCGCAGAGTTTTGGGAAGCCTTGGAGAGCGGCTCGGTAAAGCCGAAATTGAACGGTGGCTTAGTGATGTTCAACTCCTTTCTATTCAAGGAGATGTGGCGATTTTGTCAATTCCGTCCCGTCTTCACCGAGAGTGGATTGTCACGCGATACGAAAAAGCCATCTGCGCAGAACTTGCTGTTTCGCGTTGCCAGTTTGAATTACGCGAGGTCGACCTTGACCAGATTTTTTCAGATCCTCCCTCGCCCACTTCTGGCCAATCAGCTCCAACGCCCCGAAAGCCTGCACCGGAATTGCCCTCGGCCAAACCTTCCGAGATTCATGCCTCCAGGCCGCTCGTCTTAAAACCCGACTACACTTTTGAGGATTTCGTTGTCGGTCCATGCAACCGCTTTGCTCATGCTGCTGCTCGCGGCGTAGCTGACCGACCAGCGATTGCCTTTAATCCTTTGTTTTTACATGGGCGCGTGGGCTTAGGCAAAACCCACCTCATACAAGCCGTGGCCCATCGTCTTCTTGAAGATGAACCCAATTTAAACATTGTGTTCCTCTCGTGTGAGCAATTTGTGAATCACTTCATTCAGGCTCTTCAGGCTGGCGATATCAACTCTTTCCGTCAGCGCTATCGCGCTGCCGATGTTTTGATTGTGGACGACATTCAATTGCTTGCAAATAAGGCTCGTACACAAGAGGAGTTTTTCCATACTTTTAACGAGTTGCACAATGCTGGAAAGCAAATTGTTCTTTCCAGTGACTCAACACCGCAAGACATACCCTCTTTACAAGAGCGCCTTGTGAGTCGATTCAAGTGGGGCTTGGTTGCCGAGATTGAGCCGCCGTGTTTTGAAACCCGAGTGGCCATTCTCAAGCAAAAAGCCGATGTGGGCGGAATTGAGCTTCCTCAAGATGTAGCCAATCTCGTCGCTGAGCACGTTCCCAACAATGTGCGCGAGCTTGAGGGCACCCTTACTCGCATTCGGGCCATGGCCAGCTTGACGAATCGCCCGATTGACTTTGCCCTTGCTCGTGAAGTTCTCGCTTCGTCCTCTCTAATACGCGCCCGCTCAATTCGAATTGACGACATTTTGGAAACTGTTTGCCGCCATTTTAGTTCAAGCGTTTCTGAGCTCCAGTCAAAAAAACGTACCCAGTCGGTTGTTTTCCCGCGCCAAGTTGCCATGTTCCTCGCTAGGCGCATGACCGAATTGTCTCTAGGGGAAATCGGTGGTTACTTTGGTGGGCGAGATCACAGCACAGTGGTTTATGCTTTAGAAAAAATTGAGGCTCGGCGTCGGGTAGATAGTGACTTTTCCCTTCTCCTTGGAGAACTTGAAAGGCGCACTCGAGAAGACATCGAGGGCAAGTAAATGACCCCCCTAAACAAGCTGGCGCGGCCTAAAATTACCGCGCCAGCTTTCGTTTTGCCCCTGGAAAACTTGTGGAAAGGTCGGGAAAACCCGCGTAGCACTTCCTCCTTTTTCCACATTTTTCCACACCAAAAAGGTCTCAAATTCTGGCCTTTGGAAAAGACCCTGGTCTTCCACATACCCCCCCCCGGCTCTTTCCGTGTTTTCCACACACTAGAACAGGAGTTGGAAATTCATAACCATCTACAAATAAACACCTTAGGAGCGGAGAAGTTGCTTTTTCCACAGCTTCGGCGCCCCTATACTGTTAAGACTAATTTCTTTTAATAAAGTAATAAATAAAGAAGCCCCCTCATGAAATTCCTCATTGACCGCATTGCCTTCAGAGATGCCCTTCAGCGTGTTGAAATGGCCATTGATCGAAAGCCATCTCGCCCAGTTCTCGGTGGAGTGGTTGTCGAAGTTCAGAACGACCGCCTCGTTGTTGTCGCAAGCGATTTGGACATTTCGGTTCGTTACACATTGAACCAAGTCCAGGTGGACAGTCCGGGCTGGGCTTTGGTTCCAGGTCGCGAACTCGTGGATGTTTTTAAGGACATTGAAGCTGACACTGTCACAGTTTCCTTGTCCGACCAGCAGCAGTTTGAAATTGTTGGCGGAGAAGACCACTGCTCCTTGGTAACAATGGAAAGCAGTGCAGCTATTGGCGAAGGTCCAGAAGGTTTTCCTACAGTTCCAGTTCTTGAAGGTGAGCCGAGTATCACGATTGCAAAAGACACTTTTATGCAGATGATTGGTTCAACGCGCTTTGCAACTTCGCGTGTGCATGACACCCGTTTTGCAACCGAAGGCGTTTTGTTTGAGGCTGAAAATGGCGAACTGACCATGGTTGGCACTGACGGTCGCCGGCTTGCTTGGATCCGTCGCCAAGCTGAAAGTGGAAAAGAAAAACAACGCTCTGTTTTATTACCAAAGATGCTCGATCAAATTGTTCGCTTTGGGCAAGATGAAAAAACAGAAACCATTGAAGTATTTTTTCTCGGCAACCGGGTCGGTTTCCGAATTGGAAATCTTGAATCCTTTGGCCGCGTCCTCGAGGGCGAGTTCCCTAACTACGACAATGTAATCCCAAAAAATGGCAAGCACATTATTCGTGCCCATCGAGAAAGCATGTCTAGAAAACTTAAGCTTGCCAGCCACCTCACCGCTGACGCTGCCCAAGTTGTGCGCATTGATTTAAAAACTGATGCGATGCAAATTTCTGCTGAGCATGAGGGGCGCGGAAAATCTGATTCCACAATTGAGGTGGATTACACCGGCGGAGAATTCAGCGCTTCTTTCAACCCAAGCTATTTACTAGATGGTTTAAAGGTTGCTCATGCCGAACAGGTTGAGCTTCAAATGGGCGAAGCAACTCGACCAGCGAAGTTTGTTTTAGGCGATAACTTTGAATATGTCGTTATGCCTCTTTCTAATCACGGATCGTGACTAAACGTAAGAGTCAGCCCACTTCCGTAGGGGAGATAATTAGCCGAGTGCTTCACAAGAGGGGCTGGACCCGGACTGTTGCTCACCGAACAGTTTTTAGCGCCTGGGGGAGAGTGGCCCCCGAAACTATTGCAGCTCGATCAAAGCCCCTTTCCTTCCGCTCAGGAAAACTCCTTGTCGCAGTTTCATCTGCACCCCTTCTGGAAGAACTTCGATGTTTCCGCTCAGGCGAGTTTCTCAATCTTCTTAACGGCGAACTATCTCGCGATCCAGATGGAAAAAACGTCGTAGTGAGCGAGATTGAGTTCCGCCGCAACTAAGCGCAGCGACTTACTTCGGAAATTTAGCCAAAGTCATGGCAAAAAATAAACAACAAAAATACGACTCTCAGTCCATCCAGTTCTTAAAGGATTTGGAAGGCGTCCGGGTGCGCCCCGCGATGTACATCGGGGACACAGACTTCCGCGGTTTCCACCACCTGTTGTGGGAAATTGTGGACAACTCTGTAGATGAGGCCTTGGCCGGTTACTGCGACACGGTTCACATCACACTAAACGACGATGGTTCCGCTACGGTTACAGACAACGGGCGCGGTATCCCAGTTGATATTCATCCAGAAGAGGGTGTGCCTGCCGTTGAGCTTGTAATGACAAAGCTCCATGCGGGCGGCAAGTTTGACGGAAAGGCCTACGCAGTTTCAGGAGGCCTACACGGCGTGGGAATTTCTGTGGTGAACGCTCTTTCTGAGTGGATGGACGTTGAAGTGTTTAAAGAAGAAAAGGTTCATCACATGGGCTTTTCTAGAGGCCTCAAAACAACAGACCTTAAAGTTACCGGTTCTACCGAGCGAAAAGGAACACGTGTAACCTTCCGTCCGGACCGCGAGATTTTTACCCACGAGGGATTTGACTACGACGTCGTTCACAATCGCCTAAGAGAGATGGCCTATTTAATGGGTGCGGCTGGGCTAAAAATTGAGTTAGAAGACGCACAGAGCGGAAAGAAAGACACGTTTCACTATCCCGAGGGATTAACGGCATACATTAAGGACCTTACCGAAGGCAAAGAGTCGATTACCGAAGTGGTTCATTTCAACAAAGATGTTGCGCACGACGGAAAAAATTATGGCGTGGAAATCGCCCTCCGCTATACCAACGATTGGCATGAGGGTGTTTTTACTTTTGCCAATAACATCCGGACCCTTGAGGGAGGCACACATCTCTCCGGTTTTCGTTCTGGACTAACCAGAACACTGAACGCCTGGCTGAAGCAGTCGGACTTGCTTAAGAAGGGTGATGCGCCCAGCGGGGATGACTATAAAGCGGGCTTGTACGCCGTCATTTCAATCAAGATCCCCGAGCCGCAGTTTGAAGGACAAACGAAGAGCAAGCTTGGCTCGCGAGAGGCCACCCCAGTTGTCGAGACAGTTGTCAATAAGGAGTTTTCAAACTACCTTGACGAACACCCGGAAGCCGCGCGCGCCATTATCAGAAAGGCTCTCCTCGCCCGCGATGCCCGCGAAGCCGCCCGGAAGCAGCGCGACCTGGTGCGCCGGAAGGGCGCTCTTTCTTCCGGTTCTTTGCCCGGGAAGCTAGCAGACTGCCAGTCTCGAGATCGCGAGCTGACCGAGCTGTACATCGTGGAAGGAGATTCTGCGGGGGGCTCTGCAAAAACCGGCCGGGACCGTACTTACCAAGCGATTCTTCCCTTGCGAGGCAAGCTTATTAACGTTGAAAAAAACAGCGCAAACAGAGTTCTTGCGAACCAAGAACTCCAGACGCTAATTCAGGCCATTGGCGCGGGAGTAGGCGACGAGTTTGATTTGGACAGAGTTCGGTATGGGAAAATCATCATCATGACCGACGCCGATGTGGACGGTTCCCACATTCGCACTCTCATTTTGACATTCCTTTTCCGCCAAATGAAGCCGCTTGTTGAGGCTGGCCGCGTTTATGTTGCCCAGCCACCCCTTTATCTTCTTAAAAAGAAGGGCGCAAAGAACGGAAAGTACATTCAAAACGACGAGGACCTCCGAAGCTCTTTACTGGACCTCGGCATGAAAGATTGCCAACTTGAAGGCTCAACGGAGCTCGATGCCGCCGCTCTTGGGGCCACGATTCCCTCTTTGCGTTCGCTTGAAAAAACGATGCAGGGTTTCCGCGGCGAACGACGCGGAATTTCTGCGGAAGACTACCTTAAATCCTTAGACTCCAAAAAAGGATTGCCCGCGCACATGGTTTTTGAAACCGAAACAGAAAAGGCAAACATGTTTTGGAGCGATTCCGATCGCGATAAGTGGCTTTCTAGTCGTGAAGGCGCCAAAGTTTGGGAAGGCCCCGACTCAGCCGTGCCTCGCGAAGAAGCCGAGCTCTTGTCCTTCTCTTTCCACGAAAATGGTGAAATTCTCGCTGCCCTAGAAGCGGTTCGCGAAGCCGGCTTTACCGGAGACGGTCCTTGGAAAGTGGTTGCTGGCAAGGAATCGCAAGAGGCTACCTGGCCGATAGGCGTTCTCCAGCGCGTTCGCAGCATGGGCCAAAAGTTCGCTGACGTCCAGCGGTACAAAGGTCTAGGGGAAATGAACCCAGAACAGCTTTGGGAGTCCACGATGGATCCAGAAAAGCGCGCGCTTATTCGAATTGTCCTCGAAGATGCCTTTGAGGCCGACCGCATATTTTCGATGCTTATGGGAGACGAAACTGAGCCCCGTCGCCGCTACATCGAGGCCAACGCTTTAGAGGTCTCCGTAGACATCTAAGCGAACACTAAATAGCAAATCCATGCGGTGAGCCAGGCAAAGCTGGTTTGGTAGACAAGAGCGAAGATGGCCCATTTCCAGGATGCGGTTTCGCGAGCAATGACCACAATGGTGGAAACGCACTGGAGTGCGAAAACGAAGAAAACCAAGAGTGCCATTGCAGAAGCCAGCGAAAGCGGTGGCTTGCCCGTGACAGAGTCAGGCTTTGTGAGGACTTCACCAAGGCCGGAGACATCGCCCTCATCACCCGAAAAGGCATAAACCTGGACGAGAGTAGAAACGATGACTTCGCGTGCAGCGAAAGATCCAATGAGCCCAATCCCAACTCGCCAATCCCAGTCCATCGGGGCAATTGCGGGTTCCAAGGCCTTACCCATAGATGCCGCGTAACTAGATTCAATTTGTTGCCGCTGGTGAGCAGCCGAATCTAAGTCGACAGAGTTCTCTACCTTAGGATAATTTAAGAGGAACCAAAGCAAAACAGACATGCCCAAAATTACAGTGCCCGCTCGTCGCAGAAACATTTTGATGCGCCGCCAAACTTGGAGAGCAATCGAGGCGAGGGACGGAAAGCGATAAGGGGGAAGCTCCAAGTAGAAAGGCAAAGTGGCGCCTCGCAAAAGCCCCCGCTTAAAAACGGCAGCAAACAACAATGCTGACAATGCGCCCAAAAGATAGAGGGCCATTAGGACAACGCCCTGCAAAGTTATTGGGCCAAAAACTGTGGTTGCAGGAATGAAGGTCGCAATCAGGAGAGCGTAAACTGGCAAACGAGCCGAACAAGTCATCAAAGGAGCAACCAAAACAGTAGCAAGGCGGTCGCGCGGAGAAGGAATGGTGCGCGTTGCCAAGATTCCAGGGACTGCGCAAGCGTATGAAGAAAGGAGGCTAATAAAACAGCGGCCCTCCAAGCCAACCCACCCCATTAATCGGTCCATGACAAAGGCGGCGCGCGCCATGTAGCCACAAGCCTCAAAGAAAAAGATTAAGGCGAAGAGAAGGGCAATCTGGGGAATAAACACCACCACCGCTCCGACCCCGCGAACGATTCCGTCTGCAAGCAAAGAAGTTCCCCAACCAGAAGGCATTACCGCTACTAACCAATCAGCAATAGCTTCGACGCCACCACTTAACGCATCCATTGCAGGTGCCGCCCAAGAAAAGATAGCCTGGAAGAAAAGAAGAACAAAAGTAAAGAAAACGAGTCCTCCCCAAAGAGGATGAAGCAAAATTGAATCCAGGCGTTTGGTCAGCTTGCTATCGGAGAGATTTTTGCGAGTGATTTTTTGGAGGAGAGCGTCTGCCCAAGCGAAGCGAGCCTCCGTTCCTTTCTCGGGTAGTTCTCGAGCCATCCCCCAACTGTCGTGTCGGCCAAGCTGATCGCGCAAATCGTCAACTCCAATTCCCTTGTTTCCTACAACCGGAATGACCGCAATTCCTAGCTCTCGGCGGAGCTCCATAATGTCAATTTCGCCACCACGAGCCTTGAGTTCATCCACCATGGTCAGAACAAGGCAGGTGCGCAAGCCCGCCTGGAGAACTTCCGCAATAAAAGGAAGCGAACGCTCTAGGGTTGTGGCATCAGCAATAATGGCTACGGCATCTGGCTGGGATTCTCCTTCCATTTCACCGCGAAGCACCTTTACAGCGACCGCCTCATCTTCCGAGATAGCGTGCAAGCTATATGTTCCAGGAAGGTCTACTAAGGCGACTGGGCCGTGGGGAGTTGGGGCTTGCCCAACTCGGCGGTCGACCGTCACGCCAGGATAGTTACCGGTCTTGCCCCGCATTCCCGTGAGCGCATTAAAAAGGGTGGTTTTCCCCGAGTTCGGGCTGCCAATCAGGGCGATTCGCGCCCTAGGAGTTGGGCTTGGAGGGGTCATTGGGGAGAAGTCGACAGCCCAACCAACACTTTTGCCGCTTCGGTAGGCCGAAGACAGAGCTGGTAGCCACGTAGAGAAAAAATCATGGGGCCGCCAAAAGGGGCCTGGCGCAGAAGCTCAACGGAAGTGCCGCGAGTGAGCCCTAATTCTCGCAGCCGGTCGGCGGCGGCCCCGTTGCCGACGACTTCCCGAACGATGCCCCGATGGTTTAGGGCAAGCGTTGCGAGAGAGGGCTCGGAAGGGCTCATTAATGCGACAGGGTTTCAGTAACTTGCGCATTATAGAGTGGACAGCGAGTTTTGTCCGCCCCAAGAGGTTGGTTTCAGCGAGGATAGGATAGGCTCATGCAAACAGTCATGTCTTCTAAACAAGCCGCCGGAAATGCCGCCGCCTCACTCGTCGAGGATGGAATGATTCTTGGTTTGGGCACCGGTTCCACAGTGACCTATTTTCTGGACGCAGTTGCCTTACGGATGAACGCCGAGGGCCTGAATCTTAAGGGGGTTCCCACGAGCGAAGACACTGCTGAAAAAGCGCGTGGACTAGGAATTGTCCTTTCCACACTAGAAGAAACACCCGAACTCGATTTGGTTGTAGACGGCGCCGATGAAGTAGACGCAGCATTTCGGCTTATAAAAGGCGGCGGCGGCGCCCTTCTGCGCGAAAAAATTGTGGCATCTGCCGGCGCCAAAGTGGCGATTATTGTGGGAGAGGGGAAGCGAGTCGAGCGTCTCGGCACGACCTTTCTTTTACCCGTAGAAATTTTACCCTTCGGTCATACGACGACCGCCCAAAAGGTAGCGGCCCAAGGTTGCCAGCCCTTTTTGCGCACGACCGACGAGGAGGGCACTCTCATGGTGACAGATAATGGAAACTATATCTTGGACTGCAAGTTTGAAGAGGGGATCCAAAACCCAGAAGAGCTTCACCGTGCGCTTTCGGAAATCCCAGGCGTGGCAGAGGTAGGATTATTTCTAAACCATTGCGATATCTTGGTTGAAGGTTTGATTGATGGGACCGCTCGAATTCGCGAACGAAACGAATCATGAAAGAGCTTTACTCCCTTTCTGCCGAAGAACTAGAAACTCGGCTTCTTGGTGCTGTTGGCGACAATACTTGGCCACCCATTCACAAGGCGGTTGAGCTTGCCAAAGATAAACATACAGGCCAACTGCGCAAGGATGGCTCCGAGTTCGTCACCCACCCCTTCCGCGTAGCGCTTCTTTTGTTAGAGGTTGGGAATCTCAACGACCCCAACTTGCTGTGCGCCGCCGTCCTCCACGACATTGTGGAAGACACCGAGCTGAATTGCGATGACCTTATGGGAGATTTCGGATCCAAGGTTGCCGACTTAGTGCGAAGCATGACTCTGCCCGACCTGCGAGACGGTCAGTCCAAGTCCGACCGCGACCAAGCTCACTTTTCCGCCCTTTCCTGGGATGGCCGCGACTCTCAAATTCTCCGTTCTTCCGACCGCCTGGACAACATTTTGTCGCTAAACGACGATTTTCCACCTGACCGCCTGACGGACTACTTGGCCGACACTCGCAAGGGCCTTCTTCCCCTTACTTTGGCTTGCAATACTGCGATTTACCACGCCCTGAACGACTCTTTGGCTGCAAGCGGCTGTCCTGAATAGGAAGCCTCCCGAAAAACAAAATATTGTGTCCCGCCTACGGGGGTTTTGGTTCTAGATGGGAGAACGGCCGAACCGAGTATCTATCCCAAAAGGGCAATAATCCCTACCTCCAAAATAAACCCACCGCCCCACAGGCGAGTAACCCAAGCGGGGAAGCCCCCCGCCCCAGAAAAGGGAGAGCAATTGGCTTTCGCAATTGGCCGACTTGCCCCCCGGGAACGAACGTTGTTTTGTGCCTACCTCAAAGGGGAGCCCTATTCGCTAACCGCCCAACGCTTTGGCATCACAGAGAACGAAGTTCGAGAGTCCCTTTCTCGCACCATAAAACAGGTGCGGGAAATAGAACGTCAAATTTTCTAGTCTTCGGTTTCGATGACTTCAGAGGCAGCCTCTTCGTCAGCCTCAGGCTGGTTTGCAGATGATCCATCTTCGCGACTGCGAACGAAATTACGCAAGAACATAATTCCGACTGGGCAAATAAGGGCCATTATGGCAATCCATAGCCACAGGGTGGTGGAATCGCGCGGATAGGTTTGGTGTAACATTTCCCAAACCTGGTAAAGATTTTCTTCGGTTAGCCGGCCAGCCTCATCAAGCGTGTAGCCAAGTTTTTCGCCAAGGACGGGCACAGAGTCTTCAAGACTCTTGTCGACAAAGTCGCCCTCTGTCATCCCATACTCTGAAATCAAATGTTTTTGTGCAAGAACGCCGTCGGAGGGGCACCATTTCTCAAGCATACGGCCGGACATGATTCCAACCCCAAGTTTGGCCACAAAGTATGGCAACAAAGAAAGCGCCATGTATGAACCCTCTTGTCCCTTAGGCGCAATCGCTGCAGTGTATTGGTAGAGGCGAGGCGACCAGATTGCTTCGCCAATACTGAAGAAGAACACAAACAGGGTAATGGAAATGTAAATAGGATCAACGGGGCCGCTTAACCCGAGCCAGGTGTGGCCAATAAATTCACCGAGCCATCCCTCGGCAGCGGAAGCAAACCATTCGCGTGGCATTGCCGCGAAGAAAACTGGCAAGGCAGCGAAGGAAGTACCGGCCGCAATCATTGAGTAGCTCGAAATCTTTCCAGAGAAGGCGGCGACGAACGGGGTCAGAACTACAATTATGACTGGGTTAAGCACGCCCCATAAGTTCCCTATTTTTGCTCCGGGGCCTAGTTCGCGCAGGGCATACTTGGGGAAGGTGTAGTGCATGTGGTAGAAAACAATGCGAATCATCACAATTAAAGATAGGAAGGTCATAAACCTTAGGAAGATTGGCTGCCGACAAACATTAACAAAGGTTTTTACGGTTTCAAGACCAGTATTGCCGATGCTCTTAAACATATTCGCTACGCCCTTGCCGCTCTTGGCGAGAATCTCTTTTGGTTTATGAACAATGCCATCTTCGGTTGCTTCCACACCCGAACGCAGCCAGAACTGAGTAATTAATAAGCCAGGAACAGTCGCAACCGTGGCCCAAAAGAACAACACGCGATAAGTGGAGAGCTCCATTCCTAAAATCGTTTGGCCGCCTTGCTCGCCTAGCTGCTCGCGCACCCAATCAAATAACCATCCTGAAATGGCAAAACCGATATTCATGACTATGTAGAAAAAGGCAAACGCCATGGTCTGCTGGGCAGGTGTTGAATATCGCTTAATTGCCGCATTCATAACCGGAATCATCAGCGCCAATCCAATCGCCATAGGGAATAGGCCGAAGGCTAGAGCAACAAAAGTATTGTCAGCGACCGTCATTACTCCACGCGGGAGAAGGCATAGCCAGAATCCTAAAAGGAAGGATTTGCGTATACCAATGGTGTCCACTAACGATCCAACCACAACCGTGACCAAGGTCATAATCGCAGACCACCAGGCGATTGTGTCCCCAGCAGCGGCATCAGAAAAGCCAAGGTCTG
>DLRM01000014.1 GCA_002500505.1 Planctomycetes bacterium UBA7888
TTGGGAGCGGAGGGTGTTTCAGATTCAAACCACCCGCCTTCTTTGTCGGCGTTGGAGAGGGCAGACTCTTCCCCAGCACTCTGGCAAGCTACCAGGAGAAGGGAGGGAAGTAGGAAAAGCGAAAACCGGTGAGTGGACATCAGTTGGGATTCGGGAATGGACTGCCGAAGTGGCGTGCCGGAAGGGGTAAGGATCAAGAATCCTCAGAGGCCGAAGACTCCCTTGGAAGCAAGAGCTCCAAGTCGAGCGGCGACCCGCAAGGATCTATGAGACGGATGCTGGCAAGAGAACGCACAGTCTCAACTGTGCGGGTCCGGTCAGCAGGTTGGCCGCTGATTATGACCCTGCGCCCCAATGCGTCAAAGCGAGGAATACTAGTGAGCTCGTCCACAGTGGTTTCACGGAGAGTCAGACCTTCCAGATTCCATCCGGTGTCACCAATGGGCTCTCCAGGGCCCGTTGCGTAGGGGCCAAGCGTAGGTCGCCCCTTTCGGGCTAAACTGAGCTGAATTCGACCGTCCTCAAGAGTGCCAAAAGCGACCCAAGTTGCGCTTCTGACTACAGTTGCGACAGAGCCGATGGGAGCTGAGGAGCGACTACGGACCTGTTTGATTCCTCCAGTACCCCGGATGCGTCGCTCCACGAGGGCTCGAAGCCTGTAGCGATAGGGGACTCCCTCGCATGGAACCAGGTCCAAATACTCTCTAGATCGGGTTGGGGAGAGTTCTTCGGCTCCTCCATCCCCTGCCCAGCGAGTAATCTCGTAACGGAGCCCCTCCACGGGGTTTTTAGGGTTGGGGAGCCAACTCAAGCGGATGCCGCCTTCTTGGGGAGTTGCGATGAAGTCCATTGGAGGGAAGACATCGGGGAGTTCTAGAGCGACCGCACGGAGGGCGGCTTCACCCATGGCGAATCCTTGGGTGGCCTCGGGAGGGAACTTGAGCGAGCGGACCGATTGAGATAATTGGGCTTGGAGGCTGCTGGGGTCAGCAATGAGATTTTCGTTAGCGGGGGGGGGCAGCTTGGGGAGTCGGTTGCTCGCCGGCTTTGGGTTCGGGGCCGGTAAAAGTGCATGAATCAAGAGGACAGCTGCCCCCATAGTGGCAGCCGCAGCCCCAAGGATTCGTGTGCCTTTCATGAGATGGGAGACTCCATTTGAAGAACCGAGCCGATTCGGAACTCTAATTCGGCGTCCAAGTCATCAATGCCAGCATCCATGCTTACCCGAAGAGGGTCGGTTAAGGCGCCGGCCGGGGGAGGTCCCAAGAGCTGACCCACAAGAGGAAGGGTTGCCTGGGGAGTACCTCGCAATTGGAACTTAGCCAGAATTGGCCCAGACAAGGATGGCCTTTTGATTTGAATAGAAAGGATTTTCACTTTGCCGCTAGGAGGTGAAGTGAGCCAAAAACCAAGAGTGGCACGCGCAGCTGCGGTTTCTGGGCCGGAAAGCAAATCCCATCCCTCAACCGAAGGCTTGCCCCAAGATTGCAAGCTAGACTTGAGAGTCAATGCGGAAGGGGAAAGAATCGTTTTCCCAAAAACTTCGCGATGCCAGGTCGCCTCAGGGATGGGCTCAGTTGCAATCGAGGTTGATGTTTTTTCCGGGATGGGGGCAAGGAACCTTGCAAACCATTGTTGGAGAAGGCCACCGGAGATGCCCAACAAAAGAACGGCGACGAAGGTGCGCATCATGGGGCTTTCGTGTTGGACTCTCCAATCCATAGACCGGGGCGAGCTGGATTTGCCCTAAGTTTCAAAGTTGTACTTGTTTGCCTTGGTTTTTGATCCGAGCTTAGGAGCATGCGGACTTGAGTGGTGGTGGCATCCGGGGAAGTCAGAATTTCCAAGCGACGGAGGCTTTCAGGAGGTGCGGCTTGGAGAGAAGCTTCAAGGGTCTGAAGGAAGTTCTCCCTTCGGAGAAGCCATCTTTGAATATTGGGAGGGATGGGGGATGCAGGAACAGTTTGTGGCGTGAGTGTTTCACTTTCAACGAGTTGAATCGATTTTGCATTCGCCAAAGCAAGGCGCTGTTGGTGGGCAAGTTCGGAAGTCCCCAGCAAACAGCCGGCGGCGAGCAATAAAAGGAGCCACGCCGCAGGGTTTCGGCTCTTTTTAGGAGCCCGAGGCTCGACAACTCCGGTTTGGGTAGGGTCGAGTGCGGTCAGCGCTGCACCCAAGGCGGCTCGATTTGCCGATTGCTCCTCGGTTGGGGGTGTGAGGGTTAAGCAATCTATGCCATTAGCGCGAATGGTCTCTTCTAGAATCTCGGCACCGGGTGCTTGGGATTCAACGGCAAGGCAAACCGAGTTCGGCTGGCGGCTAAGTCGGCCATAAAGTTGGTCCCAAAGTTCACGGATTGGGGTGCTTCTGGGGAGGCGCCCGCTTGAGCGGAATCCGGGTTCCCCTTCACACCACAACACTTCTTCGGGCCGGAGCCAAAGGAAGAGATCGTTCTCCCCATAACGGCCGTTCTTCCATTCCCAAAGGCCCGCAGCAAAAGCTGGGTGGGAAAGAGCCGAGGTGCTTGGCCGGGTGAGAGGCCAATCAGCCGGGAGTTGAGTAGAGCGATGCCCATCTATTTGATAAGCCAATCCCCAAAGAAGCCGAGTGTCTTCTGCCCATCGCGCATAAAGGTCCAACAAGTCGGCATCTGCAACCAAGCCGGACGCCAAAATATTGGCCGGACTTCCGTCCTCTTTTTCAATGCAAGCGTAAGAGGAGACTCCCAGTTGGAAATGAAAACCGAGAGCGCGAACCATTAGCTTTTCTTGGGAATTCCAAGGTGGGCCATGCCGAGTTGGATGTCAGTCCAACAATCTTTTTTAGCAGAGGGAGAGCGAAGGAGGTAGGCGGGGTGGTAGGTGGCCAAGATGGGTGGACCGCCATGTGGATTGGGATGGATCTTCCCTCGAAGTTGCCCCAGGGACGCTTCGGAATCCAGTAGGGCGCAGGCGGCGTGTCTGCCAAGAGCCACAAGGAGCTTGGGCTGAATGGTCTCAATCTGTTCGGTTAGAAATCCGGTACAGGCGGACTTCTCTTGGAGGCTGGGATCCCGGTTTTCTGGGGGCCGACATTTCAAGATGTTAGTGATAAAAACTTCTTGTCGCAGGAGCCCCATCCCGTCTTCAATGATTTTGGTGAGAAGCTGCCCCGCTTTGCCGACAAAGGGCAACCCGGTGCGGTCTTCTTCGGCGCCCGGCGCTTCACCGACGAACATGACTTGAGCTGCAACTGGACCTGCTCCAGGGACAACTTGGGTGCGCGTTGAGGCTAAGGGGCAAGCTCTGCAGGCCTCAATTCTCTGTTGAATGGAGGATAAATCGGGGGACTTAGGCCGTGCGGGCACTTCCGCTTCCATAAGGGGAGCCTGGAGGAGGTGGGAGAGTCCCATCTCCTGGACTTCTTCCAAAAGGAGCCGGGCGGCGCCCTGCACGGAAGCTGGATGCTCGTTGAAGGTCACAGATTCCATTTTGCCCTAGCGGAGGCGAGAGACAAGAAGAACCCCGTGGTTTGAATTCTCTTACCCAACTCTCTAGACTGACGGATGTTAAAGCCATGAGACAAAAAAAAGGCGAGCTTCTGGATCTTCTGAGAAAGGATAGTGGGTCTGCCCCTATGCAATCTCCCTCTTCGCGGCCGATTGAATCGGCCCCTGCTTCTGGTGCTGGGCAGTCGGCATCCTCGTCGGAGCAGCTAGTTTTTCCTGGGGCGCGGCCGGTTCGCCGGCCTGTTCCTTGGTTTGGAATTCTGGCGGCTGCGGTTCCCCTCCTTTTGGTGTCCTTTTGGGCTGCAGGTTTCTTTGAGACTCCCTTGTCCACCTCGGAGACTACTTTGGAGGCTGCCGGTAACCCAGCTCTTGCAATTTCGGACAATGAAGCGAACCGTGGACCTCAAGAAATCTCTAAGGAAACTCCTCCGGCTCAACCGAAGGTCCTACCTGTGGTGGAAGCCCCTGCCGTGAACATTGCCTCCGCACCCAAGGTGACCTCTCGCAAGGGGCTTTTTGGGATTCAAGTCATCACCTATGATTACACGGAAAGGAATATAGCTTTGGCTCGAGAAGCTGCCCTGGCGTTGAAGAAATCAGGACTTCCTAATGTACGGGCTTTGCTCCTTCCGGCAGACCAACCCAAGCAGATTGTGATTTTTGTGGGAGAAGCCCCGGATAAACTTGATCTTGCCCGTATCCGTGGTCGGCTTCGGGTGCTAGAATACCCGGCCGGAAGTGGCCAGAGGCCCTTCGCTTCGGCGCTTACGGCGCCTTTGCCCACCCACATTCAGTAAGAAAGAACCATGTCCGTCCACAAATCGCTGTTTATTGGCGGCGCTCTGAAGAGTGTCCGTTCCGTCTGGTCGCGCCGCGAGCGCTTGGAGCGCCTTATGCGCGATGGCAAGTGGGAGGAAGGCGATTCCGTCTACGGTATTCCTAAAGTTCGAACCCAAGTGAAGGTTGCGAAGAAGAAGAAAAAGGCTGCTGATGATGTAGCTCTAGAAGGCGTTGAATCCGCTGAAGCTTCCACGGACGAGTCCGCCGAGAGCGCTGAAGAGTAATTCTCTTCGCCGACTTTCTTTTAGTCTGTCATGAACTCTTCCCTCCAGTTAATGGAGGCCTTTTGCAGTCTCCAGGGTGAGGCGGCGGAGGTGGGCAAGCCCCATCTTTTTCTGCGCCTCGCTGGTTGCCCTCTGCGTTGTCATTATTGTGACACGCCAAAGTCCTGGAATAGGACGGAGCAATGGGAGCTTCACCTAAAGGAGCAGAGCTTGCAATTTCAGAATCCTGCACCTTTTGGGGATTTGAGCGCCCAGCTTGAGCGCTTAGCTTTGGATTGGAATTGGACAGTTGAGGAAAGCACGCTCTCAATCACTGGAGGCGAACCCTTAGTGCAAGCGGATGCCTTGGAGGAATGGCTTCCTGCATGGCCTGGTCGAGTGGTTTTGGAAACAGCAGGCCTATGGCCAGAGCGCCTTCGAACCCTCCTCCCTTTCTTAGATGCAGTTTCTTTGGATTGGAAATTGGCCTCTACTCTTCGAGAGACTGAAGAAGCAGTGTCTCCAAGAGAATGTGTGGAGCTGCTGCAACAGTCGGAGCTTCCCTTTTGGGTGAAGGTGGTTCTGACTGAAACGGTTTCGGAGGAAGAGCTGGATGGCGCTCTTCAGGAACTTGCCCAGCTTTCTCCTCAATGTCGTACCTTTCTCATACCTGCAACTCCCGGCCCCGGCCATGCTTCCGGTCCTGACACCGACTTTCTCCTAAAGGCTCAACTACGGAATCGCGCTCTTGGTTTGAAGATGCAAGTCATGCCTCAAATCCACCCCATCCTTGGGGTTCGTTGAAATGCCCTTACCCCGTCCTCTCGTTGCCATTGTCGGAAGACCCAATGTAGGCAAGTCGTCCCTGTTTAACCGCTTTATGGGCGAGCGCATTGCCATTGTTGAGGCAACAGCTGGAGTAACGCGGGATCGTTTGCAAATGCCAGCTCGGTTCGAGGAACCCGATTTGGACTTCGATGTAATGGACACGGGTGGCATAGGTATTGTGGACCGCGCGGATCTAGGGGATTCTGTGGAATACCAAGTGATGACGGGACTTGAGTCCGCAGAACTTGTTTTGTTTCTTGTGGATGCTCGCGAGGGCTTAACCCTTTTAGACGAACGCGTAGCCAAGTTGCTTCGGAAATCGGGATCCCAAATCATTTTTGCCGCAAACAAATGCGAGAACCGCTCGGCTGAATCGAATTTATCCGAATTCCATTCCCTCGGACTTGGTGGCCCTTTACCTCTCTCCGCGCAAGAAGGGCGAGGAATGGTGGATTTGTTGGAGGAGATGGCTGGTGTTTTGCCGCCCGGCGAGGCAGTGGAAGAGCCCGTAGATGGCGCTCTTCGAATTGCTGTTTTGGGCCGCCGAAACACAGGCAAGTCTTCTTTCGTTAACCAGCTTCTTGGCGAACAGCGAGTCATCGTGAGCGATATTGCGGGCACCACTAGAGACTCGGTTGAAGTTGCCTTTGAATGGAAGGGCAATCCCGTGAAGCTGGTGGACACTGCGGGCATTCATCGCCGGGCAAAAATATCCACCGCTGTGGAGTACTTTTCCTTAACGCGAAGCGACCAAGCGATTCGTCGGGCTCATGTAGCGCTTTTGTTTTTAGATTTAACTCAGCTTCCTGCTCGAATGGATCAGGAAATTGGTCGAACCGTGAATGACCGTTACAAGCCGGTTGTTGTGGTGGGAACAAAATGGGATCTGGCCCCCGAAGTTACCGTCTCCTCGTTTCGAGATTGGATTTCCCGCAAGCTACCCCATCTTTCTCAAGCCCCCTTGCACTTGGTCTCCAATACGGAAGGCAAGGGACTGGATATGGTAATGAGTTCGGCGATGAAGCTTCATCAAAGCGCTGGCAAAGTGATTGGAACCGGCGAATTGAACCGGGCTGTTCAAGCTACTTTTGGACGCCTTCGTTTCCGCGGTCGAGGCGAAAAACCCCGTGTTTTTTATGCGACTCAACTGAAGTCCCATCCGCCTTCCTTCCTTTTGTTTGTCAACCGAAAGAAACTCTTTGAAAAGGAAGTGATACGGGCTGTGGGTAAAGCCCTGCAAAAGGATTTGGGTTTGCTTGGCATCCCCATCCGCTTGGTCCTACGAGAGAGAAAACGAAGCCCCAGTAAGCGGGGTTAATTCAGATTCGAAGTCCGGGTAGAATCAATAGATGCGCTTCAGTTCCCTCTTCCCACTTCTACTCTCCTTGTCTGCCGTGAGCTCTTGCGCCTTGATGGGGGATTCTGTGGAGGATGCCAAATGGGTGGAGTATGAACTTCAATCTCCCCCTCCGATGCGGGATTTGATGGACGCTTGCAATTGGGCCATGGTGCGCTCTAAATTCCCTCCTGGAGAACTTGACGTTGTGGATCATCGGTTGGTTTCTGGGTGGGATGTTCAATTGGCTCCTTATTCCAATCGCGGCCGTCGCTCCCAAGCTATGGTGGAAGCCGTGGACTTGGAAAGTGGCAAGGTCCTCTTAAAAGTGCGCGTGAAAGTGCAGGCTAATAAAGAGAAACATCAGCCTTTGATACTTTCCGAAGCAAAGTGGGAGGATTCGCACGAGGATCCCGCTCGCGCACGGCTTCTCTTGGAGCACGTGCTTTATCAGGTGGAGCCCCGTGGAGGAGCACGCTAGGCCATGTCCCAGAGTTGGAATTACCAAACCCGCAAGGGAGGTTGCGTTGCTTGCGACCGAAGTTTTGTCGAGGGGGAAACTCTTTTCTCTCTTCTAAGCATGGGCGAGGAAAGTCTCGAAAGGGGGGACTTATGCAGTTCCTGTTTTGAGTCTCATGATCAAGCCAACGACCTCTACTGGTGGAGGACTCAGCATTCTGAAAAACGAGGTGGTCTAAAACTAGACCTGGATGCTCTCTTGGCTTT
Organism: Planctomycetes bacterium UBA7888; assembly: GCA_002500505.1. Classification (GTDB taxonomy): domain Bacteria; phylum Planctomycetota; class UBA1135; order UBA1135; family UBA1135; genus UBA7888. The sequence continues at coordinate 7,421 of DLRM01000014.1, forward strand.
GGTGATGCGCCTGGAAGAAGATGTGCGCGACGGTGCTTTGGATTTCCGTTTCCTGGTGGCTCTACTATTGGTTCGGCACCGGAAATTGAAACTTGCCTCTGTTACTAAAAAGGGGAAGAAGGAATTCCTTGAATTGCGCAAACCGAGGGCGAAGAAGACCTTCCCTGTTCAGGTTCGTGAGCTTGAGGAAGAGCAGAGAGCGAGGCTGTCCCAGATTCTGAGCGGGTTGATGGACCCCAGTGTGGGCCAAGAGCCCGACTTTGGGACCCTCACCTAGTTATTTCGTCCCCATCTGCGCCTAAGCCTTTCTATTAAGGGTGTTTAGGGCTGGGTCTTTCTTCCTCAGCCTCGCCAAGGAATTGCGGGGATGGCGGCATCTCCTGGAATTTTGCGGAAAATCCCGATTTTTTCCATTTCCTACTGGCGTAGCTCTCAAGCAGGTGTATAACAGCAATGTGGAGGAAAGTGGTGGAAAGTGGCGGTTGCCCCCACCCGGCCCTCCTCACTCCTCTCATGACTTCCTTTACCGGCCAATCCGACCACAAGCTCGACACCAAGGGGCGCCTCTTTGTGCCACGCCGGCTAATCGATTCAGTGGAGGAGCACAGCGGTCGCAATCACTTTGTTCTCACTATTGGAGAGGACCCATGTCTCTACTTGTTCACTCTGGCGGGATTTGAGGAACATCTTGCTCAGCTTCGCGAGTTAGTACAGGGGAAAGCCGACTTTTCCAAGATTATGCGTGGCGTTGCTGGGCTCTCCAGCAAACAGGACATTGACAGTCAAGGTCGGATTCTCCTACCTGAGAAAATGAGAGCCCATGTTGGGCTTGAAAAATCCGTAGTGGTCATCGGTGTTTTTGACCACATCGAAATATGGGATGAGGACCTCTGGAATGATCGCGCCAAGGGTTCCGAGCAAGCCTACCTCGATACGGCTGCCATCTTCTTTCGCGGTGGGCCTCCTGCTCACGGAGGGGCACAGTGATTCTCGTGAGTCGCCACCTATCTCGACCTTCTCGTCCGCTTGGGCAATCGGTTCACGAACCGGTTCTATTGCAGGAATCTCTCGAGGTGCTCGCACCCCAACGGGGTGGCTTCTTTATTGATGCCACTGTTGGAGGTGGCGGACACTCTGTCGCTTTACTTGCGGCTTCCGAGGACCTGCAACTTCTTGCCGTTGATCGTGACGCAGATGCTCTCGACCGCGCGCGGGAACGACTTGCCCCATTCGGCGAACGAGTTCGATTCGCCCACGCTCCCTTCTCTTCCATCGAGAGCCTCCTTCCAGATGGTTGGGCTGGCAAGGTGAATGGAATCTTGGCTGACTTTGGAGTTTCCTCCGACCAACTCGAAGACCGTGATCGCGGTTTTTCCTTCTTGCACGATGGCCCGCTCGATATGCGGATGGATGCAACCAAGCAAAAGACATCGGCTGCGGTTCTTCTTGCCAGCGCAAGCGAAGATGAAATTTCCACTTGGCTTCATGAATTTGGCGAAGAAAGGTTTTCTCGCAAGATTGCTCATGAAATTGTACACGCACGACGCTTTGGCCCATTGTTGCGCACCTCTCAACTCGCCGATCTTGTGGCACGTGTGTCACCTCGGGGTCGTCAAGGCATCCACCCTGCAACTCGCACCTTCCAGGCGCTCCGCATTGTGGTGAATCGCGAGTTAGATGAAATCGATGCCTTGCTGCACGCGGCGCCCGCACTCCTTGGGGATGGGGGTGTGTTCGCCGCGATCAGCTTTCATTCGCTTGAAGACAGGATGGTGAAGAATGCATTTCGCAACGAAGTGCGTTCAGAGACTTTTGAGGACATAGCTCGCAAGGGGATTGTTGCGGGGGCCGGGGAACAGAGACGAAACCCGCGCTCCCGTAGTGCTCGCTTACGTGCGATTCAGAAAGAGGGGGGGGCCTGTTGACGGGGCGTTGCATTGGCTTATTGCTGATTGCCTGCATCGAACTGCTGGGCACTCTGAGTCTACGCAACGAAGCTGACCGCCTTCAGGCCCGTGTTGAAGTCCACCGTAGAATCCAAGAAACCTGCCGACTTCGTCTTCTGGAACTTCGCACTTTGCGCGAAGCCTATGTTTCGCCAACGGCCATCCGCCAGCGTCAGGCGGCCCGTCGCATGCTCGGGGAGAGCATTCAAACAGTTTCTTGAAGCACAGGCTTTCTCCACTGAATCCGGCATGGCTCCTTTGGCCCTTGGCTCTTCTTTATTTGGCTACGGCTGGCAAGCTCGTTCAGCTTCAAGCCTTTCCTGCTGCTGAGCGCCTTCGGGCGACTGCGGGAAAAGAGCGAAGTCGGCCCATTCCTGCCATGCGGGGAAGGATTTTGGATCGTCATGGTCGAACAATGGCTGACTCACTGCCTCGATGGCGCTTAATCTTGGATTTAAAGCCAGAAGAGCGTCGCTACACCCGCCCTGACCGAAAATATTCCCTTGAAGAAATGGGGAACGAAATGGGGCTGGTCGCCGAGCTTGCTGGAATCTCAACCGGGGGACTACTTGGCAAGCTTTTGGATACCAATCGTTGTTACTCCAACATTGTCGAGGGGCTGTCTCAGGGGGCGGCCTCTCGCATTCAACCCCTTTTGAATGCTGCACGCGGAACGGGACTTCATCTGCGTCGCATGGAGGAGCGTGTCTACCCTCAAGGAAGATCCTTGGCTCACGTTGTGGGTTTTACCACAGAAGACGAGAAGGATTTATCGCTCATAGGTGCCTGCGGTTTAGAGCGCATGTTTGACTCCGAGCTTAGAAAAGGGAAATCGGGATCCCTGTTAAGTCGTTCGGTCGCTCGCGGTTATGGGGTGGACCTCGCTTTGGAATCTCTCCCTGTTCAACCCGCCCCAGATTTGAGAACTTTTCTAGACGCCAAGGTGGGTGTCCTTCTTCGTGAGGAACTCGAGAACCTACAGCGAGAACATCAACCGGACTGGAGTTGTGGAGTGGTCATCAACGTGGAAGATTCCACGATTCTTGCCATTGGCGCCCTTCCTGATTTTGATCCGAATACACCAGGCGATGTTCCTGTTTCGGAGGATGGCCAACTCATCGGCCACGGCTTCCCAGGAATGTGGCCTTTCGAACCCGGATCCACCATGAAGCCACTCGTTGTCTCTCGCGCCCTGGCTGAAGGTGCGATAAGTCCGACTCAAAAGTTTAGTCAGGAGAGTGGGCGCTGGTATGTGCGAGGCTCAAAACAACCTCCGATACGAAATGCACAAGGCGTTCCCAGTCACTCTCTAAATTGGCGGGAAGTCTTGCTTCATTCCAGCAACATCGGTGCGGGCAAAGTAGGGCTTGCTCTTGGGGCAGACCGTTTAAAAACGGCTCTTCTAGATTGGGGTCTTCGAGAACCCTCTGGTCTTCCTTGGCGAGACCAGAATGTATTGTTCCCACCGAAAGTGGAATGGAAGAAACGTCCGCATTGGACCATTCCCGCAGTAAGTATGGGCCATCAGGTCCAAACGACTCCCTTGCGACTTGCTGCTGCTTATGCTGCCTTGGCGGGTGAGGGCAAGCTCTACAGCCCCCGACTTTTCCAGAATCAAGAGAAGGGCGAGGGCCGACAAGTACTCCCTGGTGCGATTGCCCGCGAGGTTCGGTACGCACTCCAAGACGTGGTGGAGGCACCGCACCGAGCTTGGCTTCACGACCCGGAAATGGAGTGGGGCGGAAAGAGTGGAACTGTGCAGAAAACGCATGGCGACCAGAAAGGACAGTACACATCCCTGTTTGTTGGCTTCACTCCCGTCGAGAACCCTGAGTGGGTCTGCGTGGTTGTTGCCGACAACCCGAAAGGGAAAGAGCATTACGGCTCCAAGGTTGCGGGTCCTGCGGTCATGAATGTCCTTCGGCGTCTTTCTGAGGGGCTTGCACCAACTTCTTCCGGTCCGTACTTGGAACGGAGTCCTTTTGGCGGTATGTTGCTCTCTGAGTGACGATGCGGCTCTCAGAACTTCACCCTCGACTCGGCTTCAACTTGAATCTTGTCCCTCCATGCGCCCATGGCGGGATGGCGGATCCTGATTTGACTCGTGCCGTGGTGGATTCCCGTCGTGTGAGGCCTGGAGACATCTTTTGTGCCTTGGCTGGTGCTCAGTATGAGGGAAGGAAATTTATTCATCAGGCCTTGGATGCGGGTGCCCATGCGGTTCTTTTAGCGCAACCCATGGAGGATCTTGCCGTTCCCCAGTTACTTGCCGATTCCAACAAGCAGGCGGCCCAAGCAACCGGTATGGCCGCCGCTCTTCTTGCGGGTCTTCCTAGCCATCAAGTTCCTGTGTTGGGTGTCACAGGCACGAATGGGAAAACCACTGTTGCCCACTTAGTGCAGAATGCTTTTTCTGCCTTAGGAATTCCAATCGGCCGATCCGGAACCTTGGGATTGAGTTTCAAGGAGGAAAAACGGCCGTTGTTGAATACGACCCCTCCCGCAGATGAACTTCAGGAATGGCTGGCGGACATTTTAGAGAAAGGAGCTCGCGCTGCAGTATTGGAAGCTTCGTCTCATGGTCTTCACCAAGGTCGCTTGTCAGGCACGCACTTTGCTGCGGCGGGTTGGACCAACCTTAGCCATGACCACTTGGATTACCATGCAGACATGGAAGCTTACGCTCAGGCCAAAGCTTTACTTGTGAATCATTTGGACTCCTCTGCCCGAGCCTGGATTCCCGCAGGCAATGAGTTAATCGGAAGGGCTTGTCGGGGTTCGGCTTGTTCTCTCATGAGATGGTCTCTTGAAGATTCTCGCGCAGACCTTGTGGGCACTTATCGTTCGACTTCTTCTGGTTTGGAGTTATCGGTTTCCGGAGAGTTCGGTTCTCATTCCTTCTATTCTTCTCTGATTGGACGGCACAATGCAGAAAATGTTCTTCTCGCCTTTGCTCTTCTTTGCGAGGCCGGCCTAAGCCCCGAGCAAGCTTCAGAAGGGTTAAGCAAGTCTTCTCAAGTCCCTGGGCGACTAGAAAAAGTAGCTTCGGAGTCACCGTGGAATTTGTTTGTGGATTACGCACATACTCCGGAGGCTTTGGAGCGTGTCTTGAGAGCGCTTCGCATCGCTTACCCAGAAGGTAGAGTTGGCGTGGTCTTTGGCGCAGGCGGTGACCGCGATACCGCTAAACGCGCACCGATGGGACGGGCTGCTGCCGAAGGCGCGGACTGGTGCTTGGTAACCTCAGACAACCCTCGCACGGAAGATCCCGAAAGCATTGCAAGGATGGTCGCCAAAGGAGTGGGACGGGGCGGGGGTGTGATTGAAGTCATAGTGGATCGCCGCGAAGCCATTCGTTCTGCGGTGGCCCGATTGGAACCGGGCGATGTTTTATTGGTCGCTGGCAAAGGACATGAGGACTACCAGGAAGTTCATGGTTTGCGGACGCCCTTCGACGACTGCGTAGAGCTTGAAGAGGCGGTGCAGTGCTTGGTTTAAATCCACGCGAAGTTTCGAATTTGCTGGGCGCTAAATTACATGGCCCCTCCGTGTCGGAGTATTTGGATGCCTCACTAGCCTCGAGCAAAGCGGACAGCCGTTTAGTGGAAAACGGCGATTTGTTCGTGGCGCTCCCGGGTGCCCATTCAGATGGCCACGATTGGTTGCAAGCGGCCTGGGAAAAGGGGGCGGGTGCTGCTCTTGTGTCCTATATCCCCGAAGGTGTTCCCAAAGAGATGCCTGTGATTGAGGTCGAAGACACCCTTTTGGCTTTGCATGAACTCGCTCGAGTTCATTTGAAAAACTTGAATGCGCCTGTTGTGGGAATTACGGGTTCGGTGGGAAAAACAACTGCCAAGGACCTCTTTTCCCACTTGTTGGGGGGGCCTGCAAGCCAGGTCCATGCTGCGCCGGCTTCCTACAACTCGGAAATTGGTTTGCCTCTATCCATTTTGTCCGCCCCGCAAGGAACGCGAAGACTGGTTTTGGAATATGGCGTGAATGAACCCGGCGAAATGGAGGTATTGCTCTCCATCGCAAAGCCTAATCATGCATGGATTACGGCTCTTTCTCCAGCTCACATGGAAGGCATGAAACACTTTGATGTTTTGGTTCATGAAAAGAGTTTTCTTGCCCATGCTGGTGCGCAGGCAGGCGGTGTTTGGAGCACGAGTCGAGTGTGTGGCTTGGCCGCTGCGCGGGGGGAG
>DLRM01000040.1 GCA_002500505.1 Planctomycetes bacterium UBA7888
GGGGCACTTCAAACAAGAAGTAGCCCGGTTCGAACTCTGCAAGCGTCGGACGGGACGCCGTCATGCCGAAACGAAACTCTCTTCCCAGTATCATTCCAAGAATTGGGTTCTCCGTAAGAGCCTTGTCAAATTCACTCAAACCCATTTCAAATCCCTCATCCAGCTTTTGCTTGTAACTAGATTCGGTGATCGCCGTTTCTGTTTTTGGAATCAAATGCCCATTTTCGCGGGCCTTGGATAGCAACATTTCGCCCATCGAAACTCCCTCAGTAATCGCCCTCCTTGTGGCCTCCTCAAACCCATTGCGAGATGGAAGCGTTATCGAAAACCAGGCCTCCGCGGGAAAAGCCCAGCCATCCGGCATGGAATGAGCTCTCCAGTCAATGCGAGCAGGAAGGAGGTTGCTCATGTAGGCAAAAAGGAAATCTGTCAAGTCAAGTTTGTAATCCCAGCTATCTTCCCCTTCATTGACAAACCAATTTCCAGAGCCTCCGGATGCCGGTTCAGAATTCCACTGCCCGCCCATATTGAAACTCCCCTCCACATCTGGGCTCTTAGGAAATGAAGCGTCTGCAATAAAGCGAAAGTTCTCTAGATTGTCATGGTTCCAAATAGAAATACTTTGAGTCTCTTCGCTCGCAGAGTCTGCGCAGCATGTCTTCGTTGGGCCAGCGGCCGAGCAAATAGCATTTCCAACTTGATAGAGACAAGCCGAAATGGAATAGTTTTCTTCCACAATTGCTTCGGCAAATCGCATACCTATTTCCAAAGCAAGCGCTTGTGGGTCTTCACCTCCTTCTGCACGATCTTCCATCTCGGCAAGAATTCCTTCAACATAGCGTTGGACCTCCTCATCCTGCATCGTGGTAATGTGTTCCGGGCGAACCAAAAGGGCGAACTTGTTGAGTTCGCCGGAGTCATCCTCCGGAACGTCCCCCTTCAACATAATCCCCTGTTCGGGGTTGTAGTTTAGGCTAATAAATGGGTGCGAGATTCGAAAACCTTCCAACCCTTGTTCGTATTCAAAGGGAATGAAGGCGTCAGCTAATGCCGTGGTCGCACCAAACTGCAGCCGAGACCGAAAACTGGCTGGAACTGCTTGAGTCTCGGTGTCGGTTTGCGTTTCGACGACGGGTGCCGTGACTGCGATGACTGACTGGGGTGTGTCGCAGGCGGAAAGGAAAAAGAGGAAAGGGATTAGGAGAGTTCTCATCTCTCTATTGGAACACTTCCCAAGGTTCTAGGGGGGGGCTTTTATTCAGCTTTTGGCGCCAATGGGAGCTCAGCATGGTTCCCGTGGCAGGTGCCATCTGAACAGCAAGTGCCCTCTGGGGCATCGCACGCACCGCCACAGCAGACAGCGGTGGCTTCGGTGGAAGACTCCTCTTCGGCGCTACCACACGCAGGGAGCAGAAAAGCAGAAAAGCAAATAAATAGGGCAGAGGTCAGGGTTCTCATGGAAGTCATCATAGCTTTCTGGATAGGATAAAGGACATGACCAATGGTCCCCGCATCGCAGTCGCCGCATCCCCAAGGAACTCTCGCCATAATCTGGAAGCTTCTTCGAAATTCCAAGAAGCGGCAAACTCTCTCAAGGGGCGCTTCCCTGGCCTCTTGGCCGCCCCCATCCAAATCGGCGAGGCCACCTTCTCTGCCGTCCTGACTGATGCCACCCAAGGCTTTGATTTTGCGACCGCCCTGGCAGAGGCTGTTTGGCCGATGCAGCTCCGAGTCGCCATGCTCACGGTGGGCCATCAAGTGGGAGCCGCTGCTGATTCCCAAGCCCACTCCCGCTCCCTTGCTTTGCTTGGCGAAGCAATCCGAGATCGGGCACCCTTCCGCTTCCTGGTCAGCGGCCGCAAAGAAATGGAGGTTCAGCTTGCCGAAGCCGCCGCCCTTTTGCATTCCACGTTAATGCACGAGTGGACCCAAACTCGCGCAGAAGCCGTGCGCGCCTACCGCAGTCTAGGCCGCCAACGCGACGCAGCTCAAAAACTGGGAATAACCCAACAAGCCGTCTCTCAAATGCTTCGTGGCGCTCGACTCAAAGAAATGAGTGGGCTCGAAAATGCCATGCGCGACTGGTTCACCGAAGAAGCCCGCCCCGGCCTCTGGCCGTTGCGCAACTTTGAAAAAGAAGTCGGCTAATAAAAGAGTTCCGTCCTAGACAAAATCGGGGTGAATTCTGCATTAGGTTGCGCTGGCAACAAGACCTCGGCGCATCGATAAAATACGGGGCCATGGGCTCCATTGCATCTACCCCAGAACTCGTCGCGGGAGTTTATTCCAGAACTCGCCAGAACCTTGAAGTCATCAGAGGTCGCCTCGGCAAGCCGCTGACCCTTGCGGAAAAAATCCTCCTGGGCCACGCTGACAATGCCACCGTGCAAAAAATTGATCGGGGCAAAGCCTATCTGAATCTGCGCCCCGACCGCGTCGCTATGCAAGATGCGACTGCTCAAATGGCGCTCCTCCAATTCATGATGGCTGGCAAAGAGGAAGCCACTGTTCCAAGCACAGTGCATTGCGATCACCTCTTGCGTGGACACAAAGGTGCCGAAAATGACCTTGCCGTCGCACAAGAGGAGAATGCTGAAGTTTATTCCTTCTTGGAGTCCGTTGCTGCGCGATACAACTTGGGTTTTTGGAAACCTGGCTCGGGAATCATTCACCAAATCGTGTTAGAAAATTACGCCTTCCCCGGCGGACTCATGATTGGAACTGACTCCCACACGCCAAATGCAGGTGGCCTTGGAATGTGTGCCGTGGGCGTTGGTGGCGCCGATGCCGTGGATGTCATGGCCGGCTTCCCGTGGGAAGTACTTCAACCTGAAGTTGTTGGCGTAAAGCTCACTGGAAAACTTTCTGGTTGGGCCGCTCCTAAAGATGTGATTTTGAAACTCCTTGGCATGCTCACTGTGAAAGGGGGAACAAACCGCGTCATGGAATACTTTGGTGAAGGTTGTGAATCCCTTTCTTGCACCGGAAAAGCAACTATCTGCAATATGGGGGCCGAACTTGGGGCAACCTGTTCCGTTTTCTCCTGGGACAACTCTATGGGCCGCTACTTGCGTGCGACAGGCCGCGCGGAACTTGCCGAATTGGCCGAACAAAACGCTGACCTGCTTGGCCCTGATGCGGAAGTATTGGCAGACCCAGCTTCGCACTACGACAAAGTTGTAGAGATTGATCTTTCCACATTGGAGCCTCACCTAGTTGGCCCGCACACTCCCGATCACGCCCATGCCCTTTCTGACATGGCCGCCGACGTTAAAAAGGAAAACTTTCCTGACGAAGTTAGCGTTGCCTTGATTGGCTCCTGCACCAACTCTTCTTATGAAGACATGGTTCGCGCGGTAGACATTGCCAAACAAGCCGTCGCCCACGGGTCTTCCCTTAAAGCAAACCTTTTCATTAGTCCGGGTTCGGAGCAAGTATATGACACTATCAAACGAGATGGTGTCTTGAAAGTTCTCGAAGACTGCGGCGCAACGGTGCTCACCAACGCGTGCGGACCCTGCATTGGTCAATGGCAACGCGAAGATGTAGAGAAAGGAACGCGAAACTCGATTGTGACTTCCTTCAACCGCAACTTTCGCGCACGCGCTGACGGAAACACTGAAACGCAAGCTTTCATTGGCTCTCCGGAAACTGTGATGGTTATGGGGCTCTCGGGTAGTTTGAGTTTCCATCCCGAGCGCGACGAGCTCACCGCTGATGACGGCTCCACTTGGAGACTGGAAGCTCCAGCCCAAGCACCTGATATTCCAGCCAAGGGCTTTGAGCGAGACAATGACGGGTACCAGGCTCCACCCGCATCCTCGACCGGCATTGAAGTCCGAGTCGCCAGTGATTCCGAACGCCTGCAGTTGCTTTACTCCTTCGAACCACTTCCATCAACGCAGTATGAACAGATGCCCCTTCTTCTCAAGACAAAGGGAAAAACAACGACGGACCACATTTCCCCCGCCGGCCCGTGGCTAAAATTCCGCGGCCACTTGGACAATATTTCCAACAACATGTTCACCGGCGCAACAAATGCATTCACCGATGGTATTGGCACCACTCGCAATCTTCTTTCTGGTGAAGGCAACTGCACAGTCCCTGATGTCGCACGCGACTACAAAGCAAATAACTTGAACTGGGTTGTTGTTGGCGACGAAAACTACGGTGAAGGATCCAGTCGCGAACACGCCGCCATGTGTCCTCGCCACCTCGGAGCAGCCGCAGTCATTGTTCGTTCCTTTGCCAGGATTCACGAAACCAATCTAAAAAAACAAGGTGTTCTCCCCTTAGTGTTCCAGGACACCGCCGACTGGGAGAAAGTTTTGGAAACCGACCGCGTGGACCTGGAAGGTTTGGATGGCTTAGCCCCAGGCTCAGACTTGACCGCTGTTTTCCGTCACGAAGATGGCTCTGAAGACCGTGTCGCCCTTCGTCACACCCTTAATGAAGAACAAATTGTTTGGTGGCGCGCAGGCTCCGCCTTGAACTCTCTCCGAGATGAAGGCGCAACCGTTTAGGTTTTCCTAATACAAACATGACTTCCCAAGCGCCTCTTCGAACGGTTCTCACTGGAGCCGGAACTGGAATCGGGCGCGCAACAGCGCTTCGCTTTGCCCGAGAGGGGGCCACACTTTTATTGGTCGGCCGCCGCGCCGAACCGCTTAAAGAAGTTGCCGCCGAAACGGGTGCCGAGATAGCGGCTTTAGATGTTTCTGAAGAGGGCGCTATGAGCGTGGCTGTTTCCTCCTTTGCTAAGAAACATGGGGGCCTTGATGCTCTTGTCGCAAACGCTGGCGTTAATCCCCAACGCGAAAGCGCTCTTGGCACACACGACGAAGCATGGTTGGAGGCAATGCGCATCAACCTCCAAGGCACGCACCGCTCTTGTCAGGCCGCCCTTGAGGTCATGTTGAAGCAAGATCCCGTTGGTGACTGGGACATTCCTGTCCCCGTTCGCGGCTCCATTGTCACGGTTGGCTCCATTGCGGGACTTGCCGGCATGAAAGACCGTGCGGCCTATGGCCCCAGCAAAGCAGGCATCATCAACTACACTCAAGCCCTTGCGATTGATTACGGACCGCAAGGAATTCGCGCCAACTGCGTGTGCCCAGGCTTTGTTAAAACGGATATCAATCGTGGATGGATTGAGAATCTCCCTGCTGAAGAGTTGAGAACAATCACCAATCGCCACGCATTAGGTATGGGAACCCCCGAAGCGGTTGCCGATGCCATCTACTTTTTAGCCACCCGCGAATCTCGCTGGATTACCGGGGTCGCCTTACCGGTTGATGGTGGCTGGCGTGCGTCATAAGAAAGAAGGCCGGGCAAACAAGACAAAGGTCGCTGTTTGGATTGTGGCATGGGCGAAGGGCTAATCACCAATCCTAAGGCCGCGAAGATAGAATCTGTGGAGTCATGAGTGACGAAATCAATCTAATTCTTGAGACTGCGTGCCGCGCGGGCATCACCGCCGCCAAAATTTGCCGCGCGGTTCTTGCTGAAACCCCAGAATCCCTAGAAAAGGGAGATAAGTCTCCTGTGACCTTGGCTGATTACGGCTGCCAAGCCGCCATCCTTCGAGAAATTTCCGCTACTTTTCCTGATCATGGGATTATTGCTGAAGAAGGGTCCGAGCATTTGCGCAAAAGCGCAGGTGATGCGGGTGCCGAAAAAATTGTGAACCTTGTAAGCGATGCCACAGGCGAAACCGTCAACTTCGACCAAGTCTGCGCTTGGATTGACCATCAGGGGAGCCCAACCCCAGATGACGACGGCGCAGTTTGGACTTGGGCCATTGACCCCATTGATGGCACCAAGGGTTTCCTTCGACGCGATCAATATGCCGTTGCTATTGGACTCATGAAGGATGGCGTCCCTTTCGCCGGCGTTCTCGTTTGCCCCAACCTCCCCGTAGACCTTGAAAACCCTGATGGCCAACGTGGCGTTTTGTTCTGTGCCGCTGAGGGTTGCGGAGCAACTGCGGTTCCAGTGGATGGTGGAGAAACACGTGCTATCAAATCTTCTGGACTTTCCAACCCTGGCGAATGGAGAGTTCTCGGCTCAGTTGAGTCTGCCCACGGTGACCCCTCACTCGTAGTCTCCATGATGGAATCTGCCGGAGTTGGAGGTGGCTTTGTCCGTTACGACAGCCAGGTCAAATACGGTATTGTGGCAAGCGGGGAGGCAGAAATTTATGTGCGCCCGCGCTCACGCCCGGATTACCGCGAGAACATTTGGGACCACGCCGCCGGCACAATTGTCGCCCAAGAGGCTGGCGCCATTGTGACGGACCTTGACGGCTGTCCGCTGGATTTCACCCTGGGGTCGAAACTCACGGAAAATCGGGGGGTTCTGGTCACCGCAGCCCCAGCCGTTCACCAGCAAGTTCTCGATGGTCTTCGTGTTGCCAAAGAGGCTTCTGCAGATTAATTAAACTGCTATGTCTGAACTCACCACCCGAAAGGAAGCTCTTGATTACCACAGTAGTGGCCGGCCAGGAAAGTGCGAAGTTGTTCCAACGAAGCCTTGCTTGACTCAAATTGACTTATCTCTTGCCTATTCCCCTGGTGTTGCAGAACCGTGCCGGGAAATCGCCAAGGATGTTTCCAAGGTTTACGATTACACAGCAAAAGGAAATTTGGTTGCGGTCGTCACGGACGGCACCGCTGTTTTGGGCTTGGGCGATATTGGTCCGGAGGCAAGCAAACCGGTTATGGAGGGCAAAGGCGTCCTCTTTAAACGATTTGCCGACATTGATGTCTTTGATATCGAGCTTGCCACGACCGATGTAGACGAAATCGTTGCCACAGTAAAAAACATCGCCCCTACTGTTGCAGGCGTCAACCTCGAAGATATATCTGCTCCGCGCTGCTTCGAAATCGAAAAGCGGCTCAAAAAGGAGTTGAACATTCCGGTGTTCCACGATGACCAACACGGCACTGCGGTCATTACGGGCGCAGCACTCTTGAACGCTGTCGAACTCGCCGGGAAAGAGCTCAGCGATATTCGCTTAGTCGTGAATGGCGCCGGCGCTTCCGCCGCCGCTTGTACCAACTTTGCAATTTCTCTAGGCGTTCAGCGGAAAAATGTTCTTCTGTGTGATTCCAAAGGTGTGATTTACAAAGGTCGCGCTGAAGGAATGAACAAATATAAAGAACACTACGCGATAGAAACAGAGTGCCGCACTCTTGCCGACGCTCTCGTCGATGCAGATGTGTTCTATGGTTTGTCCATTGGCAATGTTGTTACACCTGAAATGTTGCAAACAATGGCGGAAAACCCTGTGGTTTTCGCCATGGCAAATCCTGACCCCGAAATCCCCTATCCCGATGCCATTGCTGCTCGCGATGATGTCATCTTGGCCACGGGTCGCTCGGATTACCCGAACCAGGTCAACAACGTTCTTGGCTTCCCTTTTATTTTCCGGGGCGCCCTCGATGTTCGTGCGACAACCATCAACACCGAAATGATGCATGCGGCCGCGCATGCACTGGCTGACTTAGCGAAGGATCCTGTCCCCGACGTCGTCGCCCTCGCCTATGGTTTGGATAGCCTCGAGTACGGACGGGAGTACTTTATCCCTAAAGCGCTCGACCACCGCGTAATACGCCGCGTCGCCTCTGCAGTTGCTGTTTCTGCAATGGAAACGGGTGTTGCCAGAAAAAAAATTGACCCCGATGCCTATATCCGAGTTTTGGGTGAGCGCATTGGCGAAGAGCGCAACTTGATGCGCCGCGTGATTGCGCGTTCTCGGCGAGCGCAAAAAACAATTGTTTACCCTGAAGGAGAGGCTGACCGAATCCTCATCGCCGCGGAGGCTGTCGTACAGGAAGGGATTGCGAGGCCTATCTTAGTTGGCAATCGCGCAAACATTCAGGCGCTGGCGAAGCAGCATGGCATTTCTTTAGACGACATTGAAATTGCCGATCCTACTGATTGGCCCCGCACAGACATCTATGCCGAAGAACTCCACTCAATTCGGCAACACCGCGGGTGCACGCTTGAAGAAGCGGAAGAGCGCATCTTGGACCCCATGTGGTTTGGCCCCATGATGTTGCGATTGGGTGATGCCGACGGGCTTGTTTGTGGAGTGACTCGCCACGTACGCAAGACCATGTCCCCCATGTTAAAAATTGTTCCAATGCGCGACGGGGTTCGCCGCGCCTGTGGTATGACCATGGTCTTTACAAAGGATGGAGTGATTTTCCTTGCCGACACGGCCATCAACATTGAACCAACTAAAGACGATTTGGCCGAAATTGCCCTTTTGGTCGCTGAAGAAGTCCAGCGCTTTGGCATTGAGCCACGCGTTGCCATGTTATCCTTTTCGAGCTTTGGCGGAACGCTCCACCCGCGCTCAGATACGGTTCGCCGCGCAGTCGAAATTGCACGCAAAGAGGCTCCCGACCTAATCATTGATGGGGAAATGCGTGTGGACGCGGCTCTCAGCCCCACCGTGCAAACGCGTTACGAGAACTGTAGGCTTGGTGGGCAAAAAGCCAACGTTTTGGTCTTCCCGAACCTGGGCGCGGCAAACATAGGCTTTAACCTACTCCGCGTTTTGGCGGAAACGCCCACGGTTGGCCCCATCATGTTAGGTTTAGAAAAACCTGCCCACATGTTGCAGCCCCACAGTGTCGGCGTTTCTGACGTTGTTCGTCTTACCGCCATTGCCTGCATGGATGCTGCAACCCCACGTACCACCACAGTTGGCGCCCTTTCCTAAACTTTCGCCATAGAATTCGGGTGGTTTCCGCCCTAATCCTCTACCACCATGACCGAATCTTGCACTCTTCGGCTCCCCGCGACCGAAAATCCAGCGACTCTTAAAAAAGAGTCGCTTTACTCACTTCTTGGAAGCGAGCTCGGAGTCCCCTCTGAAGAAATTCGATTTGCCCGCTTAATGCGCTATAGCTTTGACGCTCGACAGCGGCGCATGCAATGGAACGCAAGCTATCAAGTTTGGATAAATGAAGATCCAAGCGAAGAAGAGAAAAACTTGTTCTCCGAGTCCAGCCTCCCCGCTCCACCTCCTGAATCCGCACCTCACGTCGTTATTGTTGGCGCTGGGCCTGCAGGTTTGTTTTGCGCGCTGGATCTCTTGCGCTCTGGTGTTCGAGTGACTCTTTGTGAACGCGGGAAAGACGTTCAAGGACGGAGAAAAGACATCGCAGATCTCAACAAGGGCATGCCTGTTAATCCGAACAGTAACTATTGTTTTGGGGAAGGCGGTGCGGGGACTTACTCCGATGGCAAACTTTTTACCCGAAGTGGCCGCAAAGCAGACGTGCATGCCCTTCTCGAAGAGTTTGTCGTCTTTGGCGCTCCTCCCGATATTCTTTCGAATTGGCGCCCCCATGTTGGCAGCAACTTGCTCCCAAAAGTCGTTTCCAATATTCGCGAAGCCCTAGAAATAGCTGGGGCGAACATCCGCTTTGGGGCCAAGGTTGTTGAAATTCTTGAAGAAGGCCGCAAAGTAAAGGGCGTTCGGATTGAAACCGAGGGTGGCGAAGAGGACATTGCTACGAATGCACTCGTCATGGCTCACGGTCACTCTTCCCTGGATACCCTTTTGGTCTTGCAAAGAGCAGGAGCAGAAATGGAAGCCAAGGGATTTGCCATGGGCGTTCGTATAGAGCACCCACAATCCTGGGTAGATGACCTGCAATACCAAGGCATCAATCAATCTATTGATTTGCCTTCTGCTTTTTATGAACTCACTTCGAAAGCCAATGAACGCGGAGTTTATAGTTTTTGCATGTGCCCTGGTGGGTGGATTGTGCCCTCCCATACTGGAGAAGGGCGACTCTCCGTAAATGGAATGAGCCTTTCCAAGCGAGATTCTCCCTTCGCAAACTCTGGAATTGTGGTCTCTATTTCGCCCAAAGATTGGTGCGGGAAACGCGGTTCCCGCTGGGGATGGGACAGTCTTCTTAGGGAAGCTGCAGCAGTAAGCGATGCTCCACTCCTCCATGAAGTCATCAAAGACCCGAGGGGCGGGGCGGATATTCCCGTTGCCGAAGGGCGACTTCCTGTTCACCCCGAAATCGACCCTCTTTTTGGAGTTCGTCTGCAGTGGGCAATGGAAACCGTGGCGGCACACGTCGGGGGCGGCGAAAACAAAGCCCCTGTTCAGTCTTGTTTTGACTTCATTAATAATCCGACCCAATCGCGCGAACCTGCAGATTCGTCCTATCTGCCTGGTCTTACGCCCGTTGACATGAGTTCCTTTTTGCCGAAAGGAATTGCAAACCGTCTTCTTATCGCCATCATGGAGTTTGACAAGAAGATGGGTGGTTACATTCAGTTTGGCCAAATGATTGGCGTGGAGACTCGCACATCTTCTCCTGTTCGGGTGCTGCGAGAATGTGAAACACAAGAGAACACAACACTAAAGGGCCTATTCCCTTGTGGTGAAGGTGCTGGGTACGCCGGCGGAATTATGAGCTCTGCCCTCGACGGCAAGCGAGTTGCTGCAAGCGTGGCAAACATCTTGAGAGACGCAACCCTTTCCTAAAAAGGGGCAACGGCCTTCACCGCCACTCGGTCGTCCTTGGTTGGATGAGGGACCTCAAGCTCTCCGGCGTGCAAAGCAATGGAACGGTCGGGGAGGGCTTTTGTGGCGCCATATTTGATGTCCCCTTCCAGGGGGGCGCCCAAGGTCGCTGCCGCAAGGCGAAGTTGGTGCGCTCGACCCGTTACGGGGATGAGCTCAAACAATACCTTTCCTTTCTCTCTGCGGAGAATCTTCCACTTGGTCTCGGCTTTTTTGGCGCCAGTTGTTTCTGCAGTGACCACGCGCACAACATTTCGCTCTCGATCTTTAATAAGCCATTGAGTTAAATGGCCAGAGTCTTCCAAGACATCGCCCACTCCCAAGCCCTGATAAGTCTTGAAAACAGTATTGCTTCGCCAAGCTTCGGAAAGCCGAGAAGCCGCTTTGCTTGTGCGCGCAAAACAAACTACCCCGGAAACGGGTCGGTCCAGGCGATGCACAACTCCCAAAAAGACATTTCCAGGCTTGCTGTATTCCTTTTTGACCCAGGCCCTAGCCTGGTCGAGTAAAGACTCGTCCCCACTCGAGTCAGGAACAATGGGAAGGCAGGCTGGCTTCAATACCATCAAGAGATGGTTGTCCACGTATAAAACCTTTAGGCCACTCACACGCGCGACCAGCGGAAACAATATCCGCAAGGCAAGAAACGATTCTCCGATTCTTCAGGAAGGGCAAGTTCGCCTGCTTCGAGTTCTCCGCCCCAATCAGAAAACAAATTGCTTAGAGCTAAAGCTGAAAAGTCAATCGCGTAAGCGGAAAGCACGATTCCCGCTGAGCCGCTTGGCTCCAATATGGTTTTGCAATCTTCCAATAGGCTTGCAATTCCATCTGAGAATTCCCATTTCTCTCCTTTTGCGCCGCGACCATATGCCGGTGGATCCAACAAAACTAAGTGGTAGTGTTTCTCCCTTCGGACTTCCCGTCCAGCAAACTTCATTGCATCTTCTAACATCCAGCGAATTGAATCGCTTGGCAAATCGGAAAGGCGGGCGTTTTCGGCGGCCCAGTCCATTGAGGCGCGAGAACTATCCACATGTGTAACTTCCCAGCCCGCCTGGGCAGCTAAGACCGATGCAGCGCCGGTGTATCCAAAAAGGTTGAGCATGCGAGGGCGTTCCACACCTTCATTTTCCAGTTTCTCCCGAAGAGCTTCGGTCCAAGCCCAATTGCTCGCCTGCTCCGGGAAAATACCAACATGCTTAAAGGGTGTCGGCCGCACCATCACCTTGCAAGAGCCCACCTCCATTTCCCATTCCTTTGGGGCATCGCCCTCCCAGCGGCCGCCGCGATCCGATTCGCGCTCAAAACTCAAATTGGCCTTACCCCACTCCCATGGGTCCAATTTCGGAGCCCAAATTGCCTGCGGGTCCGGTCGCCGCAAAACCCACTCGCCAAACCGCTCCAATTTCTCGCCGTTTCCGGAGTCGAGCAGTTGATATCCCGGCAAACCAGGAAAGGGGAGGGGGGTGGGTTTCATTGGTAACAGAATAAGCCCTGCATCCCTGATAGCTTTTCTCCAAAAAATGGGCGGCACGGCTAAAGTTGCCGCTTCGTTTTAACGCTCCCGAACCATGACTGTAGTCTTCATACCTAAAGAAACCGCTGCTGGGGAAACCCGAGTTGCGGCCACCCCTGAGACCGTTGCCAAAATGGCAAAAAATGGCCTCAATGTCCTCATCGAACGCGGCGCCGGCGAGGAATCCTTTTTTTGTGATTCCGCCTACCAAGAAGAAGGCGCCACGATTGTCGATTCTGCCGATGGCTTCAGCCGCGGGGATCTGGTCCTCAAGGTTGCCCCACCTTCCACCGCGGAGGCTGGCTCCTTAAAGAAGGGGGCTGTATTGGTTTCCTTCCTAATGGCTGGCCAGAACCAAGATGCTTCCCACGCCATGCTGAACGGTGGAGCGACCGCCTTCGGCATGGAGCTCGTTCCCCGAATCACCCGCGCTCAAAAGATGGACGCCTTGTCTTCTCAAGCAAATATCGGGGGATACAAGGCCGTCCTCAACGGCGCCACCGCCCTAGGCAAATACTTCCCTCTTCTGATGACTGCGGCCGGAACCGTAAAGCCTGCCAAGGTTGTGATTTTTGGGGTAGGCGTTGCCGGCCTTCAGGCCATTGCGACGGCTAAGCGCCTTGGCTCCCAAGTTTGGGCAACGGACATTCGCCCCGAAGTTAAGGAGCAAGTCGAATCCCTAGGGGCCAAATTCATTGAAATCGAGTCGGACGACGGACAAACTGAGCCGAGCGTTTACGCCAAAGAAGCCTCAGATGATTACAAAAAACGGCAAGCGGAAGCCGTCGCAGCTCATGTCTCAGAAGCTGATGTCGTTATCACCACTGCCCTCATCCCTGGTCGTCCAGCTCCGATGTTGATTCCCGCCGCAATGGTGGAATCTATGAAGGCCGGCTCGGTGATTGTTGATCTCGCTGTTTCCCAAGGCGGCAACTGCGAGCTTTCGCAATGTGGCGAGGATGTTGTCGCCCATGGCGTAACCATCTTGGGCCACCCAAACCTTCCGGCAACTGTGCCCGTGAACGCAAGCGAACTTTATTCGCGAAATGTTCTTCAGGTTGTGGAACATCTTGTTCCCGTGAAAGAGAACGAAAACCATGATTTGATTTTGGATTTCGACGATGAAATTACTGCTGGCTCAGTCGCCATTCATGGTGGCAGCGCTCTCCATGAACCCACCGCAACCGCCCTTGGCGTGCCAGTTACAAAAACCAAAACTCCTCAAGAGTCTGAAACCACCTCATGATTTTTCTACTCATGCTTTTCGTTTTCGTGTTGGCAATTTTTGCTGGCAACGAATTAATCTCCAAAGTTCCACCAACTTTGCACACGCCACTCATGTCGGGGGCGAATGCCATTTCTGGAATCACAATCGTGGGAGCCTTAATGTGCGCGCAATTTGGAAATGGTGGCGGGGTCAGTGAATCGGCCGCCACGATTCTCGGGGTCTGCGCAATCACCTTCGCCATGATTAATGTGGTTGGCGGCTTCATGGTCACAGACCGCATGCTCTCCATGTTTGGCAGCAAGAAAAAGAAGAAGTAGAGGATTACATAAATGGAAAACTTCAGTATTGATCAACTTCTTTACTTGGTCGCAACAGCTTTCTTCATCGTTGGCATTAAGCGATTGTCCAAAGTCAAAACTGCGCGGAGTGGAAACTTATTGGCTGCGGTTGGAATGGCCCTTGCAATTGCCGTCACTCTGATTACGCCGGGAGCTGGCATTCAACTTGATTGGAAAGTTGTCGCCGTTGGTGCAATCATGGGCACCTTAATTGGCGGTGTCATGGCCAAGAAAGTGGAGATGACCGGCATGCCAGAAATGGTTGCCCTGTTTAATGGTTTTGGCGGCTTGGCCTCCACCATGGTTGCACTCTCGGAATTTTGGGGCCGCAACTTTGTGGTTGGCCCGTCTGACAACGTCATTCTAGGCAACGAGGTGTGGGTAATCGCAATCATCCTTTCGGTACTTGTTGGCACGGTGACCTTTACTGGTTCACTTGTCGCCATGGGCAAGCTGTCTGGGAAAATCAGCGGCAACCCAGTCATTCTCCCCGGTCGACATTTCATTGTGGCCGCCTTACTTATTGGGGGAGCCGCTATGGGAGTGATGGCGGGCTTCATGCAAGAATCCTATGACCCAACTGCAATGATTCTTGGCCTCACGGCTTGCGCAGCCGTTTTTGGTGTAGTTTCGGTTTTGCCTATTGGTGGAGCGGACATGCCCGTTGTGGTTTCTTTGCTGAACTCCTACTCCGGAATTGCCGCCTCGATGGCCGGTTTTGTAATTGGCAATCCCTTACTCATTGTGGCGGGTGCCCTTGTCGGTGCTGCTGGAATGATTCTGACCATCATCATGTGCAAAGCTATGAATCGTTCGCTAGGCAATGTTCTTGTCGGCGGCTTCGGCGGAGATACTCCTTCGGGTGGCAACAGTGGTGGCGCCGATGAGTACACCAGCTACAAGCAAGCTTCTCCCGAAGAAGCAGCCATGATTCTAGAAACCGCCGAATCCGTCATTATTGTACCTGGATACGGCATGGCGGTTGCCCAAGCGCAACATGTTGTCAAAGAACTTGCTGAAGAGCTTGAAAAGAACGGCGCCGATGTGCGCTACGCCATCCATCCTGTTGCAGGCCGAATGCCTGGCCATATGAATGTGCTCTTGGCCGAAGCTGATGTTCCTTACGAGCAGCTTCTCGAACTTGAGCGCATCAATAATGATTTCAAAACGACTGATGTTTGCGTCATCGTTGGGGCTAATGATGTTGTGAACCCATCGGCCATTGAAGACCCTCAGTCCCCCATCGCGGGAATGCCGATTTTGAATGCACACGAATCGGGGACTTCTCTCATGATTAAACGATCTCTTTCAGCTGGTTACGCTGGCATTAAGAACCCTCTCTTTGAGCGCGAAAACAACTATATGTGTTTCGGTGACGGCAAAGCCTTCCTTCAAAGCGTGCTCGACGAACTAAAAGAAGTTTAACCCTTAGGCCAACGCTTCCCGTACATCGTCAGGCAGATTGTTGAGAGCTTCGGCGAGAGCAGGGTCTTCCTGTAGCTCACCGTGGAATGCTGCGCTGGCTTCGGCGAGCAATGGCTCAACCCCCATTTTCTTGAGAATGCCAAGCTTGCAAGCCGCGGCGTACAGATAGTCCACCCGATAACTCCGCGAGCGAGCGATTTCCAAACTCTCATCACACGCTTGACGCGCCTCGTCAAAGCAACTAATCGATTCGTAAACACGCGCTTGACAAGACAGACCGCGGGCAACTCCTTGCCAGTGACCAATGCTCCGGTTGATGTCGGCATTGCGCTGGAAAGCTGAGAGTGCGGTTTCGCTATTCCGGTGAAGCGAATCTGGAACGGAGTACAAGTAGTGACAGCCAATCCCAAAATGAGTCATCGCCTGACCCGCAAGGTCCCCCTCTTTTAGAGCCAGGCTTCGCTCAAAGAGCTCCAATGCAGAGTCCGAGCCCTGCCCAGAGCGGAAACTGGCGGCGGAGTTTAAGAGTTGGGCACCAACAGAACGGCGCTCGAGGTAGGAATCTTCACAGGAGTCCAACTCTTGAAGTGCAGATTCGAAGGCCTTGCCAGCACCTTCTTTGTCGCCCTTTGCCTGAAGAGCTAGGGCTTTGTAGTGGAGAGCTTCGACTCGCCAAATAGGGTCCACTTCGGCGGCTGCAAGGCTTCGGTCAGCAAGGTCAACGGCCTTGTCAGGATTGCTCGAATGCTCATGCAAAACCAATTGATTACGCAAAGAAGCTGCAAGAGAAGTTGGAGCTCCATGAACCTCTGCGTAATCCAACAGCTCCTGCGCTTGGCGCACAGAGTCCATAACTTCGGCACGCAAGTCCTCCGGGGCCTCGGACAACATTCTTAGTTGAAGAACATGCTGGCGCATGCGACTTTGAAGACCCTGTTCGCCACCCCGGTTTGTCCAGCGGATTGCGTCACCCACAAAACGGAGGCCATCCACATAGGAAGCGGTCGAAAATGCATGTTCCGCAGCGCGATAAGCAAGTGCAGCTGCTTGTTCTCGGAAGCGAGGTCCAGCCTGGCCGGCGTGCTGTGCGGAGCGGTAAAGAAGGGCGGGGTCGCCTGGGTTTTCTTGAAGTCTTTTGGAAAGCAAGGTGGCGAAAGCTTTGTGGTAATCCACAGCAATTTGCTTCAAGGAGTCCGAACCTACGGCTTCCGATGGGTGGCGTAAGCGATCTTGTAGGCCCTGCACAAACACCGAGGAAGTAAACGCATAAGCGCCGTCTTGCCCTGGGACATCGCGGAGGACGCCAGCAGATTCTGCTGTGTTCAGTTGAACGAAAAGCTCTTGAGTGCTGAGCCCCAAAACTTCTGCCAACATGTAAATGTCAAAACTCCGCCCCATACAAGAGGCGCACTCCAAAACACGAATCGTTTCTGGGGCCAAGTCAGCGAGCAAGGCACGCGTTGAGTCGCGGAGAGATGTTGGAGTTCCAAAGGGAAGTCCAGTACCGCCGGTAGTTAAAGAAAATACGCCGCTTTTCCGCTCTGCCAAAAGATGGCCGTCCCGGAGAGCGTCTTGTGTCCAGTCCACCAGCAAACGTGGTGTACGCGCAGTTGCATGGTCTCCCAAGCGCTCAATCATGGCCTTGGCAAGTTGGATGTTGAGTCCGACGCCATCCGGGCCAAGAAATTGAGTAGCCATATTGGAGTCCATTTGAAGGTAGCAGTGGCGGAAACCGCGATCCTCCAACTCTTGTGGCAAGTTACCCGCATCGGCGCGGGTGAAACAAACCATAATCAAAACTGGGGCGGGCGCACCCTGGTTCAGCTCCTCGACCATGGCATCCATTGCCTGACGCGAAGACGCATCCATGGATTCGGCGTCGTCAATGATGAATGCGATTGGATTTCCGCTTTCCCCCGCGCCTTGTGCAGACTTCAGCATGCGCGCGACAGCGCAGCCAACTGCGGCTGGGCTCGTGGATGCTTGTTCTGCCTCAGGAATCTTAATCATGCCAGAGAGCAGGTCTGGAACAGGCAGAACCCGAATTAGAGCATTGCCAACATGGCGGAAAACATCGCCATAGTCACCGGAACCTTTGTCGAGCGGAATGGTGCCAAGGAAGTCGTCAAAGGCTTCGGCGAAGGGGGCGAAGGGTCGGTCGCCAGCGCCTTCTACGGGACAAGTGCCGCGCAAAGTTCGACAAGAACCCAGTTCAGCCCGAACGCGTGCGGCAACTTCGTTCGCTGCACGTGTTTTTCCGGAGCCAACCTCGCCGTAAATCGCAAGAAAGGCCGGCCTGCCGCGAGAAAGTGAGTCAGCAGCTTCGGACGCACGTTCATTGAAATGCGGCCAAGGTAAAAATGGGAGCTGTTCTGCGCCCGCTAAAATTTTGTCTAAGTCTTCTTTGGACTTGTTCTTCCCTTCCTTCGAAGAATCGGGCTCCTTAGTTGTCTCTGTTTCGGCAACGCGGCCCTTGGATAACCGGAACCCAACAGCGCAGAGAGCAAATAGTCCTGGAATTGCTGGACCAAGCATCAGTTTCGGTTCGGCGGCAAGGACGCAAAAGCCCGAAAGGAGGAGAAGCATTAGGCCACCAAAAACACCACCAAGTTTAAAGTTGGTCGCTGGTCGCAGGGAAAGCGCAGACCAAAAAATGCCGAGAGCTATGACCACAACAAATACGGTCATAATCGCTGAATCCACGAGCCGGTCTGGAACAATCTCCCAGGCAAGATATCCAGAAAAAGCCCAAGCCAGTCCAGGCATCGCCGCAGAAAATCGGAGCCCTAATGGAACTTTAGCGTTCCGCCAGTAAAAACCAGCGGAGCAAAGGGCAACTCCTCCAAGCCCACCAATGGCAAGTTGAAGGGAGCTCCATATAGCTGGAATGGACTCGAGATAGAACACGGAACCCAGAACTGGAAAAATACAAGCGCCAAGGAAGACTGCGCCAAATAAAGTCATCGCATTGCGTGCATTGCTTGTGCCGTCAAGGTCAACACCCTGTAAAAGGCCGCGTCCCAAATATGCGCCAGCAAGGACAGGGAGCAGGCTAATGGAGGCACCCATCGCAGTGGGGAACCACCAATCGCTCTTCACCAACATTTCTGGCAAGGGAGCAACCCCGTTGAGAAGGCGAGTCGCAAAGGCAGCAACAAAACTACCGCAAATCAAAGCAGCCGGAATCCAAAGGGTTCTATGGAAGGCTGGCCTAAACAAAAGACCTAAGGCCGCCGCGAGAAGCAAAAGTCCCATAACTGCGGACGCAAGAACCTTGCCCTTTTTGCGGACATCTTTCGTAAAGCCAAGAGAAGTGTAACTGTTATTTGTTTTGCCATTTTCGGAATCAAACATCTGGCCAAACAATTGGTAAACGGAATAAGGTCCATCAACCGAGTAGTCTCGGAGCTCAACCTCTAATATTTGTTCAAGCTTAAGAGCCTCGCATAGACTGTTGGCAATCTCCTGGTCCATCCCATGTTTTTGAAAACGCTCAAAGAGAGTGGGGGACAAAATGGACTTCACTTCTCCCAAGTTATGTGCGTAAAACTTGGAAAAAGAGTTGAGGACATAGGATGCTTCATTTCGAAGAGCGTCCGATCGGCTTTCGCGGTCAGGGTGAAGGTTCGGTCGAACAACGACATCGAGTTGCAGATTCTTCCGCCAAGTCGGAATAAGTGTCGTAGCCAGAGAGCGCGCGGCGCGAGTAACTGCCATGACATCTGGCTCGTCAATCAGCTCATATTGGACTGCAGATGTGGGAATAAAACGGAGGAGAGGGAAGACCCCATAAAGCGTGTCCTGAGATATTCCTATTTGTTGCTTCAGGTCGGACTTCAGCCCATCGATTTCCCGAACGTAGTCTTTTTTCTTTGCTCCCGCATGTTCAATTAGTTTTTCGGCTTTAGAAAGAGCTGCAAGCCCTTGATTAAATAATTCCGGGTCTCCGTGAACGTTGATGCCGAACCAATAAAATCCGTCTGCGGCAAGCAGAAGGGATTCAATCTGCTCACTCGTATCCAGAGCGGCCTCTTCTTCCTGGCCAAATATTTGGTTAGCCGGAAGAATCGCGAAAAGAAGGAGGAGCAGTCGTGACATAGACTTACTTTAGGCTCCAAGTATAGATGCCGCTATTCCCTTGCACTCGGCAGCTTTCTCGAGATTTCCCATAGACTTGTGAACCCGAGATATTGACTTCCAAGTACGGCCAACGAGTTTGTGCTCTTCCCCAAGAAGTTTACGTCGGACGGAGAGGGCACTTTCTAAATGCTGGAGAGCCTCTTCCCCCTCCCCTGTCTTGTGGAACAAACCTGCAAGGTTGTAGTGGGCAGTTGCTACATGGGCATGGACTTCGCCGTAGATTTCGCGAAAGATCTCGAGGGCGCGAATGAAGCACTCTCGTGCATCTTCGAGATTCCCTAGTTTTCGCTCCAAGAGCCCAAGGCTACTAAATCCAGCGGCAACTTGAGGGTGCTTTTCCTCAAAGTGCTCTCTCCGAATTCTCAAAGCCTTGGAATAACACTTTCGAGCCTTTTCTTCTTCCCCAATCCGTGCGCAAACACCTCCAAGACTGTGCCAACTCGAAGCGGTTTGCGGATGGTTGTCCCCAAAGGAGCGGCGGCGCACCTGAAGAGCGCGTTCATGAAAATCTTTAGCTAAAAGAACATCTTCCGTGTCAGCAAGAAGGTTACCGAGGTTGCTGCAGCTCGTGGCAACATGAGGGTGATCTTCGCCGTAAACCTCAAGAAAAATTCCAAGCGCCTCTTCATAGCTTGCGCGCGCCTCTTCAATATTTCCAGAGCTTGCATGAAGACCACCCAAATTATTCAAACTACTCGCAATTGTTGGGTGAGATGATCCCCACAGCTTTCGAAAAATCGCCAAGGACTTTTCGTAGTGAGATTGCGCAGCCTCATTGTTTCCGCATCGGCGCTCCACCAGACCTAAATTGTTGTGGCTTGCCGCAACATCGGGGTGATGGCTGCCAAGAATTCCCTGCCGGATAGTAAGCGCTCTTTCGTAACGTTTCTTCGCCGCATCAAACTCTCCAAGGTCTGCGTGCAAGGCAGCCAAACTGTTTAAGCAAGCGGCGGTAGCCGGGTGCTCCTCGCCATGAAGCCCTTTGCGAATCTCTAATGCCTTTTCACAGTAAGTGCGAGCTTCTTCCATTTTCCCACGTTTGCGAAAGAGCGTGCCTAGGTTGCCATTGAGGGTGGCTATAGAAGGATGCTTCTCTCCATACAGATTTTTGAACAACTCGAGGGCCTGCAAATAGCAGGGGCCAGCAGACTCCAAGTCCCCCATCTTTCGATGTAGGTTGCCGAGGTTGTTCCAACTTGTTGCCACGCTTGGATGGTTATCACCGAGACATTCACGCCGAACATCTAAGGCTCGTTGGCTCCACCGTCTACATGTGTTGTAATCTCCAAGGTCATAGGTCGCCGCCGAAACGGCACCGTACAGGTCTCCCAAAACCTCTGATGCAGGAAGCCCAATATCGTCTACTCTCGTTGCAAGTTTTTCCAAAAAGTTCCTTCGAATATCAAAGGCAAGCTCGTCTTCCAATAGAGCACTTGCGGCAAGACCAGCGTGAAGGTCATTTACTGATGGCAGCTGCAAAAGCCCTTCCGTCACCGCATCGAGGTCTTCTTCCTCCCGAAGAAGTTTCCCCAAGAACTCGCCAGCACAAGTAGCTGCCCGAGGAGTCCCTTCTTCAATAAACTCCCACAAGAATTCATTCCCCTCAGTGGACAACTTTGCAGATAAGGCTGACTGAATCGCACCAATCAGCAGCGGGTGGGCGGCGTTTTTTTCAAATACCTCCAAAAGTTCTTTAGCGGTGTCCGCGCGCCCACTTTCAACTAAGTACTGGCCTAGCACATGTTCCAACAAAAGGTCAGCTGAAAATACGACCTGTCGGCCTCCTTCGGTTGCCTCTTCTGAAATCACCCCCTCTAAACGAGTTAAGCGGTGATAAGGGCAGGCGATGTCTGTTCGTTGTAAATCTTCCGATGTGCGTTCGTCCTGAATCAAATCGTCGTAGTCGAAGCGCGGACTCGAAGTTTCCCAAGATATTTCAGCAAGCTGACGAAGAAAGCGACCTTTGTCTCCAGAACGCTTGGCCAATTTGGTAAAGAAGGCTTCAAATATCCCACGGCGATCCATTTCCTTAGGAAGTTTTTCCCCAGAAAATGTGCGTAAGAATATTTGAAGAATCTGGGGATTCGACAACAGGGCGAGCACACGACGACTGCGGTTTTGCAGTTGTTGGAAATCAAACTTCGGAGCGAATCTATCGTTACCCGCTTTGGAGTAACCCAACCACATCGCTTCAATTTCGCGGTGCGAAAGTGGCGGGAGGGTTGTTGCGGGAATACCTCCCACATTTCGATTTTCCCCCTGTTCAGGAGGAAAGAACAGCCTTTCTGCCTCTTCCGGGTCAACGCTAATCCAATCACTTCCCCCTGGCCTTAAGGAAATCATAACGCGAAGCTTGGGAGTGCCCGAAGATGCGCGCCCAATTCTGAGCACAGAACGCAAAAGCTCTTCGCGGCCCGCATGACTTTGAACGCCGTCCAAAATTACCACGAGAGGTTTTTCCTCTGTTCCACAATGCCCCAGAAAGCTCTGGAGATCCACGCATGGGTCCACTCGAAGGCGAGCCTTCATCTCAACAAACAAATCGGAATCTTCCAGCTGTGCGGCGCGTAAAAAGAGAACGGGCAGCTCTCGTTCCATCCAATTTCCGGCCAACTCATTTACAAAACAGGTTTTCCCCATTCCAGCAGGTGCGGTAACTGCGCAAAGCGCAGAGGACGATTCGGGAAACAAGTCCAAGGATGCGCCCGCCTTTCTTGAACAATGCGTGTCCGAAATAATTTTTTTCGATTCCTCTAAACCTTTTTGAGTCTCAACCGTGGCTCGCAAAATACGGTCGCGCAAGGCTTCTGGGTTGATTTCATTTACGGAAAGGAGTGGAGCCACAATTCGCTTGGACTCGACAAGTTTTCGCCATTCCAGCAACGCTTTGTCTGTTTCACGGTGATGCCCGCGGGGACTGACATAACAAAGCCGCTTTCCAGTACTTTGGTCATAAATTAATAGGTCTTCATTAGCGCCCGTATCAGTCAAATACTCGTTTGGGACAATAAAGAAAGGGGCAAGCGCCAGGCTTTCGTCACGTTCTTTTGCGTGGACAACTAAAGTTTCTTTCAGCCCCTTCGGGGCATCGATTGCTTTTATTTTTCGTATGTCCGCCCCCATCATTTCGAAGTAGGCGCGTCCTTCCCGTTTAATCATTGGGTATTCCACCATCCACTCCATTTGCTCCATAATGGGGCGAAGTGCCTTTTCGTAATAAAACAAAAACTCCTTTAGTGCGGCCCCTTCTTGCTGCTTAGCGCGGTGGGCAAACTTGTTCCGATAGCTCACAAGGGCTTGGAACAGCGTTAGCTTACTCTTTGTTTCGACAAAATCACCGTCTTCCTCGTAATAACCTTTGCCCGGAATATTAATGTTTTTCTTCTCTATCTTATTCCAGAACTCGGGAAGTTCTGGAATAAAGAACTTGTGACCAGCTTCTGTCATTTTTGGTACAGCGATTAAAAGGAATTTTCGCCATGACGAAACAAGCGGTCGACACAAGTCTTGACTGATTATTTCGTTTAGCTCCTCATCTCCCTTTAAGTCCGACCGCAAATATTCACTTTCCACAATCAACGCCATGTATTTCAGAGTATTTGTGAAGACATCTACTAAACTCAGGGTCTTCTCAAAAATGTTCTGTTCTTGGTGAAGCGCGCGGAAAGGGTAGGCAATAAAGTGAGGAAACGTCTCAATGACGCGCCGCTCAAACTCGTCCAATTCCCCGGTGCTCTCCTCTAAGGGCTCCTTACAAACGGGGCAGACAAGGGCTAGGGCTTCCGCTACTTCCCGTGTCAGGGGATTGGCATTTCCAGGGCAAGACGGGTCGGTGCAGAGAAAAGGAGTCTGAGCCATAAGAGAGACACTTAGTTTAGGCTCCGCAGGGGTTTTTGTCGCCTGGGTGTGACCGTTAGAATCTCGCCATGTCCCGCCGCTTACTGGCACCGATTCGCGTGCTCCTCTTCATGCCATGGACCTTTCTTGCTGGAGGGATGGCAGGGGTAGCTCGTAATCTCATTTTTTGGGATCGGTGCCTTGGAACGAAGGCCGCAGCATGGTGGACAAGCCTTTGGGGCCGAGGTGGAGTTTGGCTTTTGGGTTGTAAGTTCAAAGTTGTGGGACCCCGCCCTGCTCCCGGCTCCTTTGTCGCCTCAAACCACACGACTTGGGCTGACATCCTTGTCTTGGGCGGTGCTTCGCCTGCGCTCTTTATTGCTAAAGCTGAGATTGCAGGTTGGCCTATTTTTGGCTTTCTTGCCCGTAACGGAAGCACCCTCTTTGTGGACCGAAACCGAATGCGAGATACCGCGCGACTGCGAGAAGAGCTGCGCTGGTACCTTGAAAACGACATCACAGTCAATATTTTCGCAGAAGGCGGGGCTGGCTGTGGAGAACAGATTCGGAAATACCGTGCCCCACTTTTTGAAACTCCTTCAGCTCTGAATGTGCCATGTGTGCCGGCCGTAATCAAATACTCCGACAAACAAGCCTGGTGGCCGGAAGACCAAGGATTGAGAAATAATGTTCGGCTTTTTGCAAGCTTGCCCAATCTGAGCGTGGAAGTGCGCTTTGGCGAACCTGTTACTGATATTTCAAATCGCAAAGAACTTGCCGCCGAACTTCAGCATCGCTGTGCAGAGCTTTATAGGGACTAGAGCTTCTTGCCTCGTTAATAAAACGCTCCTGTCGCCAAGGTTCCCGGAATGACGGTAAGTGCGGTGTTTGGCGCAAGCTACAATATCGCCCCATGCGATACTGCGCACTTCCAATCCTCCCCCTTCTCCTTCTCCCTGCATGCTCCCTTTGGGATGGCATTTGGGGCGAAGATGGTTCTACCGAAGTCACCACACCTTCAACTCCCAGGACCACATTCGCCGAAGCTCCCGAGATTTTGACTCCTTCTGCTCTTCCTAATTTCGTGGACATTCATAACTTTGTCATCATGTCGGAGACCGTTGCGGGATCCGGTCAACCTGGTAACGATCAATATGCTGAGCTAGCTACCAAAGGTTACACCGGAGTCGTGAACCTTTGCCCTTCTAGTGAAGCTCAACCTGAGGGCGCGCGGGAAGCCGCCAATGCTGCAGGCTTGCACTACGCCGTGATTCCGGTCACAAGCGAATCCCTAAGTATCAAGGATGCCCACCTTCTTAGTGAAACTCTTGCCCGGTCGGGCTCTGGCAGTGTTTTGGTGCATTGCCGAAGTGGTAACCGCGCCGGCGCCCTATGGGGCATTTACCGCGGCGTGACGGAGGGTTTGTCCGTTTCCGATGCAGTACTCGCTGCCAAAGATGCCGGCATGCGCTCGCCAGCGCTTGCGAAACTTGTCGCAAAAGCCCTGACTTACTGAAATGCCAACTCTACTCAGATGCGTCGGATTCTGCATCGAACCTGAAGTATCTGAGTAGAGTTCGATGCAACTAGAACGGACGTCCGCCGCCGCCTTGACCACCACGGCCACCGCCACCACCTTGGCCACCACCACCCCACCAGCGGGAACTTGAAGACTCCTCTTGGTAGGTAGTGAACTGATCGGGGAACAACACATTCGATAGGGCATCGTTTGTTGTGTCCCGCATGACCTGCATTTGCTCGCGCATGTACTCACGATCAAAATTGCCGCCGTCACGCATTTCGGAGAACAGCTCTGACCGCTTGAGGCTTGAGTCGGCAAGGATGTCGCGCATTTGTACAGCTTGGGCATCGTTGAGGCCTAACTTCTCTTGCCAATCTTGCATTTGTCGATCAAGGCGTGATTCTCGGCGCTCTTGGTCGCGCGTTTCACGTTCTTGAGTCCTGTTGAGCTCCCGCTCCTCCATAAGAGCGTTAAATTCTGCCCGCATTGCTGATGGAGGTGGAGGCATTCCGGAAAGGGCACCGGGATGATCCGACCCTACGTTCATAGCTTCGGGCGGTGGAGCAACAGCAAGGGTGCGTCGATTTTCCAGTTGATTTCGCAGCAAATCAACTTCGACCTGAAGAGCGGAGACGGACCGGGCCAAATCGTCTTCGGGTGCTTCACCAGGCAAGGTGGGCAAAGCAACAGATACGCTGGCTTCAGGGACAGGCTGGCCGGTGGTTGTGACAAACCAGGCGCCAAAAACACCGCCAAGGACGGCAACGAGAACTAGGACAAGGGGGCTACTTTGATTCATGGTGCAATGAGAACCCCACAAAGAGGTGGGGGTTTCGATGGCTTTCAGAGGGCTGGCAGAGACTGCCACGAACAAAGATTGTATCAGGTTTAGCCGAGGGGGAGGGCAAAGGTCACGGCCGCCCAGGCCAATATGGACAGCGGAATCCCCATTTTCAGGAAGTCTCGGTATCGGTAGCCGCCAGGTCCATAAACCATGAGGTTTGTTTGGTGGCCAATTGGGGTTGCAAAGCAAATACTGCCCCCAAAGGCGACGGCAAGAATAAAGGCTCGCACGAGCGAATCAGAGTTTCCCTCCCAAGCGCCGGAATCTGACATTGCCTTGCCTGTCTGAATAGCAATCGGCGTAAGCAATACAGCTACTGCGCTATGGCTAATCAGGGCATTGAACAAAATACAAAGGGCAACCAAGCCGCCCAGGACAGCCCGTGGACCCCAATCAGCAAGAGCGTCAACAATGCCTCCCGCAAAGAAACTCGCTGCGCCAGTAACCTCCATTGCCTTGCCAAGTGCAAGAGTTCCAACAACAAACATTAAAATAGGCCAGTCAATTGCACGATAGGCGCGGCGAGTTGTAACGCAGCCTGTTGCTACCATCAAAATCGCGCCCGTAAGCGCAGCCATGGGAAGTGGAACTTGTTTCACGCCAAAGACCGAATAGGCCACAAACATCGCAACAACGGCCGCAGAAATAATGAGCGCCTTTCGTGCGTTTTCGCGAAGAACTACCCATTCGTGTGCGCCACGGAGAAGGAAGAAGTCCGAGCCTGCGCGGAGCTTGACTTGGGCTTGTTCGGTTCCACAAACAAGCAACAAGTCCCCGGCTTGCAATCGCAATTCGGATGCGCGTTCGCGAATGTGGTATCCATCACGCAAAACAGCGACAGTCACGGCATTAAAGTCGCGCCAAAGATGTAAGTCCCCCACCTTGCGGCCCACGATGGACGAGTGCGGCGCCACGGCAATCTCGAAAAACTCCATCGTCTTGGGGTCGAAGGATGTGTCGTTAATCATCTTCAAGCCAAGTGTGGTCTGAAGGTTGGCCAGTTGATCTACTTTTCCGCGAAGCATGACAACATCGCCAGCTTGAATTACCTCGTTGTGATAAGGCGGCCAAGTCATCGCTTCGTCGCGCACAAAGAAAAGCATTTCGACACCAGCCTTCACAAACGCGTCCTTAAAGGTACGGCCAACAAGGGGCGAGCTCTTGCGGATTACTAGCTCGGTTACATATTCTCGTTGAGCCGCATCACCAACCATGGTGGAAAGCGTGTGACGAACGGGGACCAACTTTCGAACAAAAATCGCCATAAACACCACGCCACCAAGAGCCATCGGGATTCCCAAGGGGCTCATTTCAAACATTCGAATCGGGGCATAGCCAAGGTTTTCTGCGGCACCACTCACTAACAAGTTAGTGCTCGTTCCGACCAAGGTGCACATGCCTCCCAAAATACTGGCGAATGAAAGTGGCATCAGAAGTCGTGAAGCAGCAACGCCGGTCTTTTGCGCCAAACCCAAAAGAACGGGAATGAACACCACAACCACTCCCGTGTTATTTAATAGGGAAGAAACGACCGCTACAATAATCCCTGTCAGGAACACCATCCGCCGCTCTTTGCCGCCGCTGTACTTCAAAACGGCCCGCGCGACAAATTCCACAGCCCCGGTTCGATTCAAGCCCTCGCCAATGACATAAAGGGAGGCAATGGTAATGACCGCATAGTTGCTGAACCCGGCGGCGGCTGCGGTCAGGTCTAAAACACCGGTTGCCACAAGAACCACCATCAGGCCGAGGCCGATGGCGTCCATGGATGCCTTCTCAAGGACGAGAAGAATCAAGACCGCAAAGGTCAGTGCGACAACCAGGAGGGCGTCAAATCCCACAACGACAATATGTTAGGGTAAATATTGATGTTCTGTGCAGGCTTCCTTGGGAGGAAATTAGTCTAAAACCATCGCATAAATCGGAAAGCCAGCTGGGGCACGGGCCTGGGGGTGTATTTACCCTCCGGAGCAACCAGCAAAAGAGTCAAATCTGGGCCAAAACGCCAGCCGCTGGGGAGCTCCCAGTCCCAACCGTAGCCACCATAAAAGCCAAGGTAATCGCCTTCGGTTTGAACGATATTCGGGGATCCCTTTGCGCGAGCCCACACCGCACCGAAGCGCCAAGAGTCACGTCGGCCCACAGGATGAGGAGTGGTAAAGCGCATGCCAATTTGGACTTGCGACCAATCGCCGGCAGCTGGATTCCCATCATCACTAAAAATCTCATCGTCCCATGGTTGAAAAGTTCCTAAAAGTTCCAAGGATGTTTTGTCTCCCGACTCCTCGCCTGGATCGCGAACAACCCCGCCACCCAAAGTGACTCCAATATTAGGCAGGGCGGAAAATCCACCGGTTACGTAAGTGCGCTTATCGAGAGCCTCCAGCCCCGTAGACGTCGAACATGAAAGTAGAAGAAAGAGGGACAAGTACTTCATTTATTCTTTTTAGTTCAAAAACCAATCAAGGGTCTCGGCGAGACCTTCGGTAAAGCTTAGCTTAGGAGTGTAGTTAATCCCTTCGATTGCGCATTGAATGTCAGCAGTGGAATGAAGGATGTCCCCATCGCGGAAGGAACCGTAGAGAGGTTCCATGTCGGCACAAGGTCCTCCTCGTTCGGCAACACCATCGCGGAGTAAAACAAAAAGTTCATTCAAGCTCGTCGCAGAACCCAAAGCAATGTTGCAGACCAAGGAAGGAGCTAGGCCAGGGTCATCGGACAGGGGCAATTCGACAAGGGCAGCAGCTAAATTGGCATGCACCACATCGGCAACAGGACAAAAATCGCGAGTAGTTTTGCCGTCGCCATTAATCGTGGGCTGAATTCCCGACTTCAGTTCATGAATCCAGCGAGGAATAACCGCAGCGTAAGCTCCGTCTGGATCTTGGCGAGAGCCCACCACGTTGAAGTAACGCAAGCCCACTGTGGAAAGTCCCAAGCTTCGCGACCAATTCTTTGCCAAAATTTCGCCAATGAGTTTGCTTGCGGCGTAGGGAGAAAGTGGTGTGCCAAGGCAATCTTCGAGGGCGGGTACGGCCGTTTCGTCTCCATAAACCGCGGAGGAAGAAGAATAAATAAAACGCTTCACCCCTGCCGCGGTAGCCGCTTCCAGCATGCGAGCACTTCCATTGACGTTGACATCATGGGTAAGGGCTGGGTTTTCCATGGATAAAACAACCGAGCCTTGGGCGGCTAAATGCAAAACGAAATCCACAGCTTCGCAAGATTTTTTACAAACCTCGTCGTTACGGATGTCGCCACGGATGAGCTGAAACCTGCCCCAAGCTTCGTCGCTAACCCGCGAGCGAACGTGGTCTAAATTGGCCTGTTTTCCTGTAGAAAAATCGTCCAAGCAAATCACTTCTTGGCCTAGCTCCAGCAAAGTTTCCACGATATGCGAGCCAATGAAGCCTGCCCCGCCCGTAACGCACCAGAGACGGCCTTCGGCGCGAACGCTTTCGACAGTGGATAGGGGGAGGTCAGCCGCTGGCATAGGGAGATTCTAGAATCCCCTTCATGTTTCGGTTTGCTGCCGCTGCTTTGCTATTACTGATTGCTTGCTCGCATCAATCAGAGGAGTCTTTCGTACCAAAACTGGAGGGGCCGGCAACTCGAGCTGTCGTGATTGGTCCTTCCACGGCCGCGACTTTGGCCGCATTCGGTATTTCAAAACAAGTCGTCGGAGTTTCGGACTACTGCAGCGACCCTGCCTTCGCTCACTTGCCTCGAGTAGGTGGACAGCACGACCCTTCCTTGGAAAGGATTGCGGCCCTCCAACCCGATTTGGTTCTTGTGCAAGGTGCGAGCCCTTCCTTGCAGGAGTGGTGCTCGAAGAGCCAAATTACATTCCAAAACTTTCGGACAGATTCTTGGGCAGGATGGCTCCGCGAAGTCGAAGTTCTAGGCGAGCTGTTTGGAAAAAAGGAGCAAGCGACTCAACTCCGCAAAGAAGCCCAATCCAAGCTCAACCGCGTTTCCGGGACCACGAAAGTTTCGCCCACGGTCTTGCTCGTGGTGGGTCGGCGTAAAGGTGAAGCTTCGGGATTGGTTGTCGCAGGCGCAGCTTCCTTTCTTTCGGAGTTACTCGTTGTTGCGGGAGGAAAAAATGCCGCCGGAGAGAACGCTCGTGATTACTTTGACTTGAACGAGGAATCCCTTCTACGCTTGGCTCCAGAAGTTGTTCTAGAATTCCTTCCGCCGGACAATCGCACTCAAGAGCTTTGGCGAAAAGCCTATCCCAATATCCCCGCTGTCCGCAATGGACGCGTTTGGCCCGTGACGGAGGCTTGGGCAGTGGAGCCTGGGCCGAGAATGCCTGATACAGCCGCCCTCCTTGCTGATTTGCTTGACAGCGCTGTGATTATGGCGCGTTAGCCAAAGCGCCTAAACTGCCCACCGAATGCTCGAAAAGAACCTCGCACGTACAAAAATCATTGCAACCTTAGGTCCGTCATGTGGGCGAGAAACGCGCATGAAAGAAATGGTACGGGCGGGTGTCGATGCTTTCCGTTTCAACATGAGCCATGGCGACGAAGAGACGCGACGATCTTGGGTTGCGATGGCGAAGAAAGTGCGCAATTCTGTCAAGCGACCCGTCTCGATGATTTGCGATTTACGTGGACCACGAATTCGCTTGGGAATATGGGACAATGAACTGGTATTGCAAAAAGGCGAAGAGGTTGTTCTGAAGAGTGGGAAAACGATGGGCCGCGACGGGGCTATCCCTGTGGATTACTCCGCAATTGTGAAGGACCTTCGCGTGGGACACCGAATATTGCTTCGAGATGGCCGTGCCGAATTGAAGGTGCTTCGCAAAGCAAAAGGTCGAGTTCACTGTTCCGTTGTACGGCCAACCATCCTTTGCTCCAATCAAGGCGTAAACCTACCCGACAGTAAAGTTTCGGCGCCTGCTCTTTCGGCCAAGGACCGCAAAGATCTCCGCTTTGCCGTGGAAATGGGAATGGACTGGATTGCTCTTAGTTTTGTGCGGAGCGCGGCAGACATTAAAACACTCCGAAAAGTATTAAAAAAACTGGGCACAAAGATCCCCATCATCGCCAAGATTGAGCACCCTGAAGCGGTGCGGAACTTGAAGGAGATTCTCCAAGTATCTGACG
Organism: Planctomycetes bacterium UBA7888; assembly: GCA_002500505.1. Taxonomy (GTDB): domain Bacteria; phylum Planctomycetota; class UBA1135; order UBA1135; family UBA1135; genus UBA7888. Next base: position 30,529 of record DLRM01000040.1, read on the forward strand.
CGGTCATGGTTGCGCGAGGGGATTTAGCCGTGGAAATGGGCCATGAAGTTGTCCCCACAATTCAAAAGAACATCGTTCGCAAGGCGATTGAATCCTCGACCTCCGTCATCGTGGCAACTCAAATGCTTGAAAGCATGATGGACTCTCCGCAACCCACACGCGCTGAAGTCTCTGATGTCGCAAATGCCGTGGTGGACGGGGTTGACGCTGTCATGCTTTCTGGAGAAACCGCCGTAGGAAATCATTCCCTTGAAGCTTGCCGTGTTATGCACCGCATCATGGACCGCACAGAGTCGGAATTGTTTATTGATTCGTGGCGGCTTCGCCCAGGTGTCAACCCTGACTGTCTTTCCGGTAATACGATTGCAATGGCAACCGTAAACGCCGCTGTTTATGCAGCTCACCAGGCTGGCGCAAAAATGATTCTTGCCTACACGGAAAGCGGGCGCACTGCTGCACTTGTTGCCTCCTTCCGAACACGCATTCCCGTCGTCTCTCTTACAAGCCGCGAAAAAACTTATCACCGCATGGCCCTTCTTTGGGGAGTCCGCCCAGGCTTAATCCCGACTCCTCGCTCCACCCGCGGTCGCAATAGAGCCGCTGCAAAAATGCTCGCAAAACGCTCTTACTTGAAATCCAAAGACCTCCTTGTCGCCCTCACTGGTTCCTTTCAAGTTTCGGGCTCCACTCGCACCATGCAGTTAATGCGCTTGGAAGACTTAGGGTGAACGGAAGTAGGCCTCGCCTATATCCAGCTCAAGAGAGCAATGGCGACCACGGCAACCACTAAACTCAACCCGATACCAACCTTAAAAAAGTCCTTAGGCTGGTAACCACCGGGAGCCGCCACCATCAAGTTACATTGATGCGCAAAGGGAACCACAAAGGCGCAACTACAGCCAAAGGCAACGGCCAAAAGCGCATTGTTTAAATCTATTCCAATTTCCGCTGCGGCGCGTGCAGCAACTGGGGACAAAATAACAGCAGCTGCAGCATTGCTACTTGTAATACTGATTCCAGCGGACAACAAGTAAAGGCCGGACAGTACTCCAGCAACACCTAACGAGGGAGCAATCCCAACCAACCCGATAGCTACGGATTCTGTGATGCCGTGGTGCTCCAAGGCGAGGCCTAATGGAATCGTTCCGATAATCATTGCGAGGACTTTCCACTCGATAAAACTGCCCGCCTTTTCGATTGGAACGCATTTAGTCAAAAGCATCAACGTAGCGCCCAAGAGCGCGCTAACCGCTAAAGGCGCAAAACCTAAAAGTGGTGGCAACAAGGCCACGCCCAAGCAAGCCAAAGCCAATGGCGCTTTTGTGAAATTGCGAACATCCGACGGCTTGGCCAAAAGAACAAGATCTTCTCCACTTTCCAGCCGCCTTACTGATGCAAGCGGACCAGAAAGCAAAAGTGCGTCGCCAGGTTTCAGTTCAAGTTCAGCAAAATCCTCCGTGGTTGGCTTGCCATCTCTCCAAATAGAAAGAACGCTCAGGCCATACTTTCCACGAAAGTCCAATTTGCGCAAAGATTTGCCAATCATCGCTGATCGGGGCGGGATAGAAACTTCGGCTAGGGCAAATCCGTGATCAAGAATTTTCTCAACTTGGCGCTCGCCTGGAAGCCCCATGCGAGAACGTGTTTCCTCCGCCAAGCGCCACGCTTCCACCTCAGGGCCCTCAAGGTACAAATCGTCTCCGCGTTGAAAGCAGAAATCGGAGCCCGGCATAAACCAATTGTCAGCCAAGCTGGTCTGGCGAGAAACCGCCACTACGGCCAAATGGTAGTCCCGACCCAATCCGGCTTCGGTTAAGTTTTGCCCAATCAACTTGGATGCACGGCCAACTCGCATTCGCGCAATATTGGAAACAAGGCCATACTCCTGGATTAATCGCTCAGGCAACATGCGCCCTAATGCGTCATGCCCGCCCTTACGCGTTGGAAGTAGTCGGCAACCGAAGGTCAGCAAGTAAAGGATTCCTGCTGCACAAATTGGTAGACCCACCTTGCCGAACTCGAACATGTCTAGGCCTTGCCCTGTTTTTTGCATCAGGTAATCGGAAACCAACAAGTTCGAGGATGTTCCAATCAGGGTTAGATTTCCACCAAGGATTGCAGCAAAACCTAAGGGCATTAGAAGTCGAGACGGTGGACTTTGGGTGCGCCGGGAAAGCGCAATGACAACTGGCAAAAACACTGCAACGGTGGCGGCATTGCTCATAAAGGCCGAAAGGACGGCAACTAGCACACAAATTAATGCTAGCTTTTTGTTGTCGCTTGAGCCGCTCATGCGCTGCATTAAGCGAGATAGCAGGGCCGCCACACCGCTCTCTTGAATACCGGCACTCAAAACAAAAACCGCGGCGATTGCGATGACTGCGTGGTTACCAAACCCTGAAAGTGCGTCAGCTGCTGATGGAAGTGCCCCTGAAAAATACAAGGCGACCGGAATCGACAAAGCAACAATTTCCAGCCGAACCCATCGAGTCAAAAAAAGTACCGCTGAAACCACAAGGATGCCGAGAGACGCCCAGCTGTGGTAAGTCAACGGCGCGAGGGACTCAAGCAAACGCAGCTTCCACTAACTCGCACCAAAGGTGGCCAAAGAGAAGATGGACTTCTTGGATGCGCGGCGTGTCATGGCTAGGCGCAATCATGATGCTGTCGCAGGCGCCTTTGAGTTTTCCGCCATCTTTTCCGCCCACTCCAAATGTCCTTGCCCCTCTTTTCTTTGCAGCGGCAACGGCATTCAAAATATTTTCAGAGTTCCCCGAGGTGCTGATGGCCAAAAGCAAATCTCCCTCGCGAAGATGCGCGCGCACTTGGCGCTCAAAAACTTCATCAGCGGGATAGTCGTTCATTAAAGCCGTGAGAGTCGATGAGTTCGTTGTTAATGCGTGCACGTTCAGTGGGTCGCGGTCCAACAAATACCGGCCCACTAATTCCGCAGTCCAATGTTGAGCATCGGCAGCACTGCCACCATTGCCCACAATGTAAACGGCACCGCCACCTCGTAAGGCTTCAACTGCCCAATCGGCCGCCTCCTCAACTGACTCCTGAAAATCAACTCCAAGAGTCGCGTAGACGCTTTGGGCCTCATCTAAACGACGAGCAAGCAGGTCTTTCGTTTCGGGCATGATGTCAAGTTTAGCCTCCTCCATAACAGTGATTGCGACTTTGTGATTGGTGATGTCAGGATGTGAGCGTGAGTCCCACAACCCCCACCCACGCCGATATGCCGAGTACTCTTAGGGCTCGTAACCTGGTCGTGGGATACGATGGGCACAATCCTGTTTTAGAAAACGTGGACTTGGCGGTTCCTAAAGGGCAATTTCTTTGCTTATTGGGACCAAACGGTGCCGGCAAGAGCACTTTTTTGCGCGCGCTGGCTGGCTTGCTTCCCCTCCAAGGCGGGGAACTCACTTTGGACGGTGCGGCGCTCTCCACCTTTTCGCCCAGTGCCCGCGCACGGCGAATCGGTTTCTTGCCTCAAGAAATCCACCCTCATTTCTCCTATCGCGTAGACGAAGCAGTCGCCTTGGGAGCTAGGGTCGCTGGTCATGGTCATTGGTTTGAGACTCAACTTGGCGCCGAAGCCAAAGTCGCTGTCGCCAAGGCTCTTGAAAGGGTTGGGGCGCTAGACCTCCTCCACCGCCCACTCGATGAACTTTCGGGTGGAGAACGTCGACGTGTTTTAGTAGCAAGTGTTTTGGCGCAGGAGCCGGATTGGCTGTTGCTGGATGAGCCCGCCGCCATGTTGGATCTCCACCACCAAGCTTCACTCTTCCGAACTCTGCGCCGCCTCGCACATCACGACGGCTTGGGTGTGCTATGCGTGACGCACGATTTCAATCTCGCCGCAAGCTTTGCCGACGAAGTCATCCTTCTTCATCAAGGGGCCATTTGCGCTCAGGGCTCCGCAACCGACGTGCTTACAGCGGACAACTTAACCCCTGTTTTCGGCGAACACTTTGAGTTGGTCCCTCGCTCTTCCGGCCCACCAGCGATTCTTCCAAAATGAAGCTTCTAGGATTCCTTATCGCATTAAGCGTAGCCATTCTTTGGTATGCGCCGCAGTTTGGCGCCGAAGCTTTAAACGAACTCGAACCTGATGTGGCTTCCGCAATCATGGACTTACGCCTGCCTCGCACAGCGATCGCTTGGTTAGCCGGAGGCGCACTGGCTATTTGCGGCGCAGTTCTCCAAACGCTACTCCGAAATGGGTTGGCAACTCCCTTTACCCTTGGGGTTTCTTCGGCGGCCAGTTTTGGTGCCTTTCTAGTTCTAGCCTTCCCAGCGCTAGAGCTTGCTGGCTCGCCTCGCCCGCTAGCCCTTTTGTTTGCCATCCTTGAACTTCTATTGGTGGTTGGCTGGGCCCGCCGCTCCCGCCGAGCCGATGGCCTCATCCTTGCTGGCGTTACTTTTAATTTCCTTTTCGCCGCATTGATGATGTTAGTGCGTTATCTCGCAGACCCTTACCGCTTAGCGAGCATGGACCGCTGGCTCATGGGTTCTCTTGACATCGTTGGCTGGGAAACTCCAACCTCTTTAATCCCTTGGCTCGTTATTGGGATTGGCCTTATCTTTTGGAAAACTCGCGACCTCGATTTTCTTGCATTCGACCCCGAGCTTGCAAAAACGCGGGGCGTGAATGTTCAAGCAACACGGCGCCATCTTTTATTTGCGACCGGGCTCCTGACGGCCGCCGTCGTCGCCCACACAGGCCCCATCGGTTTCATCGGACTCCTTGTTCCCCACGCCATCCGGCCCTTCACGGGAATGCGGCACGGGCTCCTCCTTCCCGCCAGTTTCCTAGCGGGCGGCAGCTTCCTTGTCCTCGCCGACACTCTGGCCCGTTCGCTCGAACTTCTCGGTCGCCATTCTGAAATGCCCGTCGGCATTCTCACGGCTCTATGTGGCGCTCCCCTCTTTCTGCTCCTTTTACGGAAGTAGAAAAAGGGGAGAATAGAAAAGACGACTTGCCCTAGCCTTGTCCGTCTTCGTCGTAGTAGTCGAGACGATCCAAAGGCATTACCACAGAAGTGATAATGTTCATGGAGTGGGCCGAAATGCGCTTCAGGTAGCGAAAAGCGAGACCTGTAATAAGGATTTTGCCACCTCCTTCATCGTGTGCGCACAGTGCATCCATTTCGGTATCACAATGCTTTTGTAGTGCCTCGCATTCCGCAATAAATGCACGCGCACCTTCTTCGTCTTGGGTTTCGTAAATATTTCGGCTCTTGGCAAGCAACCGAGATACTTTGTCCTTGAGCTGAACCAGGTCATCTTTAGAGTTCGAAAGAATTCCGGTGCCCAAGTTCGCTAAATCAAACAGGTTTTTGGAGTAATCGCCAATACGTTCGGCATCCTTCACAATAGACATCAGCGCCAAGCAAACCGGGAACTCCGTTCGGCCATGAACCGCAGCATGGGTCATGAGGCGGCGACGAATGCGCCGCTCATTCGAGTTAATACGCTTGTCTGTTGCCCACAGGTCGTCCTTGATTGTGGCCGGATCTGTCCCACCCATGAGGGCGTTCGTGGCTGCATCAAATGTGTGCCGACCATCTTCAAGCATTTGCTCAAAGTATTGCAAAATTTCGTCTAAGCCAGAGGGTTGAGACCGGAGAGCTTTAAGCCATTCAAACATTGTTTCTTTTTCGTGCGCAGCCGCAGTGGGCGTGAAGCGCTAATTGTGTTCTATCAGAAGATGAGAATTCCAAGTAATGGGATGACAACAAAAACAAGGCCCACGAAGACGAGAACCCAAATCTTGTTGTCTGTGGCGCGAACGGCAAGGCCCTCCGCGAGCCGCTGAGGTATTTTCCGAATGCGCATGACGGGCACAATCGCAAAGACCCCAACAAGGTTAAACATTACATGAACAAGCGCGATTTCGAGCCCATTGATGTCCGTTGCAAGAGAAGCCAAAAACGCCGTAATAGTCGTGCCAAGGTTGGCTCCCAAAAGAACAGGGAATGCGCTTTCAAGAGTCAAGATTCCAGAACCACACATCGGCACTAAGAGCGAAGTTGTGATACTAGAGGATTGCACTGCCATCGTGACCGCTGCACCAAGAGCAATTGAGAAAATCATGGAGCGCTGAAGGATGCGGTTGAGGGCTCGCTCTGCCCGGTGCGCAATCACAGTTCGCATGGTTTTCGTAATGAGCATGAGCGAGGCGAAAATAAGCGCGAGGCCGAGCGCGAGAGAAATTCCAGCGACCCAGCCGCTCGAGAAATGGAGGGTTTCCGAGAAAAATTCTTGAACCGAATGGGCTCCACTTTTCACTGCACTCTTAATAGGTGACTTAAAGGACCCGCCTCCGCCAATATGCATGCCCTGAGTAAGCTTGTGGGCAGTTCGGGCCAGGAAATGTGTCGACATTTCCACTGGGAACATCACAACAACCGCAAGAATATTGAAAAAATCATGCATTGTGGCGGCGGCAAAAGCACGCCGAAACTCGGCCCCGCGGCGGAGGTGGCCAAGGGCAACAAGCGAAGCTGTAATCGTTGTTCCAATGTTTGCCCCCATCACCATGGGCACTGCTGAACTTACTGTTAAGGTCCCCGCGCCAACGAGGGCCACAATAGTTGAAGTCGTTACAGAAGAAGACTGAACAAGAACCGTAAATAAAATACCGGCAGAGAGTCCAGCAAAGGGATTTGAAACTCCCTCAAGGAGGCCGGCAGAAAAGTCTTCTCCAAAACCACTGATGCCTTCTTCCAGAAGCTTAATGGCAACTAAAAAAACATAGAGGAGTGCAAAAAGCGCAACATATCGCCATGCGGTTCCTCCGCGCCCCGGGGGATTGGCAACCGGATCATGCCGATAGGCTTCCGAAGAATTAATTTGATTCATGGGCATTCCCTGCCTGGGAATGCTTGGAATTGTATTTTGACTGTGAGTCCTTGGCTAGGATTGGATAGATTTTTTCAAAATCCTTGAGCGCCGTTGTGGCTACTTTGGTGGCGTCAAAGTTCTGCTCTGCATGCTTGCGAGCAGCCTTGCCAGCGCGGCGGCGGAAGACCTGGTCATTGAGTATTCGGCGGAGGGCGGCTTTGAGGGCGGTGGGGTCATGGGAAGGGATAAGGAGTCCAGTTTCGCCATGAAGAACCGCATGAGAGCAACCCGCCTGTTCGGTGGTGATTGCTGGCCGGCCACAGGCAGCCGCTTCGAGCAAAATTTTGGGAACACCTTCAGGATAGGTGGTGGGCAAACAAAGCGCATGCACGTTCGCGAGGACTTCAGGCATGTCTGCGCGGAATCCCAAAAGTTCGATGTGGCCAGCGGCCTGCCAAGCGGCCAAGCGGCGTGCGGAAATCGAGTCGGGGTTAGCGGAATCGCGTTCTCCGGCTAGGTAGAGCTTGTGCGGCAATCCTTCTTTTCGGAGTTCTTGACTGGCCTGGACGAGGCGAGCCACCCCTTTGCTCTGGAGGAGGCGGCCAGCAAAAAGGATGGCGAGCTCTCCCTTTGGAAAGGGTTGGGGAAAAAACTCTTCTAAATCCACCCCTGCGCCTGCCAGAAGTGAGCACTGCTCTTTTTGGAGAATTTCTGCCCGCAAAAAGGCCTCTTGGTCTGACGGGTTTTGAAACTGGACACGAACCTTGGGAGTCCCGGCTTGGCCAGCCTGTGCGCCAGCTAAAAACAGCCT
>DLRM01000011.1:0-82369 GCA_002500505.1 Planctomycetes bacterium UBA7888
GAAGTCCTGTAGCTCCTGCCACTCCAGGTGGCGCCGGAGGGGCTGCACCAGGGGCACCTGTAACCCCCGGTGGTGGTGGCGCACGCCCCAGCGGCGGTGGCGGCGGAGTCCCCATTAACATTCAGCGGCAACGCACAAGTAAGACCTTGCTCAAAATGAACTGGGATTACCCCGTGTATTTTTCTGAAGCCGAAAAGGCCCTAGAAGAAAGTACAGACGAAACTGTTGCTCAATACGTTCGAACCTCCCTACCACGCGAGGAATCCTTCGACTGGGTTGCAGGAGATGACCCAAGACCTCTTCTTATTCTTCGGGAATGCCTTTTCTGCAATGGCACGGACTACGCTCTACTCAATCGGAAGAGCGACAATGAAAAGACTCTTTTGCTTTCTCAGTGGTTCCACTGTGTCAAATTGCCCAATGATGTTCTGGCGGAGGACCACCCCTTCCGGAATCTCTTCGATGGCAAAAAGCCACCTCACCTCTTCATGTGTAGCCCGGACGGTTCCAATATGCTGGTCCTCAATGGTGAGCAATCTCGTTCTGAACTTTGGAGCAAAATGATTGCAACTCTTAAGCTGGAATACCGCGAGGATCCAGAGAAAGCCGTTAAGAGCATCACAAAATTGCTCGCTGAATACGACCATCTTGACAGCATGGAGGACTGGAGAATAGAACAGCTCGAGAACCTCATCGAAAAAGATGGACCCAAGTCCAGAAAAGTAAAGAAACTGCAAAAGCAAATTGCGAAACTCAAAAAGGACAAAGAAAAAGCCAAATCAAAAGAGAAGGGTCTCTTTGATTTGGGCTTGATTCGACCTCTTCCGGAAAAGGAAGAAAGTCAACCTTCTGAGTAGGTTGCCCTCCAAACTTTCTTTACTAGCGGCAGTTGGCCTTTGTATCGGGCTAACTGCCGCTCCTCTTTCTGCCCAAAAAGAAGATGAAGTTCTGACAAAGGGCGCCACCGGAAACGACCCTTACACAGAAGGAAAGCCGGAACTGAAAGAAGCCCTAGGGATTGCTTCATATGGCCCCTTTCTTTTTTGCGAACACGGCAATGACAAGGTGCAGCAAGAGATGGGCGACCTGGATATTCTCTGGATTGAAACCGAGCACTTCCGCATTGGGTCAAATTTACCGGAATACAAAATTCCAAATGGAGATAAGATTCAGAAAAACAAGCTCCGGGCAGAACTCAAAGAGTTAAACGAAGTCCTTCCGGGTTTTAAATACAAAAGAATAAAGGTGATTGACAAATGGCTCAGGCTGCACCTTTACGCCCAAAGAGTGGAAAAGATTTGGGATGACGTTTCTGAGATCCTTGGCGTGGATGATTCTGCCTTTCCCGCAGGCAGAGGGGAACTTGTAAATGGTGCCTACGCTGGAGAAGGTCCGTATTTTGGGCATGCTGAGAAGCATTGCATTCTCCTCTTACAAAAAGAAAGCAACTTAGGTCGTTTTACTCAGCGGTTCATTAACTTGAATCGGTCCACCCCCATTCGCTGGCAGTTCACCAAGACCGATACGATTTTTTTTGGAACATGTACCGAATTTGGCGAAGGTTATTTCCGCAATGACTCAATTCTTCACAACCACGTCGTTTTTAACGTTGCGCATAACTTAGTCGATGCATTTAAGCATCACACATGGAGTCTTCCTGTTTGGATTCCTGAAGGGATTGCTCACCATCTTTGTCGCAAACAAGACGAACGGTACAACAACTACAGCGCCGTTGAAGAAGGAAGCACAAGCCTACGTAAAGAATGGGACTGGGCGCCCAAAGTTCGCGCAAGGGTCAAGCATGAGATTGCGCCGCCCTCAGAGACCATGGCAAACTGGATGAAGTATGACGACCTAAAGTTCACCAACCACCTCATGGTGTGGGCGCGAGTGGACTACATGTTGAAGGAACACCCGGAAAAATTTGCAAGTTTCGTGAGCAAATTAAAGTCTGGGATTCCTGGAGTCGAATCTTACCAATTGCCCACCGCCGACCAAGTACGCAGTCAACAAAAAGCGGTCTTTATGGAAATGTTTGGGTGGACTTGGGAAGATTTCGATGAAGCGTGGTCGAAATGGATTCTCAAAAACTATCCAAAAAAATAGCCCAGACTCCTAAAATCCAACATCGTCTCCTATTCCGTGGAACCAATTGATTTTTGTGATAGTCTAGGAGTCAAGCTAACCCTCCCCCAAACCCCTCAAACCAGAAAATTTTGCTTACCGCCGCTTTCCTTTTACTCTGCCCTTTCGCCCAAGCACCACTTCAAGAGATCCCTCACCTGTTCGCGAGCACCGATAAAGCCCCTCTTGCGAATGTAGGTATCGACGAGGCCGCTTCTCGAAGCCGGTTAGTCAGCATCAACCTTGACTTACTTTCGGACACTTTAAGCCGTACTGACCAAACCGGTTCTTTTCTCTTAAATTTCTTCGACGATGACAGCGTTCCTGTTTCCTTCGGGAAAGTTGAGCCTGCCTACGGCTCTGGCTGGATGTGGCACGGCGCAATCGAGGGAGACCGCGACAGCTCCGCCATTTTCTCCGTGACTGATGGTGTCGTCGTTGGAACGGTTCGGTACAACGATCGCCTATTCCGAATTAATACGGCCGGAAATGGGATTCATCGCATTTCTGAAGTTGACGAAACTCTGTTCAAGCCCTGCGGCACGAACTCTTCCCATGAAGTGCACGCAACCTCTACCGGAACTGGAAGTAGCGGATCTCGTGGAGCTGGAGGGAATCCAGATGTTGACATCATGATTGTCTATACGACAAAAGCTATGAACAACCAAGGTGGCCTTAATGGCATGAACAGCCTAATCAACCTAGCGATCACAGAGACCAATAATGGCTATAACAATAGCCAAGTAAACCAGCGCCTGAACTTGGTTCACTCCGCGGAAATGGTTGGGTACACCGAGCCAACTAGTTTCAGCACCATGCTCTCAAACCTAAAGGGGAAAAATGACGGGAAAATGGATAACGTTCACACTCTTCGAGATCAATACGGAGCCGACGTTGTTTCCCTCTTTGTGAATGGCAGTCAGTATTGCGGCATTGCCTACTTGATGACGAATGTTTCCCACTCCTTCGAGTCTAATGCGTTTAGCGTGGTCTCAAGAACTTGTGCAACCGGCTACTACTCCACAGCCCATGAGTTGGGCCATAACATGGGTTCCGCCCACGACCGAGCAAATGCCGGCGGGGCATCTCACTCTTACGCCTACGGCTACAGAACCTCAGGAAACCGATATCGCACCATTATGGCTTACTCGCCAGGGACTCGCGTAAATCGATGGTCTAACCCCAACATCACTTATGGCGGCTACACCATGGGCGTTGCAAACAGTGAAGAAAATTGGCGGTCTTTAAACGACAATGCCAATGTCGTTGCGGGTTGGCGAACTAATGTTCCCTCGACTCCTGTCCTGACTGTGCCTTCTTTGCTTGCAGGATGGCCTGCCGTTCTCGAAGTCAGCAATGTTGACCCTGGGGACCAAATTTTCATTGGTTACTCCGTCTCTGGAGGTGGTCCAACAAATACCGCATGGGGTTCCGCTGACTTAAGCCCTCCCATACGCAATTTTCCACCCATCATTGCGGACCAGTCCGGAGTTGCGACTTTTTCAGGTACGCCTCCCTCGAGCGCACAAGGAGTTACTGTTTGGTTCCACTCTCTTGACCTCACAAGCGGCTTGCTTAGCAATAGCCTCTCGCAAGTCATTCTCTGAGAGAGGGCATCTCCTTACATTCGGCCTGCAAGATAGCTGGCGCGAGCGGCAACGTTCGTGCCAGTATTTTTTTCAGCCAGTTTTCTTAGCTTCTTGGCCACTTTTTTGTCGCCGCCGTCTTTCCATATTCCCTTTTCAATTTTCAGGAGAGACTTTGCCGCTTTGAGCTCAGCCTTAGATTCGACAGAACTAATTGCTTCCCGCATGGAAGTAATTTTTTCGGAATAATCGGGATTCTTCTCGAGCTGAGGCCCAAGATGCTCGAGCATCTCTTGAGCTTCTATCGGGTGGCCATTGGCGAGCATCCAATCAAACTGGGAAAAGGCAAAATCCAATTCCAACTGGGTGCGAGAGGCGAGCTCTTTTGCGCCAGCAAGAACAGCTTCGGTATCCTTGCTACCAGGTTTAGCTTGCAGGCTCGCAATCCCAACGAGAGCTTTACCGTATTCTCTTTCATTGATCTCAACCTCGATTTTCGAAACCGACTTTGGAATATCCTTCCGGCCCTTCTTTCGAGCTTTTACGAGTTCAGAAATTTTTTCTTCGGCAGCCTTACCAGACCGATTGGAATACCCTGACATCACAACTGCCCCATCTGAATCTAATAAAGCGAAGTTTGGGATACCGTTCATTCCTGTTGAAAAAACGCGCTCAGTCGTCCAGATTACATCGCCCCCCATCCACTTCCTTTCCAGCAGAGTGGAAACTAATTTGTCACGATCGGCTCCTTGAACTTCAACAAAAACAACCTGCAAATCGGAGCCGTACTCTTCTTGCATTTTCATGGCCATCGGCACGGATGACCGGCAACCAGGTCAGCGAGTACCCCAAAATTCCACGAAGACGGGCTTCCCCCGAAAATCAGCCAAACTGGTAATGCCCAAGCTATTGAAAGGCACAGACTTGAAGTTGTACTCAGGAAGGTCTCCTTCCTGGATTTGGGCGCTGAGAGGGGCCACGGCACAAATCAAAGCTAAAAGAGTAAGGATTCGAAGGCGCATTTCTCTATTAAGGGGTACTTTAAAGCGATTTTGAAGAATCGCTGAGGAAGCCCCATTATATGCTTGGAGCCAAAATAGCTGGCTCTTCCTTGGAAAATTGGTCGGGGCGAGAGGATTTGAACCTCCGACCTCTGCAACCCCATTGCAGCGCGCTATCCAGGCTGCGCCACGCCCCGGCCACCCCCCCCATTTGAGCAGGTAGCTCAGTCTGGTGGGGGGGAGAAGTCTATCAGAGAGCATTTTTTTTGGAAAAGGACTTCAGTGACATTTGTTTGACTCCGAAAGAGGAAGAGAACAATGTTGCTAACCCCCCTAAACGCATCTGTTTTGGCCCTTGGAGCCATCCTCCCCCAAGACAACGCCCAGGTCACCCCCGCTTTAAGGAGCGGAAGGACGCCAATTTTGGCTGCTCCTAATGGCCAAAACTCCACCCAGGCAGTGGTTGCCCCTCCCTGCGCTTTAGCCGCTGGCGGCAATTTCATCCGAGTACAAACAAACTCGCCTGGCCCGGCTATGGGAGAAAAGCTGAAGGGAATCGTCAATTTGGGCGGAAGCCTAGATGCCTTTGCCGCTTACAACCAACTTGGAGCCCCTGGAGGTCTATACAGGGTTCATCTTCAAATGTGGGACTCCGAGTCCGTAGGACGAGCAGGGGCCCAAATATCGATGGCCCAACAAGCAGGGTATCGAGTTCTCTTGACGGCCTCCGGAACCCCTTTCCACCTCGCATCAAGCTCGGATGGCCAAATTTACGAGGGCGCCATCCCTCCCTTTGCTCGCTCGGTACCTACTAGCGTGGAAAGTTGGGCAAGCGAACTATGCGCCAAGCTTCAAACCATTCAATCCCAGTTCGGCGCCCTTCCCGATCTTGTCGAAGTAGGCAATGAGCCTGATCGACCCGAGTCTTGGGATGGCTCTCTTGAGGATTACCTCAATCTTTACTCTAGTGCCTCGCGTCAACTCATTGCACATTTCCCAGGAATCCGAATTGGCGGAATGGGGTTGGCAGGGTCCGAGTCGCAAATGGGACAAGAAAACAGTGCATTAATCAACATGATTGAGCATTGCGATGCCAACAACCTCCCTTTGGATTTCCTCTCTTGGCACAACTACGGAATGAGCACGGAGATTCGTTACAGCCGAATCATTCAACGACTACGCAATAATCTAAGCGAATCGGGTCGCGCCAATACGGAACTATTCATTACGGAATGGAATATTCGACCCAATACTCTCCTAAGCGGGTTAGAGTTCGATGATTCCCACGGTGCGGCAAACCTCACATCTTTCTTGGCGGCATCCCATGATTTGGGCCTCGATGGGAGTTGTTTTTTCATGCTTCTTGACCTTGAAAAAGATGGGGCTATTCAAGATCTCACGGGAAATGCACTGGGAGCCTTAAGCTCTCACGGAATTAAAAAGCCAGCATATCGGGCCATGGAGTTTGTTTTCCAATGCGCGCAAGAAGCCTCACTTCCCGTTGTGCTCCCCGACAACGAATTCGCTTTAGGCGCGATTGCGTCCCAGAGTGCCGGCAGAACAACCCTGGTTCTCGCAAATGACCCCGTTAGCCCACGATGGGTCTTTTCTAAATCGTGCCGCGAGTATGGACTTCGACCTGGTGTCATGCTTGATTTACTTAAGGGCATTGGTGCATCTCCATTGAATCCACCCTCTTTGAACTCTTTGTTGACGGCAGGCCTCACTAAGGAAGATGCACGCTCCCTAATGGTTATTCTTGACCGTTCCTTGGAGGCGCAGCGACTTGAAAACGAAGCGCGCGTGATTGAGATTCAACTTGAGGGTATGGCAGCTCCATCAATCTCTGCTGTTTGGCGCTTTGACAGCGCCCATAACTCCCCTCTCAGTCGGCGAGTGGACCTTGTGCCAAGCCTAGAGATTGCAGAAGCCCAGGCGAAAGCATCAGCGCTGGTTACTGCAGATCAGTTCTTGGCCACGCTCGGAAATGAACTGCCACCGGAACTTCCCGAGTGGGGAAGTTCAGAAGAAGAGCTCTCCTTTGAGTTGGGCATCACCATCGAAGAGGCGCACCAGTTAAGAAAGGCGATTGGCAATACTCTCCGCGGCCAGCGCTTACAGAACATTTCCTTCTTTGACACCCTTCCCGGATCCAAGCTGGAGATGGAAACTGCAAATGAAGCTGGAATCAGAATTGTTGGGGCGACCCTTCGACTCGAACTTCAACCCAACTCAGTTGTCGTACTTAAAGTCGAGCAATAAACCCCACGTTGCCCAGGGGACTCTTCTACGGCTAACCAAATTTTGTCCGGCTCCACTTGGGGAAACTTTTCTGCAAGAGCAGCTCTTAGTTTTTTTCCAAGCCAAGCTGCCATATTTTCGACAGATGTATTATTGAGGGGAAGGACAAGGACATCCTCCTTTGGTGCAGCATAATACCGCTCACGGTATCGAACCTCGACAACACCATCTTCTCGGGTTTGGATTTTGAGTTCCGGATGTTCGCCTGGAAGAAGCCAAACTTCGTCAAGCTGCTCCACCAAATCCCGCAAAAGTGGCTTAATGGAATAAAAATCCATAACTAAGCCCTGCTCGGAAAGTGGGCCCTCGACTTCGGCGTAAACACGATAATTGTGCCCATGCAAGCGTTCTGCGCTCCCGTCGGGGAAAATGAGAAAGTGGGCGGCGGAATACTTGAGATACTCCTTATCAACCTGGATGGACCATCGTTCCATGGCGAAAAGATACCGTCGCCAACGAATTGTTGCGCTCGATTCCGATTGGAGGGCCTTTGCTCCTAAACTAAGCAGGAGATGACCCCTCGCCGACCCACCGACTCACTACTGAGCATGGCAGCCTTGCTTTGCCTGCTTTCCTCGTGTGGCGGCTCCAGCCCTGGCTCCGAAGCAAATACAGGGACAGGAGCTTTTGAGGAACCGCCCAATGTCATCCTCTTTGTCATTGATACTTTGCGAGCAGATCGCCTTGGCTGCTACGGAAACCCCGCCAACCCCTCTCCAACTTTGGACCAATTTGCTAAAGAAGGAATTCTTTTTGAGCGAATGTGGGCACCTTCCCCTTACACGGCAACTTCGCATGCCAGTTTGTTTACATCAACCTATCCTGCCACCCATGGGATTTGGAATCGGCAACGCCTGGACTCCAAGGATGGGGATATTTTCCCTGCTCTACCTGATTCGGCCATCACCCTTGCTGAAGTTATGTCGGAGCTTGGATGGGAAACGGCCGCTATTGCTGGAGGCGGTTACGTAAACGAGCGACGGGGCCTTGCCCAAGGGTTTGATTATTTCGACTCGCATACTTTTGGCGCAGTCAATCGAGTTGGTCGAGCAATTGATTGGATCAAAGAAGATCGCGACTTTTCACGGCCCTTCTTCATGTTTCTTCATACTTATGAGGTTCATTACCCCTATCTCCCAGACGAGGAGATGATTAACCGATTCGATTCTGAATATCAGGGCCCACTACGAAAGGCCGTTTCAGATGCCCGCATCTTTGCTGAAGATTACATTGCCAAGTTCCCTGAAAAGAGCCCAATCGGCCCCGTTCAGAAACAATTCTTCAAACCCCTTTTTGAACGCGAAGATTTTTCCGATCGAGACAAGGAATTTGTCTTTGCCCTTTACGATGCGGAAATCGCAATTGTTGACCGAGAATTCAAAAAACTCCTCCAGTTTTTGAAAATGGCCAACCTCGATGAAAATACCGTAATCCTGGTAACCGCTGACCATGGTGAGGAGCTATGGGAGCATGGCTACTTTGGGCATCATCGCGTTTGGGATGAAGTTATGCACATTCCATTTCTTGCACAAATCCCTGGTGGGCCAGAAGGAGTTCGGCGGTCGGACTCCATGGACTTGGTTGATGTGATGCCATCCTTGTTAAAGCTGCTTGAAGCTCCAATTCCCCAGGCCGCTGTTGGCGAAGCAATCAATTGGCTTCAAGCTCCTGCCCAAGCCGTGGAACGCGTCCATATTCACCAGGCGAACTGGCCAAAGGCCCGGGATGCGGTTCGGACCGGGGAGACAAAGGTTCATTTTTTCCCAGACGAAGAATTTCCTCCTCAAGTTTTCAATCTTGCAATAGATTCAAATGAGGCCAACGACCTTGCTCCGACGAATGCTGGTCAGAAACAAATCGAGCAGGCAAACCAAACTCTAGAGTCCTTTCTCCAGTTTTCTTCACAACTTCGGAAGACCTGGAATCTATTCCCAGTCTTTCACGGCCTTGGCAGTTTCACTTCTGAAATGAGGTCGGAGCTTGAAGGTCTTGGCTATCTGGATAACGAAGAAGATTAGGCGCCCACAATTACGCCCGAAGCGGAAGTTCCGTCGATGAGGACTTCCAATGGGGATTTGAAGCGGGCCAAGCGAAGGCCGTTTGGGCGTTCTTCTAAAACGCTGTTCCGAAGCCAATCAAAATCGAGCTTGCCGTCACCTAGTTGTGGATTCACTGTTAGGTAACCTACGTGGAAAGAAGTCATGTTATTAAAGAAGTGGCTTCCTTCCGAAGGCTCCACTCGCAGGTTTTCAAAACCGGTTTCAACGACAGCTTTGACTCCAGAGATTAGCCCCCACTCCACGGGAATTCCGAGCCAAGGGTCCGAGGAACCCCAGCGCCCAGGGCCAATCAACAAATACGGGCGATCTTCCGAGATTAGTCGTGCATTTAGTTCGCCAATCAAAGCCGCAGTCTCTCGACTCTTCGCACGGTCAAACTCCATTGGGTCCACAAACAAAACATCATGGATTCCTTCATAGCGACAATTACCCAACGCTCGGCTAGATGCGCACAGTAGCTGTTCTTCAGAATACTTTTCCAAATCCACTTTTATCTTTTCAGAATCCACCACCATGGGCCGCACTTGCAACAGGGCTAGACGCTTAGGCAATCCTATATCTCCTTCCAAATCAACGGCGAATTCAATCTCAACGGGACTCCCCATTCCCCATCGCCCCGCCTCCAATAGTTCTTCCATCAACCCCGCAAGGGGGAATGAGCCATGCTTTAAAACTGGAGCAAAAGTAACTAGCCTCACACCAGAACGAGATACCCCGTCGGTAATCGTTTCGTTTTCAGAAGACCAAGTGGAAGCAAGAGGTGACAAAGTTCCATCTTCATCTGCAACTTGCAAATCAAATCGAGAAGATTCAAAAGTCCCATGCCCTTCAACGCCTTCTACCGAGCAATCCAATCGCAAGGCGTAAAAATTACGTTGGGCATTTTCCAAAACATCCTCCACTAAAGAATATTCAGGTTGAACGAGAGGGTGGCGTGGGCAAAATCGAAGGCCGGCACCTCCTTCCACGACGGTTCTTCCTAAACCTAAAGCAACTGTACAAACTCCGTCGTTGGGCTCTACTGGACCGAATGGGTAATAGTTGTGGGAACGTGCAACACCCGCAAAACTCGGGTAGTACTTCCCGTCATGATCCCGACCAAAAAGTCGCTGGATAACCACGCCCATTTTTTCTTCCTCGTGCAAATAAGGTGTTGCCCGAATAAATGACTTTGCCCGGCGGCTATATGTCGAGGCATAGACCAGCTTCACTGCTCTACAAAGCGCAGCTAACCTGCGGTCAGGATCTTCTTCGCAATTCGGCAACATATAAGTGGAGTAGATACCGGCGAAGGGTTGAAGATGAGAATCCTCTAACAGGCTGGAAGATCGTACTGCAAGAGGACCGTCGAAAGTATTGGCGATGACCATCAAGTCTTCAATCAATTCTTCCGGCAAGTCGGCCGACACAAACATTTCTTCAATTTCAGGGTCACTTCGGTCCCCCAAAGCATCGGCAAGCAAGCTATTCTCCTCAATAAACCTATCAAATAGTTCTGTCGTCAAAACAACTGCCGGAGGCACAAGCACTTTAACTCCAGTGAAACTCTGTCCGGGCTGATAGTACCGCAAAAGGTAGTTAATAAAGGCAAGCCCTCTAGCTTTTCCTCCCAAGCTCCCTCCGCCTATTCGACAAAAATCAATCGTGTTATCGAAGCTCTTTCGGTCAAAGTCAGCAATTGTTCCGCGTTGAGAACCTTGTCTCGATTCATGGAGAACTCGATTCAAATAGGAGCGCATGCCCCGAGCTCCTGAAAAATCTGCTACCTTTTTCGGAGCAAGCCGGTCAGCCAGCTCGAACTCCGTTCTCGCGCGCAGCCAAGTAGAAAAGTGGTTCTGCGTCCCATGAAAAAGAATGCACTCGTCCGTCACACCATGAACCGCCTCTTCCAGCTCCCGAATCGTCCCCGCAGTTGCTTCCACGGAACCATTGGGATTCCGGAATACAAAAGGGCCAAAGCCAAATTGGAGCAACATAAACTCCCGCATATGTTGATAAAGAAGGGGTGAATTCTTGTCCACAAAAGATGCGCCAATAGCTTGAGAGTCTTCCGCTTTGCTGGCATCACTTGACTGAACCATAATCGGCAATTCTGGTCGTAGCGAGCGCACCCTCTTCATGAGTCGCAATCCCGCACCATCTACTTCAGCGCCATCCCGTTGCTCAGGGATCTTGGCGTCAGAGATGACACCCAACAAATACCTGCCATGTTCCTGAATAATTCGCTCTGCGCCAGCAACGTCTTGAGCCAATAGAACTTTGGGTCGCGCTCGAAGTCGAAGCAGCTTATGCGAAAGGTTCACCGCGTCGGATAAAACCCTTTGGGATTGGGCGAAAATCTCTGCATAAAGAAGTGGCAAATAAGACGACAAGAACTTCAAGGAATCCTCGACCAAAAGAACGGCCCTCACCCCAACCCTTGCCGAGTCGTGCAGAAAGTTAACCCGGTCTTCAATCAACTTGATAACTGCAACCATTAAGCGACTATCACCATTCCAGTGCAGCACATAGTCGAATGGATTCCTAGAGCGGCCATCCAAAGAAGCCTGGACAGCTCTTGCATCATTCCCAAGAAGAACAACTGGCATACCTCCTTGAGTGGCTTTGACTTCTTCTGCAAAACCTGCCGTATCTACTTCTCCAAATAGCGGAGTCACAATGACCAAATCGAATCTGTGGTTCTGTGAAAGAGTTTCCATGGCCTCTTCCACCGTCGAAACCCGCTTCACTCGCGGGGTATATCGCAGATTCAATTCACCATAATCCGCCAGCAAAGGCTCAAGAACTTGCCCATCCTCTTGAAACACAAAGGAGTCATACAAGCTCGAAACAAGTAAAACCTCTCGAATACGGTAGGGCATCAGATTTTCAAATCCCTGAATACCCACGCTTTCCAGGACAGTACGAGGTTCTTGGTTCATCATGCTTTCATCTTCTTCCCGACTCTAACGCAAACAGCCCGGGCCGCCGAAGACCGGGCTGTTTCGTAAGCGAGGACGGATCGAAAATCAGACTAGCCCTTGGTCCATCATGGAGTTTGCAACCTTCAAGAAACCAGCAATATTAGCTCCCGCGACATAGTTGCCTTCCATGCCATAAGTACCCGAAGCGGACACACATGACTCATGAATACTATGCATGATTCCCTTAAGTCGGTTGTCCACCTCTTCTCGGGTCCAGGACAAGCGCGCGCTATTCTGCGCCATCTCCAGTCCAGAAACGGCAACGCCACCTGCATTGGCAGCCTTGCCAGGTCCGTATAGAAAGTTGTTCTCAAGGAAGACATCTACTCCATCAGGGGTCGTGGGCATGTTGGCACCCTCCGACACCAAGTTCACACCATTCTTCGCCATATTAGAAGCATCTTTTCCATTAATCTCGTTCTGAGTTGCGGACGGGAATGCGCAATTTGCGGGCACATCCCAAAGCGGGTTGTAACCAAGCATTGGGTCGGTTTCGTAGTAAACCGAATTTCCAAAGTGCTCGGTGTATTCGGCAATTCGGCCGCGACGATTGTTTTTCAAATCCATCACAAACTGGAGTTTCTTTTCGTCAATTCCATCAGCGTCGTGAATCCAACCACTTGAGTCAGAGAGAGTCACAGCCTTTCCGCCAAGCTCGTTAATTTTCTCGACCGTGTACTGGGCAACATTTCCGCTACCGGAAACAAGACAAGTCTTGCCTTCCAGGGAATCGTTTTTCGTGGTCAACATTTCGGCAGCAAAATAAACGGCACCGTAACCCGTTGCTTCTGGTCGAATTAGAGAGCCACCCCAGTCCAAAGACTTTCCAGTCAATACACCGGTGAATTCGTTACGTAAGCGCTTGTACTGGCCGAACAAGAAACCAATCTCTCGGCCGCCAACACCTATATCCCCTGCAGGAACATCGGTGTTTGGACCAATATGACGAGAGAGCTCAGTCATAAAGCTTTGACAAAAACGCATCACTTCATTGTCGGACTTTCCTTTTGGGTCAAAATCGGAGCCACCTTTGCCGCCACCCATGGGCAGAGTGGTCAAGCTATTCTTAAACACTTGTTCAAAAGCAAGGAATTTCAAGATACCTAAGTTCACACTTGGGTGAAAACGAAGCCCACCTTTGTAAGGACCAATTGCGCTATTGAACTCAATGCGGAAGCCCCGCTGAACATGGACTTCGCCCCGATCGTCCATCCAAGGCACACGGAACATAAGCACTCGTTCTGGCTCCACAATCCGCTGCAGAATCTTGGCAGCTTGGTATTCAGGGTGCTTTTGGAGAACAGGTTCTAGCGAAGTCACGACTTCTTCGACTGCTTGAAGAAACTCGGGCTGTGCGGGGTTTTTGGCTTCAACTTGGCCAAGAAAATCGGTCACGAAGTTAGACATGGTGGTTTGGGTAGTCATGATTCTCCTCTGTGGAGCAAATGAGTGCGTAGGTTAAACCCTTGGGGGGACTTTGTGCAGGGGGGAAACCCTTAATTTTGCGTTTATAACTTAATAATCCACGTCTTCGCCAGCGAAAACAGGCCCATCTGTACATGTTTTGGCCCAGGGCCAACCCCCAAAGCGGCCAGATTTCGAGGCTTTGGTGGGACAGCCATTACAGACCCCAATCCCACAACCCATATAGGTTTCCAGGGAAAGCTGGAACTCCAAACCCTCGGCCCGAGCGAAATCGGTAAATCCATGCAGCAACCCGGGTGGACCACATGCACAAAAAAGGGCCCCGTGGCCAATTCGGTCACCTTTCAATTCAGCATCCAACGCCTGAACAACAGTCCCATGAAAGCCGCAGGATCCGTCGTCCGTTGCAAGCTGAATCTTCAGAGTCCCGCCCTCAAAGGCCGTCCTGTCGTAGAGGCGGTCTTCTGTGCGGGCACCAAAGATGAAGTGCGTTTGAGCCTTTGCTTGTTCCCTCGCATGCGCATAGGCCAAGAAGGGGGCACTGCCCACACCACCAGCCAGCAAAACAACCTCGCGTTCGCTCGGCGCCACTTCAAACCCATTGCCTAAAGGCCCGGTCCAACGCAAGCTCTCTCCAATCGACAACTCGCTCAAAATACGCGTACCTGCACCCATTACCTGAATTAAAAAACTCAGATGAGTGGAATCCGATTGCCCATAGATTGAAAAAGGGCGCGGTATGGTTAAATCTGAGGGCCCTACCGGAGTCAACATGGCAAAGCGTCCAGGATTCAAAGGCTCCAAAGGAGTTGGTAACTCCACTTCCATCAAAAAGGCATCTGGGCCGCAGCTTTGTTTCCCTGAAACGAGAACGACTTCAGACCGAGCATCAGATGGAAGGACTCCCATGGTTGCAAGATTCTACCCTCGCCGATTGCCTAAGATTGCAGTCGTGAATCGCATGGACCACCCAAACCGTCGGCCAGCTTCCGGGGCGGCCGAAGACCCGATTTTGGCGGCAGGTATCGTGCTTTGGCGGCTCAGCAAAAGCGGCACTCCTGAGTTTCTTCTTTTGCGCAATTCACTTCACAAAACTTGGGGTTTCCCAAAGGGCCACGCCGATTGTTCCGACGAAACTCTCGAAGCGACCGCAATTCGAGAAACGCTTGAGGAAACGGGGATTCGAATTCAGCCAGACCAACTCAACCCCCATTTTTCGGACACGCATATTTACAAAACGGGCAATCGAGGCTCCTTAAAGCGAGTTGTGACTTGGCTAGCGGAAGTTCCTGCTGGAACCGAGATTCTATGCTCCGATGAACACGACGAACACGGTTGGTTTATTGAATCTTCCGCGCTCGAACACCTTGAACATCAAGCCCTTCGACGCACCCTGATTCGAGCGGCGGGACGGGTAGAATCTGCCCTTCCATGAGCCCCAAACAGGCACGTCAAATCCTCGATGCCCACTCTCCGCCGGGAGAGGGGTGGCCATTGCACTGCCGCCAAGTTGCCAAAGTGACTCGTTTGGTGTCGGATTCGCTGACTGCCATTGGGGCCAACCTGAATTCAGACGATTTGGAAGCTCAAGCCCTTCTCCACGACATCGGCCGGGTACAAACTCATGGTGTCATGCATGGATGGGCTGGTTTTACCCTTCTACGCTCCCTTGGGCACGAATCCGTTGCGCGCGCCTGCCTAACTCATTGGTTCAAAGGACGCGACGAATCAGAACTTCGCGCCAGCGGCCGACTGAAGGAATCATTCATCAATAATTTGTTTAGTGCCCTCAATCCACCTGAATGGACCTTGGGTGACAGCGTGATTTCTTTTGCGGACTCCTGCGTCAAACACGCAACCATCGTTTCCCTCAATGATCGTCATGCCGACTTGATTGAACGCTATGGTGACTCCTCATGGATGCGTCGAGCGAATGAGCTCGCCGTTCAACATGGGGAAGAACTTTCCTCGACTCTCGGCCAACCGGTTGAGAATCTCGTTTCGCCTTTCTACGGTGACACTCTTCATGCCTGACACCTTGCACCTAGGCCTCGACCATTTTGATGTTCAAATTCGAAGCGCTTTAGCACAGGCACTTGGTTTAGAAAAAGATTCATTAAAGCTCGAGCGCCCCCGCGACGAAAAAATGGGCGAGTTTGCCTTTCCTTGCTTTCGATTTGCGAAAGAGAAGAAAACTAATCCTGCTGAGCTTGCCAAAAAACTTGCCGGAGAGCTCTCGGTTGAGTTTGTAGCCCCATCGGCGGCGGGGCCCTTCTTGAATTTCAGAGTGGAGCCAGCCGCTCTGGCGAAGCGTGTGGCATCTGATGTTTCCAAACCCAACTACGGTTGCGGCAACCTCGAAGGAAAAGTAGTTGTCGAATACAGCTCGCCTAATATTGCCAAGCCAATGCATGTGGGCCATCTTCGCACTACAGTCATTGGTGCCGCCCTTTCCCGACTAGCTAATCGCGCCGGCCATGAAGTCGTCCGCATCAATCACCTTGGCGATTGGGGTTCGCAGTTTGGGAAATTGGTTGCCGCTTGGAATCGTTGGGGAAGTGAAGAAAAACTCTCAGTCGAACCTATCGACCACCTTCTTGAACTCTATGTGCGTTACCACAAAGAGGAAGAAAACGACGAGTCGCTCCCTGCTGCTGCCAAAGTTGCATTCCAGGAATTGGAGTCCGGAGAGAACAATAAAACTCGCGTGATTTGGAAACGGTTCACGGAATACTCTCTCCGAGAGTTCAATCATATTTTCGACCGCTTGGGGAGCACCTTTGATTTTGTTCGAGGAGAATCCTGGTACGAAGACCAGCTCGACCCTCTCATTGATTGGCTTGAAAGTACAGGTGTACTAGAAGAGAGCGACGGCGCCACCATCGTGGATTTAAAGGACCACGGCATCAAAACTCCCTGCCTTGTCAAAACTGCCCACGGCACCACTCTCTATGCGACGCGCGATCTCGCAGCCGCAAAATCTCGTTGGGAAGAGTTCCAATTCGAGCGCGCGCTTTATGTTGTTGGTGCCGAACAAAATCTGCACTTCCAACAATTCACAACAGTCCTAAAAAAGGCAGGTTGCGAATGGGCCAGCCGTATTGAGCACATTTCATTTGGCTTGATTCGCCTGCAGGAAGGAAAGCTCAGCACCCGCGAAGGCCGCATCCTGTCTCTAACCGAAGTTTTGGACCGCGCCGTAGAATTGGCGGCCGAAATTATTGAAGAAAAAAATCCTGAGCTTGACCACAAAGAAGCGGTTTCCGAACAAGTTGGCGTAGGCGCAATTATCTTTCATGACCTAAAGCATCAGAGAAACAAAGATGTTGTTTTTAATTGGGGAGAAGTTCTTTCCTTTGAAGGGGACACGGGTCCTTACTTGCAATACTCCCACGCACGCTGTTGTGCAATTCTCCGCAAAGCAGACCGCCCTGCTCCTTCAATTGATTCAATCGACCTAGGACTCCTTAGCGATAGCCCCGAACTATTTGTTGCTTTGGGCCGCTATCCCCAAGCCCTTCGCGAGGCTTGGGAAAAACGCGAACCTATGATTCTCGCACAGCATCTTTTGAAAATTGCCTCCGCGGGAAATGCTTTCTATCACGAAAAGCGCGTTCTAGGCGAGAGTGAAGAGCTCGAATCCGCCCGTCTCTGCGCGATTGACCTCCTTCGAAAAACTTTGGGGGACGGTCTCGGTATCCTGGGTGTACCAACGCCTGAAGAAATGTAATGGAATCCAACCCTATGACAGCTGACCCTAATAGCTTGCGCCTGGAGGATTATCTCCGAGATGTTCCCGACTTCCCCAAGCCTGGGATTGTTTTCAAGGACATCACGCCTCTTCTTGCTTCCCCCGAGGCTTTTCGGGTCGCTGTTGAGCGCCTAACTGAAGCCGTGCGCCACCTCCGCCCCACTCACATTGCCGCAATTGAATCGCGCGGATTCCTTTTCGGTACGCCAATGGCGGAGCGGCTGAAGGCGTCCATCATTCCCCTCCGAAAGCCTGGAAAGCTCCCCTGGAAAACAATCGAGGAGTCCTACAACCTGGAATATGGCTCCAACACTCTTGAGGTCCATGTGGACGGCGCGGGCCCTAGTGACCGTGTGGTGCTTGTAGACGACCTCCTGGCCACCGGAGGAACCGCCTGCGCTTCTGTAAACCTAATTCGGCGCCTTGGAGCCGAAGTCGTGGCTTCAGTATTTGCCGTGGAACTGGATTTTCTACGCGGCCGCGATCTCTTGCACGGTATGGAGGTCATCAGCCTGGTTCATGTGGACGGGTAGAGTCCGCGCCCCGTTGTCCCTAGAATCCTCCAACATGTCTTCCGCCATGGAACCCCTTCAGCCTGATGAGCCCGCGCTCACCGCAGAAGAGCTGTGGGCAAAATGGAAGGAGACTGGCGATGACAGATTGCACTCCCAACTTGTGGAGATGCATGCGCCTTTGGTTCGATTTATCGCCGAACGGATGTGCGCCGGCCTTCCACGTTCAGTGGATGCTGATGACCTTGCTCAAGAAGGCGCCTTCGGCTTGATGGATGCTATTACGAAATTTGATCTTGAGCGCAAGGTCAAGTTTCGCACTTACTGCTCAACCCGCATCCGTGGCGCCATCTTGGATTCGCTTCGTTCGCAAGATTGGGTGCCTCGTTTGGTGCGCCAGCGGGCTTCCAAGTTAGAAAAGTTACGCCAGAAATGGCTAGCGACTCACGGAACCGAGCCTGGTGAAGAAGAACTCGCAAAACTTTTCGAGGTTGAGGAAAAAGACCTCGAAAAGATGTTGAAGAAAGCCCAGCCGCGTTCCATTTTGAATGTGAGCGACCGGCGAGTTTCGCCAAGTGCGGAGGGTGTGGAATCTAGCATTGACACCTTAAAGGCCGGCCAATCCAAGGATCCTGCGGAACAAGTTCAGGCTGCAGACCGCTGGGAGATTCTTCTGAAGAATCTATCCGACAAGGAAAAGCTCATCCTGAAAGGCTATTACCAAGACGGACTCACTTTGCGGGAGATTGGCGAAAAGTTGGGAATTACCGAGTCTCGCGTTTGCCAGATTCATGCCAACACGATTAAACGATTGCGAGATCGGTTGGCACCTCCGACCAACTAAAGCGAGCGGTGGCCCTTCGCGACCTCGCTTTTCCCCCATCAAACTGGATTCATTCGGTCGAGGTCATTGATTCCTGCCCAAGCACTTCGGATGTATTGCGCGAACGGTTGAAATCTGATTTGTGTGACTCAAACCTAGGAAAAGTACTTGTGGCCCGAAACCAGACACAGGGCCGTGGACGCGAAACGCGCGATTGGTGGACCGGACCCCCCGATTCAAATATCGCTCTAACCGCTTGTCTTTCGCCTCCCGAGCCTCCGCTTGTCGCCGGGCTGCTCGCTGCTTGCGCGATGGCCAAAGTGGGCGAAGAGTATTCGAACTGCAAGTCTGCTCTGAAATGGCCCAACGATGTGCTATTGAAAAATGACGCGGGGGAATGGGCCAAGTTTTGTGGGATTCTTTCGGAACTTATCGCCGGACAACCCAATCGTTTGTTGGTTGGAGTAGGCGCCAACATCCTCCAGGCACCCCCAAGTGATGTCGCTCCTTATCCCACAACTTGTGTGGGATCCGATGTGGACTTAGGAGCTTTTTTGCAATCCTTCCTGGAGGAATGGGAAAAATCGTGGGCGCTTTACCAAGGCCACGGCCCAAAGGCTCTCGAAAAGGAGTTTTTTACCCGCCTGACAGCATGGGCACCAAAAGGAATTCGAATCCCCGAAGAACCTGACCTTCCTACGGGTAGGCTGTTAGAATTCTCGGTTTCCAAGGGCCTTTCCTGGGGCAAAGCGGACAACTCCATAACCCGCCCCCTCGGTCTTCTCCCCTCCTTGGAAGCCCTCTAAAACCCATGGAACGATTCAACGGACGACACGACAATCAACTTCGCGAGGTACGCTTCACGAGAAACTTTACGGATAACGCAGAAGGTTCTGTGTTGGTGGAGTGCGGTCGCACCCGCGTTCTCTGCACTGTGAGCGCGATTCCCAAAGTCCCTATGTTCCAAAAGAACAAGGGCGAAGGATGGCTTACTGCAGAGTACGCCATGCTTCCTGGCTCGGTGGAAGGTCGCAAACATCGCGAGTTCCAAAAACGCGACGGACGCTCCGTTGAAATTCAGAGGCTCATCGGTCGGGCTCTTCGCGCAGTTATTGACCTTTCCGCCTTTCCTGAACACACGCTTCATGTGGACTGCGATGTATTGCAAGCTGATGGAGGAACTCGATGTGCAAGCATTTCGGGTGCAGCTGTTGCTCTTCACGATGCGCTTCAAGTGTTGAGCGGTCGCGGGAAACTTCGCCACTGGCCAATGCAGGATTGGCCCGCTGCTGTCTCCGTGGGAATTGTGGCCGGCCGTGAAGTTTTAGACTTGGACTACGGCGAAGATTTTGAAGCGGATGTGGATATGAACATCGTGGCCACAGCAAGTGGAAAAATAATTGAAGTTCAAGGAACTGCTGAAGGCGATCCTTTTGAGCGTGAAGCATTAAATCGCTTGATCGATTTAGGCGTTGACGGGGTAATCGAACTAACTCAACTTCAAAAGACCGCCGTTGAGGACGGGGCCACCGTTTGAAAAAGCGGTACATCTTCGGGCTTGTAGCGGCTTTGCTGCTGATTCACGGGCTGGATCAAGGCCTGCGCTTCCCCCCTCTTCAGTTCGATCCTGCACCAATTATTTTGGAAGCAGAGGTGGACGGACTTCAGATTCTCGCCGAAGGGGCTTATTTGCGGAGAGATACGGAAAACTTGGTGCTGCGGACTTTCGTTCCTGAGCCCCGAATTGAATTCCGTGCAAAGGAAGCTTGGGCAGGAAATGTTTTATTGGAGAACATTCACCCAGATGCGCATTTCGAATCCAACCCTTTTTTAATTTTCCGAGGCGGGCTGACTTCTCAAATCGAAATCCAGCTTCCCGCTGGCGAATCGGCAATACTTCAACTCCATTTCCCTGAAGGGGAAAGTTCCCGATTTGCCGTGATTGGCGATAGCGGCGGGCGCGGCGAGGCGGCTTGGGGATTTACTCGCGCCGCAGAGCTAGGGGCAGAATTCGTTCTGCACTTGGGTGACATTTCTTACTCCTCGGCCGATTACCCAGCCGCCACTCATGTTTGGAATGAATCACCGATTCCGATTTACACAGCGATTGGGAACCACGACTTTCGTGGGTTTGGAGAATCTCCGATTCAATTTTTCCAGGAGCACTTTGGCCCCCTCAATAGTACTTTTAAGCTAAACGGTGCCTGGTTTTTGAACCTTGACACCGCTGCCGACACGGTTCCAGCTTGGGGTGGCGAACGTGGGAAAACCCTGGAACAATTCGCCCGCCTTCGGGGAAAAGAAACTGGACCACTCTTTGTTTGGACTCACCGCCCTTTGGCGGATCCACGAGTTCAAACCGGAGAGCGAACTCTCGAAAATGCGCATGCCCTTAACCGAACGCACGAGGCCGACTGGTTGAGAAATCAGCTCCTGGAACTAAAGACTACTGCTCTCTTCGCAGGGCACATTCACCACAGTTTTGATTTTGATGACCACGGCCTACGAACCCTCATTGCGGGCGAAGGCCTTGCTGCCAATGGAGAGAGCGCCCAAATCCTCCTTGGCGAGTGGTCCCCCACTGCTCCCCCTCGACTTTGGTTTGAACCCCTCAACATGCCGGAAACTGCTCACGGCTCTCAGGAATAATCTTGGCCCAAAAACTCCTTCTTGCGAGCGGCAACGCTAAAAAACTTGCCGAATTGCGTTCAATGTGCGCTGACCTTCCCCTGGAAATCCTTTCACCTGAGAATTTGCCAAACGGCCTCCCTGAAGTCGATGAAGACCAAGACAACTTCCTGGACAATGCCACGAAAAAGGCGTTCTCCGCCGCAAAAGCCGCGCGGGAACAGATTGGGGAAGGGATTTGGGCTCTTGCCGATGACTCCGGCCTCTGTGTAGAAGCCTTGGACGGGGCGCCCGGAATTCACTCCGCCCGCTTCGCAGGCCTTCCGGAAAGCGACTCGCGTGAACTTCGCGATGCCGCCAACAACACCCTTCTCTTAAACAAACTAGATAGCTTTCCTCCTGGACAACGGGGTGCAGCTTTTTGGTGTGTTTTGGCCGTTGCCCGCGAGGATGAATTGCTTTTTGCCGTGGAAGGATCTGTCCAAGGCCGAATATTGGAAAAGCCAAGCGGCGAAGACGGCTTCGGATATGACCCGCTCTTTTATCATGAACTATCAGGGCGCAGCTTTGCCCACCTTTCAAGCAAGGAAAAGGCCGCCGTCAGCCACCGTGGCCAAGCCATTGCCAGGCTTCGTCAAGTCCTCGAACACGCCCTCTCCTCCTAACCAGTATGCCTCAACCCATTCCTCCGGAACGCATCCGGAACTTCTCAATCATCGCCCACATTGACCATGGAAAGTCAACGTTGGCCGATCGTTTCCTGGAGATGACGGGTGCAGTAGAGAAACGGAAGTCCAGCGAACAAATGCTGGACTCGATGGAACTTGAGAGGGAACGCGGCATCACCATCAAAGCGGCAGCGGTTGCTTTGAAGGCTGAGCTGGATGGCGAAGAGTACTTGCTCAACTTGATTGACACTCCTGGGCACGTTGACTTTTCTTATGAAGTTGAAAAGTCTTTGCAGGCTTGTGAAGGGGCCCTTCTTTTGATTGATGCCGCGCAAGGCATTCAAGCGCAAACCGTAGCTAACGCCATGCTCGCCATGGATCAGGACATGGAAGTGGTTCCTGTGTTCAACAAGGTGGACCTTCCACACGCCCGCCCTGAGGAAATCGGCGAAGAAATGGAACATGTCCTTCTTTTAGAAAAAGAAACTGCCATTCACTGCTCCGCCAAAACGGGCAGTGGCCTGGAAGGCGTACTGCGCGCCATTGTTGAACGAATCCCGCCTCCTGAGGGCGACGGAGAGAAACCTCTCCGAGCCCTGATTTTTGACGCCAAATATGATGAATACCGCGGGGTCGTGGTTTACTTGCGGATGGTGGATGGGCATATCCACAAGGGAGACATGGTCCACATGATTGGCGGGGATGCAGACTACGAAGTCTTGGAACTCGGAAAGTTCACTCCAAAACCTGTGCCCCAGAATAGCTTAGGCCCTGGTGAAGTTGGGTATCTCATCTCGAACATCAAGCAGCTGGAAGATGTTCGAGTAGGTGACACTGTCACCATACAAAAAGGTGAACGCGCTGGCGCTTTGGAGGGCTATCGCGAACCCCAGCCAATGGTTTGGTGCGGTATTTACCCCACCAACTCAGGGGACTTCGAAAACCTTCGGGCGGCTCTTGCCACTTTGAAACTCAATGATTCCAGCATCATTTTTGAGCCAGAGTCTTCAGACGCTTTGGGTTTTGGTTTCCGTTGTGGTTTCTTGGGCCTATTGCACATGGAAATCGTGCAAGAGCGACTCGAACGCGAATCAGGAATTGATATTGTCCAAACCGCTCCTACCGTTCCTTATGAGGTCATCATGAACGATGGGGAGTCTGTAGTCATTCACTCCCCCGGCGACTTGCCAGACCCCATGCAGTTCACCGAGTTAAGGGAACCCAAGGTTGTCACGCATATTTTGGTACCGACTGAGTCCATTGGCGCCGTCATGAAGCTATGTTCCGATCGCAGAGGCACCTTCATGCGACAAGAACATTTATCCACATCCAGAGTCATGCTCACATGGGAACTCCCTCTTTCGGAAATCATCTTCGATTTTTACGACCGCCTTAAATCCGGGACAAAGGGATATGGCACGATGAATTACGAAGAGCCTGTGTTCGAGGCTAGTCAGCTTGTTCGAATTCGGTTCCTGATTTCGAATACCGAGGCAGATGCTCTCTCCATCATTTGCCATCAAGATACCGCTGAACGCCGAGGGCGGGCAGTTTTACGGAAATTGCGCAAGGAAATCCCTCGCCATCAATTTGAGGTGGCCCTTCAGGCTGCGATTGGGGGCAAAATTATCGCTCGGGAGTCCATTCGAGCTTTGGCCAAGAATGTGACCGCCAAATGCTACGGTGGAGACGTAAGCAGAAAGAGGAAGCTCCTCCAGAAGCAAAAAGAGGGGAAAAAGCGGATGAAGTCCATCGGAAATGTGGAAGTTCCGCAAAAGGCCTTCCTCGCAGTTCTCTCTCAGGACGAGTAAACTCTCCTGGCCTCAACATGGCCAAAAAAGAAAAATCAAAGCACCCCTTCCGCGACTCGATTGAAGTTGTGATTTTCGCCATTGTGATGGCTTTAGGGCTCAAGGTCTTTGCTGTCGAGGCATATCAAATCCCAACTGGCTCCATGATGCCGACCTTGATGGGTACGCAGCTCATTGACCCCGACCGCCAAATTCCAAATGGGAGTGTGCATGACCGCGTCTTAGTAGACAAAATTTCTTGGTGGCTTCGGGATCCCAAGCGTTGGGAAGTGGTTGTGTTCCGCTACCCACTTTTGGCGCACCAAAACTATGTAAAACGTATGGTCGGAATGCCCAGCGAGGATTTGGCGATTTTGAATGGAGATATCTGGACGCGAAAGGACGCCTCTGAAAATTACACCATTGAAAGGAAACCCGAAGACCTCCAGAACACTCTTTGGAAATCTTGTTGGCCGATTCCTGGTTCAGACGCAAAGCGCTGGATGGGTTGGGAGACTGCAAACCAAACTCCTGGAAAAGATGGATTGCTGAAACTGCAAGGACGGCGCTCAATTCAAAGCACGAAGATTTTTCACGATGATTATCGCAATGGCTTCCCGGACTCCATCTTCTGGCGCATCCCCGTCACTGGGGCAGGTGTTCGCTCGCGAAATGTTGTTTCAGATTTGAAATTGGAAACCACTTTTGTTCCCGATGACTCTGCCGGCCCCCTGGAAATCCGAATGGATGCGGGGCCGTTCCCAATTCGGCTGCGGCTGGAACCCGGTCAAAGCCCAAGCATCACTCTTCATTCTCCTGATGGGGAGGTTCACACAGGTGATTTCCAACACGAAGCTGGGAAGGGTGTCGAAGTTTCAATCGCCTTCTGGGATCACCGCATTAGTGTTTTGGTTCAGTCAGAAGGCAGTAACTGGGCTTTGACCAAAAACCTGCGACTAGATGCTCAACAAGCGACAATGAATCGGATTCGCTTCACCGCACAAAATGGCGGGTGGAGCGCTTTCCCGCCGAAAGTTTTCCGTGACATTCATTATTTACCCCCTCTCCGTGGTGGTGGCGCCCCTTATTTCACAATTCCTGAAGGGCAATACTTCATGATGGGCGACAACACCCAAAATTCACACGATAGTCGTGACTGGGAGGCAAGGGAATTGGAGTTAGACCCACCGGTTGACGGCCGACTTGCCTTGCGCGGAGATAATTTTCAAAGTGGAACCGATCCCAACTTTGACAACCCTCGATGGGACATGGGACGCAAAGTGATGACTTTCCGAGATTCCACTGGCGAACAATTTTCCGTACCTCGAGAGTCAATCGCAAATGATCAGCGTATCCACTCTCCCTTTGTTCCCCGAGATCATCTCATGGGCCGAGCTCTTGCCGTCTTTATGCCCTTATGGCCCACTCTCCGATTTGGCTTTGTACGATGAATGAACTTTCTCCCACATACGACGCGGACCTCCTGAAAACCGAAGCCCTGGATAAGTCTTACAAGGGGCGAAAGGTAGTTGACGGTGTCGCGATTGAAGTCCACGAAGGCGAGTTCGTGGGCTTGCTCGGTCCAAACGGCGCAGGAAAAACGACCACCTTCCGGATGTGCATGGGAATGGAATGCCCTGATGCAGGGAAAATTTTCCTGCGTGGGCATGAAGTGACAACCCTGCCAATTTATAAAAGAGCAAAGTTAGGTCTTGGGTACCTGGCCCAAGAAGCTTCTGTTTTTCGCCGCCTTTCGGTGGAAGACAATTTGCTTGGTATTTTGGAACTGACTCGACTTCAAAAGACGGATAGGGAAAGGCGGTGTGAAGAGTTGCTGGTTGAGTTTGGCCTGGGCCATATCCGCAAGAGCATGGGCGAGGTCCTATCTGGTGGAGAACGGCGACGCTTAGAGATTGCTCGCGCACTCGCCACCGAACCCAGCATCCTCCTTTTGGACGAGCCCTTTTCGGGGGTAGACCCTGTTGCAGTCGAGGAAATCCAAGGAATCCTTAAAAGCTTAAAAGGCAAAGGTATCGCAATCCTTCTCACCGATCACAATGTCCGGGAAACTCTCCATATCACCGACCGTGCCTACATTTTGGCTGAGGGAAAAGTACTTGCGGAAGGGACCCCTGAGAAGCTGGTTGAAAACGAGCAGGTGCGCAAGGTCTATCTGGGCTCGCGGTTTGAGCTTACTTAGGGGATTTGCCCTAATCCACCGAGCTCTCTTTGCTCCCCCCATAGCCCAGCTCTGGCGGCCTCGCTAAACTACTGCCCCTCTAACCAGGATAGACCCTTGGAAAGCATCGTTTTTGTCAAAAGAGTGCCCTCAACAACGACCCGAGTGAAGGTCGGCGGCGAGGGGAAGTCCATCGACCCTACTGGGGTCGAATTCATCCTCAACCCCTACGACGAGTTCGCCGTTGAAGAGGCCCTAAAACAGAAAGAGGCCGCTGGTGCGGGCTCGGTTTCCGCAGTTAGCTTCGGAACTTCGGACTCGCAGAAAGAGCTTCGAACTGTTCTTGCGATGGGAGCTGATTCTGCAACTCTCCTCCAGTCCGTTGAGGCATCCAATGCGGATGGCATGACTACTGCTCGAGCGCTCGCTGCGGCTGTTGAAGGTAAGAATTTTGACTTGCTTTTGTTTGGCAAGCAGGCGGTAGACCGCGACCAACATGGAGTTGGTCCTGCGGTCGCAACTCTTCTCGGCATACCTTGCATCACAGAAGTAGTGAAGATGGATGTCGCCGACGGAAAAGTCACTTGCCAGCGAGAAGTTGAAGGTGGGGTAGAAACTGTCGAAGCGCCACTCCCCTGCGCTATCACCTGCCAAAAGGGGCTCAATGAGCCTCGATACGCAAGTCTGAAAGGCATTATGCAGGCTAAGAAAAAGCCTATGGATATTGTGGAAGTGGACGCCGGCTCCCCCGCAGTTGAGGTTCTTGGCATGGAGCTTCCAGCCCCCCGCAAAGCTGGCCGCATTATCGGTAAAGGCGCCGACGCTGTCCCGGAGCTTGTCGAAGCTCTTCGTAACGAGGCCAAAGTTCTTTAGAAGCTCATGATGACCAACATCCTTGTCGTTTTAGAAACTCGCGATGGCGCCTTGCGCCCCGCATCATTGGAAGCCGTCGGCGCAGCACATGCCGCCGCCAATGGTGGGACCGTAACTGCGCTTGCAACCGAACAAGCCGAGCTCGACGCCGCTGTTTTAGGCTCTGCTGGAGCTGATTGCGTTCTGATTTCAGATGTTGCAACGCATTCCCCTGATGGCGCCGCGGCAACCGCCGTGCGCGTTGCCAAAGAACGCGATGCCAATGCGGTTTTCCTGAGTGCGACCGTGCGTGGCCGCGACCTCACAGGCCGCATTGCCGCCGCTTTGGGTACTGGTTTTGCTGCTGATTGCACTGCAATGGAGGCTACCGAAAGCGGCCTGAGCTTCACGCGCCCTGTTTTTGGAAGCAAAGCCCTCCTTCATGTTCGCGTAAACGGGCCCGTTGCTGTGGCTTCTCTTCGCGGAAACCACTTTGCGCCTGCAGGCCGCGACACCAACGCTGAATTAGAAAGTTGTGCAGCCGAATCAAGTCAAGCACAAGTCCTTAGTGTTGCCGCAAAATCTGGTGAGCGACCCGATGTTTCAGAAGCCAATCGCATTGTGGCTGGAGGACGGGGAATGGGCGATGCCGCAAACTGGAGCATGCTCGAAGCTATCGCCGACAAACTTGATGGCGCCGCTTTGGGTGCTTCTCGCGCAGTAGTGGATTCGGGCTGGCGCCCTCACGGTGAACAAGTTGGGCAAACGGGAAAAACAGTTTCCCCCGAACTCTACATTGCTTGTGGCATTAGTGGTGCAATCCAACACCTCGCCGGGATGTCTTCTTCAAAGTGCATCGTTGCCATCAACAAAGATGCCGAAGCGCCAATCTTCCAACATGCCACTTACGGCATTGTGGGTAAAGTCGAGGAAGTGCTCCCCGCTCTAGCGGACGCGCTCTAGTCCAAGCCGAGTCGCCGAATTTCCTCGCGGAACTCTTTTTCGTTTGTCAATGCGACCGATTGGGGGTTCTGCTGAAAGCTAGCCTTTGCAGGGTCCAGCCAAACGGGACCGTTGTCTGTGACGAGGACATTGCGCGCACGAAGGCCGCGGTACAGAATTCCAGCCTGCGAAATGGCTCGCACACTTTCTACTAAGGCATGAAAGTAAGCGGTGCTCGGCTGGTTTCCTGCTTGAAGATAGGTATCCAAATCAGGGGCTTCCACTGCTTCAGTTGCAAGCCAACTCTCCCGAACAAAGCCAAAAGAATCCCTTCGCTCCCACCAATCAATGGGTTGAACAACGGAAATACCAAGCTCCCGCATCTTCTGAAGGTTCAAAAACTCTCGTTCAGCCCGAGATGGGCTCCGCCAGGTGTGGCGAAATGCGGCCTCAAGACGTCGGAGGGGTTTAGGAAAGTCATAGCGCTTCACGAAATGGCTTTGTCCATTCGAGAGGGTTCGCTTTTCGACAGATGAGGTCTCGGTTTGAACAAAGGGCTTAAAAACTCCATCTGAACACTCCATCTTTTCCAACAAAACAACCACTTGTTCACTAATTCCACGCGCAATGAACCCTTCCCGAACAACTCGCAAGCCCGCAAGCTCGGCTTCATCTTGAAAGGTCTTTCTGCTTTGGGGAAAGCGGTTTGATTTGCGCCCGCGAACTCGATGCCGCCAGGCTTGAAAACAGCTTCGGTCAAAATAGCTTGCAATCACCCAACGCCGACTGACGCGGGCCAATTCGGAAAGAGCCTCTTTTCGCTGAACGGACTCCGGAAAATGGTGCAGAAGCCGAAAACAAAAAGCCAAATCCACAGAGTCGTTGGCTAGCGGGATGCGTGAGATGGCACCTTGAGCTCGAGGTCCGGACATTTGTCCAAGCATTGCCTCAGACTGATCCACCTGAAGGAGCTTAGGGGCATGAGTCTGAAGCAGGCGGGAAAACCGTCCTGTGCCGCAGGGTAGATCCAAAATTATTCCCAAAGGACCTGCCCAGCGCAAAAAACGCTTCGCCCATGCATGTTCAATTCGATGGGTGCGCCTAGCATGCTGGGTTTCAGTCCAGCGGGCGCCAGAATAATTTTTAGCAACTCCTACGGCATCGTAATCCTCACGAAGAATAGCTTCCCTATCGCGAATTGAGCCGCTCACAGGAAACAGTCCTCGCAGTCAGGCAGCTCAGTCCAATCTTCGCCAGCATCAATCGCAGCTTCTAGCAAATGATTCACCGAGTTGTATAAACAAGTCACTTCAGAACATTCTTGAGAGGCATCAAAATTTTCCAAAACTTGAGCCGTCCCTTGAGAACCCGCTTTCCCGCTCCAATCACCGGACTCGCCAATACGCGCACGACTTACACCTCGATGGGCAGGGCAATTGAAAATACCAAGAGGTGAAATCACCTGCCGCAGGGCTTGCATATGGCATATCTTGGGTTGTCGGGTCAATGCTGGCCAGCTTCCATCCAACAAAACTTGCAGGTTCAAGGATTCAATCACCCGGAAGTTTTTTAGATGCGCTGTTGCACGACGTGAGGCTTCGATGCCCGCTCGAATTCGGTCCTCACCACAGACCTCTTTGGCTACTAAGACCTCTGCGCCTTCGGCAGTCCGGCTGAGATAGGGCTTGAAAGAGATGTAGTCAAAGCCATGGTTTCCCGCTAATTCAGCAGCTGAGGCCATTTCCCCCACATTCTCTATTAAAGAGGCATCCTCCCGTTGCGCACCTTTCCAAGTAATGACAAAGGAGAAACCCAAAGTTACATCTGGGTTGGCGGAGCGAATCAAGCACGCGGATTCGCAACATTCTTCAAGGGATATCCCCGACTTCGGATGATGCATGGCCTGAAAGGTTTCGTTCGTCCCGCTATCCAAGCTCAGCCGAACCCAGTCCCCGGCCTCTAGATAGGAGGCCGCCTCCGCAATGACTTCGTTTCGACTTCCGTTGGAGACAACGGCCACTTGAAGACTGAGTTCCTCTTTAATGAACTGGACCATGCTCACAAACTCAGGGTGTAGGGTCGGCTCCCCCCCCCCAATCAAAATAATCGACTGCATTCCACGATTAGTCAAAGCTCGGAGAGATGCCCGCAAGGAGTCCATGTCATAGCGCACAGGTGAATTCAGCGAATCCCAATCAATGCAATGGTCGCAGGCAAAATTGCAAGCCGTCGTCAAATCAAGGTTGACAGACAAAGGTCCTAAGTTTTCGGGGAAGATTGGAGCTTCTTTTCCCTGAGCAAGGGAAGACCTAACCGTTCGTTGCCACTCCAAGTAACGCGCAATAGAAGCATGCGCCCTTGGGCCACGCAACTTAGCAGCGAAATCGTGAAAACGATCCATGTCTAGCCTTGGGGGCGAGCCTCCAACAATTCCGCAAGGATAGCTTGCCGACGAATCAAGTTTTCATCCACGGGAGCAGAGCCACTCTGCTTCACCTTCTTCAACTCGTTCAAAAAGTTCAAGACTGCTCGCGGCATGGGGTCTTCTCCATGAATTCGATTTCCATCTCCATCCGAAAAGAAAAATTTATACCCCGGCTGCTCGATTTCCCGCCGAATCAAAGCCCCGTCTAGAGAAAACTCTGCAGGCCTTGGCCAAACATCTTGGTCCACAAGCTCTACGGCGCAATCCAAAGTCCGATTCGCCGTGACAACTTGAAATTCCAAGACACGGTCATGAATGTATTGAATGCCGCTCAATTCCATCGGACCCGGACAAATGGCTTGAATCAATGAAATAGGGTGGGACAACATTTCAATCCAACGCTCAATCCCCTCTCCCGCAGGAGTCATGCGCATTAGAAAACGCGTCACTGAAGCAAGATTTATCTCAGGATGAAGACGAGAAAAATCATTCATCACAACCGGCCATTGGCAAGTTTCTCGCAACAATAAACCCATCGCTGAATAGGCATGGGCCAAACGCGAAGCATCGGAATGGTCTTCTTTCGCCGTGCGCTCCAAAACAGGACACATTGCCTCGGGGCAGGAAATAGACGAGGCCAACAATGGCTTCTCACAAAAAACATGGATTCCCGCATCCAAGGCCATCGCCAACCAATCTCGATGAGTCCCTACAGGGGAAGCAATGATGAGGGCATCGGGGGCGGCAGCGGCAACAAGTTCATCCCAATCCGAAAAAGCATCGCACTCTAAGCCTTTTCCAGCCAGCCACTGGCGCGCATCTTCTGCGGTTTCGGGTCGGGTTCCCCAAATGGCGTTGACATCAATACCACCTTCCACTTGTAATCCCGCCTCGACAGCTTGCAGTGCCAAAAACGGACCGGTTCCGTTTCGCACGCGCCGCGCACCAATCACTGCAAGGCGAAGAGGTCTTGGAGTCTCAGGAATCACAAAGAACTCCCGTCTGCTTCAGACTCAAGTTTTTCTTTCAGTCGGCCCAGTCCTAACTCCGCCAACATGTTCGGAATTCCCCCATCACGGCAACGCGCAAGAGCCTCGCCCAGTTCCATAAGTACTACTCGCGTCCCATGTTCCATAGGCGAGCCGTCGCCTTCAGCCAATTTTCCGTCTTCAGGTGGAGCACCTTCCAACTTAGCTTCCAGCAGAAAAACACACTCGTCGGATGCTCCTGGAGAAGGGAACATAGCCGAGCCAAGAGGTTGAAAAGCAATCTCAGGCAAATCCACACCGACTTCTTCTCTAGATTCTGCCGCTGCGCGCCGTTGCAATCCCCCTGCACCCTCATCTGTGGGTTCCAAAATACCTGCAACCAATTCAATCATTACCAAAGGCGCTCCCGGTCCTTCCTGGATTAATTTTTTTGTGCGCCGCAACCAAATCGGAGGCCGCACACCTTCCTTCAAAACCACCATCACGCGACCATCGGCGTCTCGGTACCAAAGCACCACCCCCACCGCATCGGTACTCCGTCGACTCGAAACATCGCAGTTGTATTCAGGCGAAGCGGAGCCATCTGAATACAGATGCCTCACTCGCAATCGACGCAGAGTCAGAAATCCGGGTGAACCAAGGGTTTCGTCTTGGAGAATTTCGAGGGAGTCGGGGTGCTTGGTCACGAGGACATTTTAGGGGGAGTCCCTTACCCTATCGGGATGCCGGACACCCTTCCCAAGCTCCTTGAGCGGAGCACCCTTGCCGAAAAGCTGCTCCCCCTCCGTGAAGCTGGCAAGACTGTGGTTTTGTGCAACGGCGTGTTTGACCTTTTGCATGTTGGGCATACCCGTGTTTTGGCCGCAGCTGCCGCCAAGGGCGATGTTTTGGTTGTTGCAATCAACGACGATGCCTCGGCTCGAATGCACAAAGGCTCCGGTCGCCCAATTCACCCAGCAATTGAACGAGCTGAGATTCTTTCTGCTCTCTCGTGCGTAGATTGGATTTGCATGTTTTCTGAGGAAACTGTGGCCGCAACCTTACAAGCTATTCAGCCAAATATCCATGCGAAGGGCGAAGACTACGACCCTGAGAGGATCCCTTCTGATGAACAATTGGTTGCCGAAGAACTTGGGATTCAACTCGCTCTGGTCGGTGGTCCGAAGGTCAACTCCAGCAGTCAAATCGCTGATAGTCTTGAACAAGGGAGGGCTTCTTAGTGGAACGGATTGGCATCCGCCTTCCTAACCCCATCGGCGATGTGGTTGCGGCTACCCCCTTGATTCGACTCCTCAAACAGCGCAACCCTGAAGACCGCATTGTGCTCATTGGTTCCGCCAAGGCCATCGAACTTTTAGACGGTCTAGACACTTGGCACGAAGCCGAGGCTCTTGAAGAAACGCCTCACCATGGGAAGCTGTCCGCTTGGGAAGAGGGCACTTTTCTAAAAAAACTCCTACTTGACAAAATTTACCTCCTTCCCAATTCTTTCTCTTCCGCCTTTGCAGCCATGCGCGCAGGTATTCCCAAACGTGTCGGACGAAAAACATTGGCCCGTCATTTCCTCCTGACACGCAGACTTCCGAAGGTGGGTGAACCTCGCCCCATGTCCCGGGTGTACTCCGAAATCGTTGGAGAAGTTCAGCCTCCCAAAATCGAACTCGCCTGCACGGAACGAGGGGATCGTCTTGCCAGGGAAACTTTAGAAGCCCTAGCTCCACACGGAATCCAACCTCCCTTTCTTGCCGTTGCCCCTGGTGCCGCTTTTGGACCCTCTAAGGTTTATCCAATCGAACTCATGGCGAGGGCTGTCCGCCTTTCAGAAAAAAAGACCGGTCTTCAACCCGTTTACTTTGGTGCCCCCAATGAATCCGAGCTGATTCGAAGTGTTAAGGCACTACACCCGGCCCCATTTCTACATTCTTCTCTCACCGAGATGAAAAGCCTTCTCAAGGAATGTGAGGTTCTTCTTTGCATGGACAGTGGCGCTCGACATATCGCTGCAGCCCTCGATGTACCTCAAGTCATTTTGTATGGCCCGACAAACCCTCGTTGGACAAACTTTGAACAGGAAATGACGGTTGCTCTTCGCCTTGAAGATTTACCCTGCAGTCCTTGCCACAAAAAAGTTTGCCCCACCGATCATGCGTGCATGCGAAACCTCACCCCCGAAGAAATCGCTGAAGCCGTCGAAACGGCTAGGCAAAAAGCAATAATATTGAGTTTTTAGTTTTCCAGCACCATGACGGATACCTTCCGAGCTCCATACCCATTTGTTTCAGCAAAAGAAGCAGAACTTTATTCCGAACCAGAAGCCATTTGGGAAACACTTTTGGCGGACATCGCTTCGGCACGGGATGAACTTCTAATTGAAAACTTTATTCTTCGGCCTGGCCTAGCCTGCGATGCCATCGTAGATGCAATGTTTCGCGCCGCCAACAATGGGGCAGATGTCAAACTCATGGTGGATGCTTTTGGATCTAGCACTTTGGATTCTTCAATCCAAAGCCGACTAACCAACGCAGGTATTGAACTCCAATTTTATAACCCGTACAAATTGCGAGATTTCTTCGGTCGCCGTGCTGCCGCCCTCCCCCGCACGCACCGCCGCCTTATTTTGGCGGACAGGAAGGTCGCTTGGGTTGGTGGAGTCGCTTTTGATGACCAATGGTGGCCTGCCTCCGAGCAGCCAACCGCACGGGATACCATGCTGCGCCTCTGTGGGGCTGCGGTCGAGCATTTACAAGATTGCTTCCAAAGGCTTTGGAGTGGCGTGGGATCGGGCCCTCGCTTACGCCAAACGCCAAGTCCCGCACCAGAAGAACTTCGGGCCCTCCCCCAGTACGCCTATCGACGGCCAAACTATCGCCGGGCTCTCCACTACAACCTGCATGCAGCGAAAGCTCGAGCTTGGATTGCTGTCCCTTACTTCATTCCTGGACCCCGATTGCTTGCGGACCTGCGCATTGTTGCGCAACGTGGAATTGATTTACGACTCCTTCTTCCAGGGCAAATCACCGACCATCCGACGGTGCGCCTTGCGGCTCGACGTTATTACGGTCGACTCCTTCGAGCTGGTGCCCGGATTTTGGAATATGAACCAGCTTTTATGCACTCCAAATTCGCTGTTTTCGACCACGAGCGACTTTTGGTGGGCTCATCAAACTTGGATCGCTGGTCCATGTTCATCAACAATGAACTTGCTGTTGAAGCTCGAAGCCAACGCTTGGTTTCCGAGGCCAATGACCGGTTCGAGGAGGATTTTCAAAATTCCAGAGAAATCACACTCTTGGAGTGGCAAGCTCGGCCTTGGCGCCATCGCGCAATGGAGCGAGTTTTTGGAAGATTTGACAAACTTTTTTAATTCCCGTGCAAATCCGTCTCATGTCTTGGAATATCCACCGCGCCATCGGCATGGACCGGAAGTTCGCCCCAGAACGCATCGTGGAAGTCGTCCGACATCACAAACCAGACATTCTTTTAATGCAAGAAGTGGATCGCGGAGTGCCTCGTTCCAGACGCCTTTGGTTGGACCATGAGATTGCCAAGGCATGCGAATTGCCCTGGCACTCTTGGGCACAGGCGCATGTCTTGAAGGTGGGGAGCTATGGCAACGCCACCTTGTCTCGCTTCCCGATTTTCAAACGCAAGCACCTAGACCTGACTATTACTCGAAAAAAACGTCGTATTGCTCTTTATACGCGAATCCGACTCCCTGGTCACTACAAGGACTTCCATGTTTTCAACTGGCACCTTGGTCTTTCCGCACTCGAACGGCAAAAGCAAGTCCATCGACTCTTCAGAACGGGAACATGGAAAAGCCTCCGAAAAAATGCGCGAGTAGTTTTGGGTGGTGACACGAATGATTG
Organism: Planctomycetes bacterium UBA7888; assembly: GCA_002500505.1. Lineage (GTDB taxonomy): Bacteria > Planctomycetota > UBA1135 > UBA1135 > UBA1135 > UBA7888. The sequence goes on from DLRM01000011.1 coordinate 34,889, forward strand.
GCGGAATCTTCTTTTTCACAAAGCCGTAAAACGCGAAGGCCTGCACGCGTGGAGTGAGCATCGGCGGAGACAACACATCTTGACCTATCCATCACCTGCCCCAGCTGGAGCTCTAGATAAGTTCTTTTGGCGAGGACCATTAGGTGACGAACACATCCACCGAAGCCGCATGAATCTTGCAAAAGTCGCAAGTGACCATCTGCCTTTATTGGCAGAATTCGAACTCTTATAGACTGCTAAAAAGAAGGACTTAGCTTTCTGCAATGAGTTGCGCCAGCCCCACGCGATTTCAAGCCAGTTATTCTTTATTCAACAGCGCGTTCAAATCCGTTTCATCCAAAACCGTAACGCCCAGGTCTTCAGCTTTTTGGAGTTTGGAACCTGCCGATTCGCCGGCAACCAAATAGTCGGTTTTGGCAGAAACCGTCCCGGCTACCTTGCCACCCGCAGCTTCGATGCTGGTTTTCCATTCTGGTCGGGGCGCACTCAGGGTACCGGTCAGGACAAACACCTTGCCCGCCACCCCTTCCACTGCAGTTCCTTTGGTTTCCGCGGGGGCTTTAGGCCTCACCCCAAGCTCCAACATGCGCGCGATGGCATTTGCGTTTTGGGAATTCCCGAAAAAATCAATTACCGAAGCGGCAACTTCTTCCCCAACGCCTTCCACCTCAGATAGGGAAGCCACCGCCTCTTCCGACTGAGCCACTCTGGTAAGTTCATCCAAAGAGGAAAACTTGGCACAAAGGGCGCGCGCAGTTTCACTCCCGACCTCGGGAATTCCCAAAGCAAAAAGGAACTTAGGGAGCTCAGGTTCCATGGCACCAATCACTTGTTCCTTCAAGGCCATGGCAGACTTTTCACCCCATCGCTCCAACTGGGAAATTGCCTCGAAATCAAGCGCAAAGACATTTTCCACGGAATCAAGCAAACCGGCTTCGGCAAATTGGGAGACTGCCTTTTCCCCTAGACCTTCGATTCTCAATGCCTCACGCGAGGCCAAATGACGAATTCGGCGCAACACTTGCGCCGGGCAATCCATGCTTGGACAAAACCTGTGCTCTCCTTTTCGGGAAGGTGTTGATCCACAAGAAGGGCAAGTGCTCGGCCATTCAAACTTCGGGAGCTCCTTTTTTCGAGCATCCAAAACCGGTCCAACAACTTGAGGAATCACATCCCCTGCTCTGCGAACCATTACGCAGTCCCCAATACGAATATCCCTTTCGGCAATGTACTTGGCGTTGTGCAGGGTCGCGTGGCGAACAGTGGTTCCCCCAATTCCAATGGGCTCCAAATGAGCGCGTGGAGTTAGACGCCCAGTACGCCCTACTTGAATTTCAATGTCCAACAAAGTCGTCATTTCTTCTCGAGGAGCGAACTTATGCGCACAAGCCCAACGCGGAGTGCGAGCGCGCGAGCCCAAAAGATGGCGGAGTGCAAACTCCTCCACTTTGACCACAACGCCATCCATTTCATATTCAAGTTCATCCCGCTTGGCTTCGAGTTCATCATGAAAAGCAATCATGCCTTCAGAATCAGAAACAACTGCGTGATAAGGGGTGATTGCAAAGCCCCAGCCCTCCAGCGCTTTCATCGCTGCAGTGTGGTTCTCAAAATCGGATCCGCCTTCATGCCGTACCAAATCCCAAGCCATGAACCTCAACCCTCGATTCCGCACAACAGATGGGTCCAAACGTTTTAGTGTGCCAGCAGTGGCATTCCGAGGGTTTGCAAAAACTGAATCACCCTGTTGAGCCATGCGGGCATTCAGCTCCGCAAAACCCGATAAAGGGATCATGACCTCTCCACGGACTTCCACAAGCGAAGGGATTATTGACCCTTTCTGGCCCCGCAAGCGGAGGGGGACCCCTCCCACTGCACGCAGGTTTTGGGTTAAATCTTCTCCGGTAGCTCCATCCCCCCGCGAAACACCGCGCACCAAAAGTCCATCTTTATAAACCAAACTCGCAGAAACTCCATCCCACTTGGGTTCACAAGAAAAGGAGGGTTTGGTTTTAGTTTCACCTTCTAAGCCTTTCAAAACGCGAGCCTCAAAATCTTGGACGGCCTCATTTCCGAATAAACTCTCAATCGAAATCATGGGGACGGCGTGTTCAATGCGTTCGAACTTTGAACCCTCCGGCAAAGGAGAACCTACCCGCTGAGTGGGAGAATCGGGGCAAACCCAATCTGGGTGCTCTACCTCCATCGCTTGTAGCTCTTGAAACTTTCGGTCGTATTCTGCGTCAGAAACCAAAGGGTGGGCCAATACATAGTAGGCATGGTCGTAGGTGGACAACTCCTCCACTAAACGTGAATAAAGCTCACGCGGGTCTTCGAACAGCCCAGGCGCGCTGGTCACGCTAACCCGGCTTCTGCCAACAAGTCATCAAGCGCACGCTCAACCCTTTCACCCGTTCCAGGCGAAAAGATGATTTCCATTCCCGGCACAGCCAACTCGCGCAAGCGGCGAAGGGTCGGCGGGGGAATCTTGGGGAGTTCGCCCCCAGTGGGCGAGTAATACCCAATACGTGCAATACGGCGCATCCCTTCAGAACGACCAGCGGCAATTCCATTGGCTATTGGGTCCTGATCCAAACTTGAATCTTCGTACTGCAAAAGGCAGCCACGAAAAACACGGCCATCATCTCCCTTTACGGTGCAACCCGCAATGGGAACATCCAGTACGCGAGAAGTGGCAGCTGCCTGCTCTGCGACAGCGACGAGGTTGCGGTCATCCATTGAGGTACAGAATAGCTTATCGCTCCTTCGGAATGGCCTGACTTAAGGCCTTTGCAAGCTGTTCGGGCTGACCAGAACTCAGCCATAATCCCTTCTGCCCTTTGAGGCCGACCACAATCCCCGCAGCCGCGCCAGACAGGTAAACCGTAACCCCAGGAGATTTTTTCACCGCCCAACCTTTGCGGGCAACTCCCCAAGGATAACTCATGTGAACTCGCCAACCTTCGACTTCAGGTTTGGGGTAAAGCTTCCCCTTAAAGGGGGCCATCCGAACCCACAACCCATCCGGACGAACTTCGGTCAGCAAACATGTTGCACGAATCCACCACCAAAAGAGCATGGCCATCAACCCAAGAGTCAGGGTAAGCCAAGGAGAAACCGGCACTAGCCCAAAAGCAGCAACAAAAATTGCCATCATGAGCAAGCTCACAATCCGAACAACTGCCGCAGAAGGTCGTTGAATTTCGGTGAAGAGGGGCTCCCCGGCCTGCTCCTGATTTTCCATACCGGTGATTTTATAGCCGCTTTCTTCATTCCTTTACCATCTTTACATCCTTGTTTCTCGCTAGTGGCTGATAGCCCGCAAACGGCACGCGATTCGTGCACCGCCGAATCCCTGTCACAGGATCCTCTCTCTCTTCGGGGGCAACCTGGACCAGAGCCAAGTTCCCTTCAAGCTCATTTGGTTCCATGGAAACTGCGCCCTCGGTGTCAAGCCCTAAGACCTGCAAGACATATTTGGCCCTCGGAAGGCCCCGTTCTGACCAATGCAGGCTGTCCCAACAGGCGGTTTTGCCCACCATTTCCCCCGCAACGACCTCCCAACGAATCCCCCACCGTATGTGCCCGGACGGGCTTTGGCTTTCCCTCACTTCGGCCACTTTGCACTCATATTCCCCAGGGGGAACAGCTCGCAAGTCCTCGATGTCGCTCACAGACGTAAAATCAATCTTCATGTTCAATCCTATGGTTTCCGAGCCCGGCCCACCCAGGCTTTTCAAAGAAAACGGCCTCCCCTCGCCAGCGCTACATCCCTTTCAGTACTAAAAAAATCCGGACCATTTGCTCAAAAGTCCCCTCGCCGCCACAATCGTCCTCTGACCATGAAGCCACTCCAACGCCTTCTCCCCCTTCTCTTCGCTTTATTTGCCCCCTCGACTCTTTTCGCCCAAGAGGCTGTCAAGAACGAAAACTTTGCCACATGGGTGGACGATAAAGCTGGCTGGGTCGTTGAGAAAATTGAGTCCGCTTTTTTCTACCCAATCTATACGACCGACGACGGAACAATAATTCCCCTAGTGGTCGCTTGGCTCGTTGTTGGAGCTGTCATCTTCACCCTCAGAATGGGCTTCATCAACATTCGCGCCTTCAAGCACGCAATTGACATTACGCGCGGCAAGTTCGACAACCCGAACGATGAAGGCGAAGTCAGCCACTTCCAAGCTCTTGCCTCTGCTCTCTCCGCCACAGTTGGCCTTGGCAACATTGCTGGAGTCGCCATTGCAGTAAGCCTTGGTGGCCCTGGTGCGATTTTCTGGATGATCGTAGCCGGCTTCCTTGGGATGTCTTCCAAATTTGTTGAATGTACGCTTGGTCAGAAATATCGCGAAACGCGGCCGGACGGTCACATCATGGGTGGTGCGATGTACTACCTTCAAAACGGCATGGCTGATTTTGGGAAGAATGCGGGTGGCATGATTTATCGCCCTCTCGGTAAATTCTTAGCGGTTACTTTTGCCTTCATTTGCATTGGCGCCTCTTTTGGAGGCGGGAACACTTTTCAAGTCAATCAATCCCTGAACGCCCTGCAGGAAACGGCACCATGGTTAGCAGAAAACCGATGGGTTTACGGCCTAATTATGGCCAGCTTAACTGGAGTTGTGATTATTGGAGGAATCAAGAGGATTGCACATACGGCTGAAAAAATCGTTCCTCTGATGTGCGCCATTTATGTGGCCTCCTGTCTGTTCATTCTTTTCCGACATTTCGGTGAAATCCCAAGTGCGATATCAAAGATATTTCATAGTGCATTCAACCCTGGTGCCGCTTGGGGCGGATTCATTGGGGTCTTGGTCACTGGTTTCAAACGCGCCGCGTTTTCAAATGAAGCCGGTGTTGGCTCGGCAGCAATTGCCCACAGTGCGGCACGAACGGAATACCCTGTACGAGAAGGAATCGTGGCGCTACTCGAACCCTTCATTGACACCATTGTCGTTTGCACGATGACTGGCTTAGTCATTGTTATTACAGGTCATTACGAAGGTGGCTCCATGGCCGAAATTGCTGCACCCTTTGCTGCTAAGGCCAATGGAGCGGGACTGACATCAGCTGTTTTCGCTTCGGAAATTAGCTGGTTCCCTTACATCCTTTCAGGGGCGGTTGTGCTGTTTGCTTTCTCGACCATGATTTCCTGGTCTTACTACGGCGAACGATGCTGGGCATGGTTATTCGGCGATGGAGCCTCCATGCTTTACCGGGTTATTTTCGTGTTCATGGTCTTCTTGGGATCCATCATTACCTCAAAAAATGTGTTGGACTTCGGGGACCTCATGATCCTAGGAATGGCCTTCCCAAATGTCTTGGGACTCGTCTTCTTGATGGGTGGCGTCCGACGAGATTTAAATTCTTATATGGAAAAGTTGAAAAAAGGGGACTTCATCGAGTACAAGTAGCCGCGTGACGGCATTTGGACCCCCCTCGCAACTCGCTACCCCCGCAGTACTTGCGGTGGTCTCGGTCGAGTCCGAGCCCACACCCAGTTCGTCCGTCGAGCTGAACCCCTTCGGCGCCACCTTCACCACCTTGACTTGGATTGTCCTGGTCGCCCTGAATGCCTGGTGTTTCCGAAAGCTTTTGAAGCGAACTCCGGCGAAGACATAACTGCCAAAGCGTAACTCTTTTAAGAAAAAAGGGTTCCGTTTTTCCAATTTCCTATAAAGGCTGAGAGCTTCTACGCCGAAAAAGGGGTGTGCAAGACCTCCCCTCACCTGTTGATTTCAACCGATTTGCGGAAATTCGCGATTTGTTAGGCGAAGAAACCTGCTCCCTGTACGAGGAGTTCTTCTCCGAAATCCCGGAACACCTGGAGTCCCTACATCGCTCGATTCACTCTCGCCAGTTTCAGATAGTTGAAGAAACTGCGCACAGTCTTTCTGGATCCAGCGGCAGCATTGGTGCCATGTATGTTGAAAAAGTAGCTCGAGGCCTGGAACGACGCGCCCATGGAGAAAACTTTAGTGATGCAGGTCGCGTACTCCTTCGTTTAGAAGTTGAGATTGCAAGGCTCCGTCACTTTTTAGAAAAGAGGGGCTTGATTCCAGAAAATTCAGACCTTGCAGCCTAAGAAGGCTGCGATGCCAGCAACAACCTCTTCTCGTTGCTCCGCAGTCACTCCAGGATAAATCGGTAAGGCCAAGACTTCTTCTGCCGCTCGTTCAGATTCAGGAAGCATCCCTTTGGCGCCGCCGAGGTCGGCGAAACAAGGTTGGAGGTGAAGCGGCAGTGGATAGTAAACGGCGCTCCCAATTTCGCGTTTTTGCAAAAAGGCACGAAGCTCATCACGTTGCCCCGGAATGCGGCAAACAAATTGGTGCCAGACATGGCCAAGGTGCCTGGCCGGTGGCCGAACAGCCCCTTCCGCCTCCGTGCAGCCAATTTCCGAAAGAAGTTGGGTGTAGTGTTCAGCACCCTCGGCTCGCGCGGCATTGTAAACCGGAAGCTGTGGCAGGCGAGCGAGCAACGCAGCCGCCTGCAAAGTATCGTGCCGGAAATTAAAGCCAACGTCATCGTGGTAATACTGACGCCCGCCCCCATGTTCCTTGAGGTGACGAATGTGTTCAGCAACGGCGGAGTCGTTTGTACTCACAAAGCCCGCATCCCCGCATGCACCCAAATTTTTTGTAGGGAAGCAAGAGAAACCCGCAACTAAGCCCAAGCCCCCACAAGGGCCATCGACAGAAACTGCACCAACAGCCTGTGCAGAATCTTCTACGATGGGAATGTCACCTGCAACAGCGCGCAAAGCGGAAATGTCAGCGGGGCGACCGTACAAATGAACCGGCATGATGGCACGCGTGCGTTCCGTGATGCGCTCCGAAACCGAGTTCGGTTCGAGACAAAAAGTTTGGGGACTAATGTCGGCAAAAATGGGGGTCGCCCCAATACGTGAAACTGCGCCAGCGGTCGCAAAAAATGTGAAGGCTGGAAGGATGACCTCATCACCTGCACAAACACCGGCTGCTCGCAAAGCAAGCACCAAAGCATCCGAACCATTCGAGCAGGCAACCACATGGGCGACTCCTAAGTAATCAGCAAGCGCAATCTCCAGCTCCCCCACTTCGGGACCATTGATGAAACCACCGTGCTCCAGCACAGTTGCCCACCGCTTCAAAAGTTCAGCCTTCTCGGTCTCGCCGAGGTTATATCCAATGTCGAAGAAGGGGATTGCCATGATGGTCTAGAGCTGAAAGCGTATCTGCACCGTGGTTCTGGAGGGAAAAGAGCCAAAAGAATCTTCTGCGGGCAGGAAATGCCATTGGGCAACCGCCTTCAATGAAGACTGGTCGAGGACATCGTGGCTGGAACTCTTTTGGATTCCCAAGTCCTCTACCGCACCATTTGCGCCAACGATTACCCACAAACGCACGACCCCTTCCAACTTCAAACGAACGGCTGACCGCGGGTAAATGGGCGGCGGGCAAGCCTCGGGGTCGGGTTCTGCTTCTACGCGACCAGAGGAAACCGAAACAAAAGAAGGAACCGCAATCTCCAGCTCCGTTTCTTCAAAAGGAGCCTCTTCCCACTCCACGAGCCGTGGTTCGGGAACTTCAGGGGGAAGCACTTCAAGCAAGGGCACCTCGCGTTCCGGGCTCACCACCGAATCAGGACGAAACTGAACTTCAAAGGTAGGTGGAACCTGCACAGCCGGGGATTCGAAAAAAATCCAATTCCAAATACCCAGAGCCGCTCCACCAAGCACCGCAGTATGTAAAACCCCCGAGAGAAGGGAGGCCTTTCCCAACAAGGGGAGCGACCATGGGGATTGGGGAATGCGAGCCATATTGCCAATCAGTATGACATATCTAAAACAACTGCAACGCTCCGACCAGAGCCGTTAATTCCTGACCCGTGGACCCGGTACTCCTCGTCGGTGAGGTTTTCCAGTTGGAGGCTAAGGCTCACATCCTCAGAAAGGCGCCAACCCGTGCCAAGGCCAAACAGCATAAAGGCGGGAGTTCCGCCAGAGGGAATTCGAGAAGTATCCCGTTCATCACGGAAGGAAAGCTTGTCGGCGTCCCCCATTGTCCAAGCCCAACCCTCGTACCAAAAGTTGCCGCCATTCATGGTACGTCGGGCCGAAATGTAAGCTTGAAGCGGCATCAAACGATCCACTGGTGCCGACACAATCGCCAAATCTTCAAAGACCACGCCATCGAAGCCCACGCGCTGATCCACTTCGCCATCCATCCAGCTTGCCATCACGCGCGCCTCCCACCCAGGGGCAAAACGCCAAGTCACATCCGCTTCCAAACCGTGCATCCAGCCATCGGCATTGTCTTTACCAACCTCGCTCCCAGAAGACTCCACCGGGGAACGAATAATCATGTCGCTCATCCAAGTTTGCCAGGCGGAAAGTTGCCAGGCCAAATTTTTCTCACGACCCTGTGTCCCGACCTCGGCTTGCAAAAAATACTCTGGCTCTAAATCAAACTCTGGCGTTTCCACTACCGAAGTTTCATCTAAGGAAGTCAGGTCATACAAGCTTGGGTTTCGGAAACCCTGCGAAAGACCAACGAACACATTGCTGTCTTCACCAGTCCAACGAATCCCGCGAAGACTCCCGACAACACCATCCCAACTTCGACTCAGGGAAACTTGGTTCCCCGTATCTGGATCTTCTACCGAATTCGCCACAATCCGAGCGCGAGTGGCCCGGAAACCTGGGACTACCGTCCAATCCTTCAACTGATACTCACGCTGTAGGTACAAAGCGGCGGTATCTACCGTTGCGTCGTCAGCAATCGGGCCCTGAATAAACGGTGCCTGCAAAACGCCATCTCGCCATTCGTTTTTAAAGGAGTCCACCTTTTCGTGGTGCACTTCCGCACCCCAATCCCAACCACTGTCCGTTCCAAGACGTGCCAAAAAACCCCAATCGTCCACGGTGAAGCCCTGAATGTCCCGGCGCAACTGCCCTGACTTCAACCGTTCACGGTCCCGCGACTCGTCGGTCCGATGAAAACTCGCAGTCAGTTCACCACGGTCCATCAAACCACCCGCATCTTCCCATTCGGCGCGCCCATAAACCAAATCGCTCGTTTGGTCATGTAATCTGTAATTCTCCGACCCCGGACTCGTCCCATTAAAAGAGATTGAATCCGTTGTTTTATGCGTGCGCGGCACATCGTCTTGGCGCACGGTTCGTGCGGCAAAAGTGAGATGGATTCCGGTGCTGGTCCAGCGGTCCATACGGATATCGCCATCCAACTCGTCATAACCCGTACCAGGCTGTAATCCTGTGGGCTCACCAGCGGTCAAATCCCCAAATTCACGAGAAGTTGCCCCTGCCATTAGAGACCAGTCATCGTCTTGACTCCAGAACCCTTCGACCCGACCTGTCCAAGAACCCTCAGCACTCGCCCAGCGAGCATGGAGCCCATTTCCAGCCACCAATCCTGCCCCCTCCTCTCCGCGCGGGCTGGAACGCGTTACGGCATTGACAGTTCCGCCAATGGCATCTGAGCCGTAAAGCACTGAATTCGGACCTCGGACAAGCTCAACTTGCTTCACAGTGAGGGGATCCACCGAAGTACTCCAATACTGGTTAGGCCCGGCACGAAATGCACTGTGATTCATACGCACCCCATCCACCAAGAGCACATTGTGGTACCCCGTCAGTCCTCGAATGTATGGGCTCGACTGCCCATAGGCGGTCTTTTGAACCAACACGCTTGGGAGTGCGCGTAAAGATTCGCTGAAACTACGAGCTGTGGCGAGATCCTCATACCCTAGAAGGGAAGTAGACCAAGGAAGTTCAAGAGAGTCCTGAGGGGTGGCTGTTGCCGTCACAACAATCTCGTGCTGCGGAGAGGGCTCCTGGAGGAGACAGAATGCGGCGGCCACAATCATTCCGAGTCAAACGAGAACTGCCGCACAGAGTTCAGTTTGGAATCGTATTTTTCAATCCGTTTCCTCGCCCGCTTCGCAGCAAAATCTTGCCTCAAAGTGAAGCGCCCGACGGTCCGTCCAAAGTCCAACTCACAAGCTCGAAAAATGGGGCCAGAGCAACCAAATCGGATATCACTTTTTCATCAAAGCCCTCTCCCATTTCAGCCACTTCATGTGCAGGCATTCGGCGGACCAGATCCAGCTGGGTTTCTCCAGGCCGCACCACGCCCGCTAAATCCCGCCAATCGCGGGAGTCCATTTGGCAAACAGGCCGCGCACCGCCGCGATTGAGCTCCAAATCAAACCCTTGCGCCTCTGCACAAGCGGCCACAATTTCAGATTGTCCAGAGCCGTCTTCCGCGCGCTTCAACAGTACATTCAAATCGTACCAAGCGCCTTCATCCACTCGAAGGCCCCACCATGCTTCCTTCGCGTCCAGCCCCACCTGAAAGTGCAAATTATTCCGGGCCGAATCCAAATCCTTCCCTAGCTCCTTCCCCAAAAACTTCTTTAGACTCGCCCGCGCTTTCTTATCACGGAAGAGCATCGTGCGTTGACGTCGCACTTTTTTCCCGTTGGTGTGGTGCGGGTTGTGCAGGCTCTCGCGCCGATCAAGTGCAATCCCAAGCCCCGCAAACTCCGCCTTCAGTTGGTCTCCCATTGCCTGAAGCCGATGGCGAATATCCAGCCGCCTCCCATTCCATTCAGGATCTCCTTGAAATCGAGGCTGGTAGAGCTCAAAGTCGGCGGCGGTGAACATGTCGGCGGCAGGATATCCCCGCCATTCCGAACTCAACCCATTTATAACTGACTCGCAAGGACCCAAAACTTCTTGGTCTGCAACAGTGAGCCCATAAAAAAAGCGGCCCCAACGCAAGCGCCAGGACCGCAACTCCATCCCCTCAGATGGCACCAATAATGGTGTTTTGAGGCTCAGTGGCCGCCGTAACCGGCGACAGGAGCAAAGTTTAGGGGGACTCTGGCGAAACGGAAGAGCAGGAGGGGGTGCTTTTTTTACTCTCTTCCAACAACTAAACTAACTTGGCACAAAGCCCCTAGCTTTTCAGGAATGCCCTTTCCAAAAAAAACTCTGCATTGCGGAGCCCAGCGGGGTCTACAAACGAAAAATCACACTTCTGCCCGCTGACGGAGCTTGGCCCGAAGGAGACGCTTACGCATGCGGAGAAAGTTAGGGCCCACTTCCAAAAGTTCGTCGTCTGCAAGAAACTCTAAGTATGCTTCCATACTCATGTCGCGAGGTCGGCGAATCTTTTCGTCAATCTCTTTGTTTGCGGAACGAACATTGGTCAGCTTTTTCTCGCGCACAATATTCAGCACGATGTCTTTGTCCTTGTTGTTCTCACCCAACACCATGCCTTCGTATACCTCGGCGCCTGGATCCACGAAAAATATTCCGCGGTCTTCAAATGCACGCAAAGAATAGGCGGTCACTTTCCCTTTCTCGCTGGAGACCAATACACCGTTGTGGCGGTCGCCGAGATCCCCCACAAGGGGCATCCACTTTTCAAACACCGAGGAGACGGTGCCTTCGCCACGCGTGAGGGTAAGCACTTGGGTGCGGGCGCCGATAAGCCCGCGGGTGGGTACAGACATGTTGAGGGTCACACGAGAACCACGGCGATCCATGGAGTGAATCTCCGCCCCGCGACCCCCAAAGTATTCAATCACTCGGCCCATGTGTTCTTCAGGGCACTCCACGCAAGCCTTCTCGACAGGCTCGAGGGTTTTCCCTTCCTCCTCGCGGAGCAAGACGCGCGGACGACCAACGGCGAATTCGTAGCCCTCGCGGCGCATGTTCTCCATTAGGATTCCCAAGTGAAGAACGCCTCGGCCACCAACTAGGCAACCACCCCCATCAAGAGGAGTTACTCGAAGGGCTGGATCCATCATTTGGGCCTTCTCCAAGCGCTCTAACACTTGACGCGAGGTTACGAATTGCCCCGCCCGACCCGCCAACGGCGAGTCGTTGACCAAAAACTCCATCTCGATAGTTGGGTTTTCCACTTCCTGGAAAGGGAGTGGGTCCTGAGATGATGGATCGCAAACGGTGTCGCCAAGACCAACTTCGAGGATTCCGGAAATCACGGCAATATCACCGGCGCAAACCTCTTCGGTTTCGACTCGATCCATTCCCTCGATGCGAAAGAGCTCCTTGATACGAGCTGATACGGGTTTATTGTCAGAAGTTAGAACGGAAACTGCCATGCCCTTTTTGAGCACACCGCGATCCACCCTGCCAATTCCAATTCGCCCGACAAAATCACTCCAGTCAAGAGTGCTAACTTGGAAACGCATTGGTGCCGATTCGTCCACTTCCGGTGCAGGAACCTGCTCCAGGATGCAGTCCAACAAGCAGGCGAAACCATCGCCGATTTCGTTTTCGTCCAGGGAGGCCCAGCCACTTCGAGCGCTTGCATAAACGACAGGAAAATCCAGCGCCATCTCTTCGGCACCGAGATCGACAAAAAGATCGAATACTTCACCCAAAACTTCGTCTGGGCGAGCGTCCTGACGATCCATTTTGTTTACAACAACAACGGGGCGCAGACCAGCCGCAAAGGCCTTAGAAAGGACAAAGCGCGTTTGGGGCATGACTCCTTCAAAGGCGTCAACCAAGAGCAGCACGCCATCTGCCATGGAAAGCACGCGCTCCACCTGCCCGCCGAAGTCAGCATGGCCGGGGGTGTCAATTAGGTTGATACGAACATCTTTCCAGGTAACAGCGGCGTTTTTGGAAAGAATGGTAATCCCTCGTTCACGTTCCAAATCGTTGGAATCCATGAGGCGCTCGTCCTGAGCCTGGCCACGGGCGAGCGCGCCGACCTCTCGGAAGAGACCGTCAACAAGGGTGGTTTTGCCGTGGTCCACGTGGGCCACAATGGCGACATTTCGAAGTTTCAAAGGCGTTGAGGGATGGGGGGTAGCCCCGCATTCTAGCGAAACGGCTAAAACTCCACCTTCGGGGCCTCGCGGGCCTCAGGAATATCCAGTTCGAAGAATTCGCGCAGGCTAAAGCTGAACATGCTAGCAATGATATTGGATGGAAATTGCTGGACCTTATTATTGTTCTCGCGGATGTTCCCGTTGTAGAAGCGAAGCGCCGCCTGGATTCGGTTTTCAGTGTTGGCAAGCTCTGACTGTAGCTCCTGGAAGTTAGCACTAGCCTTGAGATCGGGATACGCCTCGAGGCGAACCATAAGTTTCCCCAGCACACCCTGTAGAGCTGTTTCGTCGGCGGCCTGGGAGGCAATGTCCCCTTGATTATTTGCAGCCTGCTCGCGCATAGAAGTCACCTGTTCGAGCAACTCTTTTTCATGCTTAGCGTACCCCTTCACTGTATTGAGGAGGTTGGGAATTAAGTCATACCGTCGTTTGAGTTCGGTATCTACATTAGACCAGGCCTCTTCGCATTGATTGCGAATAGAAACTAGACCGTTGTACATGCCGACAACGATTAAAACGAAAACAAGAAGGACAATGACGGGAATCCAAAGCATTTGTATTTCTTACGCTAATCTCGGAACAAGTATTCGGGCATTAAGCTACGAATTTTGGAAAGGTGTTGGAGGTAGGGCTCAATTTCTCCAGGATTTAGCCGAGCACTATCGTAAAGGGCAAGAACATTGCCCTCAAGTTCGAGGCCAGTTCTCGGGTGTTGAAGGAGATACTCCATCATACCTGTGTTGCAAAAATCATAGGCTAATTTCTTTTCCTCTGCCCGCACACAAAACTCTTTTGAGAATTCAACGGATTCAAAATCGATGTCGTCATAACCAAAGAATTGGCCGATTTTGGAAAAGAAGCCTTCGTGGTGGATGCTGAGTTCCGAAAACTCACGCTCAATATAAATCAACACCACTCCAAGGTAGTGATGATGGGTTTGCTGACGGCCTTTGGAGTCCGTTGTGTGTGTTTCGAAATGAAACGTAAACCCCTTTGCAGGGCGACCCTGCCATTCTCCCGCCATAATATCGAAGGCATAGCGGTTTCCGCCTTGGCGAAGTTTGTCCAGAAATTGGTATTGGTGGTAAACCTCGCGGCTCCGGCCAGGATCATAGGACCAATCATGACTGGAAGCCCATGCTTGGAAAGCCTCCCTTCTTTTCTTGGCGGCCAACCAGGAGAAATAAACTAGGGCGCCGACCAATAGGGCGCCGAGAAGGATGAGAAGAGGGTGCATGTTGGCAAGGGATTCTAATCTCGCCCCCCATTTCGTATGCTCTTCCGACCTTGCCCCCCGCCCACTCAATTCTAGATGGTCTCAATGAGGCCCAGCGCACTGCCGCAGAGCAGATTCAAGGCCCACTCCTTGTGTTGGCCGGGGCCGGAACAGGCAAAACTCGCACGATTACTTATCGCATGGCGCACATGCTGTCAGAGGGAATCCCGCCAGAACAGATTTTGGCCGTCACCTTCACCAACAAAGCTGCGACGGAAATGCAGCAACGAATCGCTAATTTAGTGGGCTTGGAGCAAGCCGAGCGCCTAACTGTTGGCACTTTCCACTCCATTTGCTGTCGCGCCTTGCGGGAACATGCACCCGAAATCGGTCTGCCGAAGTGGTTTACGATTTGCGATGCTGCGGACCAACAAACCGCCGTCAAAACCGCAATGCGAGATTTGCGGATTCCAGAAAAATCGATTCGGCCTCGTTTGGCGCAATCCAGGATTAGCTTGTTGAAAAACCAGCTTGAATCCCCTGACGAATACGCAGCGCGCACCGCAGGTGATGAAAATACGATTGCACATATTTATGCCCGATACGAGGAAAATTTGCGGCGCCAAAAGTTGTTAGACTTTGACGATCTGTTAATTTTTACGCTCAAGCTTTTACGCGAGCACAAAGGCGTATTGAAGCAATTCCGAAATCGCTGGCGCTACATAATGGTGGACGAGTATCAGGACACGAACGGGCCGCAGTACGAAATTGTAAAGCTCCTTGCAGGGACGAGAAAGAACTTGTGCGTCGTTGGCGATGATGACCAATCCATTTATTCCTGGCGCGGGGCTGATGTTCGAAAAATCCTGGGTTTCGAAAAACATTTTCCCGGGGCCAAAATTGTCCGCCTAGAAACGAATTACCGGTCTACAAAACAAATTCTTGAGGCCGCGAACCGAGTGATTCAAAACAATATCGCTCGCCACCCCAAAGTTCTACGTTCTCACATTGGCGAGGGCGAAGAAGTCGTCATGATGGAAATGCTGGACGAAGAAGACGAGGCTGGCTTCATTGCATCAGAGATCCTCTTTCAGGTAAATCGCGAAGAAGCCTGCTATTCGGATTATGCCATTTTGTTTAGGACTCAAACGCAGCCGCGTACCTTTGAGGCGCGATTGCGTGCTTCTAATATCCCCTATCGCCTTGTTGGGGGAATGTCCTTTTTTGACCGAAAAGAAGTTCGAGATATTCTTTCCTACATTAAATTATTAGTAAACCCTGATGACGAATCGAGCCTGCTTCGCATTATCAATTGCCCCCCGCGAGGAGTTGGGAAAACAACTATTGAGCGGGTTCTAGCCTGGGCGACCGCCCAAGGAATCAGCGTCAATCAAGCCTTCGGGCAAGCAAATAAAATTGAAGGGGTTCCGGCTAAAGGCGGAAAAGCTGTTACACATTTGCTGAGCCAATTAGATTCGGTAAAAAAAAGTGGTGGCAGTTTGGTTGATGTACTCAAAGCTCTCGTGAGTCGCATTGACTACCGCGCCGAAGTGGAACGCTGTTATCCAGACCTGGAAGCTCGCCAAGTTCGGTGGGCAGCCATCGAAGAAATTTTCAACTTCGCCGAGAACCATGAACGGCGAACAAAAAAGGCAAGCCTAGGATCATTCCTTGAAGAACTTGCGCTATCTGCGGCTGAAGACCGGGAGGAGCAGAAAGATTCTGAGGGGGACAAAGTTACATTGATGACCCTCCATGCCGCAAAAGGATTGGAGTTCCCATGCGTTTACCTGGTTGGTGTTGAAGAAGGAATCCTCCCACACGCGCGATCTCTAGAAGAGGGGACGGAAGATGAAGAACGCCGACTAATGTATGTAGGGATTACTCGAGCCCAAAAAACCCTCACTATTTCATGCGCTCGAGAGCGAGCTCGTTTTGGAAAGCGCGAAGCGCGCGAGCCCTCCCGCTTCTGGAAAGAGATGGAATGGGAAACGACTACTAACGAATAATCCGTTTATTTATTCAATTCCAATCGATTCAAGAAAGGCGTCGTTCGAGCGCTCTCGCCCCAAGAACCGAATAATGGAAATGTCTGCATCGCGGCTCCCGCCCACGGAATAGATTTCATTTCGAAGGCGCATCCCCACCTCTTTATCCAGGAATCGATTAGGAGCATTTTCGAAAATAGTGCCCATGTCAGCGGCGATGGAATCCGCCCACCCGTAGCCGTAATAACCGGCGTCATACCCGGTGAGATGTCCCCAGTAGGCCGCAAAGTTGGTGTTAGCCGGTGGCTCAAAGAGAACTTCGGCATTTGCAGCGTTACAAATTTTTCCGGCGTCCGCGCCAACTTCTGCGACATGCATGCGCAAATCAGCCAAAGCCAGTCCCATCTGGCGGCGGTAAAACACACCAACCGTTGCGAGTTTTGCTTTTTTCATATTCGCAAGTGTTTCCATGGGAATCACGCTTTCGCCGTCGCGCCAGTCAATCGCAAATCGCTGAAGGACTTCGGGGTCCCAGACCCAAGCTTCAAACATTTGAGAAGGGGCCTCTACAAAATCGCGGGCGACATTGGCGCCACTAAAGCGTTGGTATTTTGCACGAGTCAAAATGGAATGCATTGCATGACCGAACTCATGAAAAATGGTCTCCACCTCGCCGTGATTCATTAGAGCTGGGTCATCCCCTACTCCTGGGGTGAAGTTGCAAACCAAGGAGACGACAGGTCTCTGGTAGCGCCCGTCATCCAGAAGTTTTCCACCAATAATGTCGAATTGGGCGAAGTGGTTGTACTTTCCCGGACGTGGATAAAGATCAAGATAGAACATACCCATAGCTTCACCGGTAGTGGCATCCTCAACAGCCCAAAGTTCTAAATCGTCAACCCACTTATAGCCGGGTTCGACTTGAGTAAATCGCAAATCAAAAATATGCTGGTAAACATCGAACATGCCAGCGATGACTCCTTTCAGAGGAAAGTAATTTCGAAGAACGTCAGAATCTACGCTGTACCGAGCTTTCATCAGCTGATTTTGATAGTAGCGGAAATCCCACCACTGAATTTGAGCGTTTGGTTTGCCCGTTTCTTTAGCCATAAGCTTCTGCAGTTCGGAAACTTCGGCATCAAACTTGGGCTGAAGTCCACGGGCAAGACCTTCAGCAAAGCCCAGAGCTTCGCCTCCCGTTGAAGCCATCTTGGGTTCAATTTTGTAATCAGCCCAATTGGAGTACCCAAGCAAAGTGGCCATCTTGCTTCGAAGGCGCACCATTTTGTTCAAGATGGGTCCGTTCTCCTCCATGGCGATGGAATAACGAGCAGCGTTTACCTTCCTCCGTGTTTTTCGAACAGAGCATTTTTCCATGACTGCCATGTAGTCGGGAGTCACCGTCACTCGAACGGCATGCCTACCTTGGTCAGTCTTGCTGGATTCCAAAAAGGACTCTGAAACGCCATTAAGTTCTTCGGCGGGAAATTCCAGGACCACAGAGGCATTCGTGATATTGGAATCAAAGTCGGATTCCAGCTTTGACAACTTGTTCTTCAGTTTGGCAACTTTCTCTCGGGTTGCGGCATTCAAGTTAAATCCCGCACGCCGATAATCGCGCATGATGTCTCGATAAAGTTGGGCATCTTCTCCCCCGGGCTTAGGCAGATCGCCACTTTCTATTCGTTCTGAAACTTCCCTGCATATTTGATAAAGATCTTCACGATATTCAACTTCAACTCCCCACTCACTCAGCCGCTGCACTTGATTCGTGCAAGCTTTCCGAATCTCAGGCTCTTGGCGCGTTTCCTTCATCAGCCAATACCGATTCATCACAGTCATCATGGGATAAGCCGCAGAGTCCAGTGCCACAAAAGTACTTTCAAAAGTCGCGGTCTCCGGGTCTTGCCCGGCAATAGCGTCTAGGGCCGCATTCGCTGAGACCAAAACTGAATCCACCGTTGCGACCACAGCTTCTGGGCTTTGCTCAAAAGAAGGTTGTGACAAAATCAACCCATTTTCAGTGGCTTTGGCAGAGATTTGCTCGAAGCTACGGGAGCTTTGGGTGGAACAAGCTACAAAGGTAACGAATAAAGACAGGACGGGGAGGCAGAGTTTCATGGAGAGAATTCTACCTATCCCTCAACATTTGAGCCCTACTCTCCTAACTCACGCAACTGGTTTGGTATTTCCTTTGGACTGGTTTTCTCATCCCCTAAAGACTTCGTATCCAACCCAGGGACATTAAGTTCTTTCACTTCGCGGCCGGCGGGTTGCACGCTGTGCTCAAAACTCCCCACTGCTTTGTTATAAGAATCTCCAGCCGACTTGAGCCCCTTTCCAATTTTCCCAAAATGCTCCATCCAAGTGCAGCAACGCTCGTACAACTTCTTGGCGGCATCGGCAATCTGACGTGCATTCTTATTGGTGTCCTCCTGCCGCCAGTAAACCCGAACTGTCCGCAGTAGGGCAACAAGGCTCACTGGGTTTGTAATTAAAATCTTTTTACGCAGGGCTTCGTCCTGCAAAGCCGGGTCAACCGCAAGCGCCGCCTCAAGCAAATGATCCCCTGGCATGAACATGATGGTGAAATCAATGTCTCCACTAATCGAAGAGGAATAGTCGCGGCGGCCCAAGTCAACAAAGTGAGTCTTCACGGCTTTGGCGTGCTTCGTCATCAAATCTCTCACTTTTTCAGGGTCGGATTCATTGCGTGCCAGCTCGTAAGAATCAAATGGGCACTTCGAATCCACGGGAATCCCTGCGCCACCTGGAAGCAGGATGACCATATCCGGAATCTTCTTCTCCTCCACCGCAACTTGTTCATTGAAGTGGACATGCTCCTCCATGCCGGCAAATTCCACAACATTGCGAAGCAACATTTCGCCCCAATTCCCCCGCACCTGACTGGAACCTTTAAGCAAGGATTGCATGCGCTCACTACTTTGCACCATGCCGCCAGCAGCCTCCAGCATTCCTTTGATTTGCTCGCTCAACTGCCCGTAAGCCTCTGACCTTTTTTTCTCCATCTCGCCCGTTTTGTTCTCCAACTTTTTCAATGCTTCAGACAGGGGGGCAAGTTTTAGATCTGTGTTTTGCAAAAACTGTTCGTTATTGGCCCGCAAAGCCGACTGCGCCATGCCTTTGAACTTGTTCTCCATTTCCGAGAGGGACTTTTCAAAAAATTGTTTCTCCCGCTCTAACGATTTCGCGCGCTCCTCTTCCTGCGTCTCCAGCACAGCCAATCGCTCCCGCGCCTCAGCTTCACTATCTACCGCTTCAACCGTCTTCTTATTGGCAATAAACCAACCTACAAAACCACCAATAACCGCTGCGAATAGAGAGAGGATGTACTCCATATTCCTATCTTAGCTAAAGCATCACTCATAGCGAGAAAAGGCTTCACAGGGGCAAGCCCGGAAACTCCCAGTCCTCCTCTGCCAACAAGACTCACAAAAGGGCAGGCTCGGCTACCACTTAATCCGCATGCCAGCCCAGGTCAGACCAGACCCAAAAGCGGCAAGAATGAGGTATTTATCCTTTTCTAGCTGACCATCTTCCCAAGCTTCGGAGAAGAGAATCGGGACCGAGGCCGAGGAAGTGTTCCCGTACTTGTGGATGTTATGCAGAACCTTTTCCTTCGGAATTCCAAGTGCGTCCATGGCACTGGTCAAAATCCGTCGGTTCATTTGGTGGGGAAGCATCCAACCCAATTTACTGTGGTCATGCTCAATCCCAGCCATGGCCCAATCGCACATCTCCTTCATTTTGGAGTAAGCAAAACGGAATACTTCACGGCCCTTCATCTGAATGAGATGCTCCCGCTTTGCAAGGATTTCTTCATTCATCGGCTCCCAACCACCGCCACGCGGCTTGATAATGAAGTGGGACCCGCTCCCATCAGCGTGCAAAGTAAAGTCTTCAATAAGTCCCTGCTTGCAGACATCGTGAGGCTGAAGAACCGTCGCCCCCGCTCCATCCCCAAAAAGCACAACTGTAGTGCGGTCTTCGTGGTTAATCATGCGGGACATGGCTTCTCCACCAAGCACCAGAACATTTTTGTATTTCCCAGAAGTCACAAAAGTGGCGCCGCAAGATAGAGCGTACATGAATCCAGAACAAGCCGCCGCCACATCAAATGCGCCGCAATTGTTGCGAATTCCAAGTCGATCTTGAATCACACAGGCTTGGGAGGGAGCCGTGAAGTCGCCAGAAACCGAGCCACAAATGATGAGATCAATATCCTCAGCAGTGACTCCGGCCCGCTCCATGGCCAAATTCCCCGCCTCAACAAACATGTCAGAGGGCCGCTGTCCGGGCTTCAGCCAGTGGCGCTCGGAAATACCTGTGCGCTGGACAATCCACTCATCAGAGGTCTCCACAATTCGCTCAAAGTAATGATTGTCCACAACCCATTCAGGCACGCTGTGGGCGATGGAGGCCATTCCGACGGGAATGCCGTCGTTCATTACAAGAATCCGGGGAGTTCGTGGGGAAAAGCCCCTATCAGGAGGGGCAGGAAACCCGATTCTACCTCTCTTCCCTATCCCGGGTTGCTCAATTGCAATTCAATTTCAATGATGCAATAGCTCTTTTAATTCCGAAACAGAGGGGACTCCAGAGAAGGCCGCCAAAGGGTTGCCATCCGCATCAGTCACCAAAGTAGTCGGTGCACCAAAGCCTTGAGGTTCATCGCCACATGGCGTCTCACACATGCAGTACTCCCCACGACCGCATCCAGAAAGGAGTTGGCTTACACCCATTGCAGCTAAATTAGCTTCCATTACAGAGACTTGATCCGAAGTGATGTCCACCAAGGGCTCGTAGGCTGGCTCATACTTCTTGACGTAGCGATGCCACTCCTCTTTGTTCCCCGGATTGGTGCCGTAAGGAACGGCATACATTGCCATTTCGTTCCCATAAGTCTCAGAAATACGTTCAAGGCGAGGGATTGATTTTTTGCAGGCAGGACAAGTCGGGTATGAAAGCACGTACATGCGATGATTAGCACCATGGCCAGTTTCACCAATGAAGCCCATGGCCTGGACTTTCTTCGGAACAGAACGGCCATTATCGTGACGAGCGACATCCGCTTTTCTCTTAGAGTTTTTATAGGCGTGCACTTTAAAAGATTCAGATTTTTCGAAACAAGTCACTAAAGAACCTGCGGCAACTTCTTCGTCCCGAACCATTGTCCGTCCACTCGGCCAAATCACCTCAATAGAATCGGCGCGGCTCACCCCCCGCCCTAAGCCAACCAACATGGTCGCACTATTCTGCGCCGCCAAACCTTCGCCACAGCGAAGTTCGCGCAGGAGAATCTTGTCTCCAACTCTTACTCGCACTTTGGCACCATATCCATCAAGAGGAGCATAGCCTTTTACCGAATTTGGGCCTTGGTTGCCGCCAACGAATCGGAGAGCAATGAACGAGCCACTTGCGGAATCTTTTTGGTGTTCCCCAATTCGGTTACGGAACAACTTCACATAAGGCGCATTAGCATTCACTACGACCATGTCCTGAAAACCATCCTTGTCGTAGTCAAACAGAGCAAAGGAACGACTGTCGCCACCGTGGGCAGCTCCGGATATTCCTGAGATATCCATAAAATCCTGCCCACCCAAGCTCACCCACATATGGTTGCTTTCTCCCCCAGAGAAGGATGCGCCGCTTTCAACTTGCGCAAGAATGGACCCGCCCAAATTCTCCGTGTCGGTTAATACTTCACCTTCTAGGTCCATTACTTGACTTTTCTCTTTAATTTCTATTTTTTCGTCAGTACGCACGACCGTGCGCCAGAATGCACTTCACAAATCTACTGAAAGCTTTACTTTTTCCGGCGCGGAATAGTATCCAGAGAGACCATACAAATCCAAGAAGCCGTCGTTGTCAAAGTCGGCAAACTGAACTCCCCAGGCCCATCCACCTTCCTCCACAGGGATTTTTCGTCCATCAGGCTCAGCCAAATCCCAGCGCTCATATTTAGTCATGCCGGAGACTTTGCTGAACCCTTCGCCATCGTTCCTGAAAAGCGTGTTCCCCTCAGCCATACGACGGAAGACAGGGTCAATCCCTTCACCTTTCAGAGCCTTGGGGTTGTAATTTTCACGACCTTCCATGAAGAATGAAGTCACTCGTCGACCGGCTTTAGAGAACATGTTGGCAACATACATGTCTTGATCTCCATCTTGATCGTAATCGCCGAAGGTTATCCCCATGCCAAATCCAATGTCCGCCGTTCCAGTTGATGCAGTAACATCGGAAAATCCACTTGAACCATTATTTTGGAACAGATTATTAGGAGCAAAATCATTTGCGCAATAAAGGTCCATATCACCATCCAGGTCATAATCTGTCCAAGTAGCCTGGTAAGTATTCCGAAAGAGCTTAGCGAGCGGACTATCTAAAATGACCTCAAACCGCCCATTCCCTAAGTTATGGAGCAATGTGTTCGGCGGTCCCGGGCGTTGGGTATAGTACTTGTTAGTTGAAGCAGTCTCATCGAATAGTTGAGCAAGATGTTTCCAGTCATCCGACGTCATGAAACGCCCTAAAGCGTCCTTCCATTCAGTTCTCTTCTTTTTGTAACGGCGAACATTGAGGGCCCTTTGAGCAAAGTCCCCGGCGTAGGAAGCGAAGTACAAATCTAAAAGCCCATCGTTGTCGTAATCTGCAGCGGCCACAGAGGAAATCAGGTACGGCATTTCGCCGTCAACTGCCTTTTGAGTGACATCATGAAACTTCCCGTTCTCATTCAATAAGAACATGGACCTCCGAAGGGTCCCACCCAGAACAAGATCTTGGTCTCCATCGTTGTCAAAGTCAGCAAAAATTGAGGAGGAGGTTTCGCCGTCAATGTCTAAACCAATTTCCGGGGCAATATCCTCAAAAGTTCCATCTCCCCGGTTCCGGAACAACATATTCTTCCCCCATCGCTCCATGACGTAAAAGTCGTCAAAACCATCTCCGTCAATGTCCACAATGGAAACACCGGGATGCCGATCAAAGGACTCGGGCCGGAAATACTCGGTCGGCTTTTCCCAATCCTCGCCACGCTTTATCGATGTGAGGTAATCCAAAACCTTTTCTTCGTGAATAGAGCGGCGAGCAGCTTTCAAACTCTCCACATCTAGAATGACATCATCCAAAACATCTTCAAAAAGGTAGTGATCGGCTTCATAAGTTTTCAAATAAACAGTTTTCCATTCATAGATCCGAAAACTATCCGCATTGCCGCCACGTGGCCGTCGAAGTGAAACGTGGGCAAGACCTTTGACTTTTCCAATCTTTCCATTTTTCATTTTTGCCGTCGCAACAAATAACATGCCGTGTTTGCGAGTCCTGGGATAGTTAATCCAAGTTGGCACTGGCAAATAAACCTTCATCTTCACCTTCTTGAAGTACTCGACCTCCTCAAAAAGACCACGATACAGACTCATTTGATCGGGCGAGCCGGCTTGAACTTCTTCCGAAACTTGCCATTCCCGAACAACAAGATTGTTTGACGGAATTGTGGTTTCAGAAGGAGCAGCGGAAGTAATGCCTGTCCATGTAACTTGCTCTGCAAAAAGCGGCCAAGAAGTGGGGTCGGGAAAAGACATGTCCATGACACTTTCCCCCAATGGCTTGAAGATTCCTGATTTCCCCCAAGCAATGTGGACATTCTCAGATTCAAGCATCTTCTGGGTTTGGTTGTCCACCCCGGCCTGCTCATCAGAGCAGGAAGTTAGAGCTGGCAAAACCAGCAACAATAGTCTGAGATATTTAATTATATTAAATTTCATGTCCAGTAATCTGTGGTGGCAATTCTTTACCGGTTGGGATATTTTCCAATCCCCAAAGAAATTTACCAGCTTTCTTTGAAGAATTACTTTCCCAAAAACGAGATTGGAGTCATCGAAAGAACCTCCCAGCCATCTTTTCCTTCTGTAACCCGAATACACTGATCTACAGGGACATTTCGAAGGATTTGCCGAACTCCGCTTGCTGGCCACCACAACTCTAACTCTTCAATCTGGGTGGCACCACCAAGGCCAATCTCCTGCTGCATGGTATTCCCACCAAAGCTGGCTCCCGGACCTGCAAAAACAAATATGTCCCTCTCCTTTCCCTCCTCCAGGATGCGGCAACGGATTTTAGTTCCAACGCCAAAGTGATTGGAGTCGACTCCCAATAATTTCAAATTGAGCCAATGATTATCATGCCCCTCATTTATGAAAAGGGCATTGCCGAAACTCCCGTCAAGATACCAACCGCCAAGTTGGTGCCATAAATCCAAATCGCCATCCTGGTCCAAATCCCCGAAAGCGACTCCGTGACCCTTCATCACGTGGCCAAGTCCAGATTCAGCGCTGGCAAGCTGGAAACTTTTCCCTTCGATGTTTCGAAAAAGGAGGTTAGGGATCATGGTTTCAAAAGGAGGGGCCCCGGTTCCTAAGTAGAAATCCATCCAACCATCGCTATCAATGTCGCCATAGTTGTGCCCCATCGTCAGGAAAGTTCGGTCAACTCCGTATTCTTTCGTCTGGTCTACAAAATGGCCCGTTCCATCATTCAGGTAAAAGCGAGCCGATTCGAATTCAGAGGGCAAATCAAACCATTCGAGAGCAGAGGGGTCTACGGTTGGCTCGAGGGGATAAGTCGATGTAAAGACATCCAGCCAACCATCATTGTTCACATCAAAGAACCAGGACCCGAAGGTTTTTTCATGCCCGCCGACAAAGGCCAGGCCTAGCTCTGGCGCAACATCAATAAAGGTCCCATCACCATTATTTCGATACAAGCGGTTTGAATTACGGAAGTTCGAAATCAATAAATCTGAGTCGCCGTCATTATCAAAGTCGCCCCAATTCACGGCTCTCACATGACCATAATTGACAACACCGGCCTCGTTAGCGACATCGCTAAAAGTACCATCGCCATTGTTTCGGAAAAGCTGGCTAGGGGAAATGCTCTTTTCTGAAAGAATCTCATTCCCGACATAAAGGTCCAAATCGCCATCGTTGTCATAGTCGCCCCAGGCACCCGCAAGATTCGGGTAATCGGGTTTGCCTAAACCGGCCTCCAAAGTGACGTCACGAAAATGTCCCTTCCCATCATTTTGAAGCAGTGAATTCCTATCCATTCCACCCAGCCTCATCCACGCACCACGGAGAACATAAAGATCTAAATCTCCGTCATTGTCGTAGTCGGCATGAAGGACATTGAGCCCACCAAGTTGATCTTTTAGACCAGCCCGGTCGGTCCAACTCGTGAAAGTTCCGTCGCCGTTATTGTGATAATAAGACAGGGGAACTGTGCGGTCGCATGAGGAAGAAACGAGGTCAAAGAGACCATCCCCATCAAAATCATCCATCACAGCACTACCGGACAAGTCAAAGGAATTCACTCCGAGATGCCGAGATACATTCCGGAAATGGGGAACCTCTGCACCAGTGCGAATTTTATCTGGGTTTAATCGCCTGTCTTCAGGCACTTGCTCGGGCCAAGTTCCCTCTGCGATGTGCGCGTAGTTATAAAGCCAAAGAGCTCCCGGAGATGTGGGGTCCTCTTCCAAGATTTTTTCTAGAGCCTGGATTGCAAGCCGGGCCCCGCCTGGATTCGTCCAAAGACCCCCTCCCTCGAATGGGAAGATTCCACTTTCCTCGTTGTTTTTGACAATGCAATATTCAACTTCCCCTTCTCGCAAGTGGGAAACTGCAATCCAGCGCAAAGCCAAGTGACGAGTTTTCCGGGGAAGTCGCTTTTTTTCGGCAATCACCGAGGCGGTTTCGAAATGTTTACGCGCGGTCTTCACTCGCCCAACGCGCAAAAGATATCCTCCAATGGAAATATGCAGCTTTACGGCAAGGGACTCTTTCCCTTCAACAACGCCCATCTTTAAAGCGTACTCAGAAGCCCAATCCACCTCTTCTTCTGGGAAAGCGAACATGGGGGAGCCAAAGCGCCAGGATGCCATCTGGGCTATAGCAAGAGGAGCTTTGTAGGCAAAAACCTGGGTCCAAGTCGCCGCTCCTGCGAACGAAAGGATAGCAAGGAAAGCAATTGCTTTAGAGCGCGGTGATTGGATTGGAATCCAAGGACCCACTAAAAGAAGGAGCCCAGAAGTCAGGGCAACGGCATCGAAGGTGAAAACGCTACTAACCGTAAAAGGGTTCTCGGAAGCCAAGGCCCAAAACTCCAGCAGGCCTAAGGTCCAATGATTGATAAGGAGGCCTACAAGAATCAGCAGGATGCCTACGATTCGATTCATTATTAAGCGTTTGTTATTAGAGCAGTTGGGCCACGACTGACTTTCTTGAGAATGACAAGTTTATCATCTCCATAATCTCAAAACGCTTCTACAACATATCGCCCAACCGAAAAAACCACATACAAACAAAAAAGCGCCCAACCCCTAAAAGAGGGTCGGGCGCTCGAGGTCAGGCAAAAAATTATTCGCCGTCCGGAGCCGCTGGAGCGGGCCAGCTGAAATCTCGATCCTTCACCGTCTTGCGACGGTCTTTGGCCGCAGCCGCAATGGCCTGATCGGTCAGGGCGCGAACCATGTCCGAAATAACAGGGGATACATTGCCGGCACAGTTCATGCCTGCTTGTTCTTTAATGTACTTCTTAAGCTTAGAAACGACGACGAGGACTTCGCTACTCATGATGACTCCTTAATGATGTTGGAATGCGGACCGGATGGTCCTGGGTGAACACGGCACCGGGCCGCTCTATTCGAGTCTATCGGCCCTTGGGGGCTTCTTTTGGCCAGAAAGCCCCTAATTTGCTCCTTTTTTAAAAAACTAGATTCCCGAATCTTCAGCAAAAAATGGCCTAAGTCGATTCCAGAAAGCAACTTATGGTTCTTTGTTGACTGGAACAACTTGATGGATGAGAAAACCCAAGAACCAAATAAGACCGGTTATGAGGTGGCTTATAGCCCAGAATTGGCGCCAGAACTCCTCAACAGAAACCTGCAAGAACCACCCTGAAAGAGCCGCTGGAGCGGCAAGCAGGGCCAAAAATAGGCCAGTCCGCCTTCGACTGCGATGCCCTTGACGTATCTTCCCCCAGACATGCTTTTTCCAGACTAAGCCCAAAACAAAGACCAAAAATGGGGCGCCCAGGATGTGGAGGAGTTGCATCTGCGGCTCCCAAGGGTGATGCAAAATTGAAAACTCTTCGATGGGCTCCAGAAAGTAAATCATCCAAGCCCAAACGATTCCCGTCAGCCCTACAACGGCAACGGAAAGATGAATCCACCAGGCCTCAATTCGGCTCATTTCGTTCCTGAAGCACCTTCCACAGCGCCAGCGAGCGTCGCGCAGCGTTGACTGCGGCACGAGAAGACAAAGTCGCCCCTGTGATACCATCAATCCCCTTTTTCAGATGGAGATTGTCATTGAGTGGCCACCCATCAAGTCGCTGAAGCCACTTCCCCGGAGGCAAGTATTCGCGCGGCTCGGCAAAACCCAAAACCCGACTCCCCAGAATGGTTCCATCCGGAGCAATTGCAAAAAGAAGGCTCTCCCTCTTCGATCGGACACGGTGTGTATCCAAAAAGGCCCATGCGAGAACTGCCCCCTTTTTAGACATCGCCTGATAACTTCGAACTACGCCAGATACCTTGCTTCCTGCAAATTCACAGGCTCTCTTTCGTTCAGAATTCGTCAAATAAACGGTATGAGCCGACCAAACAGCTTTCGAAACAAGCTGCTTTAGGGCCTCGTCGCGGGTGGGGAACTGAGGTCCCCCACCCGCTAAAGGAAAGGTCACAAGGACTAGGAGAAAAAATCGCAAGTGAACATTCTAACCTAGAAGATGTATCCGACTGAAACTTCCAGAATGTCGGTCTCAGTGCCTTGATACTCTTCCGTAGTAGTGTTGGCCTTAAAAATGACACGGTCACTTGGCTGGTAGGCAAGTCCAAAAGTAGTTCGGTCCCTCTCCGTATCTGCGGCAGTGTCGACTAAGTAATCCAGCATTTCCTTGCGCACGAAAGGCGTTAGAGAAGTTCCGTTGCCACGATTAGCCCAGAGGTCATAACCAGCTTCTGCGTACCAGCCCTTTAAGCTGTCGGAATCGCTTGGATTAGCCAACAAATCGGCATTATTGACTTCAGCCGTAGCGTAGAGACCACGAAGGCGCAAAGGTCCACGGTCGTACTGCATATGAATGTCATAGAGAGTGGTGCCAAAGTCAGTTGTATCTGAAGTACTCTGATTGGAATCGCCACTGTAGAAAGATCCACCAACCGTCCAACCTTGGGCTCCAGTCCAATCTAAACGGCCCGATAGAGCTAAATTCTCAGCTTTCGCTTTGTGACCGGCTTGGCGACCAGACCGCATGCCACCGCTGGGATTCAAATCGGCGGCATCAAACCCATTCATAACGTAAAGGCGCCATGAAAAATCGCCTTGCTCGCCGTAGGCGCCAACACCATTTTCATGCCAAGTCGACGGGAGAATTTTCCGCTCAACCTCTGGGCGGTTCGCAGACCAAAAGGTTGTGGGCTCATGCAGTTCATTAATCCAACCCATAGGGACCAACATATGACCCATTCGGTATCCCATGCCGCCGCCATCGTTGTAATCCAGATAAGCAAACTCAAGTTTTACTTCGTCTACATGCTCAAATTCGATTTCAGAGTTGAAAACCCAGTTGTCATCAAAACGATAACCTGCGTACAAAATCGCGCGGTAAAAATCCCAAGTATTGCCGGCATCTTTGCCGGTGTAGAGCATTTCGCCATAACCGCCAAAGGAGATGCCAGGGGCTGCGCTGTAGACCTTGGAGGCCGCAGGACCCATTCCAAGGACGCTACCTACAGCGCCGCCAGACTCTTGAATTCCGATATTCTCAACCTGCTCCGCAAGTAAATCGATGCGGCGAGAAAGCTCATTATTGGAAGGTTCTTGCCCTTGTAGATTAGGCGAGAAAAGCGCAAAAAGGAAGGTGAAGGGGAGTATTTTCATTTCGTTATTTTATTTTTAATGAGACTCATTCTCATTGTGATGGGGTCAGGATAGCAATTTCTTGATTTCTTTCAAGCAATTCCACTATTTTTTCTTTCCATGCGCCAACCCACTAGCCCTCTCCCTAAGTCCAGAATTGTGGTCCTATCTGGCGCTGGGATGAGTGCCGAAAGCGGCTTGCAAACTTTTAGAGCCTCAGATGGGCTTTGGGAGGAGCATCGGGTCGAGGATGTAGCCACCCCCGACGCGTGGGATCGAGATCCAGAGCTGGTTCTGCGTTTTTACAACGAGCGCCGCCGTGGCGTTTTGGCCGCCGAGCCAAATGCGGGCCACCTTGCTCTCGTTAAACTTGAAGAGAAATATGAAGTTCACATTATCACTCAAAACATAGACAACTTGCATGAGCGAGCGGGGAGCAAACAAGTCCTCCACCTCCACGGAAAAATTATGGAATCCCGCTCGACTGCGGACGATTCCCGAGTTTATGACAACCAGGGTCAAGACATTAATTTAGGCGACACCTGTGAACTTGGGTCTCAACTCCGGCCGAATATTGTTTGGTTTGGAGAGGCCGTCCCCATGATGGATCAAGCTGTCCCCCTTGTTGCCATTGCTGATTATGTCCTAGTCGTGGGGACTTCCCTTGTAGTTTATCCGGCAGCGGGCTTAGTTCAGTTTGCACCAGAAAATGCAAAAATATTCGTTGTGGACCCAGCAAGCCCCAAAGTAAATCGCCGACAAGCGGAACTCGTTGCTGAGAAAGCGGCTGTTGCCCTTCCACCGTTAGTCGAACGACTATTGGGAGTAGAGCTCTAGGGCCTTCGGCATAACCTTTTCCAGGCGACGAATGCGGGTGTCCTCGGAAGGATGGGAAGATAAAAACTTCGGAATCTCCGAACCTTCTTCCGCCATGCGTTGCCAAAGGGGAATCGCTTCTTGTGCTCATCCTTGGCGCCCCATATCGAGTCAGCCAAAAGTAGTCCCGTACCAAGAGCCATTGATTGACTCATGCGCTCTCCGCTGTGCCGGAGAATTACGTGCGAAATCTCACTTATTCTCCACGGCGTCGGCGAGCAGCCGCACGCATATGTTTCATGTAATCGATGGCCGGATCTCCTGCGACCTTAGAGCCAGGAGCGATGTCTGAGAACACTTTCGCCCCGCCGCCAACTTGGGCTCCGGCTCCAATAGTGATGTGGCCACCGGCGCCCGCCTGTCCCCCCATCACAGCCCCATCTTCCAAAATAGAACTTCCTGCCAAGCCTGCCTGACCGCAAAGAATGACAAAGTCCCCCAACTGACAGTTGTGTCCGACTTGCACCAAATTGTCAATGATGCAACCACGGCCAATTTGCGTCACGCCGAAGGTGGCACGATCAATTGCACAATTTGCGCCAATCACACAGCCAGAACCAATCTCAACCGTTCCCGTTTGAGGCATCGGTTCGTGAGCTTCACCCGACCAAACAAACCCAAAGCCATCTACGCCGATTGTTGTTCCTGCATGGACAACGCAATCCGAACCTAATTGGACTTCACGATAAAGGGTAACCCGTTCATAAAGGTGACAGTTCTCCCCAACCTCGGAGTCCTCTCCTACGACAACTCCGGAAGAGAGGATGCTGTTTGCGCCAACCGTTGCGCCTGAACGGACCTCACACCAAGGCCCAACTTCGGCACTTGCATGAACGAAGGCCTCTTCATGAATGAGGGCGCTTCCATGAATCCCAGGCTTTGCCGACCTTCTTGGAAAAAAGTGTTGTTGCAAAATAGCCGCAGCTAAGCTTGGATTTTTTACTCGAACACATGCACGACCTTGAACATCGGTTTCAGCATCAACAATGACCAATCCCGCAGAGCAACTTGGAAGCTCGGCAAGTTTATCGCTAGTAAAAAAGGCCGCGTGGGATTCGCCTGCAATCTCTGCCCCCATCACTGCTGTGATTTGAATTCCGTCAGCGTTTTCGACTGCGCAATCCAGCAGGTCAGCGATTTGGTCTGCATTCAAGACGGGGGGTTCTTCCTTGCACATAGGCTGATTTTAGCTCGGCCACCAGGACCAGCTTGGTTCCCAAGCCTGCACCCACCAAGCTGACAGTAGGTAAGCGAGTATTAAGGGCAAACCCAGATAGTGTGAAATCTTGGAGCGACCAAGACCACGAAAGGCCCAAATCCAGAAAAGAACCAAAGAGAGCAGCAAATTAATGGTGGCCTGCAACTGAGTATCCCCGGAAAACTGAATTCCACCTGCAACCACCGTGCTAGCGCCTCCAACAATTAATAGGTTGAAAGCATTCGATCCGAGAATATTTCCATAAACCGCTCCGGAGGATCCTTGCCGAACCGCTCGAATGCAGGTGAACAACTCCGGGGCAGAAGTCCCTACAGCAGCAATGAGGAAACCAGCGAAACCATCCTCCCATCCAAGTTTTTTTCCAAGTCCAAGGGCCCCCTCTAAAAACCAATTTGAAGAAACGGCCAAGAGGAGAAAGCCTCCCAATGTAAGGAGTATGGAAAGAGTCAATCCTTTCTCCGAATCCGCAGGCTTCATTCCTGAATCACCACTCTTGAGCGCGCAACGTAAAACCCATCCATAGGCCATCAAGAGTGCAATGCCTGCAAAGATGGGCAGGCTCAGAGATTTTGTTTCCGACCCGCCGCCAAAGTGGAACATGTTGAATCCCGAGAGGAAAACCAGCGAGGAAGCCCACACCATGGTTCGCGTTCCAGGGGTTCGATGGTTTGGAAGAGGCAGACCAGCCTTTTTGCTAAACAACAAGGCCGCCCCCAAAACTATCCCAGTATTAAAGGCATTAGAGCCAAAAACATTCCCCAAAGAAGTGAGAGGGTGCTCCGTTGCGGCAGCGACACTAACGAAAAGCTCGGGAAGAGATGTCCCAAGGGCGAGCAGGAGCAAACCTGCCAACCAATCAGGCCAACCCCAGCGACGCGCCAAGGCCATAGAGCCGCGAACTGCGAACTCGGAGCCCAATAAGAGTCCGCCTAACCCAATTGCTAGATTTAGAAGTGCCACAGGTACTCCTAGTATAGGCGTCGTGAGTTCTCCCCCATCCTCTCCACAAACAATGGATGAGCGCCCCTTAATTGGATTGAGCGTTGAAGTCCTTGACGCCCCCCATTACGAAGGCAGGCGACGCTATCAACTCTTTTCAGATTATGCCGGTTGCCTGAGAAAAGCTGGCGCCATTCCCATCTTGATTCCTGGCGACACCCCACCTTCGGACCTCGACTCCATCTTAGATTGCCTGGATGGGCTTTTGATGACCGGGGGCGACGATGTGGATTTGCGTCCTTTGGGCGGCCCTCCGCCGGAAGACACATGCCGACCCATTCCCATTGAACAGCAAGAGCTCAATCTGCATCTGGTTGCTCATGCGAAAGCAAGAGACATGCCAACCTTGGGAATTTGCCTTGGCATGCAAGTAATTGGCTTGGCAAACCAATCCTCCTACATTCAGCACTTAGATTCCGCTGAGGAGCACACCAAGGGAATTGAGCATCAGGTTGTGGCGAAAGAAGGCTCTCGCCTCGCCAAGATATTAGGACTCCAACCAATTACGGTTGCCTCCTTCCATCACCAGGCCTTAAAGGAAACTGGTCAAGGGCTTTGCCCAGCGGCCTATTCTGAAGACGGACTATTAGAAGCCATTGA
This sequence comes from Planctomycetes bacterium UBA7888, assembly GCA_002500505.1. Classification (GTDB taxonomy): domain Bacteria; phylum Planctomycetota; class UBA1135; order UBA1135; family UBA1135; genus UBA7888. The sequence goes on from DLRM01000011.1 coordinate 67,595, forward strand.
AGATTCTGAAATGACTTTTCATATTGGAGTTCAATGGCATCCGGAGCGCTTGCCGGATTCTGAGCCAAGTCTTGCTCTCTTTTCTAGTTTCGTGGCTGCGGCGCAAGCCTACGGTAGAGAAGAGCCCAACTCATGACTCCCACTGACAACCGAAAGGCCCAGATTCGCGACCTCCAGCGACTACAACGCCGAGATCGGCGTCGATTGATCTTCATGGGCGTTTTGCTCGCTGGCGTACTTCTTGTTTACTCGCAGGTTTCGAATGTCGCCAATTCCGAGGATCCGGGAACCATGGGAGAGCCTATTCCGGAAAGCGTGATTAGCCTTCCACCCATTGACTTTCAGCTACTTGACAAGGTCAAAGATGCGGAAAAGGAAGACAGGATCCTCCTTGAACCTACCCCTTTCAGCCATTTAGCCAAAATGGCAAAGGCTCTTCAGCCGGGACACCTTCGGGCTTTGATGGAGCCCAGCTTTCCCTTTTCAGAACTTTCCAAAAACTCAAACTCCTTGCGGGGGAAGCCCTTCCGGCTCCGAGGCGAGGTCCAAGAAATCGAAAGACTAACGCGTTCCATCGGAAACCCGACCGAAATTTGGTACTGGGTTAAAACAGACAATGGGGATTCCTTTCACTTTGTAACCTTCACAGAGCCCGAAGAACTTTTTGGTTCCGAAAACTTTATTCTTGCAGATGGCTTTTTCTTAAAGGTTTATGCAAAAAACATAAATGGCACTCGAATTTCCGCACCGCTTTTCATTGGTCGAGAAATTGTTCCTTCCGTTCGAAAGTCTGGCCCAGTCCAAGAAATTGATTTCACCTTATTGGCTCGAGTCCGAGATCAAAGACTTGGAGAGGAGGGCGACCTCGACGAACTTGGACTATGGCATTTGCTTTCTCACGCTAAAGTCATTTCCACGAATACTGAGAAACGCGATTCAATTTTCCTTCCTGCCCCGGAACTAGATTACGAACTGCTTGGGAAAATGTCCTCCGAACCCGAGCTTTACCGGGGCTTAGCTTTCCAAATCCCTGGACGCGTTCCGGACACTAGCCGCTTCCGAAACTCCTCCTCTGCAGGAGAAAACCCATTACGCGCACAGATGCTTCGTTATGGATATTTGGGAAACCTCGCCTTTCGAGATTATCCCATTCATTTGGTTGGAGTCGACGAGATCGATTTCGGAGGCGATTCTCCTCGATGGTATTACGGCTGGTTCCTTCAACTGAAGGGTTATGAAGACACCGACGGAAACTACCGCCGCACTCCTGTATTTATTATTTGTGGGGACCGCATGGCTGATCGCAGTGCGCCCCCAATCATGAATGAGATGATTGCTTGGTTCCTTGGAATCGCAACTCTCGTCGCCGCACTCCTGTTTTGGTTTACGATACAAGACCGAAAAAGCACCCAGAGGGCGGCCGTTGCCAGAACTAGACGACGCCAAGAACGCCAGAAATCGGAGGAACAAAGTAATGATTCACCCTAGTTATGGAATCGGTGTCCTCAGAGCGCTCATTCGGGGCGCGGCCGCAGATTTAGGACCACCCGCAACTTCTTTCACTATCCTCTTGGACGAAAATGCCGCACCAACCACACAAACTTCGATTGAAGAGGCTTTAGGTGATTTAGAGATTTCGATTCATACCCACCTTTGGAAGGCTTGTGAATCAAAAAAAACCTTACATGAAGCTGACTCCCTCGCTCGAGAAATCGTGCAACAAGGAGTGGACCGGCAGTCCGTTTTGATTGCCGTTGGTGGTGGGGTCACAACCGACATGGGTGGATTCTTGGCCTCTACTTTGTTGAGGGGGATTCGGTGGGGCGCCATCCCAACCACCTTGCTTGCGATGGCGGACGCCGCTTTGGGTGGTAAAACCGCCGTAAATCTCCCGGAAGGAAAGAACCTTGTGGGGACTTTTCATCAACCCCTCTTTGTGATTTGCGATGTGGACACTCTCGGAACTCTTCCTGCCCGAGAGATGAACTCTGGCCTCGGTGAGGTAGTCAAAACCGCCTTCCTTTCTGGTGAAGAGAGCTTCCGTCAATTGGAAGAATCCAATCCTGCGGAGCTTCGGCAGCCTGGAGATTCTTTGTTGGCCGCAGTGTCCAATGCGGGACGAACCAAAATGCAAATCGTTGAAGAGGATCCTAAGGAACATGGTATTCGGAAACTCCTCAACCTTGGACACACCTTTGGGCATGCCCTGGAAACCGCTGCCGGCCATGGGACCCTTGCCCACGGAGAAGCTGTTGCCCTCGGGCTACGATGCGCCGTCCGAATGGCGACGGACATGGATATCGCGGAAAACGGAGTGGCAGTTCGGTTGCGCTCCCTTTGCACAAAGCTAGGTTTTGCAAGCGAATATCCTGGCACTCTCCCAGGAATTCAAGAGCTTTGCACCCTCCTCTCGCGAGACAAAAAAGCCCAGGCCGGAAGCCTTGACCTCATCCTGCCGGTAGAACCCGGCCGTTGCCTTCTCCTGCGAGGGGTTGAAACCCAAGCCGCCGCTGAGGTCATCCATAAAGAGCTCTAGGAACTTGGGGAGGGGATGCTAAACTAGGTCTTTAATGCCCCGCCGGAACGACCTCGAATCCATCCTCATCATCGGGTCCGGGCCGATTATTATCGGTCAAGCCTGCGAGTTCGATTATTCCGGAACTCAGGCGATTAAAGCACTCAAAGAGGAAGGCTATCGCATCCTTTTAATCAACTCGAATCCGGCTTCAATTATGACGGACCCTGAGTTGGCAGACCGGACCTTTATTGAGCCCATCACTCCGGAAATTGTTGCCAAAATTATTGAAAAGGAGCGCCCTGACGCCCTCTTGCCAACTCTTGGAGGACAGACCGCTCTAAATACGGCAATGTCCCTTCAAGAGATGGGAGTGCTGGAGAAGTTTGGAGTTGAGATGCTAGGCGCACGATACGAGGTGATTCGCAAAGCAGAAGCCCGCGACGAATTCCGAGTGGCCATGGCAAAAATTGGCCTCAAAAGTGCTCCATCTGAAATTGCACACACTCTCGCCGAAGCTCAAGGGCGCGTCGAAAAAGTCGGCCTTCCTTGTGTTATCCGACCCGCCTTCACCATGGGCGGTTCCGGTGGAGGAATCGCCTGGAACCACGAAGAATTCGACACCATTGTTTCTCGAGGCCTGCGACTTTCTCCAGTATCTGAGGTCCTAATCGAGAAGAGCCTTCTAGGGTGGAAGGAGTTTGAGTTGGAGGTCATGCGCGACCACAAAGATAACTGCGTGGTCGTTTGTTCTATCGAAAACTTGGACCCCATGGGCGTTCATACGGGTGACTCTATTACGGTTGCTCCAGCCCAAACTTTGACCGACAAAGAATATCAGCAGATGCGGAACGCTGCCTTTGCCATCATGCGCGAAATTGGTGTGGAATGCGGTGGCTCAAATGTTCAATTTGCATTAAACCCGGAAAACGGCGATCTCATTGTTATTGAAATGAACCCACGCGTTTCTCGGTCTTCTGCGCTAGCATCGAAAGCAACGGGTTTCCCAATTGCTAAATTTGCAGCCAAACTTGCGGTCGGCTATACGCTAGATGAAATCCAAAACGACATCACAAAAGTAACGCCGGCATGTTTTGAACCGGCAATCGATTATGTCGTCACCAAAATGCCGCGTTTTGCTTTTGAAAAGTTTCCCCAATCCGATTCAACATTGGGGACTCAAATGAAATCCGTTGGCGAAACGATGGCAATAGGTCGAACCTTTGAGGAATCTTTCCAAAAAGCTCTCCGGGGTCTTGAGGTCGGCCGCGTTGGATTCAGTGGCAAAAAGAGAGAGTTCAGCCCTGAAGAGATTCGGCAAAAAGTTTCCCGACCCGCCCCTGGGCGACTCTTTGCGCTTTACGATGCTTTTTGTGCGGACTATGAAATCGAAGAGGTCGCGCGGCTTTCGGGCGTGGACCCCTGGTTCCTGGCCTTCCTTCAACGCCTTGCAGTAGAAGACCGCGACTTGGAAAGCTCCACACTGGAGGACTTCAGTGAAGAGAAGCTCCGAAGACTTAAGCAGAGGGGATTCTCCGATGCTCGGTTAGCACAAGCAACATCTCGGTCCATTGCAGAAGTTCGCGCATACCGCGAATCGTTGGGCATCCGAACGGGATACCGCCTTGTTGACACCTGTGCTGCTGAATTTGAAGCCAAAACCCCTTACCTCTATTCAACCTTCGATTTTTCTTCTGACGAGGTCCCCCCCACGTCCAATAAAAAGGTCATAATTTTGGGCGGAGGCCCAAACCGCATTGGACAAGGGATTGAGTTTGACTACTGTTGCGTTCACGCCTCACTTGCTCTTCGTGAAATGGGCATTGAGTCCATCATGGTGAACTCGAACCCCGAAACAGTTTCGACTGACTTTGACATTTCGGATCGGCTTTACTTTGAACCCCTAACTCATGAGGATGTCCTCGCCATTTGCGAGCGCGAAAAACCAGACGGCGTGATTGTTCAATTTGGCGGCCAAACTCCGCTCAACCTAGCGGAAGGTTTGCTCAAAGCGGGAATACCGCTTTGGGGCACACCCTTTGAGGCCATTGACCGTGCAGAGGACCGGGGAAAATTCTCAGAGATGCTCAATAAGCTGAACCTGCGGGCACCGGAAAATGGTATTGCCACTGAAGAAGACGGGGCCGTCAAAATTGCTGATCGAATCGGTTATCCTGTTTTGGTTAGGCCTTCTTATGTTTTAGGTGGCCGAGCCATGGAGATTGTTTATGACGAAAAAGATCTCCGCCGCTATATGTCTGAGGCAGTTCAAGCTTCACCGGGACACCCTGTCCTCGTGGATCGCTTTTTAGAAGATGCCATTGAAGTTGACGTGGATTGCGTGTCGGACGGCCAACAGGTCATCATTGGCGCTGTCATGGAACACATTGAAGAGGCGGGTATCCACTCGGGTGATTCGACTTGCGTCATCCCCCCCACTTCTCTGGGCGAAACCATTGAAGAAGAAATTCGAGAGGCCACCCGAGCTATGGCCCTTGAACTTGGCGTCATTGGACTAATGAATGTGCAATTCGCGGTCCGCGGCGAACGTGTTTACATCCTCGAAGTAAACCCTAGAGCTTCCCGAACCGTCCCCTATGTTTCGAAAGCAGTCGACGTTCCCTTCGCAAGAGTGGCCACGCAAATCATGGCAGGCCACACTCTTGTGGAGCTTGGAATTCAGGAGCCAAACCCCGAAAGCACTCTCGCAGTGAAGGCCCCCGCCTTCCCTTTCGCAAAGTTCCCAGGCGCTCGGGCAGACTTGGGACCAGAAATGCGCTCAACTGGTGAAGTAATGGGAATCGATTCCAACTTTGGAATGGCCTTCGCCAAAGCAAGCGATGCCGCTGGACGCACTCTTCCTACTGAAGGAAAAGTTTTCATTACAGTAAAAGATTCGGACAAGAGGAGTGTCGCTCTTGTCGCTCGATCCTTAACCGAAATGGGTTTTGAACTTGTCGCCACAGACGGAACCTGGCGCGCCCTTTCGCGCCATGGAATTCCATGCGAGCGCATTAATAAAGTTCATGAAGGTCGGCCCCATGTTGTGGATTTGATTAAGAGTCGCGACATTTCGCTTATCATCAACACCCCTCTTGGAAAAGTAACTCGACATGATGATGGCATGATTCGGTCGGAGTCTTACCAAGCTAATATTCCATGCTTAACGACCATGTCTGCAGCAATGGCCGCACTAGAAGGTATTCAAGCTTTAAGACAGGGTGGCCCGGATGTCTGCCCCTTGCAGGATTACTTCGCAAAGGACATGGTAACGGCCTAAGTTCGACCATTTCCTCTGAACAAGCTTCTGATTTCCCCCGGGAGGAGGATTGCACTGGCAGCAACTGCGGCCAAGACTCCTGAACCAATACATACGCAGATGCCCGGTATGGTGGCAGATTGTTCCCCTAACCATGCCGAGAAAAGCCCGGAGACCCAGGCAGCCGCAATTGCTGGCCCAAGGAGTTTTGGTAAGCGACGCACCAAGATAGGTTTGCGAATTTCTAAACCACGAAGTCCGCTCAGAAGAAGGGCCGCTTGAAGGCTCAGGGCAACTGCTGTCGCCCAACCTGCGCCAGGAACACCCATCTTTGGAAGCAAGTAAATGTCTAGTCCGAGATTCACAGGGATGCTAATCCCCGCAATGATGGCGGGACCGCGATAATCTCCACGAGATTGTCGAACCCTTGTGAGCAAACCAGCGAGAGTGGCTCCAGGCAAACACCATAAATAAGCCCGTAAGGTTTCGGTCAAGAGAGGTGTGTCCGCAGAATCGTAGCGTCCATGGTCGAAGAGAACCGTCAGTACATCTGGAGCCAACACCCACAATCCGGCGGCGGCGGCCACAATCAAAAGCAAAGTGCCCTCAACAGCATTGCGCAAAGCGAAGCTCAGTTCTTCAAAGCGACCTTCTGCAGATAGCCGCGCAAAAAGAGGTAAGGTCCCTGTTGCAACAGCGATTCCAATCAAGGCCAAAGGGAGCTGGAGCAAGCGGTTTGAGAGGTAAGCAAATGAATTTGCTTCTGCGCCAACTATTCCCCAAACCAAAGCTTGGTCCAAGGCCATGTTGATTTGAACGCCCGCCAAAGCAACGAAGGCTGGCAGAAAATCGCGCACGGTTCTGCGGCCGCTCTCGCTTCGAAACCCTGCATGAGGGAGCATTGGGAAGCCTGCAGCGCGCACACCTGGAAGTTGGACAAGGTACTGAAGAATCCCACCTGCAAGTAAAGCCAAGGACAGGCTAATGGCGGTGCCATCTAATTCTTCGACCAGCTTCGGTTCCGCAACAAGCAAAGCGCCAATCCAGACAAGGTTCAAAATGACAGGAGCGGCTGCGGGCGCCAAAAACCGCCCACTCATATGTTGTGGTGCGGTGGCTAGAGCACTCAAGCAAATAGGAATAGAATAGGGAAGAAGTAAGGCAGCCAACAGGAGAACGAGTTGTTCTTTTTCACTGGCAACTCCCATCCAAAAGAAAAGCAGGACTTCTCCAATCAGAACAAGCGCAATCAGGGCCATGCCAGTCCAGCCAACAAAAGTTCGATAAAGCAACTTGGCGGCTTCTTCACCCTTTTCTTCTCGCTCCCTGGCTAGGGCGGGCTGAACTGCAGCGCCAACAGCACCTTCACCAAAAAGGCGGCGAAATAAATTCGGCAACACCCAAGCGACAGAGAATGACCCAAAAACTGGACTCATGCCAAAAGTCGCAGTCATCATGGCATCCCGAACGAATCCAAGAATGCGAGAGAAAAGAGTCCAAACCGAGGTCAAAGCGGACCCGCGAAAGGCGCCTCGCCCAGTCACCTTCTCTAGAGTCGGTCTTTCTTCAACCATGTCCATGCATCATGACAGTCCGGAACCTATGATTCCAGAAATGCGCCTCGCCTTCGATGCCCGAGTTCGGCCTCACTCATCCTTTGCCCGTGTTCTGACCCTTCTTCAAAACTCGGCAGATGTTGCAGGAATCCCGTGGGAAGCCTGGACAGATGGACCCTGCTCTGCAGATGTCCTTTGGAGCACTCAGCAAGCGGCCATTCCTCCTGTTGAGGGTCCTCGATTTGTGGCAAGCATCTATGACACTAATCCTCTCATGGACGTTAGCCGAAGTTTCCTTTCCCGTAAGTGGAATGTATGGAAATTCCACCGCAATGTACGGAAATGCACTAGATTGGCCTGGAAAATTTCCACTTGTAGCGAGAATGCTCAACAAAATATTTTGAACTATTTCCCCTCTATGGCAGGGCATCTTTTCACTGTCCCTCTTTTTGCTGATAAAGACTTTTCCCCTGGTGCGCCCGAACCTGAGGTATTGGCAAAGTTGGATTTACAGTCCGGATACTTGCTGTATGTGGGAGCCTTAAGAAAACATAAAAACTGGGAAACCTTGGTTAGGGCTTGGGCCCAACTTCCGGAACCTCTCCGAAAAGCTCACCAACTTGTATTGGTCGGGCGAGCGAAGCGAGCACAGAACGCTCTTCGGAAATTACGTAACGAACTCTCTCCGCTCGACTCCATCAAGGTTATTGAAGATATCCCAGACGGCGGCTTGCTTGAACTCTATCGCGGTGCGGACTTGTTTTGCTTTCCATCTCTTGCGGAAGGATTTGGCCTCCCACCTCTAGAAGCCTTGGCTTGTGGAATTCCTGTTGTTTCCAGTGATCGCACATCCCTACCCGAAATTCTCGGCCCGGCCGCTCTTTATGCAGACCCTTTGGATGCAGACGCCCTATCAAAAGTTTTGGAGCGAGGCCTAATGGACGGACGAACTCGACAGTTTTTATCGCGTACGGGTCCCGAGCGTGCTGCAGCCTGGAACCCAGAGCGAACTGGCCGCGCGATGAAAGAGCTTCTCGAGCTCTAACTATTCCCCAAGCTCTTCGTCGGGAAGTGGGATGCGAATGGAGAGGATTCCCCTGAATTCGCCCACTTTGAAATCAATCGCAGAATCACTGGGATACTTTTCCGCAAGCAAGTCTTCCACTTCATCCGGTATTTGTTGCGAACTTCCATGACAAACCAAGCACGCCTCAGCAACATAAATAGGCTCCATTAAATGGTATTCGCGAACATATTCCTCGTTTGTGACAGCCTTTGTATAAGTTGCAATAGGAACTTCAGCAGTGCTTCCAAAAGCAGTTCGTTCCATCCATGCCTTTTCGTAAATGTCTGGTGCATTGAGAGGGTTCCGCAATCGAAGGGCAGTCCTCCGAAAATACCACCCCTTCTCGTTGGCGTAGTTTTGAGTCATCTCTTGGGCGACGTCACCACAAACATTGAGAGCATGGGTTGGACCACCTTCCTGCATAGAGGCTTGAAGCTTTGCTTTTAAGGAGCCCATAAAGTCATTCACGGCAGCTTTTGAGTCCTTCTCAGCAGCCAAGGCTTGGCGTTCCTGGTTTGCATGAATTCCAACGGAACCCATCAGGCGCCAAACGCCAAAGGTGATTAGGCCAACCCAAAGCAAAGCGGCAAGAATGTATTTAGGTTTCATCCCAGTAAAGCGCGAACTACTTCAGAAACCGCGCGACCATCGGCGCGACCGGCAATTTTTGGCCCTGCCGCCTTCATAACGGCACCCATGTCTTTCATGGATTCAGCACCAACTTCCGCAATCACTTCTTTTAGCAAGGCTTCAAGATCCTCAGGTGCTAAGCCTTTTGGGAGATACTCTTCAATGATGACGACTTCAGCCAAGTCTTGGTCGGCCAAGTCTTGTCGATCCCCATCAATGAACATTTGCGCAGCCTCCTTTCGGCGTTTACAAACCTTCTGCAAGGATTTAATGACTTCATCTTCCGAGAGATAGTCTGCTGGATTGTCTTTTTCCTCGTCCACACCCTGACTACCCTTCTTTTCAATTCCTGCGTTCTTTAGTTCGCTCAGAAGGCCACGCAAACATTCTGTTCGAGCCTTATCGCGATTCCGCATCGACTCTTTCACATCAGAGGCAAGTCTATCGGTTGTTTCACTCATCAGATTTTCCCTCCGCGCTTGCGCCAACGGGCTCCTCCTTTTCTTCCTCGTCGCGAACAACTGGAGCCATTCGCACCAGCTGGTCTCCATCCTTTAGATTGACGAGGCGAACGCCTTGAGTTGCCCGGCCTTGAGTTGAGATGTCATTCACCTCTGTCCGAACCATCATGCCGGACTGAGTCATGAAAAGGACGTCATCGCAACGACTGGCATTCAGAGCATTTACAACGGGGCCATTTCGGTCAGAGGTTTTAATGCCCACGACTCCTTGTGACCCTCGTTTTGTGAGTCGGAACTCCCCGATGCGCGTCCGTTTCCCGTATCCATTTTCACAAGCAACCAAAAGAAGTTCGCTTTCAGTACCTGCGACTAGGGCGACAACTCGGTCGCCTTCCCGAAGCGCCGCACCCCGCACGCCAGCGGCTGCGCGACCCATTGAACGGGCGTCAGACTCTTTGAAACGAACCACCTTCCCGCCAGCTGTGCAAAGCATGACTTCATCGCCCTCGCTCACGAAACGAGTGCCGATTAAGCGGTCACCCTCTTCGAGTTTGGTGGCAATAATGCCCGCCCGGCGAGGGCGAGCGTAAGCACTCAGCTCCGTCTTCTTAATCTTTCCCTTTTCGGTGGCAAAAAGAAGATATTCAGCTTCCGTAAAATCGCGCGTTGCGCGAATACTCCGAATTTCTTCGTCCGGCTCAATGCCCTCGATGAGATTTCGGATGGAACGCCCCTGAGCAGTACGGTCGAGGTCGGGAAGGCGGAATACCTTCAACCAATACAGACGGCCGCGGTCTGTGACAATGAGTAAGTAGTCGTGGGTTGAGCAGACAAAAAGTTGGGAAACCGTGTCCCCTTCCTTGGACTTTCCACCCGTAATCCCGCGACCTCCTCGAGCTTGCGCCCGATAAGTGTCTGCCGGAGTCCGCTTCGCGCGGCCTGAACGAGTGATCGTGACGACAACGGTCTCTTCCGTAATGAGATCCTCCGTAAGGAACTCATGAACGGAGCCGCCAATCTCAGTCACGCGAGGGTTGCCATACTTGGCTTCCATATCGTCAAGATCTTCGCGAATGAGGTTGTTAATGAGTTCATCTTCGGTCAACAGACGGTTGTACCAAGCGATATCCTCTTTTAGTTGATCAATCTCTTCTTGGAGTTTGTGAACCTCTAGACCAGTCAAACGGCCCAAACGCATATCCACAATGGCCTGCGATTGCCGCTCGGTGAGCTGGAATTGAGCTTCCAAACGCGCTTTCGCCTCAGATGTGTCCTTTGAAGTTTTGACAATCTCAACCACTTCGTCAATGGCCTGAATAGCAATCATCAAGCCTTCGAGAATGTGGAGACGAGTTTCAGCTTTTTCGAGAAGGAAAGCAGTACGCCGACGCATCACCTCAAAACGGTGGTCTTTGTATGCAAGGAGAAGCGTCTTTACGCCAACTTGCTTGGGCTGACCATCAATCAGAACGGTATTCCGGATGCTATATGTGGTCTGGAGTGCGCTGTGCTTGTAAAGCATATTCTCCACTACTGCTGGATCGGCATCCTTCTTCAGCTCAATGACCATCCGCATGCCAGTCCGGTCTGACTCATCACGAATATCGTGAATACCCGTAATGCGCTCATCCTTAACAGCATCAGCAATCTTCATAATGATTGCAGCCTTTTCCCGTTCGTACGGAATCTCAGTGACGACCAACTTTTCGCGACCACGACCTTCAGGCTCCTCGTGATGCATTCGGGCGCGCAAGGTGATTCGGCCCTGTCCCATTGTGTAGGCCGAAACGATGCCTTCCCGGCCGCAAATAATTCCGCCTGTTGGGAAGTCCGGCCCAGGCATGATTTCCATAATGTCAGCAGCCGTGCACTCTGGCTGGTCAAGGACCATTCGAATTGCACGGAGCACCTCGCTTGGATTGTGCGGTGGAAGAGCTGTACTCATTCCAACAGCAATTCCCTCCGAACCATTTACAAGTAAGTTTGGAAAGCGACCTGGAAGAACCGTTGGCTCAAGTCGAGTTTCGTCGTAGTTAGTTTTCTTATCAACAGTTTCCTTGTCAATATCAACCAACATCTCTTCGGCAGGGCCCGCCAGCCGCGCTTCGGTGTAACGCATTGCAGCAGGAGGGTCGCCATCAATGGAACCAAAGTTGCCTTGCCCGTCCACGAGAGGGGAGCGCAAACGAAACGGCTGAGCCATGCGCACCAAGGTCGGGTAAATCACCGACTCACCGTGCGGGTGATAGTTACCGCTCGTGTCACCGGCAATCTTCGCGCACTTTCGATACTTCGAATTGGGGCGCAAGTTGAGGTCGTGCATAGCGACCAAAATGCGTCGCTGGGAAGGTTTTAGGCCATCGCGCACATCGGGTAATGCTCGATCATGAATCACAGAAAGCGCATAAGTCAAGTACGACTCACGCATCTCGCGCTCAATTAAGCTCTCGCCGATGTGCTCCGTGGTGGGGGTGGTTTTTTCAGCCATTTCTGGTCCTTACCGGCGAAGGGGGAGGGGATGCCGGATAGAAGCGTATTTCACCATTTCCCGCCTGCAACTGGAAGCCATAAAAGAGGCTTTTTGGGGTTGTAACTTATTTGTTTTAAACGACTTATGGATTCCTTAAAACTCGGTTCTCGGAAGCTTCAATGTTCGCCTTACCGGCCAAAAAAATGCCTCCAATATCCGAAGGAGAGAGGGCCAAAATGCCCCCTTCCATCGCCACCCCGATAGGCCGTTTTTCGCCCTCTAACCAGGCGAGCAAAGCAACTGCAACGGCGGCTGAGCCACACGCCTGAGTTTCGCCAACCCCCCTTTCGTTGACGCGCATGGCCAAGCCTTCGGCTCCAAATGGGGCGACGATTTCAACATTGACCCCCTGCGGGAAAAGTTCGGTTTGTTTGCGCACCGCCTGGGACAAGCTTTCCAGATCAACTTGTTCGACATCGTCGACGGGGAAGATTGCGTGTGGATTCCAAAAGGGAACGGAAACTCCTTCGCGTCCATCCGCTTGTAGGGAAAGCAACTCAATTTCTCCTGGAAGGTCCTCCGGGCGCAAGTGCAACTCGAAAACATCCTCCTCAAGCCTGCGCCAATCCAATTTTTTCCCGTTCATTTCAAAGCAGCCCTCCTCGGCACCCGTCCAGCACGCTGCTACACGCAAGCCATTAAGACAAACTCCCCCATCACTTCCATCTCGATTAGTGATGGAAACTCGCATGACTCCAGATTCGCCTGGAGCACTAACCGTGAGGAGGCCATCTATTTCCTTTCCACAAAGCTCGAGAGCAAGTCCACTCAAGGAGTGGCCGCTTCGAAGGACATCACCTTCCATAACCAAGAGGAATCGATTTCCTAGCCCATCTCCAGGCACACAACGAATTGTGTTTTCTGAAATCAACTTCCTGACTTAGCCATACCGGCTTTGAGCCAATCTGCAAACCCTTGCTCGTCCAGAAGCGCGCCATCGCGGCGGGCAAGTTGCTGACCCGAATTCGAGTCGAGCAAAAGATAAATTGGAGTTGCAAAGCTACCCGTCATTTTGTTCTGAAGGGTTTTCACGGCTTCCTTGGCTTGGCCATCGTTGTGAAGCCGAGCCTCAATGAGCCCTTCCATAAGTCCGGCGACCGCCGGTTGCGGGAAGATGTTCTCTTCCATTGCACGACAATTCACTCAAGTGTAGCCAGTGAAATTCACGAGCAAGTACTTTCCGTCGGCCTTTGCTCTGGAAAGAGCCGCCTCGTAATCATCTACTACGATTTCGTGTTTCGCTTCGAGGTGTTCAGAGCTCGAGTAAGGCGGGATGATGGCGGTCATCACGGTGTCCATGCGCTCGCCAGTCCAGCCCCAAGCGCAGTAGCCGGAAAACGCAAGGAACGCCAAGCCGCAAAGGACTCGCTTCCCGCTCACGTCAGGGCGGCCAGCTTTCCCGTGGAGAACCCCAAAGAGATACAGCGCGGCTGCAAGAAGAATGAGGGTCCACAAAACAAGAAACGTTTCGCGGGAGAGTACCTGCCAATTCCAAATGATGTCAGCGTTAGATATGAATTTCAGAGCGGCAGCCAATTCAACAAAACCCAAAGTTACCTTGATGGTGTCCATCCATTGCCCACTCTGGGGCATCGCTTGAATGCGGCCCGGTGCCAGGGAAAGAAAAACGAATGGGATGGCCATCGTGAGGCCAAAAACTCCCATTCCCATGGCAACTCGTAGGAGGTCACCACCGGATGCGCCAAAGGAAAGCAGGCTACCGACAAACGGAGCTGTGCAAGTGAAGGAAGTCACAACCAAAGTGGCCCCCATCAAGAACACTCCAAGATATCCACCCTGGGTGGAAGCTCGCCCGGCAGCACTCATCAAAAACTGCGGTGGATTCAAAGTGAAGAGCCCAAATAAAACAAATGCAAAAACAAGGAAAAGAATACCAATAACGAGATTGGTCACGGGATGTGTTGCAAATGCCAAAATGAGTGGTCCAACAGCCACACCAATCGCAATAAATATGGCAACAATGCCCGCCCCATATGCAAGGCTAAGGGGTAGCACCTTTCCACCGCGAGCATCCGCCTGCTTTGTGAAAAAGCTAATGGTGATTGGAATCATGGGATAGGTGCAAGGCATCATGAGGGCGAAGAGCCCTCCTGCCATGGCAGCCAAAAGGAAAGCAAGTAACCCAGTTCCGGCCCCCTCTTCGCCATCGCCCGCAGATGTTGTGACGGCAGGCCCGGTGTACTCCCCAGGGAGACGCTCAAATTGCACGCCAGCCGCACTGACGGTGTCCGGGGGATAACACATCATGTCGTCGCAAACTTGGATGCCTACGTTCGCAGTAGTTTCAAAAGATTGAGCCTCACCAGCGAGCACCTTCAGGGGGAGAACCAACTCTGCCCTCCCAGTGAGCCATAAATACTCCACTCGGGTCTTCCCGATTTGGTCTACATGAGACTCAGGGGCCGTCAGGGAGCGAAGAGGACCAGACGCCTCAAATCCCAAAGGAACGGCCACCGAAACCGGAATGCCGTCGTCAGGATTTTGATCTGGATGATAGACATGGAAGCCTGGAGGCACGTGGAGCTCCACATGTAGCTCAACAGGAGCTCCGGCTGAAGCAGAAGACGGCTCAAAATGGGCCTGAACACTGACATCTCCACCCTGAAGCAGAGGAAGTGCAGCGAGGAGGAGGTTTTGAATCATTACCGTGTATTCGGTCGGGTCGTCCTCTTGTTTGGAAATGGTGGGCGATGAGGGACTCGAACCCCCGACCCCCTCGGTGTAAACGAGGTGCTCT
>DLRM01000011.1:82608-96670 GCA_002500505.1 Planctomycetes bacterium UBA7888
AAAAGCCTCATTTCTTATCGAGAAACAAGGCTTTAAGGTGTCGGAGTGGAGGGATTCGAACCCCCGACCTCCTCGGTGTAAACGAGATGCTCTAGCCAACTGAGCTAATCGCCCCGGCCCTACATTCTAGAATAGCGGCGTGCCCAGCGACATTCCCAACCCCGAAGAACTTTCTAAAGCCTCCCACCTCGGTACAGGCTTGATTGTGCGATACCACGAAATCGCCCTCAAAGGTGGCAATCGCGCCATGTTTGAGAAAAGGCTGGATCAAAATTTACAATCTGCGCTCTCTTCCTTTTCCCGAGTTTCAGTTCGCCGGATTCGGGGCCGGATGCTCGTCCAATCAGATACTCCGGCCAGTCGGATGGCATCCGCTGCGGCGAAAGTGTTCGGTGTGTCCAGTATTTCAGCAGCCGTGGAAACTGAGCCAGACTTGGATGCCATCGGAGAATCCGCAAGAGCTCAGGTTGGGAAAATACTAGAACGGCACTATCAAGGACGGGACTTGGTTCGGTTTCGAGTGACCTCGAACCGCGCCGACAAAAGATTCCCTCTCAGTAGCACCGAAATGAACGGTCAAATTGGGGGGCGAATCTTGCCCGAGTTCCCCTGCCTAAAAGTAAGCCTAAACGACCCCGAAGTGGAAGTGGAAGTAGATTTGCGACCTGAGGGCACATGGGTCTTCAGCGAGCGATTCCGAGGTCCCGGCGGCCTCCCTGTCTCGTCCACAGGGCGAGCCTTATCGCTTCTATCAGGCGGAATCGATTCGCCTGTCGCCTCCTGGCTTTCCATGAAACGCGGGATGAGAGTGGATTTTGTGAGTTTTTACTCCTTCCCCCACGTGGGCCCACAAACGAGAGACAAAATCATTCGTCAAGTGGAGAACCTCATGAAATGGCAGCCCCGAGCCATGCTCCACATTGTCCCCTTTGCGCCTATCCAGGAAGCCATTAGGGATTTCTGCCCGGCAACCTATCGAACGGTTTTGTATCGACGAGCGATGCAACGCATTGCCTCAAAGATTGCCAAGCGAACAAAATGCAAAGTTTTAATAACAGGAGAAAGTGTTGGGCAGGTTGCTAGTCAAACTTTGAATAATCTTTCGGTCATCGAAGAGGCATCCTATGTTCCGGTTTTGCGCCCTCTGATTACTTTTGACAAGCAGGAGACCATTGATCTTGCACAAAAAATTGGAACTTTTGAAACATCAAACTTGCCCGCACCTGACTGCTGTACGGTTTTCCAACCGGAGCATCCTGTCATTTACGGCCAAATTGAAGAGGCCCACGCTGCCGAGGGACCTTTGGACCTAGACTCTCTCTGTGCCACTGCCGTTCGAGAAACCGAACGGCTACACTTCCCCGAACGGTCATGAAATACTTCCTCCTCCTTGCAACCCTATCCCTTGCTTCTCTCCTTTCCAGCTGTGGCAACCCTCCACCTCCACCCATGGAAGAACCCATTGCCGAAGGCATTGCAACAAACCAAGCGCCCCAGGCAACCAAAAAGAAGTTCCCAATGGCCCCTCTTGGCAAGCCAGCGGCAAATGAAACTTTATATGTGACTCATCTCCGCAACACAGAGGATGCCGCAATTGGTGGCGCAGATGCCATGTTGCTCACCGCCAAACCTACACCCGAGTACATGCGTGTCCCTCGGCGCAAATTTGTAATCACTTCTTACCGAAGCCCAAAACATGGAAGAGTTCACTTTATGGTTCAATCGGATAGCAAGCCAAAGTACTTGTGGCTCGGAGGTAATGGTTTCGAGCCTATGGTCGTGAAATTAGAAGATGCTGTCGGCGGATTGACTTTTGAACGAACTCTCGAAATCGAAATCATGCCGATTGCGACCTTCTTTATTCTGAGCAAAAGTGGGAATTATTCAAACAACGCCTTGGTAACGATGAAACCAGCTGATGGTAATAACTTCCGAAAAGGACCCGGAAGTGGAAACGCCGGCTTCACTCAGCGCGCCGACGACAAGGGCGAGGTCAAATTCACGCGCCCACCTGGCAAGTACATTTTTATTGCCTCCAATAACAAAGGAAAAGGCAAGGTCAAAAAAACGATTGACTGGACGGGGGACCCAACGCCAATTGATATTTCGCTAGCGCAATAAACGCGCCGGTCAAAGAATGGCGAGGATGACGGGGATCGAACCCGCAACCTCCAGATCGACAGTCTGGTACGCTAACCAATTGCGCCACATCCCCGCTCTTTTGGGCGAAAAGTATAGACAGGCCGCCCTAAGGGGTCAAGGAGAAGGGGCTTGCCCCCTTTCTGTACCACCCTCCAATCCCTTGGCCTCATCCCAAAGGGAATCCATCTCCTCGAGTGTGGCCTCGGACAAGGGCTTACCTATGTGCTTTTCGATGTACTGAAACCGGGTCGAGAATCGTTCAATTGTGCCGCGAAGAGCAAGCTCCGGCTCAAGCTCCATTTTTCTGGCCAAATTCACTACCGCAAACAATAAATCCCCTAACTCATGCCTGGCGTGCTCCCGGTCACCTTCCTCAACTGCCTCACGGAACTCCGCCCATTCCTCTTCTATTTTTTCTTCCGGCCCAAGCAAGTCCGGCCAATCAAAGCCAGCACTCGATGCCTTTTGTCCGACTCGATATGCCCGAAGGAGGGCGGGCATCGAAGTTGGTACGCCCGACAAGGCAGACTCATCTTCACCCTTTTCTTCCTTCTCTTGTTTTTTAATCGTTTCCCAATTCTGAAGAACTTCACCGGTCCCACTGACCTCGGTTTCACCATAAACATGGGGATGGCGACGAATCAGCTTCTCGACAATGCCATTGGCTACATCTGAAGGATTGAATCCTCGATCTTCAGACGCAACACGAGCAACCATGAGCACCCCCATCAATAAGTCCCCCAATTCCTCGCATAGATTCTCCATATCTCCGCGAGCTACAGCATCGGCCATCTCATGGCACTCTTCAATCAAATGAGGGGCAAGGGACTCAACTGTTTGCTTGCCATCCCAGGGGCAGCCACCCGGCGAACGCAAGGTATCTACAACTTGCATCAACCGCTCAATCGAGCTCACCCATTCGGCCGGTACTTCTTTTTCTTCAACCATTTTTCCATTCCATCACAAAGTGGGGTCCAATCCCTTCAATTTCAAACTCGTCGCCGACGGTAACAAAACCGCCGCGGCGGTAAAGGCCCAAAGCAGCAACTCGGGCATTGCACCAAATTCCAGTCTCCATAGAACGAGCATAGCGCTGACACTCCATTAACATGATGGACCCGAGGTTATTTCCACGAAAGTCATCGTCTACAGCCATGCCGCGCAAACGCAATCCGCAACAGCCACGGCCTTCGACCATCAAGGTCACGCAACCCACAGTATCCCCATTCAACACAAGGGAAAAGTGAACGGTACCTTGCAAACTGTCCTCGGGATAACACGCAGATTTCTGCGGTTGACCTTGCCGCAAATTGCGGTGCCGAATCGCAATAATTTCATCAACTTGGACACCTTCTCGAACTTCGATTGCGTTTTTCACTGGTTCAACTCCATCTCGGCTTGCAAGCGCAAACGACAAGATTCGCAAAGGCCACAAATCGAACCATCTTCCCTAGGGTCATAGCAAGAAATCGTCTTATCCACGGGGACCCCCAACTCGTGCGCCAAGCGCAATATTTCGACCTTCGTTAAATCTTGGAGTGGAGCGTGCAGGCGGAAAGGACGACCTTCTATCCCTTCGCGCGTTGCTAAATTTGCCAACTTTTCAAATGATGCGATGAACTCAGGACGGCAATCCGGATACCCCGAATAGTCCAAGGCGTTCACACCAATCGCCAAATCGTGCGCGCCGCGGGCTTCGGCAAATCCAAGTGCAAGAGATAAAAATAAGGTGTTTCGAGCTGGGACATAAGTCGTGGGAATCTCTTGGGACACGGGCTCAGTGGGCGACTTCCCTTTGGGCACTTCCATCTCTAAATCCGTAAGAGCGGACCCGCCAACTCCTCGAAGGTCCAACTGGAGTACATGATGGTCTGCCAATTTCAGGTCGGCCGCAATCTCTCTAGCCGCATTCAGCTCAATCGAATGCCTTTGGCCATAATCCACCGACAAAGCATGGACCTCAAAGCCTTCGCGCTGCAGCCAGGCGGCAACAGTGGCGGAGTCTAAGCCACCCGAGAGCAACACAACGGCCTTTTTTCGTGTATCCTGTGAGGAAATCAAAAGTTCTCCGATGACCAAAATGGGGTTGAGTTTGGCCGGATTCGACTTAATCCTAACCCTCCTCCCCAGCTTTTCCTCACTCCAAAATGACCGAAGTTACCGAACAGAGCATCCGCGAAGCCCTTAGCAAAGTCCAAGACCCTGACCAGGGAAAGGACATTGTTTCTCTTGGCTTTATTCAGAACATTGCCAATTGTGGAGGCTCCGTCAAAGTCACGATTCAGCTCAACACGGCTCCACGGCCTGCAGGAGATGAAATTCGCCGGCAAGCCCACACGGCTATCGCCGGACTCGAAGGAGTTCAATCCGTCAATGTGGAACTGAAGGCTCTCGCCCCTGAAGCTGCTCCCCCGCAAGAAAATCCCTCTGCTCTAGAAGGGAAGCCCGTGAAGCATGTCATTGCGGTAACTTCAGGCAAAGGAGGCGTTGGGAAATCCACTTGCGCTGTAAACCTTGCCGCCGCCCTAACTCAATCTGGCCACAAAGTTGGCCTCTTGGATGCGGATATATACGGCCCCAATATTCCAGTCATGATGGGACTGAGTGGTCGCCTGCAAACCCAAGGCGACAACAAAATCCTTGCCAAAGAATCCCATGGAATCAAAACGATTTCCATTGGTTACCTCGTTGAAGATGGCACCCCCATCATGTGGCGCGGCCCCATGCTCCATAAGGCCTTGGAGCAGTTCTTCAAAGATGTGGAATGGGGCGAGCTGGACTTCCTTATTGTGGATATGCCCCCCGGAACTGGTGACGCTCAAATCTCCCTCGCTCAGCTGGTCCCCTTGTCGGGTGCTGTTGTAGTCACCATGCCACAAGAAGTTTCTCTTACCGATGTTCGACGAGCCATCGGGATGTGCCAACAGGTAAAGTGCCCAGTTCTAGGAATCGTAGAAAACATGAGCGGCGATATTTTTGGCTACGGAGGCGGAGAAAAAACTGCTGAGCATTATTCAGTTCCCTTTTTGGGTTCCATTCCTCTCACTCCTTCCGTTCGAGAAGGCGGGGACGCAGGCGTTCCGGTTGTGATTGCCGATCCTGATGGCGAAACTGCGCACCACTTCTTAGAGTTGGCAGAGAATGTTTTGGCTGCTCTCGAGAAGCGAAAAAGTCTCGAACTACCTGTCCTTCAGTAGTACTTTCAGCCGAGCGTCTTCCACGAGAGAATGAGAAGCCACTGCGACTCGCTCGCCGTCACGATGCCACAGAAGGCGCCAACTTCCGGTTGAAACTTCTCCAAAATCTGCGACTCCATTCTGGTCAGTAATCAAATCCCACTCAGCGCCCAAAAAATCTACTGCACGTACTTTCGCTCCCGAGACTGGTTCACCAGATCTCGAGCTAAGCTGGACCGCCAAAAAACCCGTTCGCCCGGGTAGAGGGCTGATTAAACGCACCGATTCTCCCTCATGAAGCTCACCTTCAAAGAGCTCGCCATTAACAACCATATCCTCTTCCGGCCTGACGAAATCAACGGACTCCTGAGCCTCTGCCTCGGCTTGGATTTCCACTTCGGGCCGCAATTTCTTGAGAACTCGATTGCGCCGAGTGCTTGCGAAGGGGTCGGGCTCAACCGCCACTGCCACCCAAAGGAGCACAGCGATAAAGGGGATTCCTCCCCGAAGCACCGCAATTGACTCCAAATGTCGCAACATCCCAAAATTCTACAAAAATGCACGGTTGTTTCCTTTGAGTTATCGTAGTAATCCTGACATGCGCAAACTCGCCCTCCCCTTCCTGATTGCTTTGGTTGCATTACTGGCATGGATTTTGACTCGTGAGACCGAAACCGATCTCAATCCTGCCCCTGATCTTCCTGTCCAACTTGCTCCAGACCTCAGCGGAGCAGGTGTTCAAATTGAAGCGCCTACCATTGTCCGTTCCAAGACAAATACAGAAGTCTTCAACAACAGGAAAGAAAAGGTAGGCCCCGGAAATCACCAACTTGGTGGGCAAGTCGTAGACGAAAACGAAGACCCCGTTCCTGGAGCTTGGGTTGCTGCTTACTCGGTTCCCTTTCCGCTCTTTGACTTCGAGAAAGAGATTACTGAAATCTTCGATAAGCCTTTGGACTTAAATTTAGAGCCTATTGCTTCCGTTTTTGCTAATGAAGAAGGCTACTTTGCCCTTGAAGGCCTCCACGGAAGAAAGCTCTATATCACTGCACGAACTCACCAAAGACTCAGCCCTCGAAGGCAGTTGGTGCCCGCTGGAGCACTGGACAAAGAGGAAACTGTGCTGATTCGAACCATTCCCGCTGCGAGCTTAGAGGGCTCAGTACTCGACGCTAACGGTGCCCCTGTTCCCGGGGCCGAGGTCCTGATTGGGCCTGGAATCAAATACCTCTTGGCGGCGTTTCGCAATCGTAGCTTTTTCATGGAAAAAGCTATCACGGATGCTTCCGGTCACTTTCAGGTTGAAGCCATTCCAGCAAGGACTGCTCTTACTCTCAATGCATATCGTGGCGGAGTCGAAGCTGGCATGAGTGAGCTTGGGCCAATTCCTGCACAAGCGAATGCCACCAAATCGATTGGAATGTTCCCGTTGGGCTCCTTGTCTGGTGAGGTCTGGGATACGCAAGACAATGCAGTAAATGGCTGTGATGTCGTAGCTCTTCCCCTAGACCTTCGACTCCTTATTCCATTCATTCGTGACCCCAATGCTTGGATTAGTGTTGCCCGCGCCAATGGTCGGTACTCCTTTGAGAAACTCCCTCATGCTTTGTATCTTCTTATCGCGCAGGGTCGTGATGGCCGTTCTTCCCCCGCAACTACGCGAGTCAGTGGAGCCGATTCACAAGCCCCTCGACTTATCCTCCAAAACAAAAATGTAATCAAGGGAAGGGTCGTTAACGGAAACGGCAAGGCTGTTCCAAATGCAATCGTCCGATTGCAAAGCATTCCCCTCAAAGATGACGAGAATTCCTCAGAGAAATGGAACCAACCTGGCGGACTCTTCCTGGAAGCTGCGCGGGAAATCCTACCCCTTCTTCTGCCTGGTTCCGCCTACGCAATTACCGACGGAGGAGGTCACTTTCGCATTCCCGCTTGGGCAAGCGCTCAATTGCGCGTTGAAGCACAGGGCTATGAAGACTACGATTTTTCTTTGAGTAAATTGAAAGACGAGAATACTCCTGTCCTTCAAATTTGGAAACCAGGCAGTGTCGAAGGGACCCTTGTCAACCAAACCAATGAAAAAAGCATCGCCATGGGCATTGTCCGCATGGGAACTCTTGCGGAAGAATTGGAGATCAGCAAATCCGTCCGATTTGAGGACATTACGGAAAAGGACCTTGCTTACGAGTTAGACGGGGAGGAAGACTCTCCTCTTCACAACCAAACGAAAGTGCTCCCTGGCTGGCTAGAGGAGGGAGAGCAACTTCTTTCTCCTAAGCGCTCTTGGCGTGCACAAGCCATGCAAATGGCTTGGGTTGACAATCCAAAAGGCAGTTTCCGAATTGATGGCGTCCGACCTGGAAATTGGTCCCTCAAAGGACAAGCCGAGGGTTTCCGAACGAAAGAGAAAAAAGGAATCAATATCCTGGAAGGAGAAACCACAAAGGGAATTGTAATTAAGCTTGACCCAGGAGCTATTGTTCGGGGCCAGGTCGTGGATGCTGGAAATCGCCAACCCATCGGTGGCGCCGTCGTTTCGGTAAGTCGGCGTGAAGATTCCGGAGCAATGGCTCTCCTTCAGGGCATGGGAGACCAACTTGCCATTAGTGAAACTGGTCCGAACGGTCACTTTGAAGTGCGTGGGGCCTCTACAAAAGATGCCTTTGTCCATGTTCTTGCAGACGGATATGCGGCCATGAGTCAACCAATACCTCCGCTCGAAGAAGCAGAAGTTCGCGAAGGAGTTCGAGTTGAAGTCCCGCGGGGAGGCACTCTCTTCGGTTTGGTTTCTGACCGACACGGAACTCCACTCTCAAACCGAATGGTGGGCGCCCTTTCTATTCAAGCCAAAGATTTTCATCAAACTGCTGCAGACGAAGAAGGGAATTATCGAATCGAGAACATGCGGCCTGGCTCTTACTTTTTAATGACCGCAGACCTCAACGACGAATCCCTGTTTTCTGGCGATATCGCCAAGCTTCTTTCTGCTGGCCGCATCGAAACAGGGGTTGTCAAAGAAGAAGGGGAAACTCAAATCGATCTTGTGGATCCTTCCGCAGGTGGCTGTCGTCTGGAGGGTATTCTTGTGAACCAAGGGGAACCATGCCCAGGAGCTAACATCATCCTCGTATCTATCAGTGGCGCAAACGGCTTAAGCTTTGGCATGAATATGGCGCGCACAGACGAAAATGGAGAATTCCTCTTTCCCAGTGTTGCCCCCGGAGACTATCGAGCGCAAATCCATGCTCCAACAGCCAACTGGGATGGGAGCTTGGATTTGGAAGTCATGGATGCCGCCGAAGACTACGCTTTCCTTGAAGTCCCGGTTGGCCTTGTGCGGGGAAGAATTATTTCTGACGAGACTGGAGAGCCTCAAGCCAACATGTCTCTACAGTTATCTCGCATGGATGGGAGCGGTGGTGGATTTGGCGCCATCTTTGGGGGTGGCGCGAACTTTAGTGGCTGGGAATCTACAAACGAAGATGGGACATTCGTTTTCGAAAACATTTCTCCTGGTCGCTACAAAATCAAAGTAGGTGGAAGATCTTGGGGAAGTGAAAAATCTCCTTTGGTGCAATCTATTGAAACAGACCCTTTCCGACTCCAAGAAAATGACGACCGCGACTTGGGCGACATTCGATTACCAATCTCTGGAGGAATTCGAGTCCTCGTTGTCTCTGACTCTGGAGAATTTAACTCTTGGTTGACAGCCAAAGCCATCCACGAAGAAAGTAAAAAAGAAGAAGATGCGTGGGGAAGATCAACCGTAGAGATCTCCGGACTCAATCCCGGCCTACATACTGTTCAAATCTCTTCGAGGGGTTGGGCCACGACAAAGCTAACTGGAGTCCAAGTTCGCCTTGGAGAATACACTGAAGTCACGGCCAACATGGCCAAAGGTTCAAAATTGAGTTTGGCGATTTACGGCAGCAGTGGGGAGATTGTCAATGCGGATCTCATCAAAATCTTTGACTCAAACGGTGAGCTTGTTAAAGAGGAGAAGAACCGCGTCCCTTCAGCAATGCGCAATCTTGTTCCCGGCGAAGTCAAGAGCGTCGGATCCTTTGTTCCAGGGAACTACATGATTCAAGTTGAGGTGGGCTCCGAAGAACGAAGAGTTCCAGTAGTCATCTACTCGGACCAAGCAGAAACCGTTACGGTGCAATTCTAAGCTGCCGACCCAGAGGTCACTCTTTGGTTAGGTCGAAAAAAAGAATTACCATCGAGGATCTGTCACGGGAATCCACTCACCATCTCGGTCTCGGAAAACTGCATCCACATTCCCTAGCTTGCGAATTTTCTGTAGGGGTTGACCCAAAGCTCGTAGTCTAGAAATCGTTTTGGAATCCAAACGGTTTGCTTCGTACTTAAGTGTTGGTGGCAAGTCTTGTCGATGGAAACGAGGGGCTGCAACCGCCTTTTCTGGAGTCATATTAAACACATATCGATTGAGAAAAACCTGAAGCACTGTGGTCAAGATGGTCGGCCCTCCAGGAGAACCAATTACCGAATCAACTTGGCCATTGCGCAAAACAATAATTGGGCTCATGGATGAGAGGGGGCGCCGACCCGGAACGACTTGGTTGTACTTTCCTTGTACCAACCCAAACTGATTTGCAAAACCGGGTTTGGTCGCGAAATCATCCATCTCATTGTTCATCATAAATCCACCTGGTGCCATAACTTTAGCACCGTATCCACTATTCAAGGTCGTAGTAACAGAAACGGCACCACCTTTACTGTCCACTACAGAATAATGAGTCGTTTCGCTGGATTCCCAAGGCGCAGGAAAATTTGTAGCAAGCGGCCGGGTGAATCGGTTGGGGGAAAGGCCTGCTCCAAGCTTTTTGATAAAGGTTGGGTGAGACAAAGCGGCGACACCAAAATCAAATCCTTCGGGGTCCCCTAGCCAGCGATTGCGGACGGAAAAGGCGCGTGCCTCGACTTCGCCAAGTATTTGGACCGTACGGGGATCGTCCCAACCCCAAGCGCCCAAGGAGAATTGGGAAAGCATACCCAATGTTTGCGATAAAAAGAGACCTGAGCTCGAAGGCGCCGTTGCAGCAAGAACCGTTAAATCGCGCCAACGAATCTTTTGGACGGGACGAAATTCAGGTTTGTAATTGGCAAAATCCTCTTCCGCCAGCGCGCCGCCACCTGCAACCGATGCCTCCACAATTGCCTTCACGATGGGGCCTTCACGGAATGCCTTCTCGCCTTGCTTTGCAATCCTACGCAAGGTAATTGCCAGCTCAGGCTGAAGGAGTAAACTGCCTACCTCCTTTGGGAAACCATCCTTCTTGTAAAAACTTCTTCGAGCGTAAGGATCTTTCCCCAGGGTTTTTCGCAATCGAGACAAACGCTTATGCTCGGCTTCGGTAATCGGAAAGCCGCTAGCAGCCAGCTCAATCGCAGGCTGCAACAAACTTTTCCAAGGGAGACTCCCCCACAGTTTGTGTGCTTCCCACATCCCAAAAACGCTTCCTGGTACTCCAACAGCACGCCAACCGCGGGTGGAAGCCCCTTCCACAAGCTCACCATCTTCATCCAGGTACATTTTGGGATGTCCCGCTTGCGGCGCCACTTCGCGAAAATCTAAGAACCAGGAAAGTCCCTCTGGTTCTCGATAAAGAAGAAATCCGCCTCCGCCAATGTTCCCTGCCGTTGGATAAGTAACAGCAAGAGCGAAAGAAGCCGTTATGGCTGCATCAATAGCATTTCCACCCTCTTGAAGAATGTAGTTAGAAGCTTGAGTCGCATAAGGCTCCGCAGTAGCGACAGCCCCATGCTGACAAAACGATGCAAGAAGAAAGGTAGCTAGCATTATTTCCAGTCAGGGTTTTCTGCTTCAACTGCAGCCACTACAGCCTCGACATCCGGCTTGGAAACATCTGTTGAGAAGACCATGATCACAGACTTTTCATATTCAGACACAGTCATCAGGGCTGGGTTCTCATCGTTCATGTAGTGGAAGGATTCAATAAACTCCCCACAATCTTCTGGGGTGTCCCAAGTTGTCGCCCAAACAAGAAGCGACTCACCAGCCGAGTTTTGCCAAAGGGCATATTTGTCTCCGCCCCAACCGGCAGATGCATCATTGCTCCAAGAGCCCATTTGCCCCTCTACCGTACTCAAGTCAGGGGCCTCCTCAGCAGTTAAGACAAAGCAGCCAAGCTCTCCAAGGGTATCTTCATTTTTCAGTTCCCACTCCGAATCTAGCAATTGTATTCCAGCCCAGACCAGTGCCACAAAAACGGCAGAACCCGCAACAACAGGTTTCTTTCGCTTCAAAATCAAAAGTAGAAAAGCTAAAGGAAAGATGATTCCGTTGAGGATTAGGGCGATATCATTGTTCACTCCGTCAGAGGGGAGTACAGAAGCCAAATCAGGGAGACCAACCTCCACAGGCGCATCCCACTTTTCAGGGTCCCAGTATTTTTCAAAGTGCAAAACCTGCTCTGATGAGAGGGGTGGATTTGCAAAGGCATAGTCCAAGTCTTCTGGCTTAGGTGTGATGGCGGCGGCCGTGAGAACACTGGACTGCTTAACCAAAAACTTATTGCCTTCCAAATATGGCAAAGCAAGAGTGACGACCAAAAACGGTGGGGCATCTTTAATTGATTCAGAAGATGTCGCCATCATTTCTTGTATCTCATTTTGGTCCATTTTCAAATAGCCCGCCATCATGCCCTGAATGGTATAGAGGTTCATTAAGGAAGTCCCACTCCCCTCGACTACCGCGCGAAGTGCGAATTCAGAATCCGAATTCAAATCCCGCGCATTCTCGAACATCTTATCTAAGAAATAGTACTGGTCATCCAATGCATGGGTTAATTCATGCGCCATAATGATGTCGGCGAGACCACCCTGATTGAAAGTAGACATCATGTAGAACTTTTTTGTTTTTGGATCATAAAATCCACCGACCTGGCCACGAAGCATATCTAAATAGGCTTGGTACAAATCCAATTCAGGATCCATCAGACCTAAAAGTCCATAGGATTTCCCCATAGCCTTCAAATTCTCAAGACCATATTCCGACTCAAATTCTTTCTTTGCAAATTCAATAAATTCATCGGGGGTGGTCACCCCTGCAAGAACGGATTCCTTAAAGTCAAGGCCGCGCAGTTCAGCGACTCGTGGGCTTATTTCGGCAACTTTGGCGTCTAAGGCCTCTTGGTCAAATCCGCCACCAGTCGGCTCTTGTGGGAAAGAAAAAAGTGTAAGAAGAAGGGTAAGGGTGGTAATCATCACGACCTTAGATTAGTCGTGCGCCCCCCCCCTCTACCCCCCTTTCCATGTCTCAGAAAACTGTCCTCATTGTTGGTGCCGGTATCGCCGGCGCTTCCACCGCTTGGCACCTTGCCAGTTTGGGTGGGTATCGAGTTATTCTGCTTGAGATGGAAGATGCGCCGGACCGACACTCGACCGGCCGCAACGCCGCAATCCTCCGTACAGCTATGCCGGACCCAATCCTTCATGGTCTGGCGCGGGAGTCCTTGGACTTTTATCGAAACCCTCCAAATGGCTTTTGCAGCCAAGCTCTCTTTGAACCGGTTGGCCTTTATCTGGCTGCAACTGCCGAGGCCTCGGAAGACTTTTTGGGCTGGACTGGAAATCCTGACTGCCAAACAGGCGCCCATCGTGTTCCTTCAAGTCAGCTTTATGAACGTATTCCGCAGCTTGCCCCTGGAATTGAAGCTGTCGTTCATCTGCCTGAAGAAGGGGTCTTTCAGGTTGCGGAGATTCACCATTCTTTCTTAAGGGGAGCCACGAAAGCCGGGGCCGAAGTTCGGTACAAGCACTCCGTTGAAGGACTTTGTATTGATGAAGGCACACTTCAAGGCCTATTTGTGAACGGAGAGCTCTTGAAGGCGGATTCCGTTCTCATCGCTGCCGGTGCCTGGGCTTCAGAAATTACTCGGGAAGCCAACCTCCCCATGCCCTTGACCTCTTACCGGCGGCACATCTTGGTCACTCATCCACTCCCGGCAGTAAAGAAGGACTGGCCCGTCGTATGGATTGCTGGCGCTGAGTTTTACTTCCGACCTGAAAGCGGAGGGCTATTGCTCTCTGGTTGCGATCAACAACCGGTTGCCCCCGAACATGGCGAGATTTCCGACGACAGCGCGCTTGCCCTAGCTGCAGAAAAAACGGATCGCTGGCTCCCCACTTTCACAGATGCCGAAATGCCCTTCTATTGGGCGGGAATGCGCACATTTGCCCCTGACCATCGCTTTATTGTGGGCCCAGACCCCCGATTGCCTGGCCTTCACTGGGCAGCCGGGCTTGGGGGACATGGGATTACCTGCGCCCCTGCGGTTGGGAAGCTCGCGGCTGAGTGGATTACCAGTGGCTGGAGCAAGCACCCGCAGGCCACTTTCTTGGCTCCAGGCCGATTTCCTGCGGAACCCTGCCCGCGCTAAGGTTTTAGTAGAGGAGCCCCTTGCTTTTGGGCTTCTACTTTCACCTGCCTCCATTCAAATGCTACTTACCACGATTCTTACCTTCTTCCCAGCTGCAGCGCTCCCACAAAAAGCTTTCCAAGACAAACAGCCTTCCGACCACGGCCAGCATCAAGTCCACCAGCGAGAGAGACAGCATCCTCGCAGTAAAGACTCCCAAGCTCGAAAGCCTCGCCGCAATCAGGAAGACCGCTCCAAAATGCGTCCCCGCCAAGGGAATGGGGAGCAGACGCAACGCAGACAACGTGGCATGCAAGGCCAACGCCAAATGAAAATGCG
>DLRM01000017.1:0-1131 GCA_002500505.1 Planctomycetes bacterium UBA7888
CTGAGCTTCCGTAGGCAAAGACAAGTTCTGATTCTTGCACCACTTGTCGGCAGTCCACCAACTCACCCCCCCATCCCCTACATCCCCTACATCTATTCGGAAAAAACCGATATCTTTTCGGGACAACTCAGTCTCAGAGATATAGAAAGGAGAAAGAGTGGCGGTCTCGCCCTCGATGGTCAACTCCCCCTCGGGGACGAGATGAAAAGGAAATTCAGGGCTCTCAAGAAATACCTTAACGGGAAGTCTCTTTGAAGAAAGGTCGCCCAAAATCGTTGGCGCCCATTGAGTTCCTTCAAGAGGCTCGAGCTTGCCCAAACTTGGATGGAGTTCATCTTTTTTCTCCTTCGGCCCCCAACTATCGCGCCATTTTTCCACTTTGGAACCGAATCGATACTCTGCATTCTTTACGGCAAGATCATGAGCATGTTTTTCTAGCTTCCCTTGAAGAGCCTCTGCTTCAGGATGCGTTGACGAAATGTACGCCAAATTCTCTAGAATCGGCTCTGTATCCTGAATGAGCTCATAATAACCTTCAGCTGGAGCCCCAGAAGTTTTTTCCTCTAAATCGAGAAACCACTTTTCGCAAACGTCGAAAAGATGGGTTCGAATCTCCGGCGGAATCGTCGAATAGTGGGATAGGTCAAGGATTTTCATGGCTCCCCGATAATCTCTCTTTGCGAAAAGCTCCTTGGAGCGCGCCAACTCAGGAGCTCTTGTTTCCCACTTCCACTTGAAGTCGCTTTGGTTGCCTAAGTCGTCTTGCACAGTGCCGGCAAGCTCTAGAGTCCCTTTCGTTTCACCCACCTTCAGGGGGGCAACTTTAATCTTAAAGTGAAGTTTTCCGCCTTCGGAACTAACTTCGGAAGCGAGTGCGCCATTCTTGACCGTCAAAGGTATAAACTTAGCTAGTTGCTTTTTAGGGTCTGAAATCTCAAAATTAACTTCATCGCCTGCGTGCAATGGCAACTTTTCCTCTGGTATTGGCCTAGGCTTGGGCAACTCCCTATCCCAGAATACAAAGGCAGTCAGTTTCTCCTCAAATCCTGCCTTATCCACAAAGCAAATTGTTTTTTCTCCATCGTCATTCATCCACAAGTGAAGGTCAAGTTTAGTGCCTTCTCCATTCTC
>DLRM01000017.1:1464-27538 GCA_002500505.1 Planctomycetes bacterium UBA7888
TCTGGAGCGATGACAATCGTCTTTCCAGAGACATCCTTGCAATCTGAAAGAGAACGAAATGGAGCAGGAACCCCAGCAAGCCCTTCTATATCGGGCTTTAATGAAAGAGGTTCATCTAAATCTAAGCGCTCTTCGGCCTCATCCTGCAGAATCCCAAGGGCATGCTCTTGGCACTTTTGGATGTCGGCGTTTTCTCCTTTTTCGCTACAACGCTCCCGCAGCCTCCCAAGCTCTTCCCACTCTTCTTCATCCAATGGAAGCCCCGTAGGCCTATCTTTCATCTTCTCCGCCATCTTCTTAAGTTTTATGTGAGCCGGATCGGACCAATCCTCGGGAAGATACTTTACTGGGACCCAATCTTGAAGAACCCAAGGCTGAGGCCACCAGTCTTTTAGTTTTTCAGTCACTTTCGACCAGTCATTTTCACTTCCTTTCGCCTCAAGAAAATGTTGGACAGCTTCATTGAAAACAGACTGGTTTCTTTGATATATCTGGTTCCCACCAAACCAGCCGCCCGAAGCTAATACAAGAATGACTATTGCGAGCTTGCGGAATCGTACTTTCCTTTTTCGAGCTCGCGCCAATCGAGTCCCTTCAATTTCCATCGACTTAAACTTCTTTCGAATCGGCTCAACCGTCTTCTCGGTAGCTCCGCCCTTGCGCGCTTGTTCAAGTAATTGGTAGGCCTCTTCATAATCTCCTTCGTCCGCTTCATCTTCCGCTCGCTGGAGCAAATCTTTTACGCGTGCAAGCTGAAGACCTCGAACAGCTTTTTCAGCTTCTTGTAGTTTTCCCTGATCTTCGTCCCCAGCCCAGGCGCGAAGAGTCCGCAAGATGCGAACGGAGGAGCGCCAATCCCCTTGAGAAACTGACCGAAGCAATACAGAGTGGCGTTCAGAAAACTCAACCGATCGAGTTCGCTCTTTGAGCCCCGCAATCGCCTGAAGCGCCTCTTCGTCCTTGGGAAGAATCGCCAAGACTTCGCGCCAAGACTGCTCCGCCAAATCAAAGTCTTTTTCCTCGGTCGCAGCTCGAGCGACATCTCGCGCCGATTCCGTTTCCGAATATTCGGCCTTCACCTCTTCCAAAAAAGTACGGATGTCCCCACGGTCGGGAACGGTCTTTAGGGCTTCCTGTGCTTCTTTAATCGCAGCGACTAATTCGTGGGATTCCCGATGGTGTCTCGCAGCAGAAAAACACTCCTCGGAAAGTTTCCAGTTGGCTGTGTCGGTTCCACAACCACTACAAAAGCGCGCTCCTGCCCTATCCATTTGATTGCATTTCGGACAAGCCTCAAAGAGACCGCCGCCGCAAGAACGACAGTACTGGGCAGCTTCAGCATTCGAAGTTGAACAAGCCGGGCAATCGAAGAGCTCCGCTCCAGCAGGGACTTGGCGAAGAAGAGAAGATTGGCTTGAAGCGCCGGCAGCAAGGTCATCCAGAAAATCATCAACCGAGTAGTACCTATCCTCAGGCCTCTCTTCCAAACAACGTAAAGTAATTCGACGCCACCTTTCAGGAACGCGAGATTCTCGAATGGTCTTGGGGGACCGCCCAGTTAGCAAAAAGTACATCGTGGCGCCCAACCCATAAATGTCGGCACGGTGGTCCACCGAACTGGCATCACGGCGCTGCTCAGGTGCAGCGTAGCCTGCAGTTCCCATTCCATAGCCTTCCATACTCAACTCGGAATCTTCAGAAGCTCGTGCAAGGCCAAAGTCCGTGAGCTTGGGAGTCCCATCTTCAGTGAGCATGACATTGGCGGGTTTCACGTCTCGGTGAATCACCCCCTTCCGGTGAGCAAAAGCCAAGGATCTTGCCAAGCCTCGGACAATATTGCCAAAGTCATCGTCTTTCAGAACACCGTCTCTCGCCACAAGGTCATGAAGGGATTCGCCTTCCACATATTCCATCACCAAAAAATGACCTACTTCATCTTCTCCACGATCGTAAATCGCACGAATATTTTGGTGGTTCAGTTGAGCAATCGTTTCCGATTCACGCAAGAAACGTTGGATTCCTCTTTCGCTTGCCTTGAGTACCCTTTTAATGGCAACCTGTCGACCACCCAAACCAGGTTTATTGTCTCTCGCAAGAAAAACGGCTCCCATGCCACCTCGACCCAGCTGGGAGATGATTTCATACCGATCCCCAATTAAGTCCCCAATTTCTTCTTCCTTAGGAGGAGGGGGAGCCTTCTCTTCCGAAGATGCGCTGGGCTCGGCAGTATCTGAATCGTCGGGGGGCTGAACTTCCCCAGCAGGCTCAATGGTTGCACCGGCCGAAAACCCGATGTCATCATCAAATTGAACGGTTACCTCTTCAAGTTCGATGGACTCGGCAGTCCTGAGCTCGCGAGACAAGGGGGTTCCACATTGAGAACACGCTTCCGCAGAAGCTTCGTTAGAAAAATCACAGGATGGGCATCGCATGAGGGAAGTTCTCTCAGAATACAAGACACCTTGCTATCTCGCAGGGCAAGATGACAAAAACCTGGGCAAATTGCCCTTAAAGGGCGGCCGCAATGGCAGCGCCCATTTCAGAGCACTTTGTGCTTCCACCCATGTCATAGGTTCTAGCCTTACCTTCAGCAATGACTTTGGCAATGGCCTTGCCGACCACGTCGGCCTTTTGCCCCTCCCCCAGGAAGCTAAGCATCATTTTGGAAGCCAGGATACAAGCAATGGGATTGACTTTGTCCTGTCCATCGTATTTCGGAGCCGAGCCATGAGTGGGCTCAAAAACCGCAACATCCTTTCCAATATTTCCAGCAGCAGCAAATCCGAGTCCTCCTACGAGTTGAGCACAGAGGTCGGAAACCACATCTCCAAAAAGGTTGGACGTAGCAATCACGCCGTAGTTCTGGGGATTCTTCACCAACCACATCACCATGGCATCAATATTGGTCTCCCAAAGCTCAATTCCAGGGAAATCTTTGGCCACAGCTTTAGCGGCGTCGGTGAACATGCCACTGGTTTCCCGTAAGACATTTGGCTTTTCAACCACGGTGACAGTCGGATATCCATGCTCCTTGGCGTACTCAAATGCTGCGCGCACAATGCGTTCCGAGCCATCCCAGGTAATGATTCGACTGGAAAAAGCCATTTTTTCGGGAGGAACCGATTGGAACCTTTCAAAGGATGGGTGTGTTTCAAGAGCAGATCGGATGGGGCCATCAACCGGACTCCATTCAACCCCGGTGTACATGCCTTCCGTATTTTCCCGGAAGACCACGAGGTCAATTCCATCTTGAAAGTTCAATGGATTGCCATCGAACGCTTTGCAAGGGCGGCAGTTGGAATACAAATCAAACTCTTGCCGCATCCGAACAATGGGTGAGCGGTAAGACATGCCCTTCCCTTGGAATTCAGGAGCCAGTTCGGCTTCCGCCTCCGCTTTGGGCTTGGAGGTAATCGCGCCAAAGAGAGCTGCATCGCATGCGCGAAGCCCTTCGATTGTCCGCGGCGGCAGAGGGTCCCCATCGGAACACCAAAAATCCCAACCGATGTCTAAGTGCGTGTACTCCGCATCCAGGCCAACCGCATCCAATACGGTTTTCGTTGCGTCCATCACTTCTTTCCCAACGCCATCGCCGGGCATCCAACCAATTTTATGTTTTGCCATTTTCTTCAGGGTTTGATTTGAGGGCCAAATCTTAGCGGCGCGAGCCACTAGAAGAGGAAGGATTTTCGAGGCCGTAAGCTTGGGATGTAATATTCCGGATATAGGCCAAAAAGGGACCTGCAGTCAGGGGTTGCCCTGTTGCTTTTTGCACCAACTCTGAAGCACTCCATCGAGCGCCGTGGGAGTGCACTTTTTCACCCAACCAGGCCCGCAAAGGGGCAAATTCGCCCGCAGCAATCATGGATTCCAGGTCGTCCATTTCATTCTCAGCGGCATCGAAAAGCTGGCAAGCAATAAGGTTGCCTAAGGAATAGGTCGGGAAGTACCCAAAGGCACCCATGGACCAGTGAATGTCCTGAAGGACTCCTTCGGCAGCGGTTTCAGCCCGAATACCCAGAAATTTTTCATAGGCACTGTCCCAAGCTTCGGGAAGGTCTGCAACGGCAATATCGCCAGCAAACAAACGCCTTTCAATATCAAATCGAATGGCAATATGAAGGTTATAAGTCGCCTCGTCGGCTTCGACTCGGATAAGACTAGGTCGTGCGGTGTGGAGGGCAGGCCAAAGTTGGTCCACGGTCAAACCATCTTTGGCAGGGAAGTATTTAGTGAAGTGCGGAAGAGCCCATTTCCAAAAAGCGTGACTCCTTCCCACGAGGTTTTCCCAGAGGCGAGATTGAGATTCATGAATCCCCAAGCTCACGGCGCCCCCAATGGGAGTTCCATGCCATTTTGCAGGCAAACCCTGTTCGTAAAGACCGTGCCCCGCTTCATGCATAATTCCATAGAGTGCTGAGCGGAAGTCCTGGTCCATGTGACGCCAAGTGATTCGAACATCATTGGGATGGAACCCTGAGCAAAAAGGATGCGTGGTTGCGTCCAATCTTCCGGCTTCAAGATCAAAACCCATCTTCTCGGCAACAAAGAGACCAAAGGCCTTTTGCTCGGCGACCGGGAAGTCCCCCATCGCAGGAGATTCATCGACAGGACGACTTTCCGATGCTTCCAAAATCAGGGGCGACAGCTGTTCGCAAAGGTTCTCAAAAACGGGGGCCAAAGCGGCCTCCGTTGCGCCTGGCTCGAATTCGTCCATTAAAACGTCGTAGGCCGAACGATTAGAGTCGATAGCTTCCGCTTGCTCACGCCGCAGTTCAATAATTCGGCTAAGCGACTCTTCGAAAAGGGAAAAATCAGATTCGGCACGAGCCTTTTGCCAACAAGCGAGACCTTGGCTTGTCGCTTCAGCAAGAGCCTTGGCTAATTTCTCAGGGACACGGCTCGCTCGGTCCACACTCCGCCGCGCCTCCCGGCATTGTGCGCCCAACTCAGAATCCGGCTCTGCAATCCCCTCGCAAGCAGAAAGGGCATCGACAAGGTCAGGGGATGTCAATAACCGATGGCGAATACCTGCCAGCGTGGACAAGGAACGTCCTCGGCCTTCCTGACCTTTAGAGGGCATATAGGTTTCTTGGTCCCACTCCAGAACTGCAGAAGCAGAAGAAATATCTGACAGTTCCCGCCAAAGGGCGAATAGTTTTTCTTCGGATGCGGCGGTCATTGTGTTAGTTCTGAGTCTTTTTGGGTGGAGCTTCGGGAATCATGCGCGGATCTCGCTGGTCTGGGTCCGGCATTGGAGGGAGGCGATGGGTTCCATTCAGAGGGCCGTACCACCAAGCACTCGTCGCAAAGTCCACCTTGAGGTCCTCCCAATGCCAAAGTTCAAGATCAAAGCGAATGCGTTCCATAAAAGGGATGGAATCCCCAATCATGAATCGGTTCAAACTTGTCCATCCGTAGTTCTCCGGACCGTCGCACCGAGTTTGCGCAAAGAGAGGGTGCACAAAAGTGTCGGGGCAAGACCACGCATAACCGAAAAAACCATCTGTACCCGTTCCAAAGATGGAAGGGTGACTTTCGCCGTCAACGAAAATTTTCTCATCACCCTCACCCCACCATGTCCGGCTGAGGTTTCGAATGGAAAGCTGGGCCCCTATTAAACGGCCAGGACCTTCCGCATCTAACACATTCCAATCTCGGTGCGGTTGTGTGGGGACATCTTGTTCAGCGTGCCATCCAGCATGTAGTCGAAGTGGCTTAGGAGGATCCTGGTCAAAGTGAACTTGTGTTTTAATAAATATTTTGCTCCGGCTTTCATTAAAAATATTAAATCGAATTCCATTTTCAAAAGGCATCGGAAGAAAACAGTGAAATTCTACCGTCTCATCTTCCATTTCAAGAATGCGTGTCAAGTAGCCAGAGTGGAGTTGCAATCCAGGACCCGCACCAAAGAACTCAGAAAACGGCATATTAACCTGAGGTATTTTGCTTCGGTCGGCAAGTACTTCAATGCGCAGATTCCTCAAAAGGGAATCGAGGTCTGCAATCTTGGCTCTGTTTTGAAGGATTACCCTCAAAAAATGAACCGTTCCTCGTCCGTTCAGCCAAATCGACTGTTGCATATTAGGACGGTAGCGCCCAACCTGTTCTGAACGTCTTCTTGGATGGGCTATAAACTCCCCTTTCAAAAGAAGGCTATTTACAAATTTCAATGCGTCTTGATTCTTCTTCAGGAGATCCAAAGACAAAGAGGGCAAAACAACTTCAACGGGATAGGTTTTGATTCCAATCTGATAGTAAAGACCCTCTGCAGTCGTACAAACTTTGATTTTTTTTGAAAAGGGAAGAGGTACCCATGATGTGTGGCCTTTGGCTTGAATGGTAGCCAAAGGAGGTTGAAAGGACTCGTGACTTCCATCAAAGAGCGCAACCATGGGAATTCGCAAGGCGGGTTCTTTCGAACCTTCAACAAAAAACAAAATGTCTCCCGATGGATTGGCTGACCAAATTCGCTTGACAACCCCAGGACCCTCGTGTTCCGCCATGACATAAAGAGTCTCTGATCCATAGCTTTCTTTCCTGAGGTAATTCCCTCGATCTTGGTTGGCAAACCAAGCCTCTGGATCCCCTGGTCCGGCATCGCTTCGACGGTCATAAGAAGAAAATTGGACGAAGCGAACCCCCTCGACCGGTTGAGCGGCAAGAAGGGTTAAATCCCTGTAGTCGGCAAGCAAGTCGCCGTACTGAAGTTCTTGGGGGACAGGAAGAGGAAGGGAAGAGAGAAGGAGGGCGGTAAACATGCCAGATTTCAAGAGTTTACGAGCACTACCCCCACTCCGTTTATAGTTTCTCGTGTTCGCCCCCTTGCCATCGCACGGTGAGTGGATTGGCTATTTCAGGAGCAAGCCCCAAATAGCATGGGCTGCAATGCACGGATATCGCCCTGGGGAGAGCGACCGCCTTTGTCGGTAGATACCGCGTGGAATCCGGCGAAAACCCCAAAGCAAGGCCATCCAATCCTGCGAATCAGTGGAGTACAAGTGCGCTTACTCCGCTTCAGCCCATTTGTACATGCTTTCAGTCTTGAGAGGCTTTGGAAAGAAATGTCGCGGCGCGGATATCCTTTCCATATGGCGCAAAACCTGGTTGAAAAAATTGTCCAACGATTTGCCGTTGGCCTGACGGAGGAGAAAAAACTCAAATCGGGAGATTTCGTAACAGTTCAGCCGCGGCATGTCATGACCCATGACAACACCGCAGCTGTCATGTTGAAATTCAAAGGCTTGGGGGCAACTCAAATGAAAATTCCAGCACAACCTGTGTTCACTTTGGATCACAATGTGCAGGACACTTCGGAGAAAAACCTCGAAAAGTATGCTGACATTGAAGCCTTTTCCAAAAATATGGGAGTGGATTTCCACCCAGCGGGGCGGGGAATCGGGCACCAAATAATGATTGAAGAAGGCTACGCCTGGCCAGGAACTTTGGTAGTCGCCTCCGACTCGCACTCCAATGTTTACGGTGGAATCGGTGCGCTTGGGACCCCGGTTGTCCGCACAGATGCCGCCGCCCTTTGGGCTACGGGTGAAACTTGGTGGCAAATTCCACCTGTGACGAAAGTAATCCTCCGTGGAAAACTGAAACCTGGCGTGAGTGGCAAGGACGTCATCGTTGCCCTTTGTGGTCTTTACAACCAGGACGAGGTCCTGAACCATGCTCTTGTTTTTGAAGGGCCTGGAGTGGACCACTTGGACATTGCCTCCCGCCTTACAATTGCCAATATGACAACCGAATGGGGTGCACTCACTGGTGTTTTCCCTTGCGACGCACAAACAGTTGCTTGGTATCGCAATCGCGAAAATGCTCAATCGGCTTTCAAACCTGCTGCGATTGACGCATTAGAATCCAGTCCAGTTTGCGCAGACGATGGCGCAAACTATGCACAAATCATTGACCTGGATTTAAGAAGCGTTGTCCCCTGCATTTGTGGCCCCCATACGGTCAAGGCCATGGAAAAAGTATCCGAAGTTGAAACTCAACAACGAAAAATTGACAAGGCTTACCTTCTGTCTTGCACAAATGCCCGTGTAGAAGACTTAGCAGAGGCCGCCCAAGTCCTCAAAGGGAAAAAAGTTGCAGAGCATGTTGGCTTCTATCTCGCTCCGGCATCCGACCAAGTCCAGCGCGAATCGGAATCCCGCGGAGATTGGCAAACTCTAGTAGAAGCCGGTGCTCATGTCCTTCCAGCGGGCTGCGGCCCTTGTATTGGCATGGGTGAAGGTCTCTTAGAAGACGGAGAAGTCGGTATTTCGGCAACGAACCGGAACTTCAAAGGGCGCATGGGTTCTAAGGAATCCGAAGCTTACCTCGCATCTCCAGCTGTCGTAGCCGCAAGCGCAGTTGCGGGCTTCATTTGTGCGCCAGAAGGACTCCAAGGCAATGGGCCTGAGAGAAGCCTGTCCATTCCAAAACAGTCACCGCCTGAAAAAGGTGAAACCCCCATCTTGGATGGTTTCCCAGAAGCTCTCGAGGGTGAGATTCTCTTTTGCGATGCTGACAACCTCAACACGGATGGAATCTATCCTGGGAAATACACCTACCGCGAGGACATGAGTGCAGAAGAGATGGCCGCGGCTGCCATGGAAAATTACGATCCAGACTTTCAATCGCTAGTCCAGGAGGGCGACCTCTTGGTCAGTGGCTTTAATTTCGGAACTGGGTCCAGTCGCGAACAAGCTGCGACTTCCCTTCACTACCGAGGAATCCCTCTGGTTATTGGAGGCTCTTTCTCCGCAACCTATAAGCGAAACGCTTTCAATAATGGCATCCTTCTAGTGGACTGCCCAAGTCTGCTCGAATGGCTCCGTTCTCAAAGCTTCGACTCCGCGCCCACGGTTCGCACAGGCCTATCCGCATCCTTGGATTTCCGCTCAGGCGTTGTCCGCATCGAAGGAAGCGTGTTTTCATTCTCCGCTCTAGGCCCAACTGCTCAAGAATTGATCATTTCGGGCGGATTGGAGAACTTAGTCCAGTCTCGCCTCAGTTAATTGCTTAAAATCAAAACAATGGGGATTCTAATACGAGCGTTTTCTGGCCTTTTGATAGGCATTTCCGCTGGCCTTTTCTTGGGCTTTGTGGAGGGAGGGGTTGTTCTTCACCTTCATGGCCTCCGCTTTGCGACCCCCCTCAAAGAGGCGGTCAAGCTTGGTCTGAATTATGGTGCCATGATTGGGATTCTGGTGGCCCTCACTCGCATTGTTTTGCCAAAAATTCAACTTCGAGCCGCTTGTTTTGTGGCACTTGCTTTGGGCCTTCTCCTCCTAGGCTCACATTGGCTTGGAAAAGGAAGCGGTCTTCTTGAAGTGGGTTTACTGGCGTGGATTTCCTCTGCTGCCGTCTCCGTCCTCTTCACCCTTGGGGCCTGGAAACTTCCTAAGCAAACGCAAACGACTGTCGGGGTAGTTCTTTCTTTGGGTGCATTAAGTCTCGTGTTCTTTGCACCAACCCAATCTTCGGAAGAGTCCGAGGTTTCGAGCGTAGCCGCCGAGGGCGCGCCCAATGTCGTCGTCCTCTTAATCGACACACTCCGCGCAGATCACCTTTCCTGTTACGGATACCAGCAACCAGGAAACCCATCTCCGATTAGTCCCGTACTGGACAATCTCGCGAGCCAAGGAACTTTGTTTGAAAATACCTACGCCCAAGCTCCGTGGACGCGACCCTCTGTGGCTTCTTTGATGACCGGTTTATTTCCAACAAGCCACGATACTGTCACCATGTACGATCGCATGCCTGAGGGTTTAGAAACTGTGGCCACTTTGCTTCGTAAGCGTGGTTACCAAACGGCGGCCTTCTCTGCAAACGCTCAAGTGTCTCCAAACTTTGGATTCAACAGAGGATTTGATTACTTTTGGACCGATGTTTCTTATTCCCTTCGGAGCTACTGCGCTCTCAACAATCTCCGCCGTGATTTAATTCATACTCTAGTGGCCACTGTTCCAAAACTAGCCGCCAAGCTTCAAGGTGGCTCCACTGGGAAAGAGAAAAAATCACGGAGTTCCGAAGCGAGAAAACTGAATTCGCAAGTTACAACTTGGCTTGGGGAGCAAGATAAAGCCAAGCCTACTTTTCTTTATGTTCAATACATCGACCCGCATGACCCTTACGACGCCCCGGCAGGGTGGCAGCCCGAGGGCGTTCCCAATATTCATGAAGTCATGGGTGGGATTGATTTTGGGGCTGAGATGGACTCCCCTCCTCGCCCCTTGAATGGCTCGATTTTCCCGATACCTCCGGCAGATGCCTTGGCCAATTTACTTTCGCACTACGATGCCGAAATTCGATACTGCGATACAGAAATTGGAAAATTAGTCACATATCTCGAAGAAAACGGCTTCCTTGGTCCAGAGGACTACCTTCTCATCACCGCAGACCACGGAGAAGAATTTTATGATCACCAACAATGGAAACATGGACATTCTCTTTTCCAAGAAATGGTTCAGGTTCCGCTTATCGTTCGTGGCCCCAATGTTCGCCATCAACGCATCGAAACATCGGTCCAGTTGGTAGACATTCTCCCCACGATTTCGGAGTGGACTGGGGATTCAATTGCATCCCCAGTCCATGGCCAATCCTTGGTCTCTTTATTGAACACTGGCTCCAACCCAGAACCAACTATTCTTTTCTTTGAGCGCCCCAAAGGAGCCTTCCCCATGCAGGCCATCCGCAAGGGTGACTACAAGATGATTCGAATCGGTTCAAAAGATGAGTCAACCGAACCTACTTGGATGCTCTTCGATATTGGCAAAGACCCGAACGAACAAAGTCCTTTGAATCTAAAAACTCCTTTGGCGAAAAACCTCATGGCTCTCTTGGAGGAATTTCGCGCCAAGTCCATCGAGCAACGGATGCACGTATCTAGAAAAACTGAGCTCTCTGGGGATGTTGCTGCGGCACTCTCTTCTTTGGGCTACATGGACGGTGAAGAAGAAGAGGAAGACTAGCGAAACAGCAGTTCGACATCAGGGTCAATTGTGGGAGCTGATATCTCCCCTTTCAATTGAAAAACATGTTCGCGCTGGCTCACTTCAAAGAATTTCTTTTCGCGCTCACCCTCTCCATTAGTCCACTGAAGAGGAAGGCGGAAACGAAAGATGTCCTCTTGAAGCTGCTTGACTACCACGGAATCCGCATTCCAGCGAATATCTAATTGAGGACAACCCGGCCGATCCAGCCATTGTTCAAAAAACCATTTCAATTCCTTGCCGCTTGATTTTTCCATCACCTCTGCGAATTGATCTGTCGTGGCAATCCCAGGAGTAGTTTCTTCGTAGTATTTCCTGATTCCTTCAAAAAAGGCTTCGTCCCCAATCTCACCCCGCAACATGTGCAGAACCCAAGCACCCTTCTGGTAGGTATTGGGCGCAGAGGATCCAAAAAAATCGTCAGGGGCCTCAAATTCTTCCCAGCGAATAGGGCGTGTTTCCGAACAACGAGATCCGAGCCATCGCCGCCGGGAACCTTCCATAGCGCGCTGTAGTGGTGCCCCCCCAGATTGTGCGTGAAGCCAAGGGCCAAAATAAGAAGCAAAGCCTTCGCTCAGCCAAGCTTCATGCCACTCTCCATAGCCAACAGCATTACCGAACCACATATGGACGAATTCGTGGGCCAATGTCCCTACCCCACGATCGCGGCCATCAAAAAGCCGTTCCATAATCCAGGTATTGCCTGCATTCTCCATGCCACCCCATCTCGTAGGGACTTGGACTACGCAATATTTCTCCCACTCGTAGGGGCCAAAAGTTCCTTCCATGACAGACATCCATTGAGCATGATGCTTCAGGCCAAGCCGAGCACGTGGCTTGTCCTTCTTGTAAATAAAATGCGGGATGAAGCGGTCATCCCCTTTTTCTGGAATTCTACCCCAGGGTGCGGCGGCAAAAGCCAACATATAAGTCGGCAGATCTGTTTGGGTTTCCCAAGTCCCATTTTCATCTTCGTCAAGACCACTAGCAATCACCTCCCATCCTTCAGGGGCTTGGATACGAATGGAAAACTTAGCTCGATCCGATGGGTGGTCCTCGCAAGGAAGCCAGCCACGGGCCCTAGAGGAGAAATGGTCGGTGAAGAAGACTGGATCACCGTGCCTCCCTTCTTCAAAGTACAAGCCATCTGGGGGCGTTCCAGCTAGCTTGGCGTGAAGCTCAACCACCGCCCCCTTGGCGAATTCTTTCCCGAGCAAAACCTGAAGAAGTCCCTGCCTGCGCTCTGTTTCTAGACTTAATCCACTCGAATCTTGAAATTGGACTTCCCATTTCTCATCTTCAATAGAGTGGAGCACAATTCGATCCGCAGGCGACAACAATTGAAAGCGCATTTCCACGGAAGCTTCTACATACTGAGCATCAAAATCAAAATCCAAGTCCACTATGTAAGATAAAGCATCCTGTTCTGGAAAGCTTGAATAAAGTTGGGGCAATGCCGCAAGAACTAGTGGGGCTAAAAACATGGGCGCAATTAGGAAGCTCTAGCGTTTGCAGGACATCTCTTAAGAAGAGCGGAAACCAGCTTCTCAATCCCGTCGGCAGCCTGACCAATGTTTTCAGCCAGCATGTAAGCGGGAGTACTCAAGATATTGTTGGCTTCATCAATGTGGATATCTGAAACAGGGCAAACCACATGCTTAGCACCCATCGTCTCCAAAGCTTTCGCAGTCCCCTG
The DNA here is from genome assembly GCA_002500505.1 of Planctomycetes bacterium UBA7888. GTDB lineage: Bacteria > Planctomycetota > UBA1135 > UBA1135 > UBA1135 > UBA7888. The sequence continues at coordinate 14,146 of DLRM01000017.1, forward strand.
GTCAGAACCGATGGTTAGCTCTGGATGAATGGAAGACCCTCGGAAAGCCGCAGCGCAAATAGCAGGAGCAATGCACATAAACGCAACTGGTTTCCCCGCCTCATGGGTTTCCAAAATCAACCTATTAACCTCCGGCTCCACCGAACAATCGGGCCCGTTGATTGCAAAATCGCAAAGGTTTTTTGCGGCACCAAACCCTCCAGGGAAAATTAAAGCGTCCCAATCTTCGGCTTTCATCTCGGAAGCAGCCTGTACATCGCCGCGAGCAATGCGGGAAGATTCTTGAAGGACATTTCTAGACTCGCCCTCAACGGGATCACAAGAAATATGATTAACTACATGCAATTGTTCGATATCAGGGGCGAAACAAACAGAAGTTGCACTCGCCTTAGCAAGAGAAAGAAGAGTCAGGACAGACTCGTGGATTTCAGCGCCGTCGTAAACGCCACACCCGGAAAGACAAACTCCTACACGTGCCATGGGGACCTCTCAATTCTCAAAAAATGGTTTGGGGCCGAGGAAGCCTCGGCAAAACTAGTGTAGAGGTGCGCCTTAGACCTCGAAGCCGTTTCCGCCTTGGGAAGTCTCACCAGAATCCGGAGGAGTGAAAGCAAGTCGCTCAACAACCCGACCATGCTCTAAGTGCTCTTCCACAATTTCTTGGGCATCTTCCGGTGTAAACCCGCGATACCAGACATTGTCGGGGTACACCACAGCCCAAGGGCCCTGGTCGCAAGTGCCCAAACATCCGCTGGCGGTTGCCATAACCGGCCCCCAAAGCATTTTTGCCTGAAGAATCTCTCTAAGCTTTTGAAGAAACTCGGCCGCACCCTTGGACCCACACGACTCGCCCACCACTGGGGGCCGCTGAGCATGACAAACAAACAGGATTCGGTTGGGGATTAGCATGGAGAGGAATCGAAAGGGATTATTACTTATTATCGAATTTTCTTCGAGATTCAAATCGAGTGGCAAAACGCAAAACTTGTGTTCGGTATTCCCACGGGGAAGGCTGTCGGCTTTTCAGTGAGTCCTTGTAGGCCGCAACTCCTCCACTTTCCAAAATTTTCCGACTGACTTTGCCGGGACCTTGGCGGTAGGCCAACAAAGCTAAATCCTGGTCGCCATCAAACTGCCTCAAGAGCTCAGCAAGGTAGTGGCCCGCAAGCAACACATTGTCTTCGGGTGCATAAGGTGGACCTTCCACATCGTATCGAGCAGCCAACTCGCTTGCTGTTTCGGGCATCAATTGCCCCAAGCCTGTTGCGCCCACCGAAGAGACGGAATCAACTTTGCCCCGGCTTTCCGCATAAACCAAACCGTAAAGGACCCAAGGAGAATCCAAACCCGCCTCAGAAGCTGCATGTTCAATCGAAGAAGAATGGGCTTCCACGGCTAACACACCATCAAAGCCTTGCTGCCAAAAGACGCCCAGCAGAGTGAGCAAACTAACCAGAACTAAAAACAGCCTTAGTCCAGAAGATTCGCTAACCATATCTCCCACTCCGAGACAATCGCATCCAGCTGTTCATCAGTACTTTCCCTGGCCACTGATGGCAAATCTCGATTCGTTAGAAGGAAAAGATGAAAGGCCGTAGAAGGGCGCAAATGTCGAGGACCCTTTTGGAGGAGTCTCAATAACTCCGATAGAAATTCTTTACTGGGTTCTCCTTCGGGCTTCGGTTTAGGAAGAGAGAATCCGTAATTCGCAGCGCTTGAAACGAGCCACTCAAGGCCGTTCTCCTGGCTATGCTTCATCCACCAAGCAGCCCAAACGCCAGCCGGGTCGGGCATGTTGCGGAAATCTACCGTTGTGCAGGTTGCAAGAGCGTGAAGGATTTCGGGGTCGCGAGGATTCGCGGACAGGAATCCCATTAAAGGCTCTGCAGCCAAAGGAATTCCTAAGCGCCCAGCAAGAATGGCTGCGCGAGTGGCGACTAAAGAGGATTCATGGCCCAAGTGTTTGGAGTACACAATGACAGAGCTCGAAATACCTCTCTTTCCCAAAGCAAGCGCGAAGTCTCGTTCTAAAATTCCGCCGGCGAAGTCGGGAAACAGGAGAGCAAAAGCTTGATCCACTTCATCCCCTGGAAGTTGGGCAAGGGCCCGCACAGCATCAAGGCGCAAACTCGACTCCTCGCCAGGAAGAGCTGCTGCACTCACTGCTTGAAAAGCTCGCGAGTCCCCCAAAACTCCCAAGGCTTGGATAGCTTCACGGCGAACTGAACGAATCTGATCCGGCTCTGCAAAGGGAAGAATTTGGGTCACAACTTCTTTATCTCCCAACTCGCCCAGACTCCGAATCGCCATTCGAACAACCAAGGCATTGGAATCTTCCAAAGCTCCAAGAAGAGCATCGCGGCCCAATGGGCCTGCCTTCCCCAACGCCCGTGCACCTGCAACCCGCACCACCAAACGAGAGTCCGACAGGCAAGTTTTAGAAAGCTGAGGACCAAACTCATAGAGCCCCTGCAAAAGAAGGTTGGAGCGCAGAGGCTCGCTCAACTCAATCGCCGCATTCAAAAAGTCCGGCAAGAGCTGATGGGAGGCGCCGCGTGTGGCCAAGCCAAGAAGTGCTGCCATCAGTTTCGGATGGTGCTGACGAAGAGGAAACTCACTTAAGCAGCGCTGAGCAAGCTCCGAGCTCCACAGCCCATCAATTCCACGTTGAGAAGAAAGATGATTGCACCATTGCAACAACAGCTCATCCTCAGTAGCCGACAAACGGTCCAAAGTAATGCCCAGTTTAAATTGCAGAGATTCCAACTCAGTTGAACTATCCCAAGTTGGCAACCGCTCCAGCACGAACTGACTCCGACTCTCCTCTGGGCCAAGCCGCTGCCATTCTAAAGAGTCAAATAAATCATCGAGAGAAAGAAGTAGACCGGGAGCCCAAGAGGGTTGGGAGGGACCGAAATATGACAAGGGCTTGCGAAGGGGCCCAGCCTGCAATTCCATCTTTAAACGAAGAGCAGATTCTCGGCTTCCATGATTGCCAGGAATGACATCTCTCCCAAAAATTCCTGTTCGATCCAAAAGGGAATGCAGGCGACGCAAATCCATTGGACCAATCCATCGCGTATCGTCCCCTTCATGAGAGAAGGGCTCGGCATCAATGCCTAAAAGAACTCGGCTTTCCCCCTCTTTCGTCCACCGAAAAGACAAAGCGGAAAGGTTTGAAGGATTCAACGAAATTGCGGCGCGAACACCCCGGAAACCTTGGTGGTTTTCCTCAAGCCAGGAAATCCAAGCGGCTCGGCCTTCTTGGCTTAAGTCCACACCCGAAAACCGAATCAAGCTTCTCTCCGCAAGTTGGGCAAACCTTGCAAATTGGGGGTAGAAGGAAGAACCAGCAACAGACCGAATGAGCCGATGCAAAATTTCAACATCGGGAATGCCAGAGGCAATGGTCGTGCCCCCACGGAACTCGTACTCGGCTAAGCAGGCGGCGGCGGCTCCCGACACAAACAGATCGCCGCTCGCCATTCCTTCACGCAGGTAGGGCAGATGGTGGGGACCAATTAGGAGTTCCCTGCTTTCCCTCTGCATCGAAAGGAGGGCGAAAAGAAAGTAACCCAACTCCAAGCCACCATCCGATTGTTTGAGAAGTGCTTCCAAAGTCGCCAAATCGCCAGAAGAAGCACGGTCTTCGGAAATACCCGTCAAAATAGAAAGAGCTTCGAAGGCAACGGATACGGATCGATCCCGCAAGGCTTGTTGCAACAAACTGCGTGTCAGGGGCTCTTCGGAAAAGTTGGCAAGAAGCCGCGCAGCACGAAGCCGCGAATCGCCATCCCGCCCAAACTCTAAAAGTCGAAGAAGTTCGGGGAGATGAGATGGGGTTGCTTTTCGAGCAAGGCGGGATTCAACGCCTGGGCGCAAACTCTTTCGAGGGTGGGATAGAAGACGAATCGCCTGGGGAGGAAGAGAGCCCTCTCCCAATCGCAAGGCTGACTCCAAGCAATAACTAGCAACCTTCAAATCCCCAACAGAGCCAGCAGTGTCAACCAGAACCGAGGCGTCGCCTGCTTCTCCTACAGATTCAAGGAGTCGGGCTCCAAGCTCAATACTTGGCATATGCAAGGAGCTCAAAGCATGCAATCCCGTTTCTCTTGGGGCCGCCAACCCAAAACCTCGCAAACGAGCAAGGTATTTCCGGGTGAGCTCTTCGGAAATGTTCTTCTCTTTTTCAAACTCAATCCAAACCGACACCACTCGGCCTTCTTGACCTTCCCAATGGCTCGGGAGAACTGGCTTTCCCTCGACAACCCTTCCTTCAGGAGAAGGCTCTTGATCGGCCTCCTCTACAAGCGGAGGGCTAGGAACGGGTTCGGGGTACTCAATCTGGCCCCAAGCTGGCAGGACACAGAAAGTAGAGACGAGAAGTGGGTGCGATAGGCGCAAGGTAGAAGGGAGGTTGGGGCAGTGGCCCATTCTAGAATAGGGTTAGCTCTTGTTTTGTAGCCAGATACGGACTTCCGGAGTACATAAGGCCTCGACTAGGTCCCCATCCTGCTCCGGCCTAAAGATTTGAAAATCGTTTCGACCATGCTGGCGCGTTCCAGAGAAGGCACCTGGACCTCGCTGAGCTAGGTCCAGATTAGCCACGGTAAACCCGTCCTGACACTCTTCGAGCTGCCGGAGTCTAGGGAGGGCTCCCTTCTCTGAAAAAAGAATGCAAGTTCCTTTGTCGCCTTCGGCTCCCCTAGCCAATCGCCCCCGCAATTGGTGCAAGCTGGCCAAACCGAAGCGCTGGGCTTGTAGTACCGCCATCCAGGGAATGGCCGGTATGTCTAATCCAACCTCGACGACAGTCGTCCCTAAAAGCACCTGAGTCTTCCCTTCGCGAAAAGCGGCCACCCTCGATTCAATTTCTTCTCCCGAAAGTCGGCCATGAACAATGGAAACAGGAATCTCAGGCCACCACTCTTGTTGAATCTCCTTTGCCAATTCGAGAAGCCCGTTAGCACCATCAATATGAGGAGCCACCACAAATGTAGATTCTCCTTTTTGGAGCCGAACAAAATGTTCTGCTGCCCATTTTCCCCAGTAGGACAATTCGTGAACTTCGGTAAAAATCTCCCCTCCTGTACCCGGGCGAGAGCGCAACTCACAAGGCTCCAGGGCGCCGTAGTGAGACCAAGCTAACGTGCGAGGAATTGGGGTTGCGGTCATAGTAAGCACATGGGGTTGACTCCCTTTAGAAACCAATTTGGCCTTTTGTCGAACTCCAAACCGATGCTGTTCATCAAAGATGACCAAACCCAAGTTCCCAAACTGAACATCATCGGAAAAAAGTGCGTGGGTGCCAATGGCTAGAACGGGGCGGGCGTCTCCCCCGGGCTGGCTGGAGATGTGTTGCCTGTTCTTTCGGCGAGTTTTGGCATCGTCGTCACCAAAAAAACCGACCACCTGAAGCTCTGCACCCATTAACCAATTCCGAAAGGTATTCAAATGTTGCCGCGCCAAGATTTCTGTTGGTGCAAGAAGTGCAACCTGCTTTCCCTCCGCTGCAACGGCAAGGGCCAATGCAAAAGCTACTGCGGTCTTCCCCGACCCCACTTCTCCATGAAGCAAGCGACGCATTGACTGGCCCGATTCCAAATCCTGGCGGAGTTTTTTCAATACCCCTTTTTGTTCCTTGGTTAATTCGAAGGGAAGCCTTTCCAAAATGCGGTCCCAGACTCTTTCTTCCAGCCGCATTCCACTTGCGGATTCCATTACTCCAAGGCTTTGCAATCGACGCTGTTCTCGCGCCAAAACTTCGCCCCAAGCTAATCGACGCCTGCCAACTTGAGTTTCTTCAAGCTTAGTCGGTCGGTGAATCTTGGAAAGAGCTTCTTCCAGACTAGGGACGCCGACTTGTTCGCGAAGACTTTCAGGAATAGGGTCTTGAATAGGAATTACCTTTTCCAAGGCGAGCAAAATCGTCCGGCGCAAAAATTTTCCCGACATGCTTTCCACATCAGCATAAAGGGGAATCGGGCTGCTCTCGTGAAAAGACGACTCCTCTATTAGTTTTGGAGAATGGAGTTGGACTCCCTGCTTCAAGGAGACCGTCCCTTCAACCCATAACTGTCGGCCTAGCGGGAAAGCGTTTCGCAGGTAAGGCTGGTTGAACCAGGGAATTATGCAACTGGATTCGCCATCGTCCATCCTCACGCAAACCACAGCACGTCGACCAAAACCCCGCACCCATGTTTTCTCAACCGTCCCACGCACCCTCACTAATGTCCCCTCCAATTCAGGCAAACAAGTAATGCTGGTCACCATGCCCGGTTCGGCGTACCCCTTTGGGAGCAAACGAAGGAGTTGGCCAATATCGGTCATCCCTAACTCTTTTCGGAAGCTTGCCAAGCGTTTCGGTCCAATGCCCTCTAAATCCCCCAAAGGCGCAGCCATCAAATCCATGGGTTCGGGAAACTCGGAGACGTCGGCACTGGTTATCACCCTCCTAATTTAACGCCAAGAGACCATTATGCTTCCCCTTTCCCCAAGCGTTACTCCAGGGCAACAATTAGAACCCTCACAAACCCTATTTCCCGTGGTACGCGCTAGAGACCGGTTTCTAGGTTTTCTGGAAGTTTCCCCTCAAGTCCTCCGTCGAAAAGCCGTTGAAAGAAATGCCCACGCTTGAGACTTTTTGCCGTAAGCATGGGTGTGAGCCTAGAGGATGGCTCACCCGGTTTTCCGGGGTATGAAGAGGGAAATGAGCGCTGCGCCTGGGGGGGTGCGGCGCTCTTACTTCTTGAAGGGCGTATCATCCCTTAATGGACTTCAAAGAAAAATACGGATCCTGGGGCCTCATTACTGGAGCATCCGCTGGCCTAGGGACTTGTTATGCCAGAGCCATGGCTGAGATGGGTCTGAACCTAGTTTTGGTCGCACGCCGCGAGGAACGTCTCCATCAATTGGCGGAAGAGTTGGAAAAGACAAATGGAATTAAAACCCTTTGTCTTCCATTGGATTTAACTGAGGAGGCGGCTATTGAAATTCTGGGAGCAAAAACAAGTAGCCTGGAGATTGGGCTCTTTGTAAACAATGCGGGGTTTGGTTATTTAAATTCTTTTCTTGAGCAAAAAGATTCCAACATTTCCAAAATGATTCGATTGAATTGTGAAATTCCAGCCCGCTTGAGCCGCTTATTCTTGGCTCCCATGGCCGAGCGAAAACGAGGTGGCATGATTGTTCTAGCAAGTGCTGCCGCCTATCTTCCCACTCCCCCCATGTCCGTCTATGGCGCAACGAAGGGCTTTGATCTCCTATTAGGAGAATCTCTAGCCATGGAAATGCGATCTTTCAATGTGGATGTTCTTGTTGTTTCTCCAGGGCATACCGATACGGAATTCCATGGTGTTGCCGGGGCTCAAAGTGCCGTTGTGGGCGGGACTGCCTGCCCAGAAGATGTCGTAAAACAGAGTTTTCGATTGCTCGGAAAACGCATTAGTTTTGTACACGGAGTCCACAACTTTTTCTTAACCTGGCTCACTCGTTTTGTGCCTCGTTCCGTTGTGGCTCGCCTTTCTTTTTTGGCGCTCAAAAACCGCTAACTCAACGAGAGCACTTCTGCTTCAGCCAATCCAAGGAAGCTTCTCGGTCTGGGAGTTTCCCATCGAGTTGAAGTTCAAAAGCCTCGGACAAAATCTTTCCAATTTCCGGCCCCGGCTCCAGACCCATATCAAGCAAATCTTGGCCCTGGAGATAGGGTTTCGGCTCAGAATCTTTGACCCCTAAATCAGCGGCGCGATTCAAAAGCCAACGCCCCGGCTCCCATTCTTGCCACGAGGGCATGTTGTGACAGTCGCGCCCAGCGGCGTCAGACCAGGCCACGCGGACCAAAGCAGGGATTTCAACCCGCAAGGCCAGACGGCGAATGGCGCCATCCCCTACTTTTGGAGCAAAGAAATATTGGGTTGGGCGAAGATGGTCTTGCGCCAACGCAGCCACTTTGCCCGCAACCCCTTCTTGATTGCTAATTCTTTTGAAAAACTTGTGACTCCGCTTGGCGCCGAGATTGTCGTGATTCGGTGACCGCCAGCGGCCACGCGCAAAGGAAGTTGTTTCAGCCTTGCCCAAGTCGTGGCAAAGAATCCCAAGCATTTCTACCCAAGGGTCCTCCATTTCTTCTCGGATGGTTGCGCCAGCATTTAAGCACAAACAAGTGTGGCGGAAGACATCGCCTTCAGGGTGCCAAACAGGATCCTGGGGGATTCCGCGCATGGCGTCGAGTTCTGGAAACCAACGGAGAGCGCCGAGATTGGCAAGGCACTGCAAGCCCAAACCAGGAAAAGCACCGCGCAAAAGCAAGCCACGCCATTCTTTCTCATAACGCTCCACAGGAAGCTCAGACAAATCTTGCTCCCAACAAAGAGAAACTGTCTCAGGCGCAACGGCCCACCCAAAGCGAGCGACAAAACGAGCGGCGCGGAGAACGCGGAGGGGGTCTTCAGAAAAAGCGGAAGACACGTGACGTAAAAGCCCCAACTTTAAATCTCGCTGCCCATGAAAGGGGTCCACAATCTCGCCGGTAAGGGGATCCATTAGCATGGCATTGACCGTGAAGTCGCGCCGTGAAGAAGCCTCTTCAGGTTTCATGTTAGGGTCTGCCTGGATGGAGAACCCTTTGTGCCCCGGCCCGGTTTTAGATTCCCTACGCGGGAGAGAGATTTCAATCTCACCGGAGTCAGTCGCAAGGTGCAACACGGCGAATTGTTGACCCACGCAGTGAACTTTGCCAAAGGGCAAAATTGTTTTTTCCAAAATCTCAGAATCTAAACCATACACCTCAAGGTCAGCGTCTTTGGGCGGCAAACCAAGCAGCGAATCTCGTACCGCGCCTCCGACGAGAAAAGCCTGACCCTCTGCCTTCTTGCATGCAGTGGCAATCTTTCCGACAAGGTCCCCTAGTCCAGGGTCGGCGAAGGCAGGGAGGTTGGCAACCATGACGTCAGCTTAGAAGTAACCCAGCTCACGCATGGCATCGATGACATCTGGGGCAAGGCGGTCTCTATCAGAATCGAGCGGAGCTGAACCCCGCTGTTCCAGGAAAAACTCCAAGTAACCCGAGACTTGGTCTGCCGGTGGAGGCGGTTTTTCTTCCATGCGTGAGAGTTCAAGAGGGTCGCGCATGAGGTCATAAGCCTCCCAAGGCTTAAGCCAAGCAATCGAATCGGGGACGCCGCGAGATGGGCGGGGTTTACGCTTCATAATCTCGGAAGACACGACTAAGTTCCGAATCAGCTTCACATTGGCAAAACGACACATCGCATTATCAAAAGCAGCGTGCCTAGATTCCGCATAAATCGGGACTTCCGGAAGACTTTGATTGAAAAGGGCAGGAGCCCAAGAACGGCCTGGCAAGCCTTCTGGAGAGTCTAGGTTGAGAAGATCGAGAAGACTTGGAAGAAAATCAACATGGGAGACAGGAGTCAAGTTTTCTCCAGCTTTGACACCGGGAATTTTGAGCCAAAAGGGGACTCGGATTTGTTCTTCATAAAGAAGATCTCCGTGATCCGTCGCGCCATGTTCCCCCAAAGCTTCCCCATGGTCTGCGGTAAAGAAAATCCAAAGAGGGCGGGCGTTCCCAGAACGGTTTTCTTGAATTTGGTTCACGAAGTTCGCCAGCAAGTTTCGGGAATAAAGAAGCTCGCCATCGTAGGCCACTTGCCAAGAGCGAACTTCGGATGCTTGGTAACCCAGGGCAGGACCCGTTTCCCATGCCTGCATTTCAGATGACTGCAAAAACTCACTAGAGGGAGGCTCGTATGGCCAATGGGGCTCAAATAGATGGGCCCACAAAAATCGAGGCCTATCTGGAGGCGCCGCTTTCCAAAGTTCAAGAGCTTTCCCCAAAGTCTCGGAACCCGAACGGGTCACTTGCCCAGCACCAAACAAAGAAAAGAACGGTCGAATGAGTCGAAAAGGATTCAGAAATCGATACCGACCTCGCACTCCACCTTCAACGCCTGCAAATTCCTTAAAGCCAATACCAAATCCAAATGCTGGGTCGAGATGAACGACAGAAGGAGCGGCCATTGTGAAGTATCCCGCTTCGCGAAGGACTTCGGCAAGGGTGGGTGCATCTCCTAGCTTGCCTCCATTGTTGAAGAGACGGTGCTGGTGTGGATGAAGCCCCGTAAATAAACTCGCGTGAGCGGGAGCGGTGAGCCCAATGGTCGTGTAAGCAATGGGGAAATGGAAACTCCCATCTTCAAGCCCGTCTCCCCCATAGGATCTTGAAACCGCGTGCCAGCGGTCGGCGCGAGTTGTATCCAGCGTCACGAGCAAAATGTCAGGGTGCTCTGTGTTCGCAGTCGTCTCGCCTTCAAAGTTTCCGAATAATCCAAAGCAAATGAAAAGAAGAACAAAGGAGAAGAGAGTTTTCAAAATAACCGAAGGAACTCGAGGCAAAAAACGACGAAGAAGTACGGAAAAAAAGCCAAAAATAAAAGCGTAAAAAACCGCTGCCTGGCACAGTAATTCGAATTCTATACTTCCTACGCCCTCCACGAAGGCAAGAAAGGCCCCAAAACTAAAGCCCATCAAAAAGGAGTTGTGCGCGGTGACCTTAGTTTCTTTCTTCGACATAGCCAAGGTGTTCCAGGAGCGCTTTCTGCTCTTGGCTCGTGTTACGTTCCGATTGACCAGAAGAATGGGAAATGGCGGTCTTCGCCATCTGCATCATTTCTTTCACTTTGTCTATTTCGACCTGAACTAAGTTCTTCATTTCTCCAGGATCTTCTTTCAAGTTGTGGAGCGACAGGGGCTCGTTCCCTCGAATCCTCACTCGGATCAAGAGCTTCCAATCTCCTTTACGGATTGTGAGCTTCATTCCTGCACGCTCGATATGCGCGCGTTCTTCAGGTACTTTAATTTCCTTCGTATTACTGAGGTCACGACCAGAAAGGCCCTCAGTGGAAAGTCCGGCTAGCCCGAGCAATGTTGGCGCGACGTCCTCTAAGTGTGGGGTGATGGACATCTGCCCAGCCTCCATTCCGTGGCCAACCACAATAAAGGGAACCTGAAGAAGCTCCTCGAACATCCCGCGGCTGTGAAGAACAAGGTCATGCTCACCAAAATGCTCGCCGTGGTCGGAAGTGAACAGAATGACCATAGGTCGATTGTTTTGAGAAGCGGCCTTAATCAACTCTCCCATCAATTCATCAACATACAAAATTTCTTCATCATAGAGGTTGAGGAGGGCATTAGCCGCAGTTCGCGCATCACGATGCCGAGCAGCTTGCTCAGCTGTTTGCTCAACAATATCAACCAGCCGGATATCATCCTTAAGTTGCGTCATGAGATCCCAAGAGCTTGCGCCATGTTCCCTTAGAGACTCTGGAATTGAATCCTCCTGAAAAAAAGATCCCGCCCAAGGCGCTGGAGGCAAATACGGGAAGTGAGGGTCGAGAAGGTGAAAAAACAAAAACCAAGGTTGCTCCCGACCATTGAGATCTTTCAGCATGGCCTCTGCGTGAACAAGAGCCTTGCTTCCATCAGAAAGTGCTTGCGTATCCTCCACAGGAGGAGAAAGAAGAGTGGGAAACCAAATGCTCGACAGCCAAAAAGGACTCACCCAACCAAGCCAAGTGTAATCTTGGGTGACGTGCCGAGCAGTGCCATAAATGCCAGGTCTCCTAGCGAGGGTGTCTTCGTAAACATCAAATCCTTTTGAGAAACCAGCACCGCCTCGCAGGAAACCATTCATCACAACGCCTGCTGTATTCCACCCAGCCTTCTGAAAGCGTTCCGCTAAGAAATCAATTCCTTTTTCAGGGACTTTGTCCCCATTGTCTCGAACACCATGCTGCAAAATGGGAAGGCCAGTAAGCATCGTGACATGGGAAGGGAGGGTTTGGTTCGATGTCGCCAATCCAAAAGGAGCCCAAGCTCCTCGCTTTTGAAGCTCTCTCAAATGAGGAAGGCGCTCCATTAGGGCAAGGACCCGATCTGCCCGGAGCGTGTCCACCGAGATAAGGAGAACATTGGGCCCCGCTAAAGACTCTGAATTTTCCGGGAAGGCGATGGGGCTCTGAGCGTTTGAAAGGTCCTCGAAAGAGGAAGGGGTCAGAAATAAAACAACTCCAACTAGATAAGGGGAAAGTGCCGCAGGCCAAGAAATCCGCCGAATTGGGCAATACCTACTCAGTCTAGGGGCCAACCAAACAAAGAGCGGGATGGTGAAGAGGCTGAGATAGAAAGGAAAAATCCAATTGGAGAGGAGGGGTGGAAGAGCAAGGCCAATTCCTGCAATAAACCTTTCGGAATCGGATGACAAATGCTGAGAAAATAGCTTGGAAAAAATTCCAGAGACAAGAAGGGATACCAAAAATGCCCCAGTCAAAGCCAAAACTACGGCCTCGCGCAATAATCCCTCTGGGAAAGCAACGCCAAGGCAACCATCCAAAAGGGCAAGACAACCGGCTCCAGCAAGCACTCCACGTAACATATGGAAAATGTTACACCTGCGAGGAAGAAATTCCTCGGAAGGTAGCTGAAACTTCCTCCAGACGCTGAATGGTCTTATCTAGGTAACGCTCCCAAGAAAAACGAGATTCGACCCGACGGATGGCCTCCTGGGCACTCTTTTGCCAACGACCATCTTGTTGGTCCTCCTGGACTAGCTGCATGCAGGAATCCGCGATGGAGCCATGAGAGAATGGGTCTACAGAGAGTCCACCACCGCACCTTTGGAGAGTTTCCATTGGACCTCCATGGTTCGATACCACAATGGGGGTACCCACTCTTAAAGATTCGACCGCAACCAAACCGAATGGTTCACAAAACGGAACGAAAATACAATACCTCGCTTTGGTTATACGAGATTGGGCTTCTTCGTCAGAAATAAGCCCATGGAGTCGTACCTCGCCGCGAATCCCCAGTTCCTTCAACAAGTTTTGATAGCCAACTGAATCCGTCCCCTTTCCCCAAACATCCACCGGTTCGGAAAGCCGACCGGCATCTTTCATTCTTTGAAGTGCTTTAAAAACTCCAAACAAATTCTTTGTCGGTAAGCCACTCGAAATCACAACAGCCCCAAAAGGTAACTCTTCAGATTTCATTTCAACGCTTGGAGCCAATCCTAACGGAAGGACTTCGGAGTCAATTCGAAAACAGTCACTAAAAACAGCTTTGGAATAGTCACTATTTACAAATGAGTGTTGTGGGAGCATTGCCAGTTTCCGCTCTAATCTTCTCTCTCTGTAATACCGAGGGCGAAGTTGATATTTCCAACCCAATCGAAGAGTCCCCTTTTTCTCCACAAGGGGGTGAGACGCATCAAAAGCATTATTTCTCACTGCAGAATGAACCTCTTTATTCGCAAATTTTGTAAAACTCTTCCTTGACGGTTCTTGACAATACCAACAAATTTTACCTTCTGCGCGATGGCTCC
>DLRM01000017.1:27864-28592 GCA_002500505.1 Planctomycetes bacterium UBA7888
GCTCCGAAAGTCCATGTGCGGCCCATGCCACAACAGTCTCCGCACCGCCCTTATGACTCATATTGGGATAAACGAGGGACACCTTCATTAGATTTGAATTATAAGAATCTGTCCCCTTGGACTAACATCCATTCGGGAATGTCGAACAGCCTCCTCCACTACCCTCACAAAAAACAATGTGAGCTTGACCGCATTGGGAGAAAAGAAATAGCGGGTTTCCATCCAGAAATTTGGAGAATTCCAAAGATTGACCCAAATTCTCTTGTGGAGAAGAAGGTGTTGAAGGAGGGAGGGCCCTCGCGTGTTTGCGTCGTCGAGAATCAAGAGGGCCATAATCTCGTCTTGAAGAGTTACAAGCCGACTCGCCGATTTGACATTCGAGATTTCTTTGGCCATTCCAAAGCGATTCGTTCTCTCCTCTCGGCGGAGGCTATTCAAAGACGGGGGTTTCAAGCTGCCTCGCCCTTTGCTGCTTGGTCCAAGCCTGCCAAAGGCTCCTTTCTACTAATGGAAAAAATGGATAAGCTTCCTAAGCTCCAGGATTACTTGGATTCAACTGATTCCGCCCTTCAAACCTTATGTTTAAGCGCCCTCGCAAAGTGGACAAAGGCGTTCCACGGTTGCGGAGTATGGCACCGCGATTTGAAACCCAGCAATGTTCTCGTGGATGAGCAGCCAAGCGCGGCTCTCTCTTTTGTCATATTAGATCATGACCGGAATCGCTTTCT
>DLRM01000017.1:28920-67367 GCA_002500505.1 Planctomycetes bacterium UBA7888
GAAACAAATGTCCCCCGCTCAAAAGCCATCCAGGATCTTGCTGCTCTTTATGGGGGCTTTCCCGATTCCTTGTCTCCAAAATGCCGGCTCACTTTCCTTGAAGCCTATTGCGATGAAAACTCAAGCTCCTCCTTTTGGGAATCTTGGGTTCGGCCTATAGAAAAGCTAGCTAATCAGCGGAGGCATAAACGAAACCAGCTCCCTCTTCCCCAACTGGATAAACCTTAGAATCACGGTTTCATGCGAGTTGGATTCGACCTTACAAGTGCCGTTAAGCCTCGACCTCGAGGAATTTCGAACTATATTCGTGGTCTGGTTTCTGTAATATCCTCGGTGGAGACCGACTTAAAACCATTCTTTTTCATAAGAGACGGCAAATGGTTCAAAAGAAATTTAATCGCAAACTTAGTCCCCGAAGCCCCAAGAAAATGGCTGCTTGCGGACAGGACAGGGGTTTCCTTAGACCTTTTTCATGGATTAGATGTCCGTCTTCCTGTCCATAAGGCCAACCCTCAAATATTTACCCTCCACGACCTCCGTGTACTTGACTCTCAAGATTGGGACACCCAGCGGTGGATTGATATTCGGACCCGCAAAATCCGCCAAACCCTTGAGCGGGCAGACGGAATCCTTTTTCTTGCCCAACACGGACTAAATCGTTTCCGGTTTCATTTCCCTGACTTTCCGAAAGAGAAGCTGGGCATTACACCCCTTGGAGTCCAACATGATGTATTCCGCCCTTGGGACTCCAAAGAATCTGCTCCCATTTTATTAAAACACAATATTACTCGCCCTTACCTCTTGCACGTGAGCCAACTTTCCCGTCACAAGAACCCTGAGCTTTCCATTCAAGCCTTTGCGGAAAGCCAAGCTTCGGCGGCAGGGATGCTCCTTCTTTTCGTGGGTGGTGTTGGACAAGATTATCATCAAGAACTCCTCTCCTTCGCCGACAAGTTCGGAGTAAAAAACCAAGTTCAGTGGATCCATCAATTGCCTTATGAAGAGTTGCCAGCCTTCTACTCTTCCGCCGAAGCAGTTCTTGTCCCTTCTCTTTATGAAGGGTTTGGCCTACCTCTCCTGGAAGCCATGGCCTGCGGAGCAGCAGGTGTTTTCGCCCATACCACTTGCTTGCCAGAGGTTTCCGGAAAAGCCTGGCCCAGTGCCCCAGCGGACGACGTCCCCGCCTTTGCTCGAAATATCGACCGTTTCCTGATCGATCCCCACTTTTGCCGAGAGACCAGAGCTGCAGCAATTCAAAGGGCTTCTGAGTTCTCTTGGGAAAGATGTGCCAAAGAAACTCTCTCCTTTCATCAAAAAATCCTACACTGCTCCACATCATGAGACACCATCACTTTCTCCTCCCTATTTTATGCCTTGCTTCCTGCGCCCTTCCCGGCGACGCCGCCTGGAGTGGCGCCCACCTCAATGCATTTGGAGGGATGCTGCGATCCGACTCTAGTGGAGAAATGACCGATCTCGCAATTGACGTTGGCGGACTCGAGGAAACGAGAGGAGACTTTGATATTCCTTCTGTTGAAGAAGATGTCATCTATGCTGGAGCTCGCATTGGGTTTGCTCCTTTCGAGATTGTCTATTCACAATTTGGAGTGGACTCCACTCACTCAGGAAACATGACCGCTACCGGCACCTTCATGGGTCAACCCCTCTCTGCCCCCTTGGCGGTGGACACCAGACTGGATTTGAGTGCTCAAAAACTGATGGCAGGCCTGGACATCTTCAACTCGGGTATTTTTCGAATCGGACTTCTCGTGGGCGTGGACCAACTAGGCTTCAACACATTCTCAATTGCAGCCGGAGAAGACATTCCAGATCCTCTTGGTGGTCCCAACTTAATCAATCAAGGTGATAATATTTCCGCAATCACCAACGAAGACCTTCTCGTGCCCATGGGTGGCATCCGGGTCGACGCCGACATCCCCATTACTGGCCTCCGCTTTGGTGGTGAGTATTCCGGTATTTCCGTTGATGTAGAGGATGTTGCTGTCGACTATTGGGACCTGGACCTCAACCTCAACTACGCACTCACAAACAGTGCGGAATTACTGATCGGATACCGCGATATTGACTTGGATGTCAC
This sequence comes from Planctomycetes bacterium UBA7888, assembly GCA_002500505.1. Classification (GTDB taxonomy): domain Bacteria; phylum Planctomycetota; class UBA1135; order UBA1135; family UBA1135; genus UBA7888. Next base: position 31,019 of record DLRM01000017.1, read on the forward strand.
CGGTGAATTCGAAGGAAACACCATGACTATGGAACTCGCTCTCACCGGACCCTACGTCGCGCTCGGGGTTACTTTTTAACTCCAGCACGACGGCTTCGGGATTCAATTAAGCGGTCGCCGCTACGTAGCTTGCGTAGTTGGCGGACACAAATTCCCAATTCACGAGACTTTCGAAAAAGGTCGCCAAGTACTTCGGGCGGGCATTGCGAAAATCAACGTAGTAAGCGTGCTCCCAGACATCACAGGTAAGCAAAGGGGTCTTCCCATCGGTCATGGGATTACCAGCGTTTGCTGTTGTGCAAATTTCCAAAGAGGAGCCATTCCAGCAAAGCCATGCCCAACCTGACCCGAATTGACCTGCAGCGGCAGCCTTAAATTGGGACGTGAAATCCTCAAAGGAACCAAAATCACGAACAATGGCTTCAGCCAAATCACCGGAGGGAGCACCGCCCCCGCCAGGAGCCATACAGGACCAGTAGAAAGTGTGGTTCCAAACTTGAGCAGCTTGGTTGAAAAGTCCACCCTCTGCGGTGCGAATCAACTCCTCCAATGATTTGGAGTCATCCCCGTCGGTCATTTCATTCAATTTGTTCACATAGGCGGCATGGTGTTTGCCGTGGTGATAGCTAAAAGTTTCAGCACTGATGTGCGGCTCGAGGGCATCAGAAGCGTAAGGGAGTTCAGGGAGTTCGTAGGACATGTTTCAATTTTAGGGTTTCGTCATACTTTAGGACATTATGAGAACAGCTCAAGCCAAGATACGCTTCATCCGTAGGAAATCTTGATGGAGAAAAAGAATCGCCTCCGATTGTTGGGAATCTGCCTTCTAATGGCAGTGATTCGGTGGATTTTCCTTGAAAAGGAGTGGGCTGACAACCCATTTACCCGTATTCCCACCGAGGATGCCGCCGCCGCCTGGACTGACGGGCTAACCCTTTGGGAAAATGGATTTCAACTCTCTACCCCCTTCCTCTCCGCCCCGCTTTACCTTGGCGTTCTAGCTGTCTTCCGAGGTCTTGGCGGGAGTCTTTTTATCTTATTCCTCCTCCAGGGCTTCCTTTGGGCGGCGACTGGCTATCTCCTTGGACTGACCGCCCACCGCTTTTACGCCAAATCGCTACCTACAAAAACAGCTAGCCACGCAGCACTGCTTGCCACAGGCCTCTTCCTGTTTTTACCGGATCCTTGGCTGGCAACGGGCCGTGTCCTCAACGGGACCCTCCAACTTTTTCTCGCCACCCTCCTTTGGCGCCAACTCAGCGACCAAAAACTTCGCCCAAAACGAATCGGCTTTATCGCCGGCCTCAACGCACTTTGCAACCCGCCTTTCCTCCTGGCTATCGTCGCCATTCCTATATGGATTTTCCGCAAGCTTGGGCGCGCGCCGGCCCTTCATGCGTTTTGGGCGGGTCTCCTTCTCCTTCTTCCCACAACCATCCACAACTACCGTGCATGCGGAGAATTCATTCCTATCAGCGCCCAAGCAGGCCTGACTTTTGCACACGGGAACAACTTCCCTTCTGACGGCCTCTATCGCCCTGTTCCTGAAATCAGCGGGGAGCGACAAAAGCAAAACTTAGACGCCCTCCACTTCGTTGCAAAACAAACAGGTGAGACTTCGTGGTCGGCAACATCCAACTACTTTTTCAACCGTGGTATTCGTTCTTGGATCGAGCACCCCTTGAATTCCCTTACCTCACTTGGGAGAAAGTTATTACTGTTCTTTACGGAGTATGGGTACGGAGATATTTATCAAGCACGCCTTGAAAAGGAAGCTAATCTTTCGGCTCCACCGGGTCCGGTTGGTTTGGGCGCTTTCTTGCTTGCGCCAGCTCTCCTCGCCGCATTCTTTCTCCGTCGACGCAACTCCTTTGGTTTTGCCGAACTCCTTTGTGTTGGCATTCCACTCTTAACTGTTCTCATTTTTTTCTATTCTCCGCGCTACCGCATGGCAGCTATTCCCATTTGTACTGTGATGGGAACTTGGATTTTCTATTCCGGAAAATCCAACAAACCTCTGCGTGCCGGACACGCCTGGATTTCTTTGGGCGTCTTGCTCCCATTCCTTTTCCAAACAAACCCAGCCGCTTTTCGCCCTGCTTTCTTAAACAAACTAGGCTCTCTCCATGAGCAAGAGGGTAATTGGGAATTGGCCATTGGCGCCTATCGGAAATCCTGGAATGCGAACTTCCCCGATGCCGGACCAAGTCTGGGACATGCCTTGCGGCGGTCCGGGAGGGAGGAGGAAGGACTTTCAATTTTGCGCGAATCTGTCGAGGCTCAATCCCAAAACGCTTACGCTCATCGAAGTTTGGCCGTTGCCCTCGCCGAAAACGGGAAACTAGAAGAAGCGAAAACGGCATTCCTTCAAGCGATTGATTTGGAGCCTGCAGACTGGGAATCCCCCTCGGGCCTCGGGAATGTTTACGCAGCTCTGGGTGAGACCGCGAAAGCCGAATCTTGGTATCAGAAGGCCCTCGACCTTCACCCGAACTTTGCACCCGCTTGGCTGAACTTGGCCTTCCTATTTGAAACGAAAAACCCATCCAAAGCACTTGATGCTTTCCAAAAAGCACTCCAAATCCATCCTGGACTTGTCTCTGCTCGACTCAGCCTTGCAAAGCTATACGCCACCTGCCCTGACCCGCAAATCCGCAATGGGGAACAGGCTCTCGAGCTCCTGAGTTGGTTTGGAGATGCCGTTCGGAACGACCCCAACTTGATGGAGCTTCGAGCCGCTTCCTTCGCCGCACTCGGCGACTGGGAACAAGCCACGGCAACTCAAGCTGAAGCGATTCGAGCTTTTAAAGCACTCGGAGCATCGGAAGAAATCGCCCGCGCGCAAGCCGCTCTTCAGGAATTCCAAAATCGCCGCCCACGCATTCACTAAGCCCGCAATCGTAGGATGGGCAAATGGCCGCTCGCTCCCCGAAGAAGGCAAAGGTTTCTCCTGCCCCCCGCACAATTCGCAACTCCGAACTCCGCTGGTCGTGTCCAGCCTCTTGGATTCCTAAAGCAAAAAAGACGTCCGGTACAAGCGACCCTCTCGTCGCCTTTATTGGGCAGGACCGCGCGCTGGAAGCTTTGGAAATGGGACTCGCAGTTAATGCCCCTGGATACAACATTTTTGTTGCCGGCCTAGAAGGAGGCGAAAAGTTTGACAACCTCCGCCCGCTCCTGGACCGGGTTCGCTTTTCTTGCCCCCGCCTCCAGGACCATGTTTATTTGCACAACTTTGCGGACCCAGTTCGACCTCAGCATATGGCGCTTGACGCTGGAGGAGGTCCAGAGCTTGCTAACGCCATGCAAGATTGGATTGCTGCTCTTCAACGCGAAATTCCTCGGGCCCTAGATTCCGACGAACACCTTGCTCGCCGCAGCAAACTTTTCCGCCGTTATTCGGTCGCCGAAGAACAGCTTTTCCGTCGACTTTCCAAGCGCGCGGAAACCGCTGGCCTCGTTTTAGTTCAAGTGGAAGACGAACAAGGCTCGCGCCCTGATTTCTTCCTACCAATTGGCGAAGAAGCCATCCCGCTTGAGAACACAACAACGCTGGACAAAAAAACACGCCCCTCCGATGCAAAGTTGCGGCGGCTCGTTCTGGCACGAGAAGGCCTTCGGGCCCAACTTTCGAAAGCTAGTCACAAAGCGCGATTGATTGGGCTTCGCTTGAGCCGCGAAGTCCAGAGGCTTGACGAACTTCGGGTACAGGATTTGGTTCGCGGGCTCACGATTGCTGCCGCTGAAGAGCTCGGCTCAGATGAAGAGCTCGCCGCGTGGCTTGGTGACTGCGCAGGTTTCGCCCTGAGCAACCTTCACCTCTTCCATCGGGCAGATGAAAATACTGAAGAGGATGGCTCGGATAGCGAACGAATCGGTTTGGAAGTATTCGAAGTCAATGTCGTGCGTTCTGCGGACACAAACGGCTGCCCAACCGTTTTCGAGCTCCACCCCAACTATTCCAACCTCTTTGGTGCCGTAGAGCGACGCCGCCTGCGTGCGGGCCCGGGGTTTTTCCACCTCGCCATTCGACCTGGTTCTTTGCTAGCCGCTGACGGAGGCGTTCTGGTCCTCAACGCTCGCGATGTTTTCAAGGAAGCCGAAGTTTGGCGTGCCCTCAAACGCTGTCTTCAAAACCATGTCTTAGAAATCCATGCTTTAGAAGGCATGTCCCCTCTGGGCGTAACCGGAGTTCGCCCAGAGCCGGCCCCCTTTGACCTGAAAGTGGTTCTCGTGGGAGACAATGACTTGTACGACACCTTGCATGATTCGGATTTTGATTTCCCGAATATCTTCAAAGTCAAAGCAGAATTCGATGACAACCTTCCTCTGCAGCGGCCAAATGTAGCCCGCCTTTGCCGCGCACTCCGAGATCTCGCAACCGAAGGGGGCTTGCTGCCCTTCTCTACAACGGGCCTTCAGGCTCTCGTCGAACGAGCAGTCAATGATGCGGGTCGGCGCAACCGAATCTCCGCCCGCGTTCATGACCTTTTTGACTACGCTCGCGAAGCTTCGTACTGGGCCAGCAACAACAAGAAACGCCGCATCGACCGCGTTGCTGTGGATTTGGGGCGCCAACAATTCCGACACCAGCACGATGTGGAAACCGAATGGAGCCGGCGCTCCGTTTTGGATGGCATTTTTGAAATTGCCACGAAGGGTGCGTGTGTGGGAAGCATTAATGGCTTGACCGTTGTGAGCTTAGGCCCATTAAGTTCAGGACGTGTTGCACGGATTAGCGCCTCTGTTTCCGCGGGGGATGACTCTTGCATCAATGTGGAGCGAGATGTGGAACTGAGCGGCCCGATTCATAACAAGGGAGTGCTCCTCCTCGAGGCCTTCCTCCGAAACCGCTTTGGACAAAAACGTCCTCTACCAATTAAAGCGACTCTCGCTTTTGACCAAAGTTATGGCCCCATTGATGGCGACTCCGCTTCATCAACAGAAGTTTATGCCCTTCTTTCTGCAATTTCAGGAATCCCGCTTCGCCAAGACCTTGCCGTGACAGGCGCTGTCAGCATGAGCGGAGAAATCCTTGCCATCGGCGGGGCTAACGAAAAGATTGCAGGCTTTTTTGACCTGTGCGCTGCACGCGGCCTTACAGGGAAACAGGGGGTCTTGATTCCTGTCGCCAACGTGGACGATCTCATGCTTCAGGATAAAGTGCTCGAAGCCTGCAAGGCGGGTCGTTTTCATATTTGGGCTGTGCGCACAATTGACGAAGGCATTTCCATGCTCACGGGTCTTCCTGCCGGGAAGCGCACTAGAACTGGCTGGCCGGCTGAAAGTGTGATGGGTCGGGTTGAAAAGGCCTTAAAGCGGTACGAAAAAGACCAGAAGGGGGAAGATAAAGAAAAGCAAGCTTCCTCGGAAGCCAGCTGAACCCAAATCCATTCCCCTCGTTAAACTCCCCCACACTCCATGCGTTACCTCGACCCTCACATTCACTGCATTTCTCGAACCACTGACGATTACGAGAACATGTTCCAAGCCGGCGTGCGCGCTGTCGTGGAGCCTTCTTTTTGGCTCGGACAGCCGCGAACAAGCGCAGGCACCTTTCGGGATTACTTTTTAACGATTCTGGAATGGGAACGGGAGCGAGCGAGCAACTTCGGGATTGAGCATCGTTGCACCATTGGCCTGAATCCTAAAGAGGCAAACGATGAGCCCATGGCCGCCGAGGTCCTCGAGATGCTCCCGGAGTTTCTACAGCACCCTGGTTGCGTTGCGGTCGGTGAGCTGGGCTATGACTCCATTACCGATGCCGAGGAAAAGGCCTTTATTGCACAGGTGAAAATGGCGATGGATTTTGACCTCCCCATCATGGTGCACACCCCCCACCGAGATAAGGCGCGGGGCACGGAGCGCACGATTGCTGTTTTGGATGACATGGGAGTGGACAAAAGTAAGACCGTTGTGGATCACTCCACGGAAGAAACAACCAAGATGATTTTGGATGCCGGTTATTGGGCGGGCCACACGGTTTATCCCGAAACCAAACTCACCAAAGAGCGCTTTGCCAACATTTTCTTTGAGTTTGGGGTGGAGCGCATGACTGTGAATTCTTCCGGCGATTGGGGCAAGTCAGACCCCATGGCCGTAGTAAAAACGGCTGCCCATATTGAGCGTCTTGGGGGCGACCCTGCCCAAATTCAAAAGCTGGTCTGGGACAATCCCGTCGCCTTCTACGGGAAAGAGCGCCTGGCTCTCCCGGAAGGGGAAGAGAAGGTGTTCGCGTAACCGATTCGATTTCTCTTTTTTGAAATCGCGAATTTCCGCAAAGAAATCCGTTACATCCTTCTTCAAACCCGCTAAATATCACCTGGCAATCAAGCCCATCGTTTTCTCCAGGGGGGATGATTCCAAGGGATGGGAAACCCTGCGACTTTAGGGTCGCAGGGTTTTCGCATTTTTTCTTCTAAAGAACCGCCACAATGCCCTGAGGAGCATGCCAACCCTCAGCCCCTCTCCCGAATCAACGCCACCATTTCCAAAGTAGAGCGGCCGCGACGAATCTTAAAAATGGCCTCGCTTCCGGGGGCGACGGTTCCAACTCTAGCCCGAAGATGTGCCGCAGATCGAATTCGCATGCTATCCAGCTCCAGAACGATATCGCCCTTCTTCATTCCAGCAACGGCAGCGGGTGAATCCTCTACAAGTTTGGTAACAATGGCTCCGCCTGGAACTTCCATTCCTTGGTTGCGGGCATCTCCAAAATCTAAATCGCTCGTTGCCACTCCTAGCCAGCCACGGCGAACCTTGCCATGCTCAATCAAATCAGCCACAACCCTTCGCGCCATTCTCGAAGGCACGGCATAGGAAATTCCCTGCCAGGCGTCGCGCTGGAGCGAGCCACCAATTGCGGTATTCACTCCGACGACCTCGCCTCGCATGTTCAAAAGGGGCCCCCCCGATGAACCATGGTCAATAAAGGCATCGTGCTGAAGAAAGTCCTCGTAGGAATCCTTGGCCAAGCCTAGCTCGCGGTTCAAGCCCGACACAACGCCCAGCGAGGTCGTGCCCGTCAGCCCGAGTGGGTTCCCAAGAGCCATCACCCAGCTTCCGGGCACCATTTTGTCGCTGGAACCCCACCGGAGTTGCCGGCGAGCCACTCCTTCAGGAATCCGCACCACAGCGATATCGGTCTGGGGGTCAGTCGCAACGGGATCGCCATAAAACTGGCGACCATCATGTAGAGTGACACGCATTCTCGAGCTCGAATCTCCAACAACATGGTTGTTCGTCACGACCAAGCCCCTCATGGCATCCAACACGAAGCCCGTTCCAGCTCCATGTTGCTCGCCATTACCAGCAGAACCCTCCTTCTGGTCAACCCGCAGAAATACGGTCGCCATCAAGGCATCCGAAGCGAGTCCTGCGGTCGCTTCAGACAGGCTTTCAAGAGCACTTGGCCCCTTTGGGAAGTGAGTTGTGGCTGGCCGAATCCAAAGAATAGCCGCAAGAAAAACGAACAAAAGGGTGGTGCGGGGAATGCTCATGGGATTTGCAACTCACAGGTTATCAAAGGGGGGTGGCGTGACTACAATCCAGCCCCAAAGTGACCCCAACACCTTCTGTGGGGGATGCTTAAATCACTCACCTCAGCCTCTGATGAGTCTCCACACCATCCGCAAGGGTTTCAACATCCCGCTCCACGGTGGCCTTGAGTCCACTGAGATTCGGGATGCCCCGTCGGTCCAACAAGTCGCCGCCCTTCCCCAGGAAGCCCACGGCATCAAAGTCAAAATGCTCGTCCAAGAAGGCGATGCAGTCAAAGTTGGGACGCCCCTGTTTTGCGACAAACGGGACCCTAATGTTCTCTTTACTTCACCCGGTGCCGGAACAGTTTCCGCCGTCAATCGAGGGTTTCGACGAATGGCTCTCTCAGTTGTCGTAGACCTAGATGGCGACGCTCACGAAAATTGGGGAACACTGACTTGGGATCATCCTGAAACGATTGCCAATAATTTACAACGATCAGGGCTTTGGACTTTACTGCGTCAACGCCCTTTCGACAAAGTTGCTGAAAGCACAGCCCATCCTTCTTCTCTTTTTGTCACTGCGACAGACACTCATCCCTTGGCTCCCCCACCGCTTGCTGTATTGGCCGATCGAGAAGATAAGTTCAAATCAGGCTTAGAAGTCCTAAGCAGGCTTGCCCCGAAGACTTTCCTTTGCACAGGTAAAGGCGAAGATTGGGCGAACTTAATCACAGATGGCGTTGAGCATCATCAATTTTCAGGTGCTCATCCTGCGGGCAACGCAGGTGTTCACATCAACGCCCTCGACCCTGTTGGCCAAAACAAGTTGGCTTGGAATATTGGCTATCAAGAGGTCACTGAAATCGGCCACCTTGTTCAAACTGGCCAGCTTCCTATGACTAGGGTAATCGCTGCTGTGGGCCCAGCCATGAACCAGCCCGCACTAATCCGTGTGCGGCGCGGGACTTCGACCACCAAGCTCATTCAAGCACACAACATTACGGAAAAGGTCCGCGTCCTGTCCGGTTCCGCTCTTTCCGGTGATTTGGCTAACCCCGATTCCCCCACTGGGTTTTTGGGTTCCCGTGCCAATCAAATGTGTGTTTTGAGCGACGCTCCCGAAAAAGAATTTATTGGATGGGCCAATCCAATCGGAACTCGCCACACTTTTACCCACACAGCGCTGGGGAAATTCTTCCGAAAAGAACATAAGTACGACACCGACTTAAACGGCAGTCATCGCGCCATCGTCCCGCTGGGCTCTTGGGAAGAAGTAATGCCCATGGACATCATGCCTACTCAACTCATCAAAGCCCTTGCGGCCGGTGATTTGGAGATGTGCGAGAAGCTGGGTGTCCTGGAAGTTACAGAAGAAGACTTAGCTCTCTGCGAATACTTGGACCAATCCAAAACGGCAATCACTTCGCTGTTGCGTGCCATGTTGACCCAAATCGAAAAGGAGGGCTGAAATGTTACGCGCCATGTTCGACAAGATCGCCCCGTTCTTTGAAAAGGGTGGCAAGTTCGAAAAGTTCTACCCACTTTTTGAAGCTGGCGAATCTTTTCTCTACACCCCGGCCAAGGCTACACAAACCGGCCCTCATGTTCGTGACGGACTCGACCTGAAACGAGCCATGATGACGGTTGTGATTGCACTCGTCCCTGCGACCTTGTGGTCTTTTTACAACGCAGGTTTCCAAGCACAGATTGCTGCAGGTACCGCCCCGGATTCCGTCGAGTGCCTTGCGGCCACGCTTCAAGGTTTACTCATCTTCCTCCCGATTTACATCGTGACTATGGCCGCCGGTGGCCTGATTGAAACGGTTTTCGCCCTAGTTCGAAAGCATGAAATCAACGAAGGCTTCTTGGTCACCTCTCTGTTGTTCCCGCTTATTGTCCCCCCCAGTATCCCCCTCTGGCAAGTGGCCCTTGGGATTGGATTTGGAACGCTGATTGGGAAAGAAATCTTTGGGGGAACGGGGATGAACATTCTGAACCCTGCTCTGACCGGCCGCGCCTTCCTGTTCTTTGCTTACCCTGGCCAAATCTCGGGCGACGAAGTTTGGATTGCGGGCAAAGACCAATGGGTAGATGGCTTTTCTGGCGCCACTCCACTTGCTGAGTTTTACAACGATGGCGCCGGTGCCCTAGCAAATTTGGACTGGATGGACGCCTTCCTGGGCCGCATCCCTGGCTCCATGGGCGAAGTGAGCGCCCTGGCCTGCCTGATTGGTGCTGCGATTCTCATCTTCTCGAAAGTCGGTTCCTGGCGAATCATGGCAGGCTCCCTTTTAGGTCTTGTCGGAATGAGCCTTCTACTCAACGCATTCTCCCCTACCCCTGAGCATTACATGGCTATCCCATGGCACTGGCACTTTGTGGTGGGCGGGTTCGCTTTCGGCGCGATCTTTATGGCAACCGACCCTGTCTCTGCTTCCCAAACGAATCGTGGCAAGTGGATTTACGGAATATTCATTGGCCTTTTGTGCGTGCTAGTGAGGGTGCTTAATCCTGCCTACCCAGAAGGCATGATGCTCGCCATTTTGTTCATGAACATTTTCGCCCCCGTTATTGACTACTACGTTGTCAAGGCCAACATCAAACAAAGGGAGGCCCGCTGTGGAGTTCAGTAACAAGTACACTGCTGGTTTCGCCCTTGTGGTTTGCCTGATTTGTTCGCTGGTTGTTTCCAGTTTTGCTGTTGGATTAAAAGATCGACAAATCGAAAACAAGCGACTCGACAAGAAGCGCAACATCCTCGTTGTCGCCGGACTTACTGAAAACTCTTCTGCTTCGCGTGAAGAAGTAGCCAAGCTTTTTGGCGAAATCAAAACATTCCAAGTGGATCGCACAAGTGGTGCCCTCAAGGGAGAAATTGAATTTGGAACTTATGATGTCGTGAAGTCGGCAAGAGATCCTGCTCAATCTGAATCAGGGCTTTCTAACCTTGCGCGGGTTTCAAGCCTTCCGAATACCCTTGAGGTTTACCAAGTCACTGCCGATGGCGAGGAGTGCTGGATTCTTCCCATCTGGGGGAATGGGCTCTGGTCCACTCTTTATGGCTATATTTCCCTGGAAACGGATTTGAACACTGTAAAGAGCATCACTTTCTATCAGCATGGCGAAACGGCTGGGCTTGGTGGCGAAGTGGACAACCCGAAGTGGAAGGCTCTCTGGAATGGCAAGCTTGTCGACATTCGAGCTGAAAGCCCTGCTCTCACTGTAGTCAAGAAAGGCCAAGTGAAAGACGCTTCCCATGAAGTGGATGGGCTTTCCGGCGCAACCATCACAAGTCGAGCGGTCGGGCACATGATTGATCTTTGGTTTGGCAACCAAGGTTACGGCCCCTTCATCTCTGCGCAGAGGGGGAATTAATAATGGACAGGAAAACAAAAAAAATCCTGGTGGACCCTCTCCACATTGACAATCCCCTCACACTTCAAGTGCTGGGCATTTGTTCTGCGCTGGCGGTTACGACCAAGTTAGAAACCTCGTTAGTCATGTCTGCCGCGCTGACTTTTGTCTTGGTTGGCTCTAACATGGCGATTTCTTCCATCCGGAATAAGATCCCTGGAAGTGTCAGGATTATTGTCCAGCTAGCAATTATCGCATCCTTGGTAATGGTTGCGGATCAAATCATGCGAGCATTCGTCTATGATATTTCGAAGCAATTATCGGTCTATGTGGGACTCATCATCACGAATTGCATCGTGATGGGCCGCGCAGAAGCCTTTGCGATGGCAAACCCAATTGGGAAGTCTGCCCTCGATGGCCTTGGAAACGCTCTGGGTTACTCCATAATATTAATCATTGTCGGATTCTTCCGCGAGCTGCTTGGTTCTGGAACCTTGCTCGGGGTCGAAATCCTGAAAACCGTAAACAACGGTGGATGGTACCAACCCAATGGACTAATGGTCCTTGCACCAGGTGCCTTTTTCTTGATTGGACTCATCATTTGGGTTCAACGAACGGTAAGCCCTCAACTGAACGAGGAGGAGTAAGAGAATGGAACTCTTCAACATCTTCCTCAAATCTATGTTCGTCGAGAACATGGCGCTTGCCTTCTTCTTAGGCATGTGCTCCTTCTTGGCAGTTTCCAAAAAGGTGGAAACAGCGATGGGGCTTGGTTTGGCTGTGACCTTTGTTTTGCTCGTCACTGTTCCACTTAACAACATCATTTATACCTATTTTCTCAAAGAAGGAGCCCTTTCTTGGATTAGCCCAGACTTCGCAAACGAAGACTTCTCCTTCTTGGGATTCATTGCGTACATTGCCACGATTGCCGCCATGGTGCAGATTGTGGAAATGACTGTGGACAAGTTTGCACCCAAGCTTTATTCCGCTCTCGGAGTCTTCCTTCCTTTAATCGCTGTGAACTGCGCCATTCTGGGTGCTTCCTTGTTCATGGTTCAACGCGAATACAACCTCGCGGAAAGCACCGTTTACGGAATCGGATCTGGCTTAGGGTGGTGGATGGCTATTGTCGCCCTTGCCGCCGTACGCGAGAAGATGAAGTACTCGAATGTCCCCCCCGCTTTGCGCGGCTTGGGAATCACCTTCATGATTACCGGCCTGATGGCCATGGGCTTCATGCTGTTTAGCGGCATCCAGTTGTAGAAAAAGACAATGGATTACTCAACAATCATTGGCCTCGGCATCCTCATGTTCTCAATCGTTGTCATGGCGATGATTGCGCTTTTGTTGTTGGCAAAGAGCAAGCTCGTCCAATCGGGCCCCGTATGCATCACTGTCAACGAAGAAGAGGACAAAGCAATGACCTGTTCCGCTGGGGACACCCTCTTGGGCACTCTCTCCGGACAAAAGCTCTTCATTCCTTCAGCATGTGGTGGTGGAGGAACTTGTGGCCAATGTCGCGTCCAAGTTCACGATGGAGGTGGCGACCTTCTCCCTACCGAAAAAGGTCATATCAGTCGTGGTGACGCCAAAGAAAATTGGCGGCTGGCTTGCCAGGTAAAAGTCAAAGAAGATATGGCGATCGAAGTGGAGCCAGAAATATTTTCAGTGAAGAAGTGGGAGTGCGACGTAATCTCCAACAACAACGTTGCGACATTCATCAAAGAGTTTATTGTGCAACTCCCTGAAGGTGAAAGCATTGACTATAAGTCGGGTGGCTACATTCAAATTGAAGTCCCCGAGCACGATGTAAAGTACGCTGACTACGTCATTCAAAGCGAATACCGGGAAGACTGGGACAAGTTTGACATGTGGCGCTATCACTCCATCACCGACGAGCCTTGCGAACGCGCCTACTCCATGGCTAGTTACCCGGCCGAAGGGAACCGCGTTATGTTGAATGTTCGAATTGCCTCACCTCCACCCCGCGGCCCAGAGGGCATCCCGCCGGGCAAAGGCTCTTCCTACATCTTCGCTCAGAAACCAGGCGACAAAGTCGTTATCTCTGGACCCTACGGCGAATTCTTCCTCAAAGAGAATGACCGCGAAATGATTTTTATTGGCGGCGGTGCTGGGATGGCACCAATGCGATCGCACTTAATGCACCTTTTCCGCACTAAGGAGGAGAGTAAACGGAAGGTCAGCTTCTGGTACGGCGCTCGCTCTCTACGGGAAGCCTTCTACATCGAGGACTTCGATGGCATCGCTCGGGATTTCGAGAACTTTGACTGGCACTTGGCCTTGGATAACCCTCTCCCTGAAGACAACTGGGAAGGCCCTACTGGTTTCATCCATCAGGTGCTCCTGGAGAAATATTTGAAAGACCACCCGGCTCCTGAGGATTGTCAGTACTACATGTGTGGCCCTCCGATGATGAACAAAGCGGTCATCGACATGCTCGTTGACTTAGGTGTAGAGCGCGAAGATATCTTCTTGGACGACTTCGGAGGTTAATGCACCCTTCTCTCTCTCCATGGATTCAAACAGGTGGCTATGTGACCGCCTGTTTGCTTTTCCTTTCCTGCGGAAGATCAGGTTCCCTCCCCAGCCAAGATATTCAACTTACTGGGAGCACGATGGGTACAGTGTGGCACGCGAAGCTTCCTGCTGGGCCAAAGGCCGTGGGATCTGAATGGAAACCGTTCCAGGCCGCTACCGAGCATGCTCTGGCTGAAGTGGATGGACTCATGTCCACGTACAAACCAGCCTCTGACCTTTCCATCTTCAACCGAGCGCCCGCAGAGCGTTGGGTTCCCGTTTCGCCGCTCACCCTAAAGGTGACTCTTCAGGCCCTTGCCTGGGCGGAAAAAACAGAGGGTGCCTTCGACCCCACGGTCATGCCTTTAGTCAATGCCTGGTCCTTTGGTCCGACTGATCGGAGAACCGACGCACCCACGGAAAAGCAACTTCGCCAAATCCAAAAGCTCGTGGGATACCAGCACATCCAGGTTCGAGAATCTCCTCCTGCCCTCAAAAAAAATCTAGGCGGCGTGGAATTGGATTTTTCCGCCATTGCAAAGGGATTTGGAGTGGATTTTGCCTCTGCCGCCCTAGTGAAGGCCGGCGCTGAGGCTTTTATGCTGGAAGTTGGTGGCGAGCTGGTTGTTCAGGGGCAGAAGCCTAATCGCACTCCATGGAAAATTGAAATTGAGCAACCCAATGATGACGCCAGCTTTGGAAGCTCTTCCCAAATCAGGGTCGAGCTTGCTTCTGGCCAAGCCATGGCAACCTCCGGGGACTATCGGAATTATCGAGTCGTTGATGGGAAACGAATCTCCCACACCATTGACCCTCGCAGCGGCCGCCCTATTGAACACAACCTAGCCTCCGTGAGTATTCTCGCGCAAGACTGCACGACTGCCGATGCTCTGGCAACAGCGGTCATGGTGCTCGGCCCTGAAAAAGGTATGGAGCTCATCGAATCTCTCTCAGGCGTTGCATGCCTCCTCATCCTTCGGGTCGAGGAAGGCTTTGAAAAGAAGCCCTCCTCCAACTGGCCTTCGTAATTCGAACCTGGCCGTCGGAGGAGGGTTAAAGGGCAAGAGCCCTAGCGGGAAACTTGACCGGGATAGCCTCTAACCTGCACGCTCTCCGTTTTCCACAAAAAGAAGTTCATCACTTTCTTGCGGAAAAGAGGAAAGCCCAGGACATCAGCTTGCGAGCGGCTTAGAACATCAGCCACTGCTGCATTTTCAACCGACTCGCTCCCACCTAGAAGAGATGCGAATCCAAAAGCAGTATTGCCACCACCATAGGCGAAGTCTGAAGGGCCAATCTTAAAAATCCCAAGGATGGTTGTCTGGCTTGCTTCCCCGTATCGGACGCTGGGGGAATAATCAACAGTCATGACCAAGGAATTGGCATCGACTGGAAAGGTACGGCTCGTCTCATAACCGGCATGAGTCGTTGCACAAGAAGCCAGAAGGAGAGGGAAGAAGAAGAACTTATTCATTCTGTGTGCGTTAAAATTGCCCTAGATGTCCGCTCGCTAAAAACGTACTGCAAGACCAAACTCTACAGTTTGGCTTCCGAAAGAGTCCCAGGTGCTGGGATCGCCATGGAAATCATCCAATCCACCTAAGATTTGGTAATCAAATCCATCGAGCAAGTTCACGAAAAGGAAGTGGCCGCGAATTTCAAAGGAAACATCTTCACTATCGCCAAGAGGAGTAGAGAGACCTGCGCCAGCGGCGAGGCGAAGTCGAAAATCCCCTGTATCCAGAAAGTCTTCGGTGTTGATTGCAATGTTGTCTGTAATATTCAGGCGTAAATCCAAAAAGGGGCGTGATGTGGATGTTGCCGAGCCAAAGTAGGAGCGGTAATAGATGTCTGGGTTGGCCAAGGAAATTCCTAAATCAATGGGACCATCCAAAATCTGGATTCCCAACTGGCCTGCAAGCCCCCACTCCGAATCACCCAAGTCCGAGAATTGGCCAACTTCAAAATCTGCAGAAGCCGAAAGGCCTAAATCGTCGAGATTCAGAGTGAAATCTCCACTGGAATAGCCCGCCAGGCGCCAAGAGCTGGAGGTTGAGGGACCTGTAAGGGAGAGTTCTGGGTTGAGATTGGAGGGCATCTGGCTGAAATCCCAGCCGGAAGAGCTGGGATCTGAAGCGGGGTCATCTTGAGAGGCCTCTTCGGAAGAGCCGCCCCATGGATCATCCTGAGCTGGGGAAGACTCAGGGGCTTCCGTTTCGGAGGCCGAAGAGTCCACCCATGGGTCATTAGCGCTATTGCCCCAGCGAGAACCAGATTCAGGAGAAGACGAAGCGCTTGGCGCATCTCCAGACCAGCCTTGGGCGGAAAGTGATGAGCAGAAGAAAAGGGCAGCGGAAGCAGCGACTAAGGTGGGGATTTGAAGTTTTCCGTTTTTCATGCGAGCGAAAGTATAGCGACGCAGGGGCTCTGGCAACGCAATCTCCGACCACGAAAATTGCTAAATTCCCATAAATTTCAAGGCTAGACCCTAAATGGAGACTCTTGCGGTGAATCTGAACCAGATTCCTCGTGGACACCCTTAATGGCTCGTTTGGGATACCCCATCTCAGCAATGCCGAGAAGGCCCGTATCGTCATCCGATGGACACAATTCTTGGTCTTTCCTGGAACAAAGACAATCGCCTAGCTCCTCCCCATCAGAGCTTACGCCACCGCAAGATCCCGAGAGGCGTTTTCCAGCAAAGACCACCCCAACCGCCATCCCGCCGACGGCAAGGAGGAAAACACTAAAGCTCAATAGGAAGATGAGCACGGGCTTTCTCTGGGGTTATTTTTTACCTGAACTAGCCTTCGAGCGGAGGCGCGAGGTGGCCTCTTCAAACATCATGGCGATACCCGTCGGGAAATCTTCGCGGGCATCTTCTGCAACGGTGTCTTCTCCGATCGCAGTGTCAAACAACGCTGTACAGACATGCTCAGAGCTCAGCTCTCCAAGGACTTTCCCTTCCAGCCGAACGATGAGTTCGCCCCCAGGGTGCCAGGCAAAAACAAGCTCGTGCCCATCTTCAATTTCTTTCTTGAACCAGGACTTTAAGGTTTTCAAGCCTTCTTGAGCCGAAGAAGCTCGTGCCTCCGCGCCCTTTTTTCCTTTCTCATTTTTTGCCAAAGTCTTCAGGCGAGGCTCCAGCGAATCTTCAAAGGCTTCGGCAATGTCCTCGCCATCCACATCTCGAACAAACACCCAACGCATGGTCTTACTAAATTTTCCGTTCAAAAGAGCATCATAAAACTTATTGTCCTTCTTCATTTTTTTCACAGAAGTCTCTTTCCATTTCTCAAGAGCCTTGGCGGCGCCAACGGGCTCCACATAAAGTCCAAGTGCGTACACTTTGACACGAAAAAATGTTTTGTCTCGAACACCTACTCCAAGCAAGGTCTGGGAGGTCTTTGAACCGGGCCAAGTTGCGACTTGGGCAAACTCAAGCTCTGTTCTGGGTTCTATCTTGACGGCTGAAGCTTCTTGGGCCAAGAATGCGGGAAAGGCGGCTAGGGCAAGGGTTGTAATCATGGGTGGTTTCGGTAAAGGGTTGGGTTTGAGAGTAAGGTCAAGCAAGGTTGCTGTCGACTTCTAGTAAAATTTTCCCAAAGACGTCCCTACTCCCAAGGCAATCATGCGCCTTTCGAATCTCATCGAGGGAGTACTGGCTATCTACGATGGGGCTCAGCAGACCGGACCAAACGAGTTCCGCTACTTGCTTCAAATCCGCAGGCGATCCCATCGTAGAGCCCAAAATAGAAAGCGATTTAAAAAAGATGGGGGCAAAATGGAGTTTCATTTCCGCACCGGATGTCACCCCACATGTCACCAAACGACCACCCTTGGCAAGCAACCATATTCCTGCGGGAATCGTGTCCACTCCAACGTGGTCCACAATAATGTCCACCTTCGACCCTCCAGCCCATTCCTTGGCAATACTCGCCCAATCTTCCTTCTGATAGTTGCAGCCATGGTCTGCACCGTTTTGGAGTCCTTTTTGAACCTTTTCATCGGTCCCTGCCGTAATCATGACTTCGGCTCCAAAGTGTTTTGCGATTTGGGTGGCGGCAACTGAAACACCCGAGCCCGCCGCATGAACAACCACCTTCTCCCCCTCACGAATTTGGCATCGCTCCACCAGCATGCGCCAAGCTGTCAAGTAGGTAAGAGGAAAGGCGGCAGCAATCGACAATGGAAACCCATCTGGAACCAAAAGTAGGTTTTCTGCCCGAACAACGGCATAATCCGCATTGCCGCCATGGGTAGTTTCTCCGTAGATCCCAAAGCCGCCACAAAGGTGTTGATTGCCGGATTTGCAATGTGGGCATTTCCCGCAAAAAAAGCCAGGGTTTACACACACGCGGTCCCCGACTTCCCAAGCCTCAACCTGCTTTCCACAGGCGTCAATGATGCCACTAAAATCACAACCAGGAATCAGAGGTAAGGGGAATTTGTGACCGGGAACACCCCTCCTAACCCAGGTATCCAAATGGTTCAAAGCGGACCAAGCAACCTTGATTCGCACTTCACCGGGCTTCGGTTCAGGAACAGGCAAATCTTCAAGTTGAAGGGCATTCCCATCACCGTGCTCGTGAACGCGTATGGCTCTCATGCCAGCATTCTAATGGTGAAGCTGAATATCGCCTTGGTTCTCACGCGCAAGCTGCGAGAGGAAAGTTCGTTCGCTAGAACCTACCCCAATTCCAATGGCGCTAATGCGCACACGACGCCACCGATTCAATCGGCGGATTCGGGAAAGGATTTGATTGGGGGTTCTCAACTCCCCCGCAGAGGGGGCTCCATCACTAAGCAAAATAATCTCTTCTACCCCTTCAAATTCAAGTGCCCTATCCAAGCCCCCAAACAAATTCGTGCCACCGGCAAACTGCCTCATTTTCAACCACAGCGCCGCAGACCGTAGTTCCTGTGTAACCCGGGGAACCATGACAGAGGACAAAGAATGGACATTCGCTTCAAAAAAAGTGAGCGAAAAGAGAGCAGTATTAGGCAGGCGCGGAAGAATGTCGTTCAATGCATTGACAGCAAACTCACCTCGAGTTTTCTTTGTTTGCTCCTGCATGGGTGTTGCCATAGACCCTGACGAATCAAGAACAAAAGCAACGCGATCCCCCAAAATAGGGATTCCTAAATAAGAAAGTGTCTCCGAATCTACTGCGCCCTCTCCAGTTTCTCTCCAAAAGGGTTTTCTTTCAGCTTTGTATCGCCGCATCCAATAAGTCCATGTTCGTGCATCCCGCCCAATCCTATATCCTGTAAGCTTTTGAAGAATCAATACAGCCTCGCCAGCAGCTCGCGAGTTTGGCTTCCTTTCTACGAGTTGAATGAGATATGGAATGTCCCCTTGACTTGGTCGCTTTGCCATGGTTGCAACCGCTTCAAGAAGCAAGGTGCCCTCAGCGGTTTTCAACCTTCTGGCAGCCTCCACACGAGCGAAAGGAGAACCCGCAGCGGATAGCCCCCTAAGGGCGGCAACGCGAACCATGTTTTCCTCTTTAGTATTGCGCAAAATACCTAAGGCAAGATCCACTCCACCGGAACCCCCAAGCTGGGCCACTGCGTAAACTGCTTCCGCCCGAACAAAATCCGCTCGAGAACTCAGGTATTTTTCCAACAAAGGGACGGCCTCAATAGAAGTGCGCCCTAAACATCGAACGTAGTCTGGGAGCCAAGAGGAACGAACATCGGATTTCAATACAGCAAGGGAGTCAAAAGGCAACGGGCCCTCTGCTTCGGCCAAGCGAGACCAAATCGCTTGGCGTTGCTCCGCAGGCACACTTCGGTCGCCAGCCTGCTCCAATAGCCTTTCCACAACCGCAGCGCTCATCTCGCGAGAATCGCGCGAGGATTGTTGCGGAAGAGGGGCGACTGCGTAAGTCGCGAGGGAAAGGGTGACAACTAGCACGTTTTCTATAGTTTCCCATCTCGCCACGGTGACGCCATAGAAAACCACTTCGCAATCCCAACGAGGTTACAATCCAGCGTGGAAATTTCTGCCACTCTCGCACTGCTTGGCCTCGAAGAGGCTCTTGCAAAAAACTTGAAGGGGATCAAGATTCAAAGCTTGACGCTTGAAATGGACCATTGCCAAATCCTTTGCTCTGCCCCCATGGTAGGAGAAGTGTCCTTGCTGGCAGATTTGCAAGGCAACCCGGGAAGATTGGTCTTCTCCAAAATTGCAATTGAGGGCGGCGGCTTCGCCAAAGGTTTAATCCTCTCCAAAGTCCAATCCGCAATTACTGACTTGGATTTCAGGTATGGCCCCCTCCACATTTTTGGAGAAAGCGATGGCAACCGCCTTCAAGTCCATTGGGATATCCCCTAAAGGCCTATGTTAAGACGACTCCTTCACGCCCTAGCCTTAGGCGCCGTATTAGCTGGACTCGCTGGTGCAATCGAACTTTGCATTACCTGGATTCGGTATCCGCACCACCTTGACCCCGGTATTTGGACCGCCATTTTACCTTCCTACCTTTTTGCAGGAAGCATCCTGGGATGGTGCTCCTTTGTGGTTTCCCCTGCTCTGACTCGAAAGACCGATCGAAGCCATCACCCTGGCCTTCAACTTGCCATTCTAATTTTGATAGGTGGGGCTTGCGTTGTTCTTTCTCTGAATACTTCCGGTGAGCCATCCGTTCGACTGGGAATCGCAGCGGTTTGTGCAATCCTTGCTCATCAAGCCCTTCGCCTCATTTTCCGAACTGCGCTTGGATGGTCCATTGCAACACTTTTCTCACCTCTAACTGCGTTTGTTGGTCTTATTATCCTCTTATTCTCTTCTTTGCTTGCTTGGCAATTGCCAACAATTCCCAGTCCACATGCCGGCCATCAAGGTGCTTACGATTCCTCGAATTCCGCTTCACCAACGAATCTTATTGTTCTAAACCTATCCGGAATCCAGCAAGACTTCCTCTCTTGTTATGGATATTTCCGCAACACCAGCCCTTGTATCGATCAACTTGCTCAAGAGGGGGTTCTGTTCCTGAATGAAACTCGAACTCCCATCAGCAAGGATTCCAAACCTGCGACAACACTAATATCCAATACCGCAAAACTTCTTCGGGAATCCGGCTGGGAAACATCTGGAATCTCAATCGGGGATTCTCCTTTGAACCTTGAGGAATCCCTCCATGGGTTTGCACAATTCACCGACCTCTCCCAAATAAGCCTACGACGCCGTCTCTTCATCCCCCAACTCCAAGCAAAACTTCTTTCCTGGAAAAATCCGGATAGAAATCGCCCACAAAATGCAATGGACCACGCAGTTTCATGGCTAAAGGCGCAATCGAACAAAGGGAAACCGTTCTTTCTTTCCATTCAACTTGGCTCGGCAGCACCGCCGCACAAACCTACAGCCTCAACTCAAGACCACTTTCTCCCAGAGGGAATTCTCGCTGAAGAGGCCTTTGGTAATCCCCCAAACCCTGTAGCGGTCCGAGCCTTGCGGGATGCCGAAGTCTTGGAGATAGATTACGCCATATGTTTTCTTGTCGAGTCTTTATCCAAACTAGACTTTCTAGAAAATACGATTCTTGTCCTTTGCGCCAGCCCTTTGAATCCTAAGGCAAGGGCAATGCCATTGATTCTTCGTTGCCCTTCCGAATTTACGGCTGGCTCTAGGATCTCAGAGGCGACTTCTCTGGAAGGAGTCCTGACGAGTTTGGCTGGATGGCTTGGTGGGCAGTCTGAAGTGGGCAATAACGCCCTATCAAGCATTAGGCGCTCATAAGACCAAGAAGAGGGGCCAGGAGATTGGCTCCCGTAACCACGGCAAAATCAAAGGAATTCCACCTCCATTGAGGCCTCCTTCGGCGCATCCAGAACCGTAGGACAAAGCACTCCAACGTAGTGTTCCATGCCCAAACCAATAGAAGGGCGACAAGCCAACCCAGGAAACCGCCGCCGCCGAATCCTATGGCACCTGAATGAAGAATAGCAGCAGCAAACCCAAAGGAAGCTCCATTTGCAATCGCAGTCAATGTCGTCGTGGTAGAAAAATTACGACCAAGAGTAAACCAAATCGCCCACCATTCCACTAAGAGAACGGAAACAACGACCCACGAAGAAAGACTGCCCAAAAAAATTGCTGCGAGTGGACTCGGGTCACTCATTTCAGAGCCTGCTCCTATTCAGCTTGCTTCTCGTACCGGAGGCTTACATTCTCTCGTCCCATGGACTGGAGCCGCTCCTGAGATTTTTTGAGTTTCAAGTCGTGGGCTTTGGAGACCACGCTCTTTACAGACCGATTCAAGTTCTGTGCAATCTCGAGATTGGGAGTCGTCGGGTAAAGGTTCCGAAGAAGTTCGATTTCCTTCTCGCTCCATCGAGGCATTCTGGTAGTTCCGTTTCCACCTCCACGACGCCGATACCCCTTATCTTTGGCAAGGCAAAGCTCAGTAGCTTTTTCAACAATGTCACTTTCGGGGCGGCCGAGGATTAGAACCAAATCTTGGTTGGCACGAGTTCCATAGAGGCGCTTAAGGACTTGGATGTCCTCAGATACCCAAGGGCCGCTTGTAGCAAGGCCCTGAAGCTCCTCGACCTTTCTGTGAATCTCAGTGGCCGAACGCCGCAAAATCAACGAAACCGTTTCCAGACTGGCAACGCCAATGTAATTTTTTAGGGCTTGAACTTCGCGGGCAGACCAAGGACCAGTCTTTGCTTCACCCGAAAAAACGCGCTTTGCCATGCGACGCACACTCTCAACTGAACGGTTCAACTCGCGCGCAAGGAGGGCGTCAGTTTTTAATCCAAATGAACGCTTGAGGCGTTCAATCTCCGATTGAGACCATGGACCCTTTCGGCGACCATTGCCCTGTTGTGGAGGGATACTATTCTGAGTTGACATTCCAGGGGGGGGGGATCGAAGTAAAGCGAGGCGGGTTCCCTAGGGGGGATGTAGGGGAATCCCCCACGCTTCCAGTATGCCGCTTCTAAGCGGTCTCATCAAAAAAATCCGGAGGTTTTAGGAACGACTCTCGGATGTGCTCTCTACCACTTCGGCCCAAAGACGGTCGGCCTCCACCTGTAGCAAGGACAAAGCATCACTAGAAGTGTGGCAAGCCGCGGCACGGTTAGCCAGCTGTCGGAGGGAATCGGCAGAAACTCTTTGCAGGACTGCCTTTACCTCAGCCACAAAGGGAGGCGCAATGGAAAGAGTTCCAAAACCAGCACCTGCGAGGAAAAGGGCTCCGGGTAGTTGCCCGGCCATTTCTCCGCAAACCGAGACCGGCTTATGAAGGGCATTGCAAGTTCGGGCAATGTAGCGCAAAACGCGAAGGTGGGCAGGATGGTATGGCTGGTATAGGTCGGCGACCCAAGGATTGTCCCGGTCCACCGCAAACAAATATTGGGCAAGATCATTTGTCCCCACACTGACGAAGTCGGCTTCTTGAGCGATATCCCGAAGGGCCATCGCAGCGGCGGGAACCTCAACCATGACTCCCATGGGAGGAGGCTCGGCCTTTCCTACCACCTGAGAAAGCAGTTCTTTGGACCGACGCAATTCCTCAACCGTCGTAATCATGGGGAGCAAAATGCGAACATCGCCGTGTTTACGCGCCTGAACCAAAGCGCTCAACTGCATCAAAAACAAATCCTGCCATTCAAGGCTAAGGCGCAATCCGCGCCAACCCATTGCTGGGTTGTTCTCCTTCGGATGCCCGAAATAACGAAGTTGTTTATCTCCACCGATATCCAAAGTTCGGAACACAACCGGCTTCTCTTCAAAACTCTCCAGCACGGATTCGTAAATCTTTGCTTGTTCTTCCACAGTCGGAAACGCCGGGCGTTCCATGTAGGCAAACTCAGTCCGGAACAAACCAACACCAGCGGAGATTCCTGGGTCAAACATTCTCAAGTCATTCGGAGACTCGATGTTAACCATAATAGAAATAGGAGCTCCGTCTTCCGTTCGACCAGGCTCGATTGCCAATGCCGCCAACGCATTTTGCACTTGACGCCTTTCTTCAGCTAAACCAAGCGCACGCTTCTCCTGCTTGGACGTGGCCCCCAAAACAGCGCGGCCTTCATCCCCATAAACGAGACAGGTTTCTTCCGATTCAGCCTTGGCGTGAACGCCCTCAATTCCGGTTACGGTTGGAATACCAAAAGACCGGGCAAGAACAGCACCGTGACTAAACCGACCGCCCCGGGAGCAAATAATGCCCGCAAGAGGATGGCGATGATGACGAGTAACAAGAGAAGGGGTCAGCTCCTCGGCAATCAGGACAATGCCACTGCCATCGGACTCAAAAACTCGATCTTCTTCAGCCGAACCGAGCTCTCGAATAACCGCAAGCCAAGGATCGCGGAGGTCAGCAACCCAATTCTTCCGATCCCCTCCTTCAAGGTTCTTGAACAGTCCTTCAAACTTGTCGAGGAGAGCCTGAACAGCGGACTCGGGTTGAAGCTTTTCTTCATGGACTAATCGCTCCAGGTTTCGGTGGGCATCTGGGTCCTGAAGAACAGCAATCTGCGCCCCATAGATGGCTGCGTCCTGGATACCCAATTCTTGCGTGGTGGCGGACTGAATGCGTTGCAGGTCCTCAATGGCTCGCTTATGGGCTGCCATGAGCCGGTCAATCGCTACCTCCGAAGTTTCCGAAACTAGTTTCCGCTCAGGAATTCGGTGCAAACCAACCTCAACCGGAATCCAGGCCCGCCCGATTCCGACACCGGGGCTAACTGGACTTCCTTGGAGATCGAAACGAGCCATAAGAATCTAGACCTCTGTCTCAACAGGCTCAGGACGAGTCCAAGAGTCTATCCGTTGGTGCAAAATCGAGGACAAATCCTCAACAGAAACTCGTTCTTGATTCATGGAATCTCGTTCTCGCAAAGTAACCGTGCCATCGGTCATCGTTTCACCATCTACCGTGACGCAGAAGGGAGTTCCAATTTCGTCTTGACGGCGATAGCGGCGGCCAATGGATTGGTTGTATTCAATCGCAGTACAAAACTCGCGGCGAAGCTTCGCTTCAATCTCTTCGGCCTTTTCGGGCATGCCTTCTTTTTTTACCAGGGGAAATACCGCAACCGTGACGGGGGCAATTTTCGGATGAAAACGGAGAACTGTTCTTTGCTCTTTCCCCTCTCCTTCTTCTTCGTAGGCATCGACCAGAAAAGTCATGGCAGTTCGATCACAACCTGCGGCGGGTTCAATGACAAAGGGTGTAATGTGTTCTTTGTTCTCCTGGTCAAACCATGTCAGGGAAGTCCCACTCGCCTCAGAGTGCTTCTTGAGGTCGTAGTCCGTGCGATTTGCAACGCCTTCAAGTTCAGACCAGCCAAATGGGAAAAGGTACTCCACATCGCCGCAGCCCGCAGCATAATGGGCAAGTTCATCTTGAGCGTGCTGGCGCATCCGAAGACGGTCCGGGTTCACAGCAAGATCTAGGTACCACTGAAAGCGTTCTTTCTGCCAATAATCAAACCACTCCGAAGCCTCTTCAGGTCGGCAGAAGAACTCCATTTCCATTTGCTCAAACTCACGTGTACGGAAAACAAAATTCCCCGGTGTAATTTCATTACGAAAGGACTTTCCGATTTGGGCAATTCCGAAAGGCAGCTTCTTCCGAGTAGAAGTCACTACATTGTTAAAGTTGATGAAAATACCTTGAGCGGTTTCTGGCCGAAGGTAAGCAACACTGGAGCTGTCCTTCATGGCGCCAACATTGGTTTCGAACATCAAATTGAACTGTCGAACTTCTGTCCAGTCATCAGTGCCACTAACGGGACATTTAATACCTTCGTCCAAGATAAGCTGACGAAGGGCATCGCAGTCACTCAAGGCAGAGGCCAACTTTTCTTGAAGAACCTTTACTTTTTCCGTTTTCCCTTTCTTTTCATACTTGGTGATTTTGTTTTCTACCAAATGGTCAGCTCGATAGCGAGCTTTGGATGTTTTGTTGTCAATGAGAGGGTCGGAGAAACCGCCAACATGCCCTGAGGCTCGCCACACATCTGGTGATTGAATAATGGCCGAATCAAGCCCCACAACATCTTGGCGCGCATAAACCATGCTTTCCCACCAAGCCTCCTTCACTCGGCGCTTGAGCTCTACCCCAAGCGGGCCCCAATCGTAGGTAGAGCCCTGGCCACCATATATTTCAGAGGCTGGAAAGACAAAGCCCCTGCGCTTGCACAGGGAAACAATTTTGTCCATGGAAACGGCTTTCTTGTTCGACATTGCGAGAAGATTCTATCCGCGCGGAGAACCTTAACGCAGGGGGTAGTAACGCTGCTTTGCGGCAACCTCGATGCGCTGGCCATCTTCAACCCGAAAAGCAGTTAAAGCGCCCCCGTAGACACAACCAGTATCCAGCCCCAAGGCAACGAGGCGTTCGCCCACGAAACGTGGCCGTACGGTTGGCGCAGAAGTGTGGCCATAAAGAACCAACTCCGGACCAGTCCAAACTTCGCTCCAGAACGGGTTTCCGCGGATGCCCTCTAGGTTCCGAACACGAGTGAGTTCAAAGGGCGTATTTTCTTCCACCGGTTTTCCTGGAATCAAGCCGGCGTGAACAACCAACCATGGTTGGCCCTCATGCTCGCCGCGAAGAAAAAGGACGCCCTTGCGAACAAGTTCCAAAATGACAGCAGACTGACTAGGGTCGAAAGAAGCCATAGGAGTGCCTCCATCACCCGCCAAATCAGCGGCCTCAAAACCATTTAAGTCGGCGTCGAGCGGAAGTTGCGCCAATCGGTCAGCCAAAACCCGTTCGTGGTTTCCCAACACCAATTCGAATTGTGGGATGGCGCTCAAAATCTGAGCGACCTCTAGCGGCTTGGGGCCCCGGTGAAAAAGGTCCCCCACTGATATCAAACGATCTTCGGGCTGAAGCTCCAGCCTGGAGATAAGCTCCTGCAATTCATCCGCACACCCGTGAATGTCGCCGAGAACCCAAGTTGAGGTCACGCTTCTTCTCCGGTCAAACGAGTCCAAGCTTCTTCCACCTCTTGAACGAGGGCGCCCAAACCCTCCCCGCGAGGGTCAAAATGAAGGCCTGCCTCAGAATACAATTCAGGCAATGGGCGTGATCCACCTAGGGCTAATCCCTTGTTGTAATCTAAAACAGTTTGCCCTGCATCCTTTCGATAATTGGACCAAAGCTGCATGGCTCCCATTTGGGCTAAGGCATATTCTATGTAATAAAACGGCACTTCAAAAATGTGGTGTTGTGCATGCCAGCGTGTCGCACGAGCTTCTTCAAGTCCACTCCAGTCCACCGCTCCACTGGAGAACCGTTCCCAGGTCTCTTCCCAACAGACTGTCCGCTCGGAATGAGAGCGGCTGGGATTGAGATAAACTTCATGCTGGAAAGCGTCTACGGTGCAAGTCCAAGCAAGGCTCGACAGCATGCCTTCTAAAGAATTGATTGCGGCGCGGCGAGCCTCCTTTTGAGGATAAGCCGCATCCAAATGCTCCATGCACATGGCCTCCATGCCCATCGAAGCAACTTCTGCGAACTCCAAAGGGGCTTCCCTGTAATCTCCTGGTTCCAGCTCTCGCGACAAAAGAGAATGGCGAGCATGACCTGCTTCGTGGATAAGGGTTTCAATCCCCGCATGGGTTGGCGACGAGTTTGAAAAAATAACTGGCCACCGCACATCGCCGAAAACATCCATATAGCCACCTGGCCTCTTGGATGGCCGGGTGTCCAAATCCAAAAGTTTCCTTTGATGCATCCAGCGCAAATCCGTCGCAACTTGTTGATCCACTTCCCCCAGTATTTTCTCCGAAACGATGACTTGTTCATCTTGAGTAGTGAAGGGCTGAAAGGGTGGTAGGCCTTCAGGGTCCACAGCCAAGTCCCAAGGGCGCAAAACGCTTAAACCCAGCAAACGAATCCGACGCTGTTGCATACGAGCTAAGACAGGCATGACATAGCGACTAACGTTTTCATGAAGAGCCAAGCAATCTTGGGCGGAATAATCAAAGCGATGCTTGGCGGCATGCTTGAAATCTCGATAATTTTTGAAGTCGGCATTTGAAGCCATTCTTGCCCTGAGGGCAATCATCTTGTCATACAACTCGTCCAATTTTGACCTGTCTTCGAGTCGGCGGTTGCTGACGAGTCGCCAAGCCTGTTCACGCAAATCTCGGTCCGTGCTCTCCAAATGAGTGGACATCTCTTGAAGGGTGCAAGTCTTGCCTCCAAATTCGACGGTCATACTTCCACTGGTTCGTCCATATTCAACGGACAATTCTTCGTCCTTAGCGTCAAGCTCGACATTCTCCTCCCGGAAAAGCTCAACGGCGCGTTCTGCGTCTCGGTCATGAACGAGCCAATATTCAGCATCCATCTCGGGTCGAACTGGAGAAGCTAAGTATTTTTTATTCAGCCGGTCTCCGACCTTGGCAACTTCGGGTAAAACTTTCATTTGATATTCCAAGTGGTCCTTTTCTGCTTCTTCATCAGAAGTGTCGCAAGTTGAAGCAAAGTAACGACGGCTGGAGACCCCTCCAATAATGGAATCTACTTCTGAAAGGTCTAGAAGCCAACTTTCTAGGTCACCTCCAGTATTCAGCGTGCGAGCTTCAATCTCCTTGTAAAGGGGCTGAATGTCCTTCCATGTATTGGGAACCCAATTCTCGCTCACATATCGTCGCTCAGGTTTTGGGTATCGTTTTTCATCCATTATTTCTTATTCGCCTGGTTGTTCAAACCACAAAGGCAAAATTTCTGGATTGGTAATCCATTCGAGCTGGAATTTCACTTCTGGCTGGTCCTTGGGCGTCCAAATCGATCTTTTAGGAAGCATGAGGCTTCCAACCAATCCATAATCTTCAAAACGGTAGGAGCCATCTTCAAGGAAAAGTTTTTCGCAAAGTCCATCCTTCCCAACAATCATTGAAATTTCAGTTCCTTCAAAGCTCAGAATCAACAACTCTTCTCGTGGGGAACGAAGTTTATATTCAGAGCGAGCCAATCGCATTAAGACGAAGGGAAGCTTCTTTGAAAGGAGGTTTTCGTGTGTGGTAATCTTCGAAGAATCCCAAATTTCGGTTGGCTTCCCCGATTGAATGGTCCAACCCGAACCATCGACAAAAGTTTCCACAAAATGATTTTCACCTTCGGGATTCGTCAAGCGGGATCGGCTTGGGTATTGAAGCCAAACTTCAAAAGGTCCCAATTCCGGAGCTTGGATTCGACACCAAATTGCAGTCGTTTCCAACCAAGCCTCCACCCCGCCATGGCTCGCAAGAAGATGACGCACAAGCTTTTGAGCCTGCGCTGTTTCGTTGCTTTCCGCTTCAACACTAGGCTCTTCCTTCGAAACCTCTAAAGCCCAGGGAGTTACAGAGCCAAATTCGCTCAAATCAGAGTCAAATGCGGAGGAGTCCCCCAAGACAAAAACGGAAATGTTTTGAGGATTCAAATGTCTCCGACATGCGGCAATGGTCTCTTCGGGAGACAAGGACCGAATGGAAGAGCTGACCTGTTCATAAAAATTCCATGGGTATCCATAAAACTCTAGGTCTGCGGTCCGGGAGAGAACTTCTGCTGGAGTATCCACATCAAAAACCCCTGCGTTCAATAAGCGAGAGCGTGCTTCTTCAAATTCGCGCGATGGAACACCTTCCTCAAGGAAGGCATTCATGACAAGAACCATTTCCCGAATTGCCAAGGCGGTCGTTTCATTTTTTGTTGCGCACCAACTTTGGAATAAACCTTGCTGTTCAAAACTTCCAGTCCAAGCTGCTCCAGCGCCATAAGCCAAACCCAACTCCCTTCGAATTCGAGTCATCATTCGGTTCCCAAATCCACCTACACCAAGAATCCAAGACCCAAGATGCAAGGCTGGGTAGTCTGGATGACTTCTCCGAACGCCGTGATGAAGCAAACGGATCTCGGTTTGGTTTCCCCCTTTTTTGTGGGCCAGGAAGACTTGTGATTTTTCCGCTAGAGGGGCAACAATGGGCAATTTTGCGGCTTGAGCTGTTTGCCCAGGCCAATTCCCGAAAACCTTTTCCAAAGTGGCAACCGATTTTTCCTTTTCAAAATCACCGAACAATGTGAGGAGTGCGCGGCGACTGCCATATTGCGTGGCATGGAAATTCTTTAAATCTACAACACCAATGTTTTCAATGGTATGGGCTTCTTGGCGCCGAACTCGGGGGTCTCCCACTCCATAGTAAGCGCGCATTGATTCCCTTGAAGCCGCTTCGCCTGCCCGGTTATTTCGAGCAGTTAAAGCCGCAAGCAATTGTCCGCGCACCAGCTCAACCTTATCTTCAGGGAATGTTGGACTTTGAACAAGGGTCTGAAAAATGGAGAGAACATGGTCGAAATCCGAAGCCAAACACTCGAAGCTCGCTTCTGTTGAATCTCGCTTGGCAGTGAAAGAGACATCAGCACCGAGCGCGCCAAGCTCTTCATCCAAGCGGTCTCCTGGCCAAGATTCACTTCCCCCGCTTCGAATCACTTCGGCAACCATTTCGGACATTCCTGTCAGGTCTCTTGGGTCATTCCACGACCCCGTCCGCATACGCAACTCCAATTCGATAATTGGACGGCTTGAATCTTGAAGCAATAGTAAGGTGACCCCGTTTGGAAAAACAATTCGCTCCGGTAAACGAGGTTCAAACTCCGAAAGTTCGGGCACAGGAACTTGGTCTATGGAAGCCCAAGGACCTGGACGAAGTCCAGTAACAGAACCACCACGTCGCTGGGTCTGCCGTTGAACCTGCTGCGAACAAGCACTCAACAAGAGAAGGAGAAGAAAGGTCCAGCGCCAAGGTTTCATTCGGATACCTCCCCAGTGCTCGAGAAGCTTCCATCCGAATTCATGCCCGCTGGAAGGAGATAAACCGTCGTCCGTTGTTCTCGGGTAAACCGTAAAGCAGCAGTCTGCAAATCGGAAGATTGGATTCCTTCCAAAACGGAAAGGCTTTCAAAAATGGATTCCCAGCCACCATCTTCAGCTTCCGCTTCAGCGAGAGCTGAAGCTAAACCAGAAGGAGTTTCTAATTCCGAGAGCAAACTCAACTTGAGCCGCCTTCGAACACCTTCAAGCTGTCGCTCCGTTACACCCTCTTTGGCAAATTCCGAAATGGCATCTTGTGCGGCAAGCATGCATGCTTGGGGCGATTCCCCAGGCAACGGAACCAGAATACCCAAAAAAAGTGTTGGGTCGATTCGGCCTGGAAAACCGGGATGACCTTGCACTTCGGCTGCAATTTGCTCCTTCTTGACCAATCTTTCAAATAATTGTGAACTAGGACCACCAAAAAGAGCTTCATTCAAAGCCAAGTGCACCAACCACTCCCGACCTGTAAGAGCGGGAACACGCCAGCCTGCCACAACCATTGGGCTCGTCGGGCGATGCATTTCCAAAATGCGCTCCCCAGTTTGATCTGGCTCTTTCGTCCGACGAGGGCGAGGCTCCTCTCCTGAAGGGAAATCTCCAAAGTAACGCTCGGCAAAATCAAAAATCTCATCGGGTTCCAATTGACCAACTACGGCAACCACAATCCGATCTGCTGTGTAGTGTTTTTGCCAAAACCGAATCATTTCGGGTCGGTCAAGGTACAACAAATCATCCATATGCCCAATGGTGGAGTCCCGGTAAGGATGAGCAACAAAGGCAGCATTCAATAAAGCCTCAACCGCCCCACCAACAGGACTGGAATCGGTTCGCATCCGACGCTCTTCCATAACCACATCGCGTTCTTGATAAAACTCGCGCATACAAGGAGCTCCGATTTGCTCACGAGTGAGCCAGAACCAAGTTTCTGTTCGGTTTGCGGGCAAGGATACGAAGTAACGTGTTGCATCTGTGCCAGTCGTGGCGTTTTGGTCACGACCACCAGCCACCTCGACGGCTCGATCAAAAGCACCGGCATCCGCCAAATTCACGGCTCGCTGATTGAGAGAATTAAACCTGTTCTTCAGGGCTTCGATTTCATCTTCTTCATAATTCCCGACCGGTGCAGTCAGAGCTTGTTCATACGCAGCCCAAGCTTGGTCACTTCGAAGCATAGCTTCTTGCTCGGCACGCCAATTGATGGCGCCAATGCGGTTCGAACCTTTAAACGCCATGTGTTCTGCAAAGTGGGCCAATCCAGTCAGCCCGATTTCTTCATCCATAGCACCGGCCTGAACATAAATATGGAAGGCGACCACAGGTGCGTCTCCATGAGGAAGAGTTAACACTCGCAAACCATTGTCCAGAGTGCGCATTTCAACTTCCTTAGCGAGCGCAGAGAATCCGTCTCCAGATTGGGGAAAAAGGAGAGCGGGGAAGAGGAAAAGGGACAGCATGGTTTCTATTACGGGCGTGACCGCAATCAGCTTGGGGTTTGGTCCAACTCTGGGCGGGAAGGGCGAGCCATAAGTTGACGTACGACTTCTTTCGGTTCAAGCTTATCGAATAGGATGGCATGAAGAGCTTCGGTAATTGGCATTTCAATCCCAGCCCTTTGAGCCGCACGGTGGACCGCTTGACAGGTCCAAACTCCTTCGGAAACTTTTTCGGTGGTTTTCAAAATGCTGTCAAGGGATTCACCCTTTCCGACTCGCTCCCCAAAGGCACGGTTACGGGAATGACAGGAGTAACAAGTCACCATAAGGTCGCCAGCTCCAGAAAGCCCAAAGAATGTCTCTCGCTGAGCGCCTTGCGCATTGCCAAACCGTCCCATTTCAACTAAGCCTCGAGAAACGAGGGCCGCTTTTGCGTTATCCCCTAAACCAATACCGTCGGCAACTCCTGCCGCCACAGCAATAATATTTTTCAAAGCTCCACCAAGCTCCACACCGATCAAATCGTTGCTAGAGTAAACCCGAAACTGAGGTCCTGCGATTTGATTCTGAAAATGTTTGGCAAGGATGGGATTCTCGGCAGCAATCACAACTGAAGTGGCTAAACCAAATGCTGTCTCTTCCGCGTGAGAAGGACCCGATAAAACCGCAATACCTGCTTCGGATGTTATCGCTTCGGCAAGAATCTGGCTCGGGCGCTGAAAAGATTCCAGCTCCAATCCTTTGGAACATGACAAGCCGGGGAGCGATGACAAGGCACCATTAAACTGCATCACCGTTTCCCGTATAAACTGAGTCGGGATGACTGAGTAAAACTCGGTCGCTCCTTCTAGAGCTTCTTCACGATTCCCAGTCCAAAGCAAAGCCTCTGGAAGCTCAACCCCAGGAAGAAACTTTTCATTCTTTCGAGTCCGGGCAACTTCAGCAGCATATTCGGAGTCCACCGACCAAACCGCAACATCTCTTCCTGCACGATGAAGACTCAGGGCAATCGCCGTACCCCATCCCCCATCGCCAAGCACTAAGCAACGCCCGTTCTTTTCCAAAGTCATGATTGTTTCCCCATCGAGTTCTCCTCACCTTTCAAAAGCCGGGTGATGTTGGAACGATGGGTCCAAAATGTTAAGCCTCCCGCGACTAGTCCGAAAAAGAGGACGGTTTCCTGTTCCCCTCCCAGCCGAGCTTCGGAAGATAGGAGGGGCAGGCTCACCGGAAGGGCCAGACCAAAAGCTAAGGAACCGATGGACATAAAGCGTGTCAGTTTTGCAGCCACAAGGAGGGCGATACCTGAAATGAGAACCGCCAGCGGCTGGAGGGCTAAAAAAGCACCACTCAGCGTGGCAACTCCTTTTCCACCTTTGAATTGATGGTAAATAGGCCAGACATGGCCGCACCAGGCTCCAAAGCCAGCCCAAGAAGCACATTTCCAAGGTCCCGTGCTGGAATCGCCATTTTGGACCTCCCAAACCGACAAGTTCAGAAGAATCCATACGGGCAAAAATCCCTTCAGGGCATCGAGGAGGTAAACCAAAATAGCACCACCACGGCCGAGGGCTCGCCCCGCATTGGTGGCACCAAGATTGCCACTTCCTACTTTGCGCAAATTAATCCCACGAATCCTTGTCAGAAGCAGAGCAAAGGAAACCGAACCCAGCAAATACGCTCCGAAGAAAGACAGGGCAGGCGTTGGGAGAAAAGGACTCGGCAAGGGCTGAAGAAGCATGGGTAGCAGAATACTCCCTACTCCCTCCTTTTTTTGGAGAAGGGAAGGGCTTCTAGGGCTTTTTTTTCATCATTTCCAAAAAAACTCTTGACCCTGCCCCAGCGTCCAGTATTTAGAAGGTCTCAAACGGCACGCAACCCCTCTTCGGGGGGCCGCCGCAGAAAGATCATCATGCCCTACATCATTGCTGAACCTTGTGTTAACACCAAAGACACCGCTTGCGTGGATGTCTGTCCTACCGAGTGCATTTACGAGGCTGAGCCTCAACCGGGCACTTTAGACCTCCCTATGTTTATCCACCCGGATGAGTGCATTGACTGCGGTGCCTGCGAACCGGAATGTCCAGTAGACGCCATCTTTACCGAAGATGAGTTGCCCGAAAAATGGGCGGCATTTGAGCAAGCCAACGCCGATTTGGGTTCCCAGCACGACGAATAAACATCTCGCCTGCAAATCTCGTCGCAAAAAAATCAGACCCGGCTCTTTCGAGTCGGGTCTGCTGTTTTGGAGCGGCCGATGGGATTTGAACCCACGACATCAACCTTGGCAAGGTTGAGCTCTACCACTGAGCTACGGCCGCAGTTTCAAGGTCGGAAAAGATACGGCCAAGGGGTCTCCCTGTCAATCAGGAAGCCTGGGGGCGGTTCTCGCGGCGGGCTAAGGGCTCTCCTTCAGTATCCACCTCACCGAATACTTCCAGAGCGCGGCGGCGAACCAAGGCCTGTACCTCCTCCACCGACAGACCGGTCAATGGAATCTGACCTCCAGCCATCCGCCCATGGCCACCGCAAGATCCTTCCGCGCCGACGATGTAGCGAAGAGCCGGGTAGGCATCCGCCCCTGGCATGTCGGTTCGAACAGAAACTTGATATCGGTTATCACAAGCCCCACCAGCAAGAGACCACTGTTTCCCACGAAGCCGAACAAACCAGTCTGCCACTTCAGCAACCATTTCTGGGCTTGGCACTTCCCCCATTAATGTGAGAAGGAGAGGGCCATAACATTGGCAAGACTCAATGGCATCCGCCATTTCTCGGAAATAACCTCGACTGAGTTCGGGCTGGTCGATGTGGGCGACCAAGCGACGATCCGCCATTTTCTGAAGTTGGAAATAGGCCTCCGCATCTTGAGGTGTGGCGTCACGGGCAAGATCGTTCGTGTCGTAGCGAACACCACAAAAAAGAGCGGTAGCCGCTCGAATATCCAATTCCACGTCAAAAGCTCTTAACAAATCGTATAGCATCGTGGAAGTTGCACCGTAGTTCGGATCAACCCAGCAAAAGGAAGGTGCTTTGCACTCGCTTTTTTCATCGGCGAGTTCGTGATGATCAATGACTCCGAGTACATTTAGAGCACCAGGCGGATTGGTGTGCGTGAATCCCGGCTGGGCGTCCACGACAAAAATCCCGGTGTAGCGTGAAGGATCCACACCCCCTTTTGGAAGAGCCGTAATTTCCAAAAGTTCACGCATGGCAATGTTCTCCGCTCGGCGGATACGCCCTTCCAAAACAAGGTCGGACTCAACTTCAAAAGCCTCTCGTAATAGATGCTGCAGAGCAACCAAGGCACCAAGACCGTCTGGGTCCGGATGGCGGTGCGTGCACAGCACCACGCGGTCTCCGGGTTGGAGACAAGCGCGGAACGAATCGAGGTCGGGAAGGGTCATTGAATTCCTGCCGACTCCAAGACGCCTAGGGCTTCCTGGAGAGCCTCTCCAGGATACGCGGGCGCGACTTGAAGCACACGCCGAGCAGACGAGGGCAAATATTCGGCCACTAGACGGAAATCGCCGCTGCCTTCGCCAGGGAGGAGCTGATCCTGACCATTCGCATAGTCTTGTAGAGAAACTCCTCGGATTTGGTGGCTTTGGCATTGGAGCCAATCCCCCACGGCTTCAAGCCCCAAGGCTGCTCTCAAATGGATGGCGCCAAGATCCAACCACAGTCCTAGAGCAGGGTGATTCAACTCGCCAAGGAGAAGCTTGGTTGTTTCCACTGTGAGAAGGGACGCAGGCGAAGCTGAGGGAACAAGGGCCAGGGAGAGTTCGGGCCAGCGGTGGAGCAAGGTATGCACAAAACTCGCCAGGCTCTCAAGTTCTCGTTCAGCAGCCAAGCCCGTGGAGGCTTGGCTGAGCAGTTCTTCGATAGCTTCATCCCCCTCCAGGTTGCCTTCCTCTCGTAGACGCTGAAGGAGTTTCTCCCCTCGACCTGCGGCCTCTTCAGACGAGGAGGGTGGTGCGGGAATCAAAAGGAGGTTCGCTCCAAGGGTCTGTAGCCGCTGGATTGCATCAGGGGCCTTCTCTAGGTCGTGGGGAGGGTTCTCAGACTCATGCAAGGCATCCCAAGAGGCAGCAGTGAAGTGGGTTCCTGTATCTCGATGGGCCTCAGAAATTCCGTCCAAACCCAAAAAAGGGTCCCCGGGAAGGAGCCCAATCCCGTAAAATCCGTGTTCCCGGGCAGTACGCAACTGCGCCGAAGCAAGATTGGGCCTTCCCCCGAACCATCCAGAGCTTAATTCCATCTGTTCCTTGGCTTCAGTCTGCGTAATTGGCAAACATCGAACCGCCTGAACAGTATGGCTTTGCCAAGCTTGAAACCCAAAAAGCCAAAAAACATAACGATGAAAAAAATTCTCCTCCTTACCCTTTCTCTCGGCTTTTTTGCTGGCTCAGTGCTTGCTCAAGAAGCCCAGCCTCCCTGTTGCGAAGAAGGCAAACCTGCCGCTGAAGCTACTGAAAATAGCAGTACCCCCGAATCCGGTCCTTGCCCCATGGAAGGCGGTGAATGCGAAAAATTTGGTACTGCCGAATGCCAAATTCGTGGCGGGGAATGCGATGACATGAAAGACGACTGCCCCTTTGAGGGTGACGACGCCAAGGCACCATGCGCCGACTGTGAAGACCCCGGCAAATGTGAAGACGCTGCCAAGTGCGCCAATGGCGAAATGCCTGGCTGCGACAAAATGGCCAAAGG
>DLRM01000065.1:0-22602 GCA_002500505.1 Planctomycetes bacterium UBA7888
TTGAGTCGGCAGATCGTATGCCGGTAGAAATCACCACCCCAACGGAACTTCCCGAACCGAAACTCACGGAAAACGCAGTCAAAGTTCTTCAAAACCGTTATTTGAAGAAGGACAAGATTACCGGAGAGGTTATTGAGGAGCCCAAGGACATGTTTTGGCGCGTGGCAACTTCGGTTGCTGCTCCGGAATTTGAGATTGCTCCTGAACAGGGCGAACGTTGGTCCCGTCGCTTCTACGAGTTGATGGCGAATGGGGTTTTCATGCCCAACAGCCCAACCCTTATGAACGCTGGACGGGAAATGGGCATGCTTTCGGCATGCTTTGTTTTGCCCGTGGAAGACAGCATTGATTCCATTTTTACAACCCTCAAGCACGTCGCCCTAATCCAAAAGTCTGGTGGCGGCACGGGCTTTAGCTTCTCTCGCCTCCGCCCAGATGGAGACATTGTGGCTAGTTCCGGCGGCCAAACAAGCGGCCCCCTCTCTTTCATTGACGCCTATTCCGCCGGCACGGATGCCATTCAACAGGGTGCCTTCCGCCGCGGAGCCAATATGGGAGTCCTTCGTTGCGATCACCCCGATGTGGTGGAGTTCATTCAGGCCAAGGATGACCTTAACCGTTGGACCAACTACAACGTCTCGATTGCCGTCACGAACGAGTGGATGCAAAGCGTTGTGGATAACCCCGAGGCCCCCATGGTTGTGGCGAACCCGCGCAAGGGCCAAAAGGCCTGGTTGCAAAAAACAACTGGGCGCCGCGCAGCGACCCCCGATTACGAAGCCTTTGCGGCTGGAGAGCCCAAAGCCGAGTCTGATTATTGGACTTACGGAGAGGTCATGGACCGTCTCATCCATTTCGCATGGAAGAATGGCGAGCCGGGGCTTTTGTTCCTGGACCGTGCAAACGAAGACAACATGGTTCCCAATCTGGGTGAGCTGGAGTCCACCAACCCCTGTGGCGAACAATGGTTGCTGCCTTATTCCTCATGCAACTTGGGCTCCATCAACCTAGGTCGTTTTTACAACAAGGATGGAGCGGAAAGCTCTGACTGGGAAGATAAGTTCGACTGGGATGCTTTTGACTCCGTGGTGAGCGATTCCATTCGTTTTCTGGACGACGTTGTCAGTATCAATAAATTCCCAATTGATGAAATCCGCGATCAGGCGAATCAAGAGCGCCGCATTGGCTTGGGAGTGATGGGTTTTGCCGACTTGCTCTACAAAATGGGAGTACGTTATGGCTCGGAGAAAAGTTTTGAGGTGGGCCGCAAGCTCTCCTCACGCCTTTTCGACCAGTCCGCATTCGCTTCCGAGCAGTTAGTGAGTCAAGAAGGTCGAGAGGTCTATCTGGCGTGGGAAGGGTCTACGCCCCAAACAGAAGGAAGGGCTCAGCGCCGAAACTCCCACCTCACCACGGTTGCGCCAACGGGCACCATTTCCATCATTGCAGGTTGTTCCGGCGGCATTGAGCCTCTTTTCTCTCTGGCTTTCCAACGCCAAGTAATGAAAGACGCCGATGGCACACCCGTCGTGATGAAAGAGGTCAACCCTGCCTTCCGCAAAGCGATGGAAAAAGAGGACTATGCGCCCGAAGAAATTGACGCTGCCATTGATGTTGCCCTTTCCGAAGGAACTGTCGCTCATGCGGGCCTCAGCGAGGACCTGACCAATACCTTTGTGACCGCTCACGATGTTCAGCCTGCGGAGCACATTCAAATGCAAGGTGCCTGGCAGTCCAGTATTGACAATGCGGTCTCCAAGACAATCAACCTGCCGAATGAAAGCAATGAGAATGATGTCCGAACTGCGTACCTCCTCGCTTGGCGCGAAGGGTGCAAAGGGGTCACGGTTTACCGCGATGGTTGTCGAGAAATGCAGCCCATGGCTCTGAAGGAAAAGGAGAAGGCCCAAGCTGCCGCACCCGCACAAAGCGCAGATTTAGTCCCAAGCTCTCTCCCAGAAATCATGCCCTGTGTTCGGGTTCGCCAAATGACACCTTTCG
The DNA here is from genome assembly GCA_002500505.1 of Planctomycetes bacterium UBA7888. GTDB lineage: Bacteria > Planctomycetota > UBA1135 > UBA1135 > UBA1135 > UBA7888. Next base: position 2,002 of record DLRM01000065.1, read on the forward strand.
GAAACATGCATGTCAAGATTTCGGTAGATCCCCACGAGGACCGCGAAATGGAGGTTTTCGCCCAGCTCGGGAAAGGTGGCGATGTTGCGAACTCCGACCTCGAGGCTATTTGTCGCATGCTTTCCTTGTTCCTACGTTGCGGAGGGCGCATGAGTATGGCACTGTCCCAACTTGAAGGCATCGGTTCCTCGCTGACAGTTCCGAGCAAAGACGGTCGCATCATGTCGCTTGCTGATGGCCTTGCTAAAGCACTTCACAAATTCCTTTCTACCAAGGAAACGCACGGTTTGAAGTCTATCCTGCTCGGCGAGGTGGACCCAGCCAGCACTCCTCTGGTAAATGGCCAACCCGTTCCGGCCCCAAACGGAAATCGAATCGGAACGGGTACCGGCGGAGCCTTTAAGGTGAAATGCCCTGCTTGTGAAGGTGTCTTGGCCTTCGAGGAAGGTTGCTGTAAGTGTTATGGCTGTGGCTATAGCCAGTGCTGATAGAAATCAGCACTCCTGTTTAAGAGGAAAGAGCTTGTGCCACACGGTGCAGGCTCTCTTCGCTTTCAGTGCCATCCAAAGAAAAGCGGAGGACCGAATTGCGAAGACTTGAATCCAGGGAAATCGCTTCCAGAACCGGAGATTCTTCACTTCCATGAGCCGAGCAAGCCGAGCCGCTTCCACATAAGATTCCCAGAGCTTCCAACTGGTGTAGGAGTGGTTCAGCGGGTTGATTCGGAAAGGCAAGAGTCAGAATTGAGCCTTGGATTTCGGCCTCTTCGCTTGGCCCAAGCACAACCACATCAGGTCGCACCCCCTGGATGGAAGTAAGTAGCCTCTGCCGGCGGTCAAAATAAGCTCTGGGGTCCGCTTGGAGCAGTCGGTTGCGGTATTGGGCAGCAACAGCAAAGGCGGCTGCGCCGGCAACATTTTCAGTTCCAGAACGAAGTCCGCCTTCATGTCCGCCACCGAGGAAAAAGGGGAAGGGCCTAGGGGAGCCTTCTCGCAAGAACAGACCTGCGCAACCGCGAACCCCGCCAATTTTGTGGGCGGCGACCGCAATGGAGTCGGCATCGAGTTCGTCAAAGCTCTCTGGCCGCTTTCCAGCAGCCTGCACAGCGTCCACATGAAAGAGGGCACGTGGGCAAGCTTGGCGAACGAGCTGGACGAGTTGTGGGATGGGGTTGAGCCCTCCAAGTTCGTTATTAGCCCATTGGACGGCGACTACAACGACATCCTCATCCAGCAAGGGTTCCATCGCATCGGGCCGAATGATTCCGGACGAGTCCACTGGAATAGCCTCGACCTGGAAGCCCTCCTGGCGAAGAGCAAGGGCGGATTCCCGGACGGCTGGGTGCTCCGCTTCCCCAAAGAGCACTTTTGCCGGGCCATCAGTTTTTTGGCAGCGAGCAAGCCCTTGGACCCCAAGGTGATCGGCCTCCGTGCCAGTTCCGGTCAAAACGAGAGAGTATTGATTTGCACCAAAGGCTTGCAGGAGCGCATTTTTTGATTGCCGTAAAGCCCGCCCTGCCTGGGCGCCTGGCTCATGCAGGGAGCCTGGATTCGCAAAATCTTTCGTAGATGAATCTGCAAAAGCGGCAACGGCCTCCGGCAGGGGTGGGGCGGTTGCGGCATGGTCCAGGTAGAGAGGGGAACTCATTCCCTCATATTCTGCCCTCGTCCTCGTAGAATCGCGAAGACATGTTCACTTCCTTGCGCCTCCGTCCTCTTCTTTCCGTCCTCGCATTTCTCCTTTTTGCTTGTGGTGGTGAAGAGGCCCAAGTTTCCGATGGCGGAAATACGAGTCTCAAGGCTTCAACCCCCGAGGGTGGTCGCGGTCAGGGCCTGTTCAATAAAGAATGGCACACAGCGCGCCGGGAACTTCTGATGGAGAAAGTTGGGAAAGGAGTCATTGTTCTTCGGGGCGCACCCACCCTGAACGACTATCGAGAGTTTCGACAGGACAACAATTTTTGGTATTTGACCGGGATTACAACTCCCAATGCTGCCCTGATTATGGTGCCAGAAGCTAAGGAAACTTTCCTGCTTGTTCCACCAGTGGATCCTCGCATGGAAGTATGGAGTGGAGATTTGATTGATCCTTCTGAAGCCCAAGAAATTACTGGAATCAAGCGGTGTATGCCTATCGGGAAATTGTCACGGTCTGGAAATTGGGACGGTCTTGAAAAAGCGATTCGCAAAGCTCTCCAGCTCTCAAGCGAAAGGTTGATTTATATTCAAGAACAACCAGCCGAGAATTGGATGATGAGTCGGGACAACCTAATGTCCGCTGCTCGCTCTCAGGCGCGCGACCCATGGGATGGTCGTAATACTCGTGGTCGCCAGTTCAAAGAAAAATTGAAAGAGGTTATTGAAGATGTAAAAGTAAAAGATCTCACTGAGCTGCTTGACGCCATGCGGATTATTAAAACTCCTGAAGAGGCTGAGGCAATGCGACGCGCCTGTGCTATTAGCGGTATTGCTCATGTGAACGCCATGCAGGACACACAACTTGGTGCCTTTGAGTGGGAAATGGCTGCTCAGATGACGGGAGACTTCTTGGCTGAAGGCGCTATGGGCCCTGGTTATGCACCTATCGTGGGCACGGGGCCGAATTCCTGCATTCTTCATTACAATGCAAATAGCCGCAAACTGACTGATGGCGATATCGTCATGATTGATTATGGTGCTGAGTTCAATCATTTTGTCGCTGATGTGTCACGAACTTGGCCAGCGGGCCCAAAGTTTACCGAGCGTCAGGCCGAAATTTACCAGGCTGTTTATGATGCTCAAGAGGCTGCCTTTAAGCAGTGCAAGCCAGGCAGTAGTCTCCGCGAAGTCCATCGTGCTGCGTATGCGGTTCTCAAGGAACGGGGATTTGCGAAAGCCTTTCCTCACGGTACGAGCCACTGGTTGGGAATGGCAACCCACGATGTAGGTGCCCCCTTCGCCAAGTTTGAACCCGGTGCTGCTTTTACTGTTGAGCCAGGGGTTTATTTAAATGACGAAGAAATTGGCGTTCGCCTCGAAGACGTTGTTTTGATTACCGAAGACGGCTATGAACTTCTAACTGCTGGAATTCCAAGAAAACTAGACGAAGTTGAAGCCCTTCGAGCACGAGCCCTAGGTAAGTAAGACATGATGAAGTATTTGATCGCAGCCTTCGGAGGGTGCCTGGTTCCTGGACTCATCCATGCCGGCATGGGTTGGGGTTGGGATGCGATAGAACCCATGTTGCGTGACCGAATTTTTGCGGTCTTTATTGGGAATCTGTTCCTTAGTTCCCTTTTTGGGCTTTGGTGTATGTTGAGAAAACACTCTGTTTCAACATCCTTTTTTGCGGGAGCTGCAGTGGGCATTTCGGGCGCTTGCTTTACGCCATGGCTTGGCGTTCCCGTCCTTCTTTGCTTTCTTATGCTCGCAATTAAAGTTGGAAAAGAAACCATATTGTCAGATTGGCATTATTGGGTCTTAGGCACTTCTGCATTGGCAACCCCGATTCTTTCCGTTCTGTCTCCGGTCCCCTACACCCCTCTTCCTACCTTTCCCGGTCCGGCCCTCCCTTCTTATTCGGGCAACTTGCCATCTCCAGAGGGGCCAGACATTGTCCTTGTCGTGGCCGACACACTTAGAGCGGATGCGATATTGAGCCGAGAAGTCAATACGCCTAGCTTGGACCAATTGCGCACTAATGGAATGTGGGCAAATCATGCCGTTGCTCCATGTAATCAAACTATTCCAAGTCACTTATCTTTGCTTACAGGCCTGACGCCGGAAAAGATTGGGATGCGGAGCAATTTGTCTGGATGGCCATCCAAGGAATTGTTGGAAAAAGAATGGGGAATGGTTTCGTTGGCTAGTCGGTTTCAAAACGCTGGCTGGCGCACCGCGGCTGTCGTTGCCAACAGTCTTTTGTCAAAACCTGCGGAAGGGGGACTGCGGCCTGATGACGGCTTTGAAGTCTGGGACGGGATTAAGCGCGAGGATTCATGGATGCCCTTTTTGGGTTGGAAAGAAGCCCGCACTTGGTTTGGGTGGCTCACTCCGCCGGGAGTCGTGACCCAAACAGCCAATTTGTTATGTCACTTCTTTCTTCTCCCCTCTCAGCTTCGGTTTGGAAGGGCCCATCTCAATGATGGACCCGAAACTACGATGCGCTTACTTGCATTGCATCAGCAATTGGTTAAAGAAGATCGACCCTTTTTCCTGTTTGCCAATTTCATGGATGTTCACGCCCCTTACTTGCCGCCGGGAGAAATGAATCCTGTTCGGGAATTTGACCTGCGGGACTCTTTACGAAAGATTGGTGAGTCCGGCGAAGAGAATTTGGAAATATCTGCGGAACTCCAAAGACTTTATCTTCTTGAGTTAGAAGAGCTAGACCGTCATATCGGAAGAATTGTCAACGAGCTAGAGTCTACAGGGCGTCCATTTATTTTGTTTCTCACTGGAGACCATGGTGAGCTTTTTGGACAGCATGGTTTTGTTGAACACTCGTCTTCTTTGTTGGAGGGAGAGCTCCAAGTCCCATTTATTTTCTATGGACAGAACATTCCGAAAGGTGAATCTTTGCATGGTGACATTAGTCTTATTGATGGCACGCGAACGCTCTGTGAGCTTGCGGGTTTGGACACATCTTCGCTAGACGGCCGAAATGTTCGGGACGCCCAAGTTGGCGTCCGCCCCCCTCTGCTTTCCTTTATGCAGGGAGCTTGTTCGATGAAGCAGGGAACATGGAAAGCAGTTTTTAAGTTGAACCAGGAAATCGTTCCTTCAGAAATTATTTCGGTTACTTTGTTCGATTTGAAGTCAGATCCAAGTGAGGCTCACAATGTGGCAAATGAAAACCCAGAAGTGGTGGAGTCGCTCACGGCGGCCCTCAAAGAGAGACTTAAGAAAGACATTTTTCCCGAGCTTGGAGTGCGCGAATTAACTTGGCGCGAACAACGAATGTTGGAGGGTATGGGCTATAAAGAAGAAGAAGAGGAATGAAAAAAGCAGCAGAAATCCAAACTGAAGGTCACGCTAAGAAAAATTGGAAGGATGCACTCCTTCTAGTCCTCCTTTGTTTTTTGGCATTCTCTTCGGCCCTTCCGAATGAATGGATTTGGGATGACAATGACTATGTAATTGAAAACCAAGTTCTTACCCAGGAAGGCGGGCTTCAGAAGATTTGGACGGATCGCCAGTCCATTCCACAATGGTACCCCTTGGTGCACACGACTTTCTGGTTGGAGCGCCGACTTTGGGGTTCCACGAAGGATGGGGGGCCAAACCCCTTTGGCTTCCATTTTGACAACGTCTTGCTACATGCTTTGACCGGAGTAGTTTTGTGGCGTTTGTTGCGTCGCCTTAGGCTTAAAGGCGCATGGTTTTTGGCCGCTCTTTTTATGTTGCATCCAGTTACGGTTGAATCCGTCGCATGGGTTACTGAGAGAAAGAATGTGCTTTCATTGTTGTTGGCCTTAGGATCCGCCAACGCCTATTGGAGTTGGGCGGACAAGCGAAAGGCCCCGTCCTTGCTTTTGTCTATCTTCCTCTTTGGCGGCGCACTTTTAAGCAAAACAGTTGTCGCATCTCTTCCGGCAGTCTTGATTCTTTTGCTCTGGTGGAAGAAGAAGCCGATGGATTTTCGAGTTTGGTCGCCTTTGCTGGGTATGCTCCTTGTGGGCGGCTGGCTTGGTTGGCAAACCGCCGTAGACGAAATGCAGCATGTGGGCGCAAAGGGCACGGCGTGGGATTATGATTTTGTCGAAAGAACTTTGATTGCTGGTCGCATCCTTTGGTCCTATGCCGCAACTTTGTGCTTCCCTTTCAAGCTGACCTTCATCTACCCCCGATGGGAAATCGATGCGAGTCTTTGGTGGCAATATCTTTGGCCAATAGGCGCTCTTTTGACCTTGGTTTACGCTGGCAAAGCAGTTCGAAAACAAGGCCGAGGCCCTCTGGCAGCTCTCCTTATTTTTGGCGGCGTTTTGTTTCCTGCTTTGGGATACCTGAACGTTTATCCTCATCAATACTCCTTTGTGGCCGATCATTTCCAGCACCACGCTGCCCCAGCACTGCTAATTCTGATTGGTTCTTTTCTCGCCGGGAAAAAGTGGTTCCGCCCTTCTTCCGAAGCCCCTCTTGATGGCCCCATTGCAGGCAAACACCCAAGCCGGACTCTTTTCTGTTGGGGAGCCCTTCTATTTTTCTTGGCTTACTCCTCCTTTTCGCAGGGGAGGGTCTATCAAAACGAAAAAGTGCTTTGGCTTGATGTCATTGAAAAGAATCCGTCAGCATCTATTGCCTATAACAACCTTGGACTTATCGCTCACAAGGAAGGCGATGTCCAAAAAGCAATGGGGCGTTTCCGTCAGGCAATTGAAACGAAGACCTCAAACTCGCAAGCCTTGAACAACTTGGGCCAACTTTTGCTTCAAGGCGCAGGAGAGAAAAAACCTTATGAGCGCGACGCGGCCATGGAGGAGGCGAGAGGATATTTAGAGCAAGCAATTCAAGCAACCCCAGTTTACGTTAAGCCTCACGTAAATCTGGGAGACTATTGGCGGATTCGCGGGGAGATTGAGAAGAGTGGCCCTCATGCAAGAAAGGCGCTGGAGTATTACCAAAAAGCCAACAAACTCAATGAGGCTGGCCCGATCCCTTTTGTGAGTCTCACGATTGGGCGTTTGCTGGCCGGCCTCGGTCAGGAAGAGCAGGCTGTGAGCGAATTCGAGCGCGCGCGTTCAGCGAGAGGGTCGAGAATTTCTGCAAGCTTAGCTCTTATTTGGCTTCACGCCACGCACAAAAACCCTGCGGTTCGAAATCCTTCTCGAGCGGTTCAACTTGCCAAGGGTTTGATTGAAGGCGGCGGTGGCGCCTCGTGGAAAGTTCTCAATGCCGCTGCCGCAGCTTACGCTTCGGCTGGGAATAAAGAAAAGGCTCGAGAGCTTGCAAAGCGCGCAATATTTATTGCTATGGAGCAAAAAGAAGACAAGGCTTCCGGTCAAATCCGAAAGCGATTGGATTCCTACCGCTAAATATTACAAGCGGTTTTGAAGCAATCCGTAACGGGAATTTTCTTCGGCGTTTCCAATCGCTCGACGCAAAGCTTGTTTCGAGGCAATTACGGTCACTAATTTTTTCCCCCGAGTGATTCCTGTGTAGAGCAAATTTCGGCGAAGCATAATCCAGTGAGAGTTTCCTAAGACAACGACCACAGCGAGGGCCTCGCTTCCTTGAGAGCGGTGGACGGTCACGCACCAAGAGCGAATGAGGTTGGGAAGGTCTTCGACTTCATACTCCAATAACTTTCCCTCCATTTCGACTACTACGCCACCGTCCCGCGTGCGAACTACTTTTCCGGTGTCCCCATTGAAAACTTCTCGGTCATAGTCGTTGCGAACAACCATGACCTTGTCGCCAACCCGAAGCCCATTGGCGGCAACAGAGTCTTCAGAATCTTGGGAGGGGTTAAGGCGCGCCCCTAACCGTTCATTCAAGGCGTCCACCCCAAGGGGACCTTTGTACATAGGGGAAAGCACCAAGATGTCTTGTCGCGGGTCAAGGCCATATTTTTCAGGAATCCGTTCGCAAACCACGCGCTCCACCATTGCAGCCGCTTCTTCAGGGTCTTCTCGGTAAGTTGTGAAGAAGTCTCCCCCAGTGCCCGTCATGGTTTCTGGTGTGTTGCCCTCCAAAATGTCATGGGCGGCAGTTGTGATTCCCGAGCCAGCCGCTTGACGATGGACAAGCTCCAGGCGTGTGGCAGGTATGGAATCGGAAGCCACCAAGTCTCGGAGAACAGAGCCAGGCCCAACGGAAGGGAGCTGGTCAGCGTCACCAACCAAAAGAAGTCGGCAGTGGGTGGGGAGGGCACGCGTCAAGGAGTGGGCTAAGTTGACGTCCATCATGGAGACTTCGTCCACTACCACGAAGGAAGCTTCAATCGGTTCATCCTCGTCATGACGGAAACCACCCTCATGGGGGTCAAAACCGAGGAGGCGGTGAAGGGTGGAAGCGTCCCGCCCAGTGGCTTCTTGGAGACGCTTCGCTGCACGTCCTGTTGGGCTTGCCAGGCGAACCTTGGAACACCCAGCGGACTCCAAGATTTCTAAGAGTAGGTGCAGGGTTGTGGTTTTGCCTGTGCCTGGGCCACCCGTGAGCACAGAGACGGGCTCCTCTAACGCCATTCGCACGGCTCTGAGTTGGCTTTCGTCGGGGGGGAAGGCCGCCCTTTGAAGGGCGGATTCGATTTGCTGTGGAGTTGCAAGAGGGCCGCGCCCACCACTTCGAATTCGTTGCAGGTTTTCCGCCAAACCGACCTCGTCTTGCCATAAGCCCGACAAGTACCACCAGGTTCCCGTCCCGGAATCGGGAGGAGGGACTGGGCCTTCTTCCAAAACCAACCGACCCTGAGTTTTCAATTCTGCAACCGCCCCGGCAACAGTCTCCGTGGCGAGGCCCAAGTCCTCCAATTGGTTCCAAATAGAATCTTGTGGTAAACAAACATGTCCTTCGCGTGCAGCTTCTCGAAGAAAATGAAGGATTACTCCTCGTGCTCGTTCCGGACAATCTTTTGGCAAGCCAATTTGTTCGGCCATCTTTTCTGCAGTATGAAACCCAACTCGTTCCAGAACTCCGATGAGCCCCCAAGGATCTTTCCTAATCCGCTCCACTGTGCCCGCCGCCCATTGGTCATAAGCCTTCTTGGCTTGGGCTCCACTCAAACCCAAACCTCTTAACTCCGCAAGAACCCGGTGTTGGTCCCGACCTTCTTGGAAGTTTTCCGCAAGGGCTTCCGCCCGTTTGGGGCCCACTCCTTTTACCTTACGAAGTTCTCTGGCTCCTTTTTCGAGAGCATCCAGAGTCTTGTCCCCAAAGTGGGCGACTAGCCGGCGAGCCATTTCAGGGCCGATGCCGAAAAAGGCACCAGACCCGAGATAACGCTCCAGACCTACTTCCGTGGTCGGAGTGGAGTGTTCCGACCATTCAGCTCGGAATTGTTTTCCAAATCGAGGGTGGTTTTGCCATTTCCCGTGAAGCCGCAAATGGGCTCCTTCGTGGACGGGTTGAAGATCCCCAGCTGCAGTTAGGAGCCCTTCTTCCGTGGAGAGAGCAATTACGGCAAATCCGGTGTCTTCTGCAGCAAAAATAATCGCATCCACCAGGCCTTCAAGGGCTTCATGGTTCTTTTTTGGTGCGGAATCAGAGTGAGAAGGCATAGGGAGGAGGGTGGACGGCTGTCCTGTCGGCGAGTACACTACTCGGCCCTAAAACGGTCCCAGCGCCGAATCTTTGGTCTTGCTGGGCCGACATCCTAAGAACCTTCTACAGAATGATTAAGGTCCAAGTCCGTCCGAACGAATCACTTGAAGCTGCCATCCGCCGCTTTAAGCGCCAATGCAACTATTCTGGCATTTTCAAAATTGCCAAGGCCAACTCTTTCTACGAGAAGCCAAAGACGACTCGCCGCTTAGCCAAGCTCGAGCGAATCCGCACCATTCGCCGCGCCGAACGGATGCGTCGCCGCGCCCGTTTCTAAGCTGGTCGCCTCTTGATTCGGAAATGATTTCCTAAATTTCCGAAATTAGCCTCGGTGCTTTGTGTGCCGAGGCCTTTTCTTTTTCCATGGCAAAACCCCGCCCCCCGAGAAAAAAACGTCGCGGCCAACGTGACCTTTCACTCCCCTTCGTCGAACAAGTTTTTGATGTGGGTGAGCCTGAACATGGGAGCCGTTTAGATTCTTTTTTGGCGACCAGGGTGAGTTGGCGCTCTCGTGAAGGTGTCCGAAAGTTCATAGAGCAAGGTTGGGTGGAAGTCCTTTCTGGAAAGGATCCACAGAAAGCAGAAATTGGTTCTATTCGTCGAGGGTTGAAATTGAGGATGGGTCAAGAAGTAGTGCTGCGCACACCCGCACCAAAACCTGATGCAAACATTCCTGCAACCAATCCGGGCGAAGATTTTTTAGAGTGTGTTTTTGAAGATGATTGGCTTGTTGCAGTCAATAAGCCCCCAAACATCAGCGTGCACCCATCCAAGGGGCACCTTACTGGATCTTTGATTCACTTGGTTCACGAGCGGCACCGCCGCCATTTCCCAAATGCAGAAGAAGTCCCCACTTTGTGTCACCGCTTGGATCGTGAAACCAGCGGGGTCATGTTGTGTGCAAAAGACCAACTCTCTCGAACGCGGATTGGGCGACAATTCGAGGCTCGAACAGTTCAAAAAACTTATCTTGCGCTTGTCGTTGGCGAGATTCCAGGAGACAACGGAGTCATGGATCAACCCTTAGGGAAGCTAAACGACAGTGCAGTTAGACTGAAGATGGGGGTTCGAATGGATGGTGAAGGCCAAGCCTCCCAAACAGAATGGTCTGTTATTCAACGATACCCTGCCTCGGAAGAGGTCGGACCTCGAACCCTTGTCGAGCTCCGTCCCAAAACGGGTCGTCAGCACCAGCTTCGTGTTCATTTGGCCGCGATGGGCTATCCCATCGTGGGAGACAAGCTTTACTTGGGCGGTGATGATGTTTTTATCCGTCATGTGAGCGAAGAGCTCACTCAAGAGGATTACGCTTTATTAGGCATGGGCCGCCAGGCGCTTCACGCTTGGAAACTTGACGTGGAGCACCCCATGACAGGGAAGCGTGTTGTTTTTGAAGCGCCCCTTTGGCCCGACATGCTCCATGGCAAGGCCTCCTTCAACGACAAAGAATCAAGCTAGAAGCTCTAGTGCATTTGAAGCGATAAGAACGCCGCGCTTTTTTCCGCCCACAGGTGCCTGAAGAAGGCCTTCATCAGAACCCGTTCGACTGCGAGCTTCTTCAAAGTCTAGAAAAGCCGTCACGACCCAACCCTTGAGCTCTTCGGCATAAACCCGAACAAGAGACCAAGCATCAAGGTCCGATTCTGAATCGCCAGCTGTCTCAAACTCCAGGGCCGTTGCGGGTTGAAATCCATGTTTTCTTAGCTCCACAAGAGCGGATTTGTGACTTGTGTTCGCTGGCCGACACCGCACTGTGACATCTCGCACATCAAAATCTTTTGCGGCGTTTCCAAAAGAATGAGTGGCATCCAACCCATATTGCTGAATGGAACCCGCCAAAGAAGTATGGCTGATATTTAGTAGCACGCCCCTGAGGCGTTGTTCGTCAAGGGGGAGGTCTGTAAGAAGCGTGGCAAGGAGGCGCACGGTTTCCGACAATAGCGGATGCGATGGCTCCACGCGACCTTGACACTCCTCCGCCCGAGCGGATTTTTTTAGACGGCCCTGCGGGCCGGCTTGCGGCAACCCTGGAAGTCCCACATGGGAATCCAAAGGGAGTATTGTTATTACTGCACCCGCACCCACAGCATGGCGGCACCCGGAAAAACAATGTCGTACGGTGGGGGGCCCTTGGAGCCCTCGAAGTCGGTTGGGCGGCTTTACGTTTAGATTTTCGGGGGGCTGGCGACTCGGAAGGCGAGTACGACAATGGAGTGGGAGAAGTGGAGGATGCAGATTGTGCTTATCGCTGGATATCTGAGAGGTTCCCGAATGTACCTCGCGCTATTTGGGGCTTTAGTTTTGGTTCAGTTGTGGGATTAGAATTGGCGGACCGTGTCCATGAATCCTGCGAGCACTACATAGCTATTGCATGGCCCACAAATTTCTATTCTTGGCCCTCAATCAAAAACTGGCCACAAAGCATCCATGTGCTTGCTGGGGATCAGGACGAATTTGTGGATCTCTCAAAAATGAAACCTATCCAGGAGAATGGCGGAACCCTTGAAATAATCGAAGGCGCAGATCACTTCTTTCGTGGAGACATCGCCAAGGTGCGGGCCGCAACTGCCCGCCTACTAGGTCGGAAATAAAATGGCCCGAGAGCGCCAAAATGCCCCCTAGGCCAACCCCCTACTTGTCCACATTCTCCTAGCCGAGCTGGGTCAGGACCTTCGTCAGGTTTTTGTAGACACTCCCCCTTAATGCAAGCGCCGTGCCAGAGCTCTAAAGTTATTTGCGCGTCTTTTGGCGCTTAATATTGGAGATACTGTGCGATTCCGCCCATCTTTGGTCATTTTGTTGCAGTCCGGAGTAGAGCACCCGAGCATAATAAGGCCATGAGCGAAACATGCCCCCGAGAACCAGCTATTCGGACAATATTGATGCCCAAGGACACCAATGCCTCGGGCACGATTTTTGGTGGTGTTATTTTGTCCCACATTGACCTTGCTGCCGTTATGGAAGCTCATAAGGTGAATGCTGCGCGGCGTTATGTGACCGTTGCGATGGACAAGGTTGTTTTTTATGAACCCGTTTTTGTGGGCGATCAGGTTTCTTTTTACACCGAGCTCGTGAAGATTGGGAATACTTCTGTAACCGCAAAGGTAGAAGTGATGGTGCGCCGACGGTCTGACCCTACTCGTGAAGAAGTCAAAGTAACGGAAGCAGAAGTGGTCTACGTTGCAGTTGACGAAAACCGACGCCCAGTTCCCGTTCAGTAAATTTCGACTTCAAATCCGTTCGCAGAAACGCGGTCGGCAATCGAGGCTAGCTCCTCAACTGATAAGCGAGTGGCCTCAGCGGCGTCGGCGGGAGGGCGGTCCAAGGAGTAAAGCTCAACTCGAACAATGTGTTCTCGGAAATGATTTAGGTGTTCAATCCAAAGGGAAACTTCTTGATTGGTCGAGTTGTCCCCATGAGGGGAATGCATGAAAAGGGACTGCACCACAAATCGATTAATTTTTTCTAAACCACTTAATAAAGCTTTGAACCGCGAAGCAGGTACGCGGTTCATTGCAGCAAAGCACTCTGCGGTTCCCCACTCCAACTTCATGGCCGGCTCGTCATAGAACCCATTGATTGCCTCGACAACATCTTGGCGATTCAAGTGCATCGAATTGCAGAGCAAGCCGATAGAAGCACCCGGAAAATGGCGGTCGCGGCTTGCGCAAAGTGCTCGACTCATTTCCAGGAAATCAGGATGCAAACTTGGCTCACCATTTCCTGCCACTGTAATTCGGTCTGGAAGGTCATTCGCTGCGGCCAATCGGGAAAATTCTTGCTCAAAGGCGGCCTTCAGCTCATCCAACCCGGGAAGCTCTGCCCGCCCGGCAGCCTCCTGAGCCTTTGTGAAGCCATACTGACAATAAAGACAATCCAGAGAGCAAAGCTTTCGGTCCACGGGCAAAGGGTTGACGCCAAGACTCCGGCCGTATCGGCGAGAGTCCACAGGGCCGTAAAGCCAGCCGTCTTGAAGGGGGATAGGCATCGGTGGAATAGAATACCCGAAGCATGGCACGCAGAGCGACACGCACCGTTCGAGTAGGCGACTTGGAAATCGGTTCTGGACACCCGATTTGGGTTCAGTCCATGACTTCGTCAAGCACGGCCGATATTCCCGCCACCTGTTCTCAAATTGAATCTTTAGTTGAGGCAGGATGTGAATTAGTCCGGGTTACCGTGGACACAGATTCTGCTGCGGACGCCCTTCCTGAAATTAGGGCGAATTGTCCCGTCCCATTAATCGCAGACATCCACTTCACCCACCGCCTAGCCCTCCGGTCGATTGACGCCGGGGTGGACAAAGTTCGCCTAAACCCTGGGAACATCGGTTCCTTAGATAGGGTCCGTGAAGTGGTCCAAGCCGCAGCCTCCGCTAGGATTGCTCTTCGTATAGGGGTCAACTCTGGTTCAGTTGAAAAAGATCTTCTTGAAAAGCACGGCTACCCATCGGCCGATGCCATGGTGGAATCGGCTCTTCGGCACTGCGAGACCGTAGAAGAAATGGGTTTTTCAAACTTTGTTGTTTCTTTGAAGTCAACTGATACGAAAACTGTGTTGGAAGCTAACCGGTTGTTTGCGGCGAAGACAGACATTCCGCTTCACCTTGGAGTAACGGAAGCCGGCCGCCAAGGCTATGGTTCTTTGAAATCTGCAGTCGGCCTTGGAGCTCTTTTGCTTGATGGAATTGGTGACACCGTTCGGGTGTCACTCACTGGAGAGCCCGCTCAAGAAATCCCAGTTGCCTTTGACATTTTGAAAGCAACAGGTGCTCGAGTTACCAGTCCCGAACTCATCGCATGTCCGACCTGCGGACGCATTGATATTGACTTGGACGCGCTTTTGAGTGAGCTTGAAGAGAGGCTGGAGGGCGAGAAGGTGCCCATCAAAATCGCCGTGCTTGGCTGTGTCGTGAATGGACCTGGCGAGGCTCAGGAAGCGGATATTGGAATTGCCGGCGGCGGCGGGAAGGGCATCCTTTATCGCAATGGCGAACAAGTTCGCGTGGTTCCCGAAGACCAAATGGTGGACGCCCTGTTGGAAGAGATTGCTCTTTTTAAGGAAAGGCAGCCCCAAGATTAGTCTTCGTCGTCTTCTCCCGTGTAGCCCAGAGCCTTTAGTGCGGCTGCGTTATCAGCATCCGCCTCAACTCGCCCTGCCCGCTCTCGTAACAAATCATCAGCGCTTTCAACAGCTTGGATTAAAAGGGCTTGGAATTCGGAGTCGGTATCAGCCGAGAATAAATTATTTTTTTCCATTGGGTCTTGGTCGAGGTTGTACTTTCTCCAATGGGAGTTCCCTTTTGGGTCGGTAATGCGAATGAGTTTTTCGTGACCACGTCGTATGGCGTTGATGCTCCATGCGCCGTTCCTCTCGGAGTACACCAACCTTGGTTTAGCGGGTTCTCCATGAAAGAGCGTTTTGCTTAGATTTTGACCATGGATAGGGAAGTTAAGGGTCTCCACCCCTGCAAGCGTAGCGACCGTTGGAAGCACATCCACTAATCCAACGGGCTCCTTGATGACACCAGCTTGAATGCCTGAACCAGAAAAAACTAAGGGAACCCGAACCAACTCATCAAATAAGGATTGTCCATGGAGCCATTGATTGTGGTCATAAAATTCTTCTCCATGGTCAGACGTTACGACAACAATTGTGTCCTCCATCATTCCGCGAGCTTGAAGACGATCCAGTAAGACACCCAACTCGTGATCCACATAGGCAATTTCTGCGTCGTAAAGTCGGTTGAGCCCTCGAAGCACTTCAGGCGTTGCCTTTTTTGAATCCATGAACGGCCATGGTGGCGCATTCTTTTGAACAAACTCAATAGGGAGTACGACTGGTTCCTGGGCATCGGCGTTCAGGTAATCCACAGGTGGCGAATAAGGAGAATGCGGGTCCAGGTATTGCATATACAACATGAAGGGTTGCTCGTTTTGATAAGAGTTAATCCAGTCAAAGGCCAGCTTGTTGAGTCCGCCTGCTTGAGAATTTCGGAGGGAGTCATGCTCGTCCCCAGGTGAAGTTCCTTCTTTTTTAATCTTCAAACTTGGCAGTACGAAATTTTTGATGCCGTACATCATCAAATGTTCCACTCTCCCAATAGATGTCCGACGAAGCATAGAGGCGTGAGAATTTCCAAATACATCAAAGCCTCTACCAAAGCCATAAACGGGCATTACTTGTGGGTTTGCGGAAAATGCGGCAGTGGAGTAGCCGCGAGATTTTAAGACTTGGGCCAAAGTGGGAAGCCCGGAAGGAAGGGCATCTTCATCTCCAATAATGTCATGGCTTTTTGGGTATAAGCTAGTCATGAGTGAGGCGACCGAGGGTCGAGTCCAGGGCGCATGAGAATAGGCAGCGTCAAAGCGAACTCCTTTGGCACTCAATTGGTCAATTACCGGGGAGGTGTTTCTTTTGTATCCATATGCCCCGAGCCGATCCGCTCTTAAAGTGTCAATGAGAACAATTAAGAAATTAGGTGGCCTTTTCCCCGACCAAGGTTGAATCTCTAAGTCCAGAGACGCTCCCGAGTCACTTGAGACTAAAGAAACTCCACCTCCGAGGACGGAAAGGGTTACGCAAACTAAGGCACCTCGTCTTGAAGCCAGTCGTGTGCGGCTGATAAGGTGACCCAATAAAACCCCAATGGCGAATGTGAGAGCGCAAGCAGTCCAGAAAGTTGCCAAGGAGACGTCTTGTCCAATAAAAAAACCTTCTCGAAGCCACATTACTAGGACCAATGTAAAACCAATGGCTATTATGCTCGAACAGACTTTCTTCGGACTTTGTTTGAAAATGAAGGCAAAACAGGCAGCACCCAAGAACCCCAAGAGCAATGAGTAATGGAGCTGAAGCTCAAGCAGGCTCGAGATGGGGGAGTCGGCCCCAATACCAGTTTGAGAAATAAGTAGAGTGCCCTCAATCGCGCCAATTGCCAGACCCAGGAATCCACCGATGACCCCTCCCCAAAGAATCCGGGTGAGTATTGGCGTGGTTGCTCCTTCTCTGACCATTATGGAAATCATAACTTCCACCCCGCTCAAAATCCCCTTCCTCAAGGGTAGGATATAAAAGCATGTTTGGTACCCGAGCTTTTCTTGTCAGCCTAATGGCTCTAGCCCTCCCGGTCTGCTCTCCCTCCCAGGAGGCGGAAGAATGGAAGGCTCCGGATGTTGTTGTGGTTTTAATCGACACCCTTCGCCCCGACCACTTGGGCTTTTATGGGCACGAAACCGAAACCGCTCCCTTTTTGGCGGAAATGGCCAAGCAATCAGCGGTTTTCCATCGAGCTTACTCCACAAGCTCTTGGACTGCTCCTGCAGTTGCTTCCCTCTTTACCGGCCTTTATCCCACCAAACATGGCATTGTTGAGGGCTTTATGGCCTTTAAGCGGAGGAATCAGCGGGGAATTGCTGCGGAAGTACTTCCATTGAATAAACTTCCAGAGGACGTCGGCGTGATGGCGGATTTCTTTAAGAAGGCTGGCTATCAAACTTTTGGCATCGCCACGAATTTGAATATTGGGTCCGAAATTGGGTTTAACCGAGCTTTTGACGAATGGAAACTTTTCCGAAAAGATGACGCAGCGAAAGTCGGTGAACAACTTGAAGAATGGAGGGAAAAACTGGACAAGGACAAACCGTCCTTTTTCTATCTTCATTTCATGGACCCCCACATGCCCTACAACAAGCGGGCACCGTGGTACGAAAAGCAGAGTGGGAAAATGGAGGACTCTGCCGCTCGGTATGACAGCGAGATCCGATTTTTGGACCAAGAGCTAAAAAAGATATTCACCCAATTTGGTTGGGACAAAGAGGGGCTTTTGGTTATGTCTAGCGACCATGGCGAAGAGTTTGGGGATCATGGTGGAACCGGGCATGAGTTCCAGCTTCACTCTGAGTTGAATCGAGTCCTTTTCACCTTTCGCCCTCCGGGTGGCATTGAAGGGCGAGACATACATACGAATGTAAGCATTGTGGACATTCTCCCAACGACTCTTGCGACTGCTGGGCTAGTGGTTCCACCTGGTCTTGATGGCCAAAGCCTGCTTCCTTTAATTCAGGGTCACAAAGATGCTCCTCAGGCGTTTGCAAACCGTACTCTATTCGCCCACCGTCTTCGCTTAGTCCCCAAACCGGCGCACTTGTGGGCGGCTATCCGCGGACCGTGGAAACTGCTTTTCACTGAAAGTGGCCCGAAGTTATTCAATCACATCGAAGATTTTGCCGAGACGTTGGATCTTTCTCAAAAAGAGCCAGAAATTTTTATACGTCTACTTGAGGATCTTAAAGCGTTTCAAGAACTTGGCTTTCGTTCCGTAGAAAAAGTAGAAATCAAACCTGATGCAAACTTGCTCAAGGAGCTGGAAGCCTTGGGGTATTTTGAAGACGAGGAGTAAAAGCCCTTAGCGGCTAATAACGATTTCCCGTTCGTTTGTGGACATGTTTCGCCAGCGAAGGGCAAGTTCTTCCATTGTGGGGTTAAGCGGATCCACAAAGGTCTCGGAGCGACCGGAAGCATCCAAGGCGCGAACAACTGCGACGCAACGACGATCAGTCCACTCAAATGTGTAAGACATTTCGTCGAGCCCAGTGGAAAATAGTTCCTGATAGTAAGGGTTTGTCCCCTCATTTTGGAGGTTGATTGGGTTGAGCCAATCAATGGTGTCGCTCGAAGCTCCAACATAAATGTGGTACTCAAGTTGTCCGGTTGTCGAGCCATTAAGCGGCAAGGACTCTGGGTCAGAAGCCTCAAACCAGTGCACGGTCATCTCGTTAAACGCTGGACCGGTTTCACCAAAGTACTTTCCTGCATTGGCAATGGCATCGAACTGGAAAATTGGAGGAACGTCATCGCCAACCTCTAGTGCACCCTCAGCAATCCAAGTAGACAATGGAGCTTTCATGTCGCTAATTCGAGCTGGAACAGACCAGTATCCAAAATGGGGAATAGGGTTGTTTACAAAATCCAAAACAAACTCATTCCAAGTCGCCTCGCCATCGTAGGGGATAACAAAGGAGGCGGAATTTAGAAAACTTGAGAAAGAGGAAAAGTCTGGCTCCACTGCGCTACTGTGGCAAGTGATGCAGCTATTGCCACTCGAGTCTTGGGTTAGCCAAAGGCTCTCCACATTCGGGCTGTAAACACTTGTTCCTGCAATGTACTTAGAAGGAAGGCGAGCAGAAGCGATTTTGGAGCTATCCGTAATGCTGCCTTCAGCATCTTCGGCGGTTACTCGGTAATAGATGGTAGAAAATTCCATGCCATCTAGGCCCGAGTCTACAAAAGATGTCACGCCAGGAAAGGTGCTTGCGATGAGTGAGGTGTTCGAACGAGCCTCTTCAGGAGTGGCGCCGCTGTAGATGTGGTACTTCACATTCGAAGAAGCGGCGGGAGTTGCGCCGACGGCCATAGGCCACGCAAGGCTTACCGAGGAGGTACTAATGGCGCTGGCAAGGGTGATGCCATCAAAGCCGGGGCCGATATGACCCCCAGAGCTGGCGCCAGATCCTGAGGAACCGGAAAGGGCATCCGAGCCAAAACAGGAAGGTAAAGCGACCAAAATGGCCAAAAGGAAGCGAAGGGCGGTGAAGATGCGCATTGGGAAATTGTCAGTGTCCATTCTAGGGGCTGACCAGCAGAAGGATACCCGATGATTTACTCTCTGGGCGGCCTGATTTAGGGTCAATCGGGGTCTTTTAGAAGAAAGCGGCTTGAACAGAGCAGTCAGGACCCGGTAACCTACTATAAAACAAAGCCTTACGAACACTTTGGCTACCCCTTTGCTACCCCATTGCCTCTTCGAAAGGCGGGGCTAAAATCTGTGCTAATTTCGTGCCTGAGCCCGCCCTCCCCGCCTCTCTCCTCCCCTTTTCTGCCCTCCTAGCTAGCGAGGCGGATGGTTGGCTGGAACTTGACAAACCCCTTTGGCTTTCTCGTGCGCCTGGCCGGCTGAAAGTGCTTGGCGGCCCAACTGAGGCCCCAGGCACCGTCACCTTGTCCATGCCGATTTCGCGGTCGGTTTATACCGCTATCCAAAACCGAGAAGATCGAAAAATTCGGATTCGGAGCTTGCTTCCGGATTCTTGGGGCGGTGATCGTGTTTGGGAAGGGGATATTGACACTCTTTACACTCGGAAAGGGCCGCCACGGAGTATGGCAGTTTTGCGCCAGATATTCTCTGAGCCGGAAGACCTTTGGATGATGCGAGTTTTAGCAGTCATGTTGGGCTTACGCCGAACTCGCCAACTCAATACTCCAAAGAAAGGTTTCGACATTTTGATTTGGAGTCGTGTACCCGAAGGAACCGGTTACGGGGAGCGGGCAGCGTTTGGAGTTTCTCTTGCGCTTGCTTTGAAAGGGTCCACGGGGCTTTCCAAGAAACGAGTGGATGGCATTTTGGTTGCCCGCGCAGTGGCTCAGGGCTTTGCCGAAGTTTTGGATGACCCTATTCCAATGACCGATGTATTGACCAGCGCATTGGGTCGCGTGGACTGTGCCCTTCAAATTGAACACGGCGCCGACCCCTCCATGCAGTGGATCCCCGTTCCTCAACAATGCTCCTTTGCCGCCGTCGATTTAGGATTCGAGGAAACGATTCCTGAAGAGGTTCGAATGCGTCACCAAATTGGTGCTTCCATGGCGATGTCTCATTTAAACGCTGAGATGCAAGCGCAAAAGTCGCAGGAGTATGGAGGTTGGGGACAAGTTGCGCCTACCGCTTTTGAGGGAGGGTTGCGAGCCCATGTTCCCGCCAGCGAAAAAGGCGAGACCTGGCTGAAGAAATTCAAGCGGAAGGCAGACACGAAAGAATTATCTCCCATGGTTGATTCGAGCTTTACTTATCGTCTGCGCGCAAACGCCGAGCATGAGTGCCGCGAATCAGGCCGGTCTCGCCGCCTTGTTGCGAATTTGAACGATTACTCTCGAACCATGCGAGAAACTTATCTCGCCGAAGCCGGTCGTTGTTTGGGCTCATCTCAACGTTCTTTCAAAGAGAAGTGCGGCCTGGACTTGTCTCCCGTCAGCGAATTTTTCAAGATTTTCAATGAGTCTGGCCGGAAAGGGGGAATGTTTGGTATGCGAATGGCTCTCGCCGGAGGCTGTTCGGTGTTTGCTGCTTTGGTTCACCAGTCTGCTCGCCAAGACTTGAGACAGATGGTGGACGATTTCACCGAAAAGCATCCAGATTGCGGAAAGGGAACCGTCATTATTGGTTCCGATGATGGTGGTGTTCTCCGTAGTTGGTGGGAGGGGGTTTTGGAGCCTGCTCAGTCTGTTGACGAGGAAGGCCCTACGGGAGAGGACCAAAGCGCTACGGGAAAGGAAGAGAAGAAGGGCACCAAGTCTGCCTCCAAGT
>DLRM01000065.1:22920-37832 GCA_002500505.1 Planctomycetes bacterium UBA7888
CCAAGTCTGCCTCCAAGTAAGCATCTCCGCAGGATTAGCGCTGGAATTGCTGGCTGACACCACAGCCTCTTTGGCGACTCCATCCGTGCCCGGCTTGAAATTGAGCCTGATGCTCGGATTTTGAACCTTCTTCGGGGCTAAGGAGTGACAGTGTCCAGAATCCCTTGAACCCACTCGTGGTTCAAGATGTCGGGCTGTCCCATGAATACCATGCCTGTGGTAAAGGAGTCTCCTGGAATTAAGAAAGAGTATTCGAGGTCTCCATCGGAATATTCGGAGAACGCCGCCCGAATGGGTTTTCCACGGAGAACAAAGTCTTCTGACCGAATGAAGGCGCCATCATCTCCACGCTTTCGGGATTGTTCAAATCCCTTTAAGAATGAGTCCTCGTCAGCCTCTTCTCCTTCGGTGCGGAAAAGAAAAATAACAAGGGGGTTGCTTGGGAGTTCTGGGTTGACGCCCCAGGCAGCACGCGTTTCCTTCCAAGAAAAAGCTTGTTCAAAACTCATTCCATCAGGCAAGCGCAAAGGGATGATTTCCTCAGCGATCAAGGAAGCTTGCTCAGAGTTTGTTACGAGGTGGTCCCCCATGAAGGATTTAAACCACCAAATCAGGGCTACAGCAATGATTGCAAAAACTAAACAGCCCGAAGCAGACCAAAACAAGCAACCGCGTCGGGGCGGTGGATTTTGAGAGCCCGGAACGGGTGGAATGTTCTCACTCATGGGAGCATTCTAAATCGGCTTTCATGCACCTCGTTATGCTTATATGAAATGAGCAACCCCTCAAACCTTGATACCCAATCTCTTTCGGCTTGGGTGGACTCTATCTGGGAAGATGAAATTGTCCCCCAATTGACGGATTACATCCGAATTCCGGCACTGTCCCCCCTTTTTGATTCAGAGTGGGAAGAGTCGGGGCATCTTGAGGCGGCCGTCCAGCAAGTCGAGGCCTGGTCCCAGGCTCGACCAATTGCGGGGCTTGAAGTTGAAGTGGTCCGCCTTCCGGGAAGAACTCCCTTAATCATGATGGAGATTCCTGGAGAACCGGGAGATAGTGTCCTCATGTATGGCCACATTGACAAACAACCTGAAATGAAGGGCTGGCGCGAGGACTTAGGCCCATGGAAGCCCGTTCTTGAAGGGGACAAGCTTTATGGGCGCGGAGGAGCCGACGATGGTTATGCCCCTTTTGCTTCTTTGGCTGCAATTGAAGCGGTACAGAAACATGGCGGAAAACACCCACGTTGCGTGGTTCTTATTGAGGCCAGCGAGGAAAGTGGTTCCCCGGATTTGCCTGCCTACATCGAACATTTATCGGGCCGCATTGGTCAGGTTGGCTTAGTGGTCTGTTTAGATTCCGGGGCTGGAGATTACGACCGGCTTTGGAGCACAACCTCCTTACGCGGAATGGTTGCCGGAGATTTGAAAGTTAAGATCCTAAGAGAAGGTGTTCACAGCGGAGACGCAAGCGGAATTGTCCCTTCTAGCTTCCGCATCCTTCGTATGATTTTGGACCGAATTGAGGACCCTCAAACCGGTCGCCTTCTTCTGGATTGTTTTCATGTTGAGGTGCCCGAAGAGCGCACTCGCCAAGCTGAGAGCGTCGCACAGGTGATGGGGGAATCGACTTGGTCGCAATACCCCTTTGTTGAAAATGCGGAGCCCATGACCGTTGGTGGTCCCAACCAAGTTTTAGCTCGAACTTGGGCTCCAACCCTTTCCATCACGGGCGTAGATGGCCTCCCGCCATTGTCCACAGCGGGAAATGTTCTTCGTCCTTCAACTTCGGTTAAACTTTCTTTCCGCTTGCCTCCAACCGCAGACTGGAGTGAGTGCACTCAGAAGCTCCAAGAAGTCATTCGCGAAAGTGCTCCCTACTCTGCTGAGGTGAGCTTCACTCCAGAGAAAGGGGCCAACGGCTGGAATGCTTCACCGCTCGTGTCCTGGCTGGAAACGGCTTTGACCGAAAGTTCAATTCGCCATTTCGGGGCACCCCCAGCTTGGATGGGGGAAGGTGGAACAATTCCATTTATGGGGATGTTGGGGGACAAATTCCCAGATGCCCAGTTCTTGATCACAGGTGTTTTGGGGCCGCATTCCAATGCCCATGGGCCTAATGAGTTCATCCATTTGCCTACAGCCAAAAAACTAACGGCTTGTGTCGCAGAAGTTTTGGACGCTGCAACTCGGGCCTAGGGAAGCAAAGGGTTGGCGCATGGAGATGATGCAAGATTGCTTCGGCGGCACCCCCAAAGAGTGGTCTCTGGCTGAGCTTTGCTAAACTTCGCTTGTGGAAAGAATAGTCGAGGAAAGACGGGCCGTCCTAACAGGTTGGGCTTTAGGAGCCTTTGAAGCGGGTTGCGTGCTTACGGATACTGGGCACCTAGGTAGCCCTTCCCTTTTCTTTTTAGTTCCCCTTTCGGCCCTCTGTTTTTACGGTCTCCTCGCTTGGGTTATTGCGGCCATTCTGGGATCTCAGGGCAAAGTTTTGCCCTGGAAGTGGATTTACTTTTTGGGACTTGCCGGGCTCCTCTTTCTCCTTCGCCGCCGCGGCCTTCCCGAAGGTTCTCACTATTCTTTTGTTGCCATTGGAGGAGCCACCTCCCTAGCCTTGTGGTTTCTTTCAATTCGCCCCGAGCTTCCCAAGGCGCTAGTTTGGATTGGAAAACTTAATGCGCTCGCTCCTTTTTTGATGTGGTTTGGCTTGCACGTTGCCTTGGAAAAACCTCGAGTGAGCGAAGGGCCGACTCAAGAATCCCAGAGCAAAAAAAATGTTGTTCTTGTGACCTGGGATACTGTTCGGGCAGACACGCTTCCCCTTTATGGAGGGTCGGGGCTAAACACGCCCAACCTTGACCGTCTTGCCCGGGGAGGAAAGATGATTTCAGATTTTCAAGCAGTGGCCTCCATTACAGGACCTTCTCATATGAGTATGTTGACGGGCTTATACCCTCCCACTCATGGCCTTAGAAGTAATGGCCTGACTGCGCCCGAGACTGGCTTTCAAAACTTACCTCAGAGATTGCACAACGCAGGTTGGCATACCGGAGCCTTTGTTTCCGCCTTACCTGTCCACGCCAAGTTTGGTTTTGACCGTGGCTTTGAATACTTTGATCAGCGACCAGAATCTTCCGCAGGGCAACAGCTCGCTCAAGTTTTACGCTTCTCCTCATCCGTTGCACGATTGTTCCTGCCCGAGAGCTTAAGGGGTACCCTTTCTGTTCGCGGCACGACAACCGTTTCGCGTGCTACCGAATGGTACCTAAAGCAAGTAGGTCCCGCCTTTATGTGGGTCCATCTATTTGACGCCCATGGTCCCTATGACCCACCAAAAGAGTTTAGGGAACGAGCCCTTGCCCGCCGGGACGAAGGCCCTCACGCGATTGATCCTCAAGACGAAGAATCTCTCGTCCTTCAACGAGGAGAAATTGAACAACTAGATGAGTTGTTGGGCGAATTGCTGGATTCCCTCTCCGAAAAAGATCCAGAGTTGAGAAATACTGCTGTTTTAGTTGTCGCCGACCACGGCGAATGCTTCGGTGAGGGAGGGATACATCTCGAACATGAAACTAGCTTGTTCTCAGCAACGCAACATGTCCCAGCAGTATTTCGTTTTCCAGGAATTCAGTACAATTCTACTTTTAGCATTGCAAGTCATGTTGACATTGCCCCGACTGTTTTGGAGTTCGCCGATTTGGATCTTTTCGATGACTGCCAAGGAAAAAGTCTTTTCTCCTCACCTGAGAGCCGAAGCCCAAGGGGACTTTACATGGAGGCATATCAAGAAAGACTCGGTGAGAAGCGGATGGAAGCCTGGATTGAAGGCGATTGGAAGTTTGTCAGAAGGCTGAATGGTGAGGAGATCTTGTATCAGCGGAGCCTCGGAGAGGGAAGGAATCGCGCATCTTCTCAACCCGAAAAGCTTAAGGAGATGCGCAGAAAGTTGGAAAGTTTTCTTCAGTCCATCACCATTCGAACAGGGGAAGCCAGCGCACTTTCAAGTTCTGAAGAAGCGGCGATGCAAAGCCTTGGCTATTTTGAGGAAGGTGGGTAGCCTCCCGCAATTCGGAGAGCGGGGCTAGAATGTGGCGATGAGAAAACAACAAGGTGCCGTCCTTGGCCTGTTGACTGGATGGGCACTTGGGGCCTTTGAAGCTGGCATTGTCTTTGCCCTCAAATATGAGGTGGTGGCCAACCCCAATTTTGTTTTATTGGGCTCTCTCGCCCCGATTACGGTTAATGGCCTTGCAGGTTTGCTCCTTGGCCTAATTTTTGGAAAGCTCAGGCTCAACTTTCCTTTTAGGTCCATTTTCTTTTTGGGCCTCATTGTTCTCTCTTTGCTTCGTTTGTTTGGAGGCCTCACTCCCTCTAATTGGAGCTGGGTGGGCAGTGCCGATGGAGTGAATTGGCTTTGGGCCCTTCCCGGCTTTCTGGTTTCCGCGCTTTGCTTCTTCAGAGCCAAGATGTTTTTGGATGGGCGCACAGGTGAGCTCCCTTTAGGTAAGAGCGTTGTTGCGACTTGTCTTACCTTTCCCATTTGTTGGGTGTTGATGTTCTTACAGGGAAGCGACTCTAATCTTTCGGCAAGCCCATTAAGTGAAATAGCAGCCCAGAATTCCCCCAACATTGTTTTGGTGACTTGGGATACCGTTCGCTCGGACACTCTTCCCCTATACGGGGGCGAAGGTTTGGACACGCCAGAGCTAAATCGTTTCGCATCCGAGGGATGGGTGCTTGACAACATGCAGGCCGTATCAAACATTACTGCGCCATCGCATGCCACGATGTTATCCGGACTTTATCCGCCAACACATGGCCTAAGGAGCAATGGGTTAACTGGACCGGTGCTGAGCCTCCCGCGTCTTCCCAGACTTCTTCAAGAGAACGGTTATGCAGTTGGGGGCTTTGTTTCCGGCTATTCTCTTCGTGGCTCTTTTGGCTTTAGTCGCGATTTCCATATTTATGATGACCGTCCAGTTGCCTCTGCCCTTACGGCTCTACTCGCAGGCGTAACGTTCTCCAGCAAACTCGCAGAGCGCGTGCTTCCAAGGAACTTTCTTCCTGACAGCTCCTATGTGCCTGGTGAAGTCACCCTACAGAGAGCCCAGCAGTGGTATCAGAGTACAGGGGATACCCCGGCTTTCCTTTGGGCCCACTTCTACGACGCCCACCATCCTTATAGTCCGCCCTTGCCTTATCGCATTCGGGTGCAGGAGAGGTCTTCTGAGGGTCATCGCGCCCCGGACCCTTCGGTTGAGGAAGAGTGGGTTCTTCAGCGGGGAGAAATCGAACGCCTGGACGATCTGCTTGGACAATTACGTGAAACACTTGAGGCCAAAGACCCAGGTCTGCAGAATACAATTGTGATGATTTTGTCGGATCATGGCGAATGTTTTGGAGAGGGTGGCTATTTGCTAAACCATCATTACTCATTGTTTAATGCCACGCAAAAAATCTTTTGTGTTCTGAGGCCGGCCGGTGGAGCAGAGCCCCTTCGTTTGAGTGGGCCGTCTTCCCAAGTCGATGTGATGCCCACTTTCCTTTCCTTGGCTGGTATTCGTTCACCGAAAGGCTTGCATGGGGAAGACCTTTCTGCCTGGGCAAAGGGCGGAGCAGCCTCTGACCGTGGAATTTACATGGAAGGCTTTCAGCGGAATTTGGGCGACAAGCGCTTGCAGGGCTGGTTGCATGGCGATTGGAAGTTTGTCCGGACGCTGGGCGGCATAGAGTCTCTTTACCGAGCGGATTCTTGGAGCGACGTGAATCTCGGTCCAGAAAATCAGGACATCATGAATCAGCTCGGGCGTGAGTTAGACCAATTTCTGGAGAAGATTCAAACCAACGAAGGGATTGACCAGCAGAATGCCAGTGACGAAGCGAACTTGGCTGACCTTGGATATTTTGATTCCGAAGAAGAGTAGTCTGCGCCTCGGGCCTCAGGAAGAGGGTTAGGAAGGGTTATTCTTAAAGTTTGGGTTTGCGAATAGGGCCATTAACCGCCGAGTCCAGAATCCTTTCCAGTACCCAGAAATTTGGCCCGCTTCCCACTCAAGAATGCTGGCACATAAGTTCACGCGAAGAGTCTTGTGGAATCGTCCACGATAGTTTTGGCGAAAGTAAGCACGAGGGATTGCGCGAAGGTCTCGAGCTACCCCCTCGCAAGCGCGATTGGTTCCAAAAGTGGCTCGATATCCTGCGGAGGAAAGGGCGAGCTCTACCGATTCGGAGCTACATCCGCCTCCGGGCCAAGCAAGGAATGGGATTGAATGATTGAGGATGTTCTCAAGAGTCTCTTTGGAGTCTTTTAGGTCTTTTAAAATACGTCCACGCCTATCTTCCGGTTTCTCTGGGTCTGCTATTACGTTGATGCGTGCCGAAAAATTTCTGAGCTTTTCTTCCCAGTCACTAGATTCAAAAAAATGACTTCCTCCATTTTCGCATACATAGTCTTGAAGAGAATGAATAAAGGCCTCGGGTGGAATGATGGCGTGAGCTGGGGAAGACCATTCCGATTGAAAAACAGGGGCGCCCCAAGGTACTAAATCAGTAGTTCCTCCGTGGTGTTCTTCCGAGAGTTGAGCGGGGGACGCGGCGTTACGCTCCATCCACCAACAGCGAGAATCTGGTCGGTGAAAGTTTAAGATTTCAAGGCTGACAGGAAGTCGACTGTGCCGAGATGTGTGGGACTGGATCTCAAAAATTCCATCATGTTCAAGTTTGCGTATTTCCGCGGGCGATAACCAGCCTCGCTCCGGTGGATGGTCTGTTGTTTCCAAGGTAGGCCGGACAACATCCTTGGGGTGAATAAAGTCGGTTGCCACGAAAATCGTACCCTTGAAGCCATATCTCTTCATGATAGGGGCGGCAATGGTGAAGTTATCTAAATACCCATCGTCAAAGCTCAGTAAAACCGGATTCTCGGGAAGTGGCGCGTCGTGTTCAAGGTGATCCACCAATTCCGTACAGGAAATCGAGTTCCAGTTTTGGCTTTTTAGTTTTTGAAGAAGAGCCTCAAAGACATCGCTTGGCAATGTGAGCTCACCATTGAGGCCGAGCTCCTCCGTGCGCCGTTTGCGCACGCTATGAAAGGTCATGACGGGGACCTTATTTAGGCAGACTCGTTCGTGCACGGAAGGTCGGTAATCTCAGATTTTTCTTCAAGAACTGGTGGGCGTGGTAGTTTTCTTAGTTTTCGAATAATAGGGAGAGCTCTATGCCGGAGAAAGGAAAGTCCACGACTCTTTAAGCCTGGTCCGTAGACGACCAAATTTCCATGGTCTCGAATGGGCCCATGATATCTTCCAATGACATTTGGGCTGGTAAGAGAGCCACGGGAAGCGTCAATCCGAGAAAAGCCTAATTCAAGCCCCTTGTCCACCATCAGATTCAGGATTAAGGAACCGCCTCGAATATTATTTGTTTCTGGTGTTTGAGCCATGTTGTAGGAAAGAAAACGGTCGCCATGGCGAAAGCCCCAATGGTAAATAATGAGGTTTCCATCAAGCCGAATCGTTGCCAAGGCGATTCCTTTTTCAGGGGCAAGTATTTTCCAGACATCCAACATGAATTTTCGGAATCCCTCATTTCTGAAGATTCCTACCCCCTGCTTCCCCTTCCAGCTTACCGACTCCACGGCTGAGCATTCTTGAATCAAGCTTTCAATATCCTGTGAGTTCACGGAAAAGAAATCAGTTTCCACTTTTCCTCGTTCCATGAGGCGCTCCATGGATTGCCTGAGTTGGCGCCGATACTTGCTTGAGGTTTTTCCGCCACCGTGGAGGTCGAGTAGGGGAGCCTTTGAGGCTAAAACGGTGTGAAGCTCAAAGCCTCTCTTTCTCGAGATAGATTTAAAGGCATTAAGAGTGTGGCTTCCGTTCGGAACTTCATGGAGGCCGAGGGCGGTCCAGCTCTTTAGATCCCTTTGCATCCATTGGAGAATCAACTCAAGGGACCGTTCGCAATCTTTGGCAGTCGCAGCTGGAAGTTCCATGCGGTCATAAAAAGGAACCCCGGCAAATTCCAGTTTTTGAACTTTCCAGCGGGCTCCAATTCGTCCTTTGCCAAGAATCAAGGGGAGTCCGCCAATCCATTCGCCGTTGCGCTCTACAACGACAAGCATGGTTTTACGGTTTTCTGCCCAGTGCTTTGCCCAACAGTTCAGCCAATCCGCTCGCAAAAAGAATGATGGGTTTCCTGCACGCTCCAGAAGGGAGTTCCACTTCTCGGCATGTTCAGCAAAGACATTTAGGCCTTCGTGAACAATGACACGCTCACTCATTCCTCGTCCTCTTCTCCACCGTAGCCGAGGTTCTCAAGTTCAGCCTTCCGTTGGCCATCAAGCTGAACGCGCTCTGCTTGAGCGGGCTGGAAGCTCGCCGATTCAACTCGCCGTTGCTCGAGGAGTTCTCTTAATTCAGCAACTCGTTCGGGCCTGGACTCTGCAAGGTTATTGGTTTCACCTGGGTCGATGGACAAATCGAAGAGCATCCAAACTTCTTCTCCGCGATATTCAACCTGCACTAGCTTTTCCTTGCCCAAGGTTAAGCTCGTCAGAATATCACTTTTCATGTTTTGGGTAAATGCGCGGCCAAGGCCATCATTTCCTGCCAAAACTGGAGAAAGGTCGGAGCCGTGTATGTTTTGTGGTAAGGGTGAGGAAGCCCAAGTTGCCAGAGTTGGGTAAAGGTCAATGAGCTCTACGGACTGAGCGCGCACGCCGGGTTCAATTCCTGGGCCAGTGATTATGAGTGGTACCCGGGCAACTTCGCTAAATGTGCTATGCCCATGATTATATTGTTGATGTTCCCAAAATTCCTCGCCGTGATCCGAGGTGATCACCACAAAGGTGTTTTCCATTACGCCACGTTTCCTGAGAGTTTCGAGAAGCCTTCCAATTTCTCGATCGCAATATTGAATTTCAGCATCATAGAGTCGAATAACTTGTGCCTTAATGTCCTCGGGAAGGGCATCCTGGCTAGCGAAGGGGTAAGGGGCTACTTTGCTGACACTTCCAATGGCGCCGGCGACTTGGTTTTGGAGCTCAACAGAGATAGGCTCAATATCAGTTCCTTCAAGGAAATCAGAAGGCGGCTGATAAGGGAAATGAGGGTCAATGTATTGGATATAAAGAAACCAAGGTTTGTTCGAGTTTTTGTCGTCAAACCAAGCGACAACTTCATTATTTAATGCAGCCGCATGGTTTTCGAAATCGTTCATAGTCTTGATTTTGACTCCGAAGCCCTTGGCTAGAATATCTTTGGCGCGCTCCCAAGTGGTGAAACGAAGCATTGCGTTAGCGCGAACACTGCCAAGGTCAGATGGCCAAAAACTGTCGAATCCCTGCCCAAATCCAAAAAAGCTTTCGACATTTCGATTTGCGGAGAATCCAGCCGTTTGGTATCCAGCAGAATGAATCGTCTCGGCTAAGGTGGTAAAGGATTCGGAAATTCGAGTGTCCAAAAAGTTGGTTTGATGACTTGCCGGGTAAAGGGATGTCATAAGAGAGGCAACTGATGGGCGAGTCCAAGTCGCTTGTGCCCAAGCAGAATCAAACCGAATACCTTGGCTCGCAAGTTTGTCCATTTCTGGAGAAGTTTGGATTGGGTACCCATAGCTGGACATGTGGTCGGCGCGAAGGGTGTCAACTAAAATGAACAAGATATTTGGGGCGCCATCTTTCGCCACAACCTCTTTGGCAACCTCTTGGGGGCGTGGTGTTATAGGTGCAGAAGTTAGGGCAGTGCAAAGGTGTCCCGCCAATGCAGTCAAGAAAAGTGGCAGTATTGGGTGCGGCGCCTGGGCCATCGAGAAGCCTGCCATGGAGCAAGCCACGGTCCAAACGGCGGAAGCAATAAGAGGTTCCAGAGCAAAGAGGGGAATGCCTGCATAGAAATCTTGATGAATCCAACTAAGGCCAGTGGCGAGGAACATTAGACCTCCGACGGCACCAGCGAAATGTGCCGGATGAGTCAACTTTGAGAGTAATGCGAGTAGGGCCCCAAGGAAACCGCCAACCAAAGAGTAATGAAGGGCGACCCCAACAGATTCCGAGATGGGGGAGGCAAAGGCGAGATCCGTAATGGTTGCGACAAGTGCGGATTCAGCCGCACCTACGGACCAACCAGCGGCCGCCCCGTAAATACAACCGCGAAGGAGTTGCTTCATGTGGGCAGATTCTAACCTTCCTCGACCTTAACCGGCTTAGGCTTTGTGTTGAAATAAAGTCGGCCTAAGCGAAAGTGACGCTGGCGGGCGATATCGGCGAAGTGATAGCGCTTATGGAGGCGACGAGTGGGCAGATTGTCTTCCTCCAGGAGGGTCATCACGGAATGGATGTTCATGCTGGGAAAAAGTTCTTCAAAGGAATGCTTGATTCCAAAGTTACTGACGCCACGATTTCGCCAGTCCTCTCGGCACCATCCTTCGAACCAGTAGGCTTGCCCTTCTCCAGGTCGGATCCAGGCCCTCATTTCCGGGTCTTGGTGTGGGCAAGTGCAAAACCAATTATGGGCAACGACTTCTTCGTCAAACAAAGCTAAGTCGCAAAAGTAGCCGGGAGTTTCCAAGCGTTTGCGGTACCAGCTTCGCTTGTCAGGAAAGTTGGCACACATGATGTCAAGATCATTGAGAGATGCAAGCCTGAAGTAGATTCCCTCGCACCGATGGCGGGGCACATCTTTCATGGGAATGGAGACATCTCTAACCGCAACAATCATGTTTTTGTAGCGAAAAAACTTCCATTTAAGGGCCACTAGAATTCCACGAAAGCCCTCATTCTTTAGTTTCTGGAAGAAGCGAGCAAGGGGTTCTTTGCGATTCATCGGGTACCCTTTAATTTTGCATACTCCTGATCATTAACACAATTCCAAACTATAAATATCATGGCAAAACTGAGCAGAACTGTTGGGTCCGAAATGATTGTATGAATGTTGCCCATCGCTTTAAAAGCCCATCCAAAAAGGCCAATCATGGTTCCTAGCCCAACTAGGGCAATGAAATCGTCTTCGATTTTCCAGCTATTCCAACCCTTTTTAAAGATACTACACCAAAGGCCAGTGTAGGCGATTCCACCAGGAATACCTGTTTCCGCGGTCCAAAGAAGGAAGCCATTGTGTACGCGGAAGTAGAGGGCGGTCACGTAGCGGCCATCGATGTTGGCGTTTCTCATGATGTTAGGGGTGTAAGACCCTATACCAGTTCCAAATAAAGGCATGTGGTAAATAATGTTTATCGCAGTCTTTATTTGCGGGATCCGCGCATGCGCTGATGAATCACCACCTTCACCGAAGAGTCGGTAGCGAACTTGAGCGAACAAGGCAAGTATGAGAATTACAATAAATGAAGAGCTCAGTATCGGGAGGACGACCGTAATCATCAATGGCCGACCAAACCTTCTTAAGGTCATAAACCAGGTGATAAAGAAGGTCATTCCGCACACCAACCATCCTGCACGGGAGAATGTGAGGATTAGGGTGGAGATGGCAACGATCCATGTTGACCCATAGAAAACTCGCATTTTCCAACTTTCTCGCGGGTTTAAGGTCAGTGCAAGGATTAATGGATTTACGAGAACAAGCCATAATCCAAAAGCGTTAGGGTGCCCTAAAAGAGCTCCTGAGCGAATAAAGGCGCCGCCAGGCATAGTCATTTCTTTGACTCGCTGTTCGCCTAGAAAGTCCAGGCCGAGTTTACCTCCAGCCATACTTTGAAGGATGGCGACTGCCGACTCAAGCCAAACTTGAACGCAAATCCCTATGACAATTAATTTTAAAAAATCTTTTGTCCCAATTCGCTTGGCAAGGTAAACGAAAATTAACAAAAATCGCCCAAGCAAGAAGCAGCGGGCGAAGCTTCTGGTTGGGCAAACGGAGTGGACCGGGAAGCCTAGACTGGTAATGAAAAATGCAGCAACCCAGACCGAAGTCCTTCCTAGCTTAAATGAAGGCGTTCCGCGCCGAAGAGCCATATCAACTAAAAGGTCAAGGCCTAAGATGATTAGGTAGAGATCTTTATCCCAGAATTCGAAATTTGCTGCGCTTCCCGCAGGGTTTGGTTCGCCGACGATTTCAAAGATGCTAAAATTCAGAGTCATCGGCATCGTGAATGTGAGGATAAAGGTAAGGAATGCAACGAATTGGCGTTTGATGTAAATTATGCCAAGAAGTGCAACCCACAAAATAAGCGCAAAGAAGAGAACGGTTTGCCACTTTGATCCACCCCAATGGGATGCGGCAGCCAGGGTGGAAGTTACAAATGCACCTAAAATGACGAGAAGGGTATTACCGACGAATGGGACGGATTTCCCGTAAGCAAGCCCGTCTGGGTCGTAGTCGTCGAAACGGGTTCCAAACACGGCTATTTAGATGAACCTGTACAGGAATCTAGGAATCGGATTGTGTCTCTGAGTAAGAACTGCGCCGAGAACGACCTTGCCGTAGCGGCGGAGTTGCTCGAGGCCGCGGCGCGCCACATCGAAGTGAACGCCAGTTCCGCTTACAACGAAGAGAGAAACTTCGGCGAGCGATGCATAAGAGGCGCCACCACCTGCGAGTCCAGGGCCGGAGAGAACGAGTAAGTCATTTTCTTCAGCAGCGGCTTTAATCGCTTCTCGCTGAGCATCCATCGGAACGCCTGCAAGTTGCAAAATCTCGATGTTTTCAGCATTACCCAAAATGGAAGGAAAGCCATCTAGGGTTGCGAACACGACGCTTCGTCCGTCATTGGAAGCTTCTAGGCTGAGGGCAGCAGCAAGAGTTCCAGAGCCTTCTCCGCGAGTCGAAGCCGCAATGTGAATTGAGCGACGACCCTCATTGTCGAGAGCGGCCAAGGCCAGGCGCGCAGCATTAAGAACCACGGGAGGCGCACCATTCTTGAATGGGTTGCGGAAAGGGATCCGTTTGAATCTTGGGATGGAGGATAGGACGGAAACTCCAAGGACCTCTTCAACATCCTCAACCGTGGCAATTCGACTGTGCATGTAAGCGCGCATTAGGGCTACGGAAATTGCGCCAGGTATACCCAGAAGGATTCCAAGAAGTACCATCACGAATCGATTTGGAAAGGATGGCTTGTTCGGTACAGCTGGCCACTCAAGGACTTTTGCGCTAGTTATCTGCGCCTCGTTCATTGCAGACTTGATTGTCTCTTCTTCAACTTTTGCGAGGTACCTTTTAAAGGACGCTAAGTGAGAATCATGAGTCCGGACAAGATTCTCAAGAGTTGTTCGGTCAACTTCGACATTTCTAAGTTCGATGTCGAGAGAGTCGACCCGATTCTGAAGAACCGTCCTTTTTTGTTCGATTTGCTCTTTAAGGGCTTCCTCAGTGTTCTTGATTTGTTTTTCTAACTTGGCTATTTCCGGATGATCTTTGTTTGCGTATATGGCGTCCTTTTCAATCAATTCCAGCTTGAGATTCAATAATTTTTGTTGGTGAACGGCAATTTCTGGGCTTTCGAGGGCAAGCTGTTCGGAGCCATCTTTGAGGCCTTGCAAGGAGCGAAGAGCTTGTTCATTTTGAATGAGCTCCTGAGTCAAAATGCTCCGCTGTGAGTCAAGATCTCCTCCCTTGTGAGAGAGGTGGAATTTTGTGATTTCTTTTTGCACGTCGTCTAGCGCCTTTGAGTGCTTATCCGCCTCTTCTTGGAAAAACGTATTTGCGGAATTCACGTATGTCCGAATAGTGGTTTCTTTCCCATTCACATCCTTCACAATCTTCTTGTCCCACTTTCCCAAAGAGTGCATATTTGAGTGATGCTCTATATATCCTTCCAGAACTAGCTCAAGAGTTCGCTTGGCCCACTTTGGGCTCGGATGCTCGTAGGCGAGATTAATCACTCTTGTCGCGGGCTCAATCTCAGCTGTAAGTTTATTTCCCAGCTTCTGTATCAGCTGCTCGTGGCGGAAAAGGCGCTCTTTGTCCAAAAGCTGACTAACCTTTTCCTTTAGGTCCTCTATTTTTGTTTGGTTCTCTTTTAACCCATTCCCCTCTAAGTCGGCGATAAGGATTTGAGCTTGAGGAAGAGGCATTTCTCGCTCAAGCAACCACTCCTTCCACCAATTTGAGTCGTATCGGAATTTCTCGTCAGAATAAACTTCATCACCAAACTTTTCGGGAATTTTTCCATTTGTGTAAAGAGGTCCAGGAAGAAGGCGCCGGGAACGGCACCAGTTCTGAAAGTTTAAGTAGGATTTAGATATCCCATCTTTGGGGACGGGTCTCATTTCTTTCTCTAAGATATCTACTGCGTATTCGAGGGAGGGTCGACTCAACATAATCATGCTCTCGCTGATCACATCTTCGGGAGTTAGAGTCAGTCGAATAGATTCGGTCGATGCCAAGCTGCCCTCGGGGGCGTTTTCTCGACCAGCCTTTACAAACACATTTGCTTTCGCGGTGAATGACTCTGGCAAGATGTAGGCCAAGGTCATCAAAAAAGAGAAGAAGCAAACGAAAAATATCAAGGCCGAGTAACGCCATTGGAAAAGGGCGCGAACTACTCTTCGAGCGGTGTCGGTCCTGCGGCCGGGGAGATTGGCGGGGGAGTTCATTTTGATGGACTGGTTTATGTGCCCGCGACTTTGTAGACGTTCGAGAGAGGAAGGAGAATGCTGCTTGGCAGGTGTTGGTCAATCCAGTGCATGACGTCGCCTGCTCCTGTGCGTGGAACCATGATGATGTCTTCAGGGCGAACGAGGACATCAGGAAGGCCATATCCGCGGTGAAGAGCAGAGTCCACGTCGTAAAGCACGACAGTGCTGGTCCCTCCGTCTGCGGAGGAGGTAGTTCCTATCATTTCTCCGCCACCATTTGTGAGTTCAGAATCTGGCCCCTTGCTAATGAGTACAATTTTTTGAAGATCGGCAGAGTCGTCCACCCAGCCTGCTGCGGAGAGAGCTTCGACCAAGGTGAC
>DLRM01000054.1 GCA_002500505.1 Planctomycetes bacterium UBA7888
CGGCGCCACCTGGAGTGGCAGGAGCTACAGGACTTCCGCCTCCGCCCATTGAATCACCAGGACCCTGGTAATCTGGAGCGGGACATCATTGCGGAGCGGCACTTGCCGGAGCGGAAACCCACACACTGGCAGCACCAAGAAGAAACAAGGTGAGAAGCTTCTTTTGCATGCCTCCATACTAGGGCAGAATAAGGGGATTTAGGGGGAAAAATGCGAAAAATTGGAGGAAAAGGGAGAGAGAGGGGGGCAGGGTTGGCCTTCTCATAGAGAAAGGAGCAAGGCAACCTCCTCGTTCTGGCTTTATTTAGGGCAGTTGTCTGCGGACTTGCCCAATGGTTTGCTGAGGGTTCGCTGGACGGCTTGTGTCCACTCTCTATGCAAAATGTCTCTTCGCTCTTTTGGGAGCTCAGGTTCAAAGCGAGCATTTAATCTCCAATGCGCATCGAAATCATCTTCGGATTCCCAGAAGCCGCATTGAAGGCCTGCCATGGCGGCTGCGCCAAGGGCTGTAGTCTCTGTAACGGAGGGGCGTTCCACAGGAATCCCAAGAATGTTCGCCAAGAATTGCATTGTCCAATCATTGGCCACCATTCCGCCATCCACGCGAAGGCTTGAGGGTTGCCCCGCTCCATCCAAGGCCATGGCATCCAATAAATCGCGAGTTTGAAAACAAACGGCTTCAAGACCAGCGCGCACAATGTCGGCAATCCCGGTATCTCGAGTAATGCCCAAGATGGCACCTCGAGCGTAAGGATCCCACCATGGTGCTCCCAATCCTGTAAATGCTGGAATTAAATGAACTCGCTGGGCGGGGTCAGACTCTGCCGCTAAGTCGGCGGATTCCGATGCGTGGTCGAAGAGTTTTAATCCATCGCGCAACCATTGCATGGTTGAGCCGGCGGAGAAGGCCGAGCCCTCCATGGCATAGGTGACTTTCCCATTCACCTGCCAGGCAATGGTAGTGAGCATGCGGTTGTTTGAGGACACGGCTTCTTCGCCCGTGTTCATCAAGACAAAGCAACCCGTTCCATAGGTGGACTTAAGCGAGCCAGGAGAGAAGCAACCCTGTCCAAAGGTAGCGGCCTGTTGGTCACCAATCATGCCGTCAATCGGGATGGATGCGCCGAAGAGTTCGGGATCAGTTTTTCCAAAGGAGTCCGCAGTAGGTCGAACTTCAGGAAGAACAGCAAGGGGGATATTCCCGAAAATCTCTAGGAGTTCGGCATCCCAATTTTTTTGGTGGATGTTAAATAAAAGTGTGCGGGAGGCATTGCTAATATCTGTTGCATGGACCGCATTTCCCGTTAATCGCCACAACAGAAAACAATCAATCGTCCCGGCGAGAAGTTCACCAGCTTCGGCGGCTTCTCGAGCCCCTTCAACATTGTCGAGGAGCCAAGCCAGTTTTGTTGCCGAAAAATAGGGGTCCAAGAGGAGGCCGGTTTTCTCGGTAACAAGAGCTTCTTTGCCCTCGGATCGAAGGGATTCGCAATGTTCGGCGGTTCTGCGATCCTGCCAGACTAAAGCGTTGTGAATAGGTTTCCCTGTGACTTTATTCCACACCACAACCGTTTCGCGTTGGTTAGTAATGCCAATGCTCGCCACACTTTCTGCGGCTATGTTTTGCTTATTGAGAACTTCTCGGCAGACCTCCACGGTTGCATTCCATATCTCTTCAGGGTCATGCTCCACCCAACCTGGATTAGGGAAGATTTGCGGGAGTTCCTTCTGCGCAGAGCCACGAGGGTTCGTTTGGCGGTCAAAGAGGATGGCCCGAGTACTGGTTGTCCCTTGGTCAATGGCGAGGATGAAACGCTCCATGAGCGGGAGATTAGCGTGGCGGGTTACACTCTGTGTGCTCATGCGAACCCATGCCATTCTGGTCCTTTGTATCCTTTCTTCCTGCTCAGGTGAGGAGTCCCTTTCTTCTGCTTCCAAGCCAAAGAACTTGTTGCTGGTGAGCTTTGATACAACCCGCGCGGATCATTTGGGCTGTTATGGATATGAGGAAGCGCATACCCCCATTCTGGATTCCCTTGCTGAGCACGGTGTTCTTTTTGAAAATTGCTTTGCGCCAGCACCGATAACCCTCCCTTCCCATGCGAGTTTATTGACTGGGCTTCGGCCACCAACCCATGGAGCTCGCAATAACGCAACTCATCCCTTGCCCAAGGATATACCGACACTTGCGGAGAGGTTTCAACGGGAAGGCTTCCGTACTGGCGCTGTAGTATCTGCTCTCGTTTTGGACTCTCGATATGGACTAAGCCGAGGGTTTGATCTTTATGATGACAACTTGTCTTCCGCAGATTTGGTTGAAGATTTCATGATTCGAGAAACGACGGCTTCGGACACAACGAGCCGGGCGATTGAAGCTTTGAAGCAATTGGGCGAAGGGCCTTGGATGTTATGGGTCCATTATTTCGATCCTCATGCGGAGTACATTCCTCCAGAGGAATATCTCAAGCTCTGTCCAGGAAGGCCTTACGACGCAGAAATTTCCTTTGCAGACGACCAGCTTGGAGTCTTGATTGATGCGATTCGTTCGAAAGGTTTTATTGAAGATACCTTGATTGCGATGACCGCTGACCATGGCGAATCCTTGGGAGACCATGGTGAACGAACGCATGGATTTTTTCTCTATGACTCCACAACTCGAGTTCCCCTTATCCTGAGTTCCCCAACTTTGAAGAAGGAGAGGAAGGCGGACCTTGCTGGAACGGTTGATATTGCTCCGACCCTCTGTTCTCTCATGGGCGTTCCTTTTAAGGACACCGATTTTGATGGATTCGATTTGTTTGCGAACTCACAAGAAAGTCGGCAACCTGTTTATCAGGAATCTATGGTGCCTTTTTTGAATTATGGGTGGTCCGATTTGCGAGCTATGCGATCTGGACAAACTAGGTTTATCAGGTCCCCTAAGGAAGAGTTCCAAGTTTTTGGAGAGGACCCATGGACCCGAGATAAGTTGAGTAAGGCTTTAGATGAAGTGCTTGTGAGCGGAGACCGGGGGATTACAGGAAAGACTGCGCCGCCTACTGATCCTGCCGAAAGGAGGGCGATGGAAGCTCTTGGCTATATATGGGAGGATGTAGATGACTCGCCGCTTGGTTCTTTGGCTGACCCTAAAGACCGAATTCAAGAATTGGAACAGAGTCAGGAAATATTTGAATTGGTTCGGCGTAGTAAATATGACAAAGCAGAAGCTCTTTTGCGGGCTCTAATCCTCGACTCCCCAGGAGCTTTGGACCCACGCAAGATTCTTGGCCGCGTTTTGAAAGAAACGAATCGGTTGGAGGAAGCTTACGAAACTCTACTAAGCGCATCTGAATTGCAAGGGGCGGACTCCGAGTTGTTTGTTCGGCTGGCCGAACTCTCCAACACCCTAGGTGGCGATTGGCGATCGCATCTTGAGATTGCAAAAAGTAAGAATCCAGAAAACGCGATTCCTTGGGTTTTAGAAGGGGATTTCATGCTCAAAGAGAGGGATAAAGTTGGGGCTGAAGAAGCCTACGAACAAGCCCTATTTTTGGACAAGGATTGCCCGTCCGCATGGCTTGGTAAAGGGAAGATCATGCATCGAAACGGGGATTTGGAGGGAGCTTCCCGTGCACTCGAAAGAGCTTTGGCCGCCGATTCTTCTTTGCCTGAAGCTTGGTTTGCTCGAGGGGTGGTTGCAATGGCCAGTAAGAGCAAAGAGAAGGCTGAGTCTTGTTTTCGTAAGGCGATTCAGATTAAGCCGGACTATGCCAATGCGTATGTAAATCTAGGGAATATTCTATTTCGGAGCAATCAGCTGCAAGAAGCGCGCTCCCTATATGAACAAGCCCTGAAGTTGCGACCTAGCCATCGTCAAGCTCGACTTAACTATGGAGCCCTTTTGGAAGAGGTTGGAGATGTGGAAGCCCTGGAGCGATTGAGAGAGCTTTCCTCCGATTAGTGGAATGAACCCAGCCCCTTCTTGTTCACCAATAGAGTTTGCCCATAGGGGTTTGCCTTTTACTCACCCTGAAAACACTATTGAGGGATTCGTTGCCGCCCTAGCAAAAGGAGTGGATGGGATTGAGTTTGATGTCCAGCTAGCCGCGGATGGGGTTCCTGTAGTCATTCACGATGACAACTTGAAGCGGACCCATGGCCTGGAAGACCGAGTTTCTGATTTGGATAGTGGGAGGTTGGGAGAGCTCGAGGTACCTTCTCTAGCTGAAGTTATTGGACTCCTCCAAGATCGGACGAGGATTTTGCTCGAAATGAAGGGCGAAGACCTTGCACTTTCTCAAACCGTGGCGCGCATGTGTGCGGATTGTGAGAATGTCTGGCTCCTTTCTTTTTGTTTCCCCTTACTTGCAGCAGCTACGAAAATTGCACCTGCGCGACCTTTGGTTTTGAACTTGGATATGCCTCTCGAAGCGGTTCCCGAGGAACAAAGAGATTTCGTGCAAGTCCTTTCCGTCGATCGGCGGCTCCTTCTAAAGGATCAGGTTCAGCGAGTACAAGCCGAAGGCAAAGAAGTGTGGGCGTTCACCTGTAACACTCAGGAAGAAAAAGAAACCGTCCGAGCTTTGGGCGTAAACGCCTTCTTCACGGACAATCCTCAATAGAAAATTGCGTAGCTTAGAAGGAGGGAGGTCCTTGTTTGAGAGTCATCAAAGCCAGCACTCGAGAAGCTTTGATCGTTCCATCGTATGGACGTTTCAAGAGCTCCATTTTTTGTCATAAATTGAGTTACGCCAATCGAGGCATTCCACCAGAGACCGCCGTCTAAATCCGAACCGATTTCTCGGTCGGACCACCCCAGGCCCGCTTGAGCCCATGTTCGGTTAGGCCCAGAAGGGCTTTGCCAAAACCGCCCGTACAAACTGGCGCCTCGTCCTGTGGTTTTGGTGGCTTCACCATCCTCTTGGTCGTAAGAGAATTCGAGTCCGGCCTCCATTGTGGGAGTTAAAAAGGCGCCGGAAGAAGCTAGCAAAGCCCTGTCCCTTGATTCGGTAGAAACCCCTGCAGTTTCAGTCTTTGAGGATGACCATGAGGCAGCAAGAGCAGTTCGGACCATGCCCGACTCGAAGTTCTTGCCCTGAGAAGATTGGCAAGAAAAGGTGAGTAGGCAAAGGAAGAAAAGGTTGCCGAGGAAGCGCATGGCCAAGAGCCTAACGAAGTTTTCTCTGCTGAACGATTGGAAGCAGTGCGAATTAAGAAAGCTGGCCTTTCGTAGCACTTAGAAAAATGGCAAGGCTTTAAAGAAGAACGGGGTTCCCATTTCTGGAAACCCCGCAAATTAGATTTCAGTAAGAGCTCTTTACTGAATCGAATCCGTGATAGTGTTGGAGGTCACACCCATCTGGCAAGCCTGGAACCATGCTTGGGTTCCAACCATATTAGGGACCCTCAGTGACCAGCTTTCATTTCCGTTTGAATCGGAGTTTCCGGTGGCCGCTAGGGCAGCGCGATCCAAATCCAATGTGATGCCCAGTTGGTTAACAGAGGTCGAGCCAAGACCTCTCAAGCTATAGGCAAGGTAGGTGCCCGTATTGGGGGTTCCGCCAGTAACATCAAAGGTGGCTTGTAAGCCGTGAATGAATACACTGGAGGCCAGGTTCATGCCTG
Organism: Planctomycetes bacterium UBA7888; assembly: GCA_002500505.1. GTDB lineage: Bacteria > Planctomycetota > UBA1135 > UBA1135 > UBA1135 > UBA7888. The sequence goes on from DLRM01000054.1 coordinate 5,605, forward strand.
AGCTTTGGATGTCAGCGTCGGCGTAAATGTCGCCAACCATCGAGAAGGAGAAGCTAATCGAACCTGAGGAGCTGGAGATGGAAATATCAATTGGAATGTGTCCATGAACTTGTCCACCGGACTCCGTTATGGTCCCATTTGCTGTGTAGGGGTTCGCCACAGTGCCTGCAAGGGGAGTGATGGTGGTGCCACCAGTCAAGTCTTGCACTTCAATTTCTCCGGACAAAATAGTCATGGTGAGATCTGTAGAGAAGTTACCGGAGGAAGCTATGGAAAAGTGCGGAGAGCGGGCTTCCATGTCCAGATTTTTAACCCAAATTTCTGCCAATGGGGGTAAAAAGGGGAGGATGTTCGGAATCCATGCATAAATGGTTGCAGGATTTGTGCCCAAGTGACCGCCATTGAATTCACCGCCTCCAAAGGGTGCGGATGAGTTGTCCAGAAGAAGTGCGGACGTTCCTGTGGCATTCAAACTTTTATTGCCCTTGAGGTCGCCTAAGCTAGTTGTCCCATCCCAGGTCATTGCTGAAGCTGGAGAGTCAACATTAAGGGAGTACTGGTGTTGAGCAGCAAGAGGGGTGGCTGCAATCAACAAAGCGGTAATGGAAAGAGGGAGTCTCATTTGTAGTTTTCGTAAGGATTAATGAGGGGGAAGTAATTGGGGACTGCCATTGGAGAGGCCCTTTCCACTATAAACCGAACGGCCGCTGTGCGGGCATAAGACTGCCATCAAAATCCACAATTAAGGGAGCATGGTCGGAAAAGCGCGATTCTTTCCAGATTTGGGCCTTTTGAGCTCGTTTCGCTAGGCCAGGAGTGGCAGCTATGTAGTCCAGGCGCCAGCCAACATTGTTTTCCCAAGCACGTCCTCGGTTAGACCACCAGGTGTAACATTCATGCGTGGAATCCGGGCACAGCTCTCTGTAAACATCTTTCCAGGAAGACTTTACAAAAATGGAACTCATCCATTTCCGTTCCTTCGGTAGGAAGCCTGAGTTCTTCTGGTTGCTCTTCCAATTCCGAAGATCCTGCTCTGCATGGGCGATGTTCCAGTCCCCACAAACCAGCACATTCCGGCGGCTTTTCCGCCTTTTTTCGAGCCAAATGTAAAGCTCATCCATGAAGCGGTATTTCTTCGCTTGTGCTTTTTCGCTGGAAGAGCCAGAGGGCAAATAGAGAGAAATAGCAGTGAATCGGCCAAAATCCGCTGAAAGGACTCGACCTTCACAATCCGCTTCCTCAAAACCCATTCCTTCCCGAATTCGGTCCGGCTCTCGACGACTCAGGATGGCAGTTCCGGCATATCCAGGGCGCTCAGCTGGGAACCAATGCGCATGGAAGCCTGGCGGGTTTCGCATTATTGGAGTTAGTTGATGATCTTGAATGCGGATTTCTTGAAGGCAGACCACATCTGCCTTCATTTTTGGTAGCCACTCAAAGAATCCTTTCCGGTCGGCGGAACGAATTCCATTTAAGTTCAGAGTGATGACTCGCAAGCTAATCTTTAGGACAGAAGGCCGAGCTCTTGTAGTTGCCGCTCGGCTTGTTCTGCCCAGCCACGATTTGCCATCGGGCTTGCTGGGGATGGGTGCAAGATTTGTCCGATTTCGATATCAACGTCTCGCAAAATTCGGGTGGCCTGATCTCGGGCAAATTTACCAACCCCAACAACCATTTTGGGTTGAAGGGCTTGAACGGTTTCGATGAGTGCTCGGTCGCAAACTTTTCGGAGAGGTTCACGCTCTGCAATGTGAAGCTTGTCAGGCGTTCGGTTTTTTCCACTTTCTTCCATGAAACAAAGAGGGCACCAGTTAAACACAAAAAAGCGATCAAAGAATGAATCTGCGGAGTCAAAAAAATTGGAAGCCCAAGTCCATAGTCGTCTCCCACTGACCTCTGACCGTGGACAATCCAGACCTTGAATCGGTCGTTTGGGATGAAGTGATTTGGGTTGTTCTACTTTGCCATCCAGTTTGAGCCAATCTCGCACCATGCCGACTTCTCCAAAGGGAACGCCTGTTTGCGCCATGCCCCAAGGACCTGGATTCATCCCAACCCAAATCGCTTGGACGCCGTTGCGTGCATACCGTTGAAGGTATTGTTTATGCAAATCCCAAGCGTATTCCAGGGGATTGTATACATGAGTGACAGGATCAGCAAAACGAAGGCCACTGACTTCTTCGCGAAGCCGCTTTGCAATCTGGAGAACTTCCATGCAGGTCATGCAACGGCGATTACTGAATCGTATCGCTTGTCACATTCGATTTGACAGAATCCGCGCCGCCGGCTCCCCGCTGGATGACAGCTTGGGACCAAATAGTAATCAGTGGAGCTCCACTAGGGACAGTCCGAGTCATCGTGGCAACCCCACTGGCGTCTGCAGTAGCGGTATTGTTAAGGATGATAGGAGGCAGGAGGTCAAGGCAAAGTCCACCCAAGGCAGAAATGCAGGGACCCGATCCAGAACCTACCCTGCTATAAAGGAAGTAAACCAATTCATTTGGGTTGGCATTCTCAAGAGTCAGGGTGGCAGGGAAGCCCCGGAACAAGGATGTTTGAGAAAGGACAGGGTTCACAACGGTTGCAAAATGACCCATCCAGGTGCGCCAGCTTGAAGTGCGGTATTCATGGTGATTCCAGAATGTGCCCGGTTGGGAGGGGTCTTCCTCCACTCCGCTGTAATCGCCCCAACGGCTTCCCGTTTCAGCTCGAGTGGAAGTCTGCAGAGTATCTTCTGCTGACATCGAGCCAGCTGGATCGCCAGCCATGCGAGTAACATACTCAATTTCAATGTACTGGTTCGAAGAGGATCGGTGGTAGGCAATTGTCGCATTGCCTGCATCGTCAACGTGGATGTCACCAAACCAGTTATGCTCGCCATCACCATAGTTCAAGGTGCCAGATTGAATTTCAACAGGGTTCAGACCGCTATTTGGCCAGCCCTGCATATCGAATTCGAACCAACGGATGCGTGCTGTGTTATTGCCAGAACCTGCACCCACATTGAAGCAGAACCACATGCGGCCATTACGGTAAACGCCATGTTTGATTCGATTGTCAATTGTGTCCGCTTTATTGGACGTTCCTAATTGGTCGGCGCCAGGAGGGCTCCGATAGGTTTGGACTGAAACGGCTTTAGAATGTTTGGTTGGGTTTGTAAGTGGGTCAGTAATGGCATAGAAAGTAAGCTGGGAATTGCTTCCGGCCCAAGTCGAAACAAAGTATTGAACGTCCGTATTGGTGTCGTAATTTTTCATGCACCCAAGCGAAAGAAGACCACTTGACATATCTACTTTAGTTGGGGTCATTGCCGACCCGGTCATCATGGGAGCTAAAGGGAAGATGTAAACATCATTTCCTCCACCGCTGAAACAGTCGCCCGAAATATAAACCGCATTCTCATCGATTCCAATGTTGGGGAAGTCCAGGAATCCACAGCTCGAAGCAGTTATACGGTAGGTGTTCCATGCGCCGTTCGGGTCAGAATCGTCAGAGACGCCAATGCAGATGTAGGAAGTGTTGTTCGTATCTTCTGCAGACGCAACGACAAATCGGTCGTGGTGAGTGGAGTAAACCGCGATTGGATCAAAGACAAAGGAGCCCGCAGATCCACCACTAATATTGTTGCCAAAGAAACCATTGCCTCCTGAGAGGCTCTTGGTGTAGGTTTGCGTCCCGTCCTTTTTGAAGAAGGAAATTTGCGAGTTCACTACGCCAACAATGTGGTCTCTTCCCACAGCAAGGTTTGGATCAGGTGGGGTCCAGCCGGTGGAGTTAAAGGCTGTGAAGCCGCCAAGACCGCCACGCGGAGAGGCCGGGTTCAATGGTTCAGGCCTCCAGTTCGGATCCCAGTCAGGGCGAACTTCAGTGTCATATACCTGTTCCATCGTGACTTCTTGAGCAGCGGCTACAGGTTCAATTTCGAGGATAGAAGCCTTTGCGAGTGTTTTAGGTGCGTAGAGAGTCAAGCCAGCCGCACGGTGGTCGCCTGCTGCATTCCCATGCCAAGCGAAGGCAAGCTGGTCTTTCCCGGTCCACAACATATGGCGAGTGTTGAGGCCAGTTTGGAGAGTTTGTTCTTCTTCAGTCCTCTTATTTGCGCGGAAGCCATCGGAGATACTTGCGCCGTCTCGGTTGTAGAGTCGAACACGAATATCAATGTCAGAATGGGGTCGGCCAGGTTCCATGACCGGCGCCTTGCCCATATTGTTGCTGTAAGCTAATGCAAAAGATCCGTCCGGCCGCATCGCGATTGAAGCACCCGTCCGCCATCCTTCGCCACCAGCATCGGAATGGGATCCTGGAGCAACCGGTCCAGTTTTTGAATCAAAAAGGCGGAACCAGGAACTATAGCCAAAGCCTTCAGCTTGGCTCATCCAAGCAATAGCGAATCGGTCCTTCCCATTTGAAGCAATGGCGGGTTCAAGACCTGCTTCTTCTTGGTCGTCCACTCGAGTGATTTCGCCAACGGGGCCCTTCAGGGAGGAAAGGCAAGATTGAAGACCTTGAGGTATTCCGGACTCCGGTTCTGAGGTCGCCCATACAGCAGCGAATTGGCCCTGTGCTAAGGGAGCAATTGCAGGAAGAGTCTGCAAGGATTCTTTGTTGGGTGCCAAGAAGAACTCGTCACAAAGAGGGAGGCCATTGTTGGAAAATGACCTTGCTTTAATTTGAGAAAGTCCAGTGGACCAATCTTCCCAGACAATAAATGCGTTACCGTCCGAAGAAAATTCAACAACTGGTCGCATTTGGTCCCCAGAGCGCTCTTGATTCACAAGAATTTCTGAGCCTGCTGGGAGGAGCTCTATACGGGTCTCTCCACTCCCAAGGTCTTTTTCTTGGAGGGTTAATCGGCGAGCGTAAACCCCAAAGCCATCTCCATCTTGGGCATTACTTTGCCAAACCACCCAGGCACTTCCATCAGGCGCGAAAGCTGCGGAGGGACGAAGTTGATTGTCTTGGACTGTTTCGTTGATGTGAAGTTCCGTTCCAAGTGGCCGCCCAAAAGGGTCGAGCCATGCCCCGAACACGCCAAAGGTTCCAACCTCTTGTCGTCGACTTCCCCAAACCATGAGTAGGTTGCCGTCGGCATCGGCGGCTATGGATTGGTCAACTTGCCGGTTATGGGTAAAAGTGTTGACTGCTCTTTCGGTGAATTGGTAATCCGAGAGCGGGTTTTGGAAAAGTGCGAGAGCGAGGAGAGAGATCATTTATTGAATGGTTCTTTGGATTGCGATGGTGGCGGCGCCAGGAGGAGGGCCGCCGTGTTGCCAGGCTTGAATGCAGAAGGTGGCGCCTGTGGTGCCAGACGGTACGGGGACTGAAAGAGTTCCATAACCCGAATTGTCGGAGTTTGATGTCCCAAGAATGAACAGTGGCTCTGCTAAATCCAGGACCATACCACTTGGGAAGGAAGTTGTTCCGAAGCCCCTAAGGGAATAAATGAAAGTGAGGAGAGAGTTAGGGACTCCGTTTTGGACAGTGAATGTGGCTGTTTGTCCAGAGACAAGGCCGCTCACTGAAAGGGTGGCCACGGGGTCGGCGTAGTAAAGGTAAACATCGCTATCTGGGTTTCCGCCAGGTTCGCCCACCAAAAAGTCAGCGAGACCGTCACCGTTGACATCCCCGGCAGGCGCGACGGCGTGTCCCAAGAGGTCTTTTGTGGAGTCCCCCGAGAATCGGTAAAGGGCCCGGCCACTCGAACCGGAGTAGAGTCGAGCGGAACCAGCGGCGAGTCCAGTTGAGCCAGCATCACCAGAGTAAGGGGCGCCGACGAAGATATCGTCGAGACCATCTCCATCCACATCGCCGACGGAGGCAAGGCAAGAGGCAAAAGCCTCGAACCGAGATTCTTCCTCAAAGCGCTTGAGAAGAGCGTAATCTCCTCCCAAGGATCGGATTTCGACATGTCCGGTTTTCAGGGTTTGCGTGGAGTAATCGTTCATTGCTCCGAGGGCAAGGTCGGGAGTTCCATCTCCGTTTGTGTCCCCCATGGCTGCTTGGGAATATCCGAGGGCATCCATCGGGGAGCCCGAAATTCGATGAATGCGAGCACCTGTTCGGCCGGAAAAGATGTCAACGCAGCCAGAGTCACTGCCGCCGGAGTCGTTTCGAGGAGAGCCTACTGAAAGTTCAAAAGAGCCATCGCCATCTAGGTCAGGGAGGCTCGTTGCAGACCAACCAAACATGTCCCAAGGGTTCTCTCCGTAGAAACGATGCAGAATGGTGCCAGTAGCACCGGAATACACAAAGGCGGCACCTGCGCCGGGTCCCGCCCAGTCATGGTGTGGTGCGCCAATCAAAAGGTCATCGAAGCCATCTCCATCAAGGTCGCCACATGCTGCGATGGTTTGCCCAAACCAATCCCAACGATTGGCGCTCGAAAAAGTAAAGAGTTCGGCGCCAGTTGCACCATCCCAAACGCGAACGTAGCCAGAAGAAAAGCCGTTTGTGTTGTCTCGACGGGCTCCGCCAGCGAAATCGGGAATACCATCTGCATTTAGATCCCCAACGCCTGCAACGGTGAAGCCCATTCGGTGGAAGTCCGAGTCCCCGTAAAAATGGAAGAGTAGTGTGCCCGTAGCAGCAGAAAAAACATGGATAGCACCGGACTCGGTTCCATTGCCACTTTCTCGGGAGGCCCCAACAATGAAGTCTGGAATGCCATCAGAATCGAGGTCGCCAATGGTGTCAATGGAACAACCAAATTCGGTTCCGGTAGCGACACCGTCTAAATGAAGGCCCAATTGTTGGCCAAAAAGAGGAGATGTGCAAGCGAGGACGAACAGAGATGAGGGGAGGGGAAATCGCATGAACTCTCAATGATAGCCCAGAAGCGGGTAGGCGGGGACAGTAATGGGTGTGCGAAAACGCACAGGAACGCCGCTTTTTGGGGCGGATTTGATGTAAAATATTGAAAAAGACCCAAATCCTCTTGGTACGGGGATTGCCCCACTGACTAGACAGGATGTGGATTTTCGGCTTCTCTACAAGCCTTGAATCCTCCGCGCCTCTAAACTGTAGCCGAATGCATTCCCTTCTGATTACTCAAAACCTCCCAAAATGGGCCTTGGGCGCACTTTTCTGCCTCCCCTTCATGGCCATTTCTGGGTGTTTTTCCGATAGTCTTGCTCCTGG
>DLRM01000042.1 GCA_002500505.1 Planctomycetes bacterium UBA7888
TGAAGTTGCTGACCTAGAACATGAAGGGGGTCATGGGTTAAGTATCACGACCGCAGAACTCTCGCGTCTGCAGTCCACAATTCTTGTTTACCAACTTGAAACAGAAAGTTTGCCCTTGTCTTTACAAGACTTGGTCAGGCCTGCCGAAGGTTGGCCAGAGGGATTTCTTACTGACGGGCTAGGTGTTCGACTAGACGCTTGGGAAAACGCTTTCATCTATAAACTCGACGGCGAAAATGGATTCAACCTATACTCCTGTGGGCCGAATGGTCAGGATGAAGGTGGCTCAGGCGACGACATTTCGATTGGCTAAAGCTTCGGCTCGAATGTCTTTTTTTGCGGCGCTCCTGGCTCTGTCGGGAGCGCCGCTCGCATTTGCCCAGTCCTCATCGCTCCCACCCTTTGAGTCTCATGCGCCTCCAGGGCTTCAGGGGATGGCCGACAAAATGGAGAGCGAAATCACCGCCATTCTTCAGGAGGCTCGAGACTGGACAGGGCTTCCGGTCGACCCTCGACCCTTCCGGCTGGAATGGGTTTCTGGCCGAAAAGAGTTAGAGGGGGCCTTGGGCTATAAGGCGCCCAGCTGGTTTGCCGCGGTCGCCGAACTCAAGAAGCGGCGGCTTGTCATCGCAACAGAGGTTGCCGGGTCCCAGGAGCAACTCCGAATCACCCTCCGCCATGAGCTGATGCACTTGGCAATGATGGATCTGGGCGCCACCGCATTTCGGGGCACACCGTCTTGGTTCCATGAGGGCTGCGCCGAGGTTTTTGCCGGAGACATTTATTTAAAGGGAAGTTCAGATTCGATTTTCTGGATGGCGGCGGCAGAAACTTTGCCCACCCTGTCTGAGTACCGAGCTGGATTCCCTCAGTCACCGGTTCTTGCGTCCACTGGGTATGCCCTCGGCCACGCTTTCGTTGAGCGTTACCTGCGCCTTTATGGCCAACCCGCCCTTCGGGAAGTTTTGGCACTCCTGCGGGCAGGGGAAGAGTTGGACTCTGCTTTGGTTCAAACCACTGGATTAAGCATCGTCACCGAAGAAAAGGCCCTCCAAGAAGAGCTTCGAGGTTTGGCAGGCCTAGGCGGCGACCTGTATTCGCGTCTTTTTCTCGGCCTAGCGGTATTTATTTTTGTCGCTTTCCCCATTGTTCGAGCAACCCGACGACGGCGGAGAGCGGATTTGGAAAGCCAATGGGCCGAAAGCGGCAAACAAGGGAGCCCATATTCCGTTTCTCGTAGGATGGGCTGGCCAATTCGGAAGTTTCCGCCAAACGAGCGGCCAGGCGAAGATAAGAATGAGCCGCAACTTTAAGAATTATCGACTTCATGTTCGCCGGAAGGCTCAAATCTTCTTGGTTCGCTTTTTTGGCCCCATAACCTTTCGAGTCCTTTCTTCATCTTGGAAGGTGAAAAGGACGGGCCTTGAAAACGGCCCAGAGAACAAAGAGGAAGTGGTGTACGCTTTATGGCACGAAAGCATCCCTGCGGGAGTTTCTCTTCACCGAAACAAAAAGCTATGTGTCATGATTAGCCACCATCCCGACGGGGAGATGATCGAAAAAGTAGCCAAACGCTTTGGTTTTCTGACCGCTCGCGGCTCCACCACGCGTGGCGGAGCGGGCGGAATTCGGAAAATGCTCCAAGATGCGTCCAAAAGCCGAGGCTTAGTCATTACTCCAGATGGCCCTCAGGGTCCTTCCCACACGATTGCCCCAGGCCTTTTGTTTGTGGCTGCAGTGACGGGTCGCCCAATGCTGGCGGTTGGATTTGCCGCGTCAAAAGCTTGGCGGGCAAGGAGGTCTTGGGACAAAATGATTTTTCCAAAGCCCGGCGCCGTGGTCGGGGTGGCCTACTCCAAACCCTTTCAAGTGCCCCGAAATGTTCTTGAGGATGAAGAGCAAAAAAATAAAGCGGTTGCGAAGCTGGCGAATGCCTTTGAGGACGCCCATGCTCAGGCACAGGCATTGGTTCAGAACGAAATCTCCTAAACTAAGGCTTCATGTCCGACCCCAGTGCTGCTGAGAAATTTCGGCTCTTTCGGAAAAAAATCCGAAGGCGTGCACACCTTTTCTTAGTACGCTTGTTTGGCCCCCTTTTTTTTCGTGTATTGGAGGCGACGTGGAAGATAAAGCGGACGGGGCTGGAAAATGGACCCGAAAATAAATCCCCACTTGTATATGCAATTTGGCATGAGAGCATTCCAATTGGGGTCCCGCTTTTGCGAAAAATGGACTTGTGCGTGATGGTGAGCCACCATCACGATGGGGAATTAATTGAGCGAGTCATTCGCCGATTTGGTTATCTCACTGCCCGAGGGTCAAGCACCCGTGGGGGCGCTGGAGCGATTCGAAAAATGTTGCGAGACGCTTCAGTGAGCCGCGGTCTCGTGATTACCCCAGATGGACCGCAAGGCCCAGCCCATACGATTGCCCCCGGGCTATTTTTTGTTGCAGCGATGACTCGTCGGCCCATGGTTGCGATTGGTTATGCTTCTTCGAAATCTTGGCGAGTACAAAAGTCTTGGGACAAAATGATTTTTCCAAAACCCGGAGCCAAAGTCGGCATTGCCTTTTCTAAGCCTTTTGATGTTCCGCGCGATGTCTTGGACAACGAAGAAGCAAAAGAAGCAGCAGTTGCTAACCTGGCCAAAGCTTTTGAAGATGCCCACAAATCCGCAGAAGCTTTGATACAGGAAGAAGAGTAATGAGCACTTCAAGTACACATGTTTTTCGACTTTCTCCAGAACGCGGAAGCCAACTACGGGAAGAGTTGAATCAAGGCGACTTTGAATTCCGGCGAGTGGACCATGCACATTTTCAAGCGCGAGGAGATGGGGCCGTTGCCACGCTTTACCAAAGCGGAAAGTTAGTTTTGCAGGGCGTAGGTGCCGACAGCTTTATGGTGCGTTTTCTCGGCGATATTGAACCTGTTCCGCCGAAACAAAAAACAAGTGTGCCGGAAACGCCCAAAGAGCTTCCGCTGGAGGCCATTGGTTCAGATGAAGCCGGGAAAGGAGATTCGTTTGGCGGAATTTCGGTTTTCGCCGTTTTTGTTCGTGAGGATCAAATCCCTTTACTTCTTGAAGCAGGGGTTATGGATTCAAAAAAAATAAGCGACAATAAAATTCGCATTCTCTCGCCCTGGATTCAGGAAACCTTTCCTTATGCCGAACGCACTTTAAGTGCAGAAGAGTACAACGAAGAGTGGGAAAGCGCTGACAGGAATGTAAATCGCCTCCTCACCAAGCTTCATTCCCAAGTCCTAAACGAGGTGCGCACAAAAACCGGCGCCAAGGCCCTTGTGGTGGATAGGTTTGGAGCAAATCATCCGGTCAGTGCGTTTTTTAAACCCGAAGCCAAAGAGGGAGTTCAGGTGTTTGAGGTCCCCAGAGCGGAGGCTCACCCTTCGGTCGCGGCGGCCTCCGTTCTAGCTCGGGCGGCATTTATAGCTTCAATTAAGGAGTTGTCGGAAGTTTGCGGCGCAGACTTGCCACTTGGAAGTGGCTCCCCCGTGCCGCCAGCCCTAAGAACTGTTTTAAAAATTCACGGCAAACAGGAATTAAAAAAGTTTGCAAAACTACACTTCAAAAACGTACAGAAATCCCTTAGTTAAAACCCAACATGACTACAAAGCGCGCCCATGATTGTCACGCCGAACGGGAATTTCGCCCGCTCGGAATCGCTGTTCTTGTTGTCTCGGATACTCGGGACCTCCGTAGTGACAAAAGCGGCCTTTTGCTCGCCGAGCGTTGCCAAGAAGCGGGCCATGTTTTGGTGGAGCGCATAGTTGTCTTGGACGAGGCAGATCTGATCCAACAGCGAGTTTTGGAGTGGTCGGGCATGGAAGAAGTGCACACCATTTTGATTACGGGCGGGACAGGTGTTTTTAAGCGAGATGTCACCCCGGAAGCGGTTGAGCCTCTTTTTGACAAAAAAATGCCCGGCTTTGGCGAACTCTTCCGCTACTTTTCCTTTGAAGAAATTGGCACAGCAACTCTGGAATCTCGTGCAACCGCTGGCATTGTCAACAAAACACTCGTTTTTGCAATGCCCGGCTCTTCAGGTGCTTGCCGACTTGCGATCGACAAGTTAATTCTCCCTCAGCTGGATTCTAGGACAAAACCCTGCTCCATTGCTGGGATGCTAGATCGACTCTAGCCCTTATTCGAATCTTCGTCGGAAGAACTCGGCTCGAAGTCAGCGTCAACAGCCTCGCTTGATTTTTGCCGCACCTCGCGTTCAAATTGATTTACAGGGTTGTTTTCTTCAACATCCTTTTTCAAATCGCGAATCGTGTCTTCAAGACCCGTTTCTTTGCGAATGTCGTTCATTGTTCGTTTGAGTTTAAAAAACGAACGGCCAAGGTCTTTTGCGATTTCCGGAAGCTTGCCTCCGAAGAGCAAAAGTCCCACCACCAAAGCCACCATGAATTCGGTCCAGTGAGGAATCAGGGCGAAGGTAATCACGGCAGGATTCTAGCGCAACGGCTGCGGAGGCGAGTCCAGCAAAAAGCGTGGAGCAAGATTAAAGAAGAAAGCGGTCTCGCCGACGGATGTATCCCGCTTAGCGCCGAAATCGAAAACAAAGTCATGGGCAAACCAAGAGAAAGCCATTTGCGACCGTCGTCCAATGCTATCTCCTGAGCTCAGCGGCAACTCCATTTGAAAGCCAAGGCTTTCAGTGAGTCGCCAATTTGTCCAAACATTCGTGTAATTAAATAAATTCTCAACCCGCTGAACGCTGACACCGTAATTTAAATTATTGTTGGGCGTAATGCCCACCCGCGAAAAAGTTTCTTCTGATTCGTCCTCACCAAAGTTGCGGCGCAAACGCAGATCGGCAGTCAAAGGCGCCAGCGCACTATGGGCTTGAGTTCCTGGCCGCCAAGAAAAGCGGAACTCTGCAGGGCCCAAGCTGCCATCGGTGGACCCTGACCGCGGGTGCGGGAATAGAGGGTCTATGAGGGGCTGATCCGGATTTGGATACCAAGGCACCATGAAGTCAATATCCGCCCAAGGTCTTGTCGCTTTAGGCGCAAGGAAAAATTGGCGCAGGGAGAGTTCCGCCGCCTGCCCTTTGGTTGCGGCGTCAAAGGCATCAAACTGTGGAATGAAAGCAAGGGGGTCGCCGCTTTCTCCTCGTACGCGAAATCGTAAATCAGGTACGACGCGGTGTTCCCAGCCGTCGCTGTATTGATGGAGGAGAAGCGCTGAGGCGCCTAAATAAGATTCCACCAGCCCTCGTGAAACTTTTCCTATTCCACCCACACCCTCATCATAACTTGCGCCATCGAGGCGGATTCCGGGACGGAAAGTAATCGGGCCCCAATGAAAAGGTGTGGCGAGGTCAGACCAAATTCGCAAACGGCTTCGCGAACTGATAGTGAGTGGGTCAAAAGGGAGGGCGCCACTAGCTTCTGGGAGAGAAAACTGCCGAAACCGCTCCCGCGAAGCTTCTGCTCCCCAACTAAGATTTATCGGAACTGAAGAGGTTCCGGGCAAATCGCCAATGGTTCTAGAGAAAGCGTTGTAGCGCAAGGTGGGGAGATGTTCCAGGAACGTAGGCCCATCTGCGGTGGAGTTGTATCCCGAAAGAGGGGCATAACCAAACCGATCGGCGACAATGTCGAAATCAAACTCAGTCACACTGTCATTGCGAGTGCGGAGAGCATAAAACTGGGATTGAGCATCGGCTCCCTCGGCCCAGCTTCTATGGAAAAACTCTGGCCCGACCAAAGAATCCGAAGCCACAACGAAATCTAAGTCAGCTCGCCACTCCTCCCCAATCTGAAACCGGTTTTGCAAATCTACCTGCCATCGAGTGTCCGAGTTTCGGGCAACCCGCTGCGCAAAAGGATGAGAGTCGGCAGCGTGGTCGTTGAGATAAAAAAGTGACCAATTAGACTCGAACCGTTCTCCCTCCACCTGAGCAGATGCCTGTAAAGGGAATCCGCGTCGGGAGCTCCAAGAGGGAGAGGCGTTCCAGGAATAGGACAGGCTTTGATTTTCGGTTTGCCCGCTTGAACCAAATCGCACCGTTGTAGATTGTCCGAGGCGCCCACCCGATTCGAGCTTTAAATCTTGAAATCCAATGAAGGTGTCTCGGTCTAGGCCTTCCGCGCGAATGTCCGGGGCCGGCAAAGGGAGGAAAGGCCAGCCATACATATTGAGCCACGCGCCTGTCGGCCTCCAGGACCAATTCCCTTTGCCATCGGGGGTCCCCTTCAATTCTTTTAGTTGAAGAGAATAGTGGGGGGGGATTACGTCACAAGTTGTAAGTGAGGCGCCGGTAGCGAGAATGACACCATCGGCATTTTCGCTCATTTTATTGCAAAGCAGTCGGATGGGCCACCCACGAGGGCCACTCCCCAAAGGAAGAAGGAGGTCGGAGTTTTCTAAATCCGAGACTCCGGTTTCGGCGTCGTAAACCAACTTAGAGCAAGACACTTTCATTTCACCCGCAAAGACTTCAACGCCCCCTTCCATAAAAAGACTATTTACTAAGCCGGGTCTATTTTGAAGTCCGAGCGAACCGGCGATTTGGGTGTCCCAACTGCCGCTAATTCCAGTCGGGGCTTCCTGGGGGCTTGGGCTGACAGGCGTTTCCCCTAAACGAAGATAGAGATCTTTATTGAAATGAATTTCTATAGAGTCTGCCCGAAGGATTCGGTTTTCCGAACGACTCTCAAAGGAGCTTATTTGATAGACAACCTCACCGTTCTCCACGAACGAGTGCATGGTTTCCCAGGTCGCAGATGCAGACAGGTCAGGCTCCTGCGGGAGGAGAAGAAGAAGGGCCAGCGAAATCACGGCTTAATTAAAGTCCCGCCTTCACCAGAGAGCAGGCGATGGGTCAAGTCAAGCTGGAGCCATTCTCCAGTTGCGGCTGCTCCATCCGAAAAGGAAATATTTGCGAGCTCGTCTTTGCTCCCGAGGACATAAATGTGTGGCCCTTCGGTAGCGTATTGGATTTCTTGCCCCACGACCTGGGCTTCAGGGCTTGAGAGCTGAGCGGCGCCGAGCAGGGTGAGTGTGTGGTTTCCGGATTCTTTACGCTCCCAAGAAACTTCGTCAGCATTGCCCGAGATGTCCTTAGTAAGGAGAGAAACATGGTGTTTCATCCAGCCACCATTGCGACGAAATAGAGCTTCTCGCCCATTTAGCTCGAGTGGGTTTGCGCCAGGCGCCTCAATGACAGCGCTGGCATTTCCGTAGAGTCGCAAATGACCTTCGGGAAAAGCGCTGATGGTTTTTGCATTGAGGTAAAAAGAGTCCCCTTCGGCGAGAGTTCCCGAAAGAACGCAAAAACCAAGGGCGCCTGGAAAAAACTCAAAAGCCTCGGGTCGTCCAGACACTTTTTGGGCGCGACCCCGAAGAGCGCCAAGAAATCGAACATCTCCAAGAAGTTCCCAGGCTTGGCTTTTAAGGTTGTAGCTCATTCTTTTAGAGGAAATAGTTACTTCGCTACCGTCTAAACCAAGATTTCCAGCCGGGATTTCTATCTTGGGGTCTCCACTTGGATAAACCCAATCGCCATCCAACAAAATTCTTTCTGCGGAAATGCGAAACTTACCGTTAGAGGTTTCAATCTCGCCTGCCGCCGGCCAGCCCTCAAGCTGGGCCCTTCCATTGTTTTGATAACGAAAGCTACGGCCAACAAAACTGGCTTGGTCTTGCTTGATTTGAATACTCCCCGTGGCCTGAAAGCCCGGCTCTTTGGTGTATTGCCAGTCGGGCGAGTAAATTAGCTGGCTCGCTCGAAGAGAGACTGGAAGCTTCTCTCGCCCCTGGAAGCGGGCAAAGACATTTCCGGTTGCGGTAACCGTTTCACTCTTGCCTTCAATTTGAATGTCGCGGGCAATTTTTTCCGCTTGAACGTGGAGGTCTTTTTCAAGCTGCACAGAGGCGTTGCCTTCCAAACTTATATTCCCCGCACTGTCAGCAACAAAGAGGTCGCACCCGCCTGTTCCATTCGCAAACCGAACGGGCCCACGAAGAATGGTTTCACTGGAGGAAAACTCACAAGTTGAGGCAGAAAAGGTTCCGCTTTGAAGCTCGCCAAAAATTCCACCCCAGGCATAGCCGGAGCCGTCTGTCTCTAGCCAAAGGCCGTCATCCGCGACTGCCCAACTCAAGACAGAGTGATTAGAAAAAGAAACGGGGCCCGGAAGCTCAAGCCCTTCAAGGGTGCCTTCGGCCCAATTGAAAAAGGCAGCCGGTGCTTGCATTTCGAAGAAAGAATCTTCGGATGAGTCGGACGAGAAGAATCGGCACTCCGCCAAAAAAGATGCATGCAAAGGTTGCCAGCCTAGGTTTGTTTTTGAAAGAAGGAAATCAAGTTTTTCACCTTGGAGGGTTCCTAAGCCGGAAAAGTCCGCAGGAAAGTCAATGGTGCTTTTCCCGTCAACGCGAAACTGAAGGGTGTTTTGTTCATTCGCGCCCGGGCCCATGACTGCGGGGCCCTCTAAGATCCCACTCCACTGGTGTCCCTCAGAATCAAGGAGGGACCACGAAACCGCACCCGAAGTCCCCCATTCCCCGCGTTGCTGGGAAGGTTCAAAAACAAATCCGACCCCTTCGAGGCTTAAGTTTCCTGACCTGAGCTCAAATTGAACATCACTAGAAAAGCGACGAAGTTCCGGTTCGACGTTTAAGTGAGGCGTAGCGAGATAGTAGTTTTCCTCGAGAGAGGTTTCAGGAAAAGAAACAACCGCATCTTTAAAGCTCCAAGTCGAGCTTGAGTCTAAGGCCAAACTAGGGGAGTCTGTGCGCATTGGGACGGTTCCCATGGGCGAGCGAATCTCGCAAAGAAGTTCGCGGTTATCCGCTTTCCAACACTTTACCTTTGAGTCAGGGAGAAACATGTCGGAGTCGGCGAACTCAGGGTCATGTCCTTCAATCCCGACAACTGGAATACGCTTAATTGTTCCGTCCTCTAGAGGAACGCGCTTTTCATGGACCAGACTTAATGCGCCTTGAAAGGAGGTTTCCAAAACCCCTAATCCCTCCACAGATTGTCGAAAAGTGGATCTTGGTTTTTGGGGAATTTCCGTGACCGCTTCGCGATGTTGAGCAACATCCCAAATCAAGGCTGCGACAAGAAGAAGTACTCCTGCGCCGCCGATTCGCCGTGGGGTCCAGTTCATGAAGTGAGTTTGGCCTGGGCAAGTACGAGAAGGTCACATACTTCTCGAAGGGCGCCATTGCCGCCGGCACAAGTGGTTACCCAGTCTGCGGCCGCGCAAACTTCAGGAACCGCATTTGCGGGGGCGAAGCGAAGGCCAGCGCGCTCAAACATGGGCAAGTCTGGGAGGTCGTCGCCGATTGTGGCGACTTGGCTTGGGGTGAGCCCGCGCGAGCCCACGATTTTCTCCATGATGGGGCCTTTATCCAAAGAGCCCATGTGAATTTCCGAAACGCCCAAGCGTGTAGCGCGATGCCGCACGGCTGGATTGTCTCGCCCGCTTAAAACAACAAGCTCTACTCCGGAGCGATGGAGTTGAACCATTCCGTATCCATCTTGAACACTGAAGCGAACGCTCTCGGTTCCGTCAGCGTGCACAGTGACGTAGCCGTCCGTCCAAACGCCATCCACATCAGTGACGAGCAAGCGTATTTCGCGTGCGGCGGAAAGAATGGAATCAGGAAAACTCAAAGCCGGACTTCAAGAAGGTCTTGGATGTCCACCAACCCAACCACTCGGTCGCTGGCTGAGTCCAGAACCGGAAGCTGGTCAATGTGCGATCCTTTAATGAGGTGAAGGGCTTCGCCTACAAGTTGGTCTTCACGCACAATGCGAGGGTTTACAGCCATGAATTTTTTGACTGGGCTATCAAGTGGGAGCTCCACTTCGCAGATTATTCTCCGCAAGTCGCCATCTGTAAAAATGCCAAGCAAGTCACCGTCACCGTTGGTGATTAAGGCGGCGCCGGGTCGGCCAGGAGTTTCAGTCATGACTGCAAGTGCGTCGCGAACGCTGGCATTTTCGGCGAGCAGGGGGACTTCGTTATCGCGTCGCATAATTTCGCCAATCCGCATCAAGCTCCTGCCCAAGCTTCCAGCAGGGTGGAAAGCGGCGAACTCTTCGCGAGTGAAATCACGTTTTTCTAAAACTGCCATGGCGAGGGCATCGCCCAAAGCGAGCATTGCTGTGGTGGTTACGGTGGGGGCCAAACCAAGCGGGCAGGCTTCAGAGAGAGGGCCCATCTCCACAACTAAATCCGAAGCCTTGCCAAGAGAGGAAGTTGTCGCCTCAGTCAAAGAAACAACCGAAACGCCAATAGATTTCACAGCCGGCACGAGCTGAATGAGTTCTCGCGTTTCGCCACTTTTCGATAGGGCGAGCAGCAAATCTTCGGGTCGGAGTCGGCCGAGGTCGCCATGTAGGGCTTCTGCGGGATGAAGGCTCAAGCTCGGAGTGCCTGTGCTTGCCAGGGTTGCGGAAATTTTCTGGCCAATGAGTCCCGCCTTGCCCATCCCGGCGACTACAACGCGGCCCTCACAATCCAGCATCATCTGGACCGCAGATTCAAAGCTAGAGCCAAGCCGTTCCTGAAGAGTGCGGATTGCTTCCGCTTCAAGCTTCAGGACCTCCAGCCCCCGAGCGAGGGAGGTGTTTTCGTCAACCGCCATGTCCTTATTGTAAGGGAGGGGGGAATAAGCGAGAATCAAGGGATAATGTCTGCCTTCGTCCTCATCGGCACCATCATTGTGGTGGTTTTCTCTATTACTACCCATGAAGCGGCCCACGCTTGGGTGGCTGACCGGCTGGGTGACCCCACCGCCCGGCTTTTGGGGCGGGTCACCCTGAACCCGGTTCCCCACATTGACCTCTTTATGACCATCCTTTTGCCCGGACTTTTACTCATTTCGGGCTCTAGCTTCGTTTTTGGAGGCGCTAAGCCAGTTCCAGTGAATCTGAGCCGCCTACGGAAGCCCCCTCGCGACTGGGCCCTAGTAGCGGTCGCAGGGCCAATTTCAAATCTCTTATTAAGCCTTGGATTCACTGGTATATTTGCCGCATTGCTAGGGCTTGAAGTCTTCGTTCCCCAATCCATGGGAGCCCAAGTTCTCATTGTTGGGGTGTACGCCAATGCCCTCCTGGCGGTTTTTAATCTCATTCCTATCCCCCCTTTGGATGGCTCGCGGGTCGTGCTTTACCTCCTGCGCGGCGAGGCGCGCGAGGCCTATGCCCGCCTAGAACGCTTTGGAATTATTATTGTGATGCTTCTCCTTTTCTACGTCAGCGGCTTCGGCGCCCTTCTTTGGGGCTCCACAATGTATATCATGGAAGGCGTTACCAGACTTTTTGGCGTGGAGCATGAAGCCGCTTTGGCGCTTGGGAGTTTGTTTTCCTAATGATTGAACCCGCCAAACCCGACCTGATTCCTCCGGCTAAAACTCCCGCAGGCGAGGGAGCCGCCAAGGGCACAGTAGATTTCACCGTTCACCTCGACCGCGTATTCCACGGGCCGCTGGATCTACTTTTGCAGTTGGTCCGAGATAGCGAATTGGAAATCCATGTGGTTTCCTTAGCGGATGTCTGCGACGCCTATTGCGAGTTTGTTCGCTCTATGAAGGAAGTGGATGTGGACGAAGCTGCAGACTACTTGGTTGTTGCCGCCACATTGTTGGCAGTGAAGAGCCGCTCCCTGCTTCCACAAGAGGAGATTTCTGAAGACGAGGATCCTTTCGACCCAGGCGAAGAGCTGGTCCAACAACTTTTGATGTACAAAGAGTTGCGCCAAGCGGCAGAGAAGATGGGGGCTGAGTTTCGGAAACGCGCGCAGCTCATGCCGGCTGGCGGTCGCTGGCTTGGAAAGTGGCTTGAAGAAAAAGACGAATCTCTTGAAGACGAAGATTGGGACCTGGGTGATGTTTCTGTTTGGGATTTGCTCAAAGTCTTTCAACGCCTCGAAAAAGAAACTGGCTTCATGCGTCCGCATAAAATTCGTCAAGCGGGCAAGTCTTTAGCTTGGTATGTCGAAGAAGTTTGGTCCAGATTGGATGATGGAGGCACTCTAGACCTTCAAGACATTTTCAATGAAGGGCAACTCAGCCGAGGCGATGCCGCATATTATTTGGTTGCTTTGTTGGAGCTTGCCAAGCAAAAAGCGATTGACTTGAAGCAGGACTCCGCTTTTGGGAATATCCAAGTCGTCCGGGCGAACAATGCCGCCGAAGTCCATTTAGATGATTTGGATGAGCAGTTTGACCGCCACGGTGACGAAATGGAGCCCGAAGTGGAAAGCCTTTTGGAAGAGTGAACCGCGCGGATAAATTGGGGGCCATTACCCCCCCCTTAAGAAAAAATGTCCAACGCCCAAGATGTCACCGAAGCCGATTTCCAAACGGAAGTTCTAGAGTCCGATAAGCCAGTCCTCGTAGATTTTTGGGCTCCGTGGTGCGGTCCCTGCAAGGCCATGGGGCCTGCTGTGGACAAGATTGCTGATGAGTTAGGAGGGAAGGTCAAGGTTGTAAAGGTGGACATTGATCAAAGCCCCGGTGTTGCCAGCCAGCTTGGCGTGATGTCAATCCCAACCTTCATCGTGTTCAAAAATGGGGCCGAAGCCGCACGGAAAATGGGAATGATGTCTTTCGACGATTTTAAAACTCTCGTCGAAGACAACGCCTAAACTGTCTGAACGCGGAAGCACTTATTTCAAGGGCTGATAGGCTACCCTTCAATGAGATTGGTTTTTGCCGGTTCCCCACCGTTTGCGGTGGATTCCTTTGCGGCCCTGCTTGCGCAGGATGAGCCGCCAGTGGCGTTGGTCACGACACCTCCCCGTCGTGCGGGCCGCGGCCGAAAGGAGGTCGCGAATCCATTGGTGGAAATGGCTGAAGCGGCGGGCGTTCCAACTCTTCGGCCAGAGAAAGCGAGCAAACCGGATTTTTTAGATGAGCTTGCAAAACTTGAGCCCGACCTTTGCGTGGTTGTGAGTTTTGGACAAATTTTAAATCAATCTTTCTTAGATATTCCCAAGCTGGGCTGCGTGAACCTGCACGGTTCTTTGTTGCCGCGATGGAGAGGGGCGAGCCCCATTCAGGCTGCCATTCAGGCGGGCGATACCGAAACAGGGGTATGTTTACAGAAGATGGTTTTGGCCTTGGACGCCGGAGCTGTTTTGGCAGAAAGCAAGCTATCCATCAGCCCTCGCGAGACAGCCCCCGAGTTATTTGCACGGGCAAGCAGTGCGGGAGCAGAGCTTCTAGTAAAGTTTTTGAATGAAATGAAGGATGGCCCACTTCCAAAGGGTTGCGAGCAAAACGAAAACCAAGTCACTGTATGTAAAAAGATAACCTCTTCCGACGCGCTCGCCGATTGGTCGATTTCCGCTGAGGAAATGGACCGTCGAGTGCGCGCACTAACCGGATGGCCTTGTTTGCGTGCAACTCTTCCCGATGGCGAAGAGCTGAAAATATGGGAAGCAGAGATAACAGGGGGAGAGGGAGAGCCGGGAACTGTTCTTGCCGCAGACGGGGAATTTGTCATTTCCTGTGGCTCAGGTGCTTTGCGGTTGCTCAAAGTTCAGCGTCCAGGGAAGTCCGCAATGACTTCTCGCGAATTTTTGCGAGGATCCAGAATTGAGATAGACGATTCTTTGGGATGTAGAATTGATGAAAGCTGACGCGCGCCGCGTTGTCCTTCAGCTACTTGCTCGGGAGCACGGTTTCCCGACTCGCGCTTTTCCTGATGTAGCAGATAAAGCGGGCCTAGATGACAGAGACAGGGCTCTTGCGCGAGAGATTTTGGCTGGAACAATCCGCATGCAACGCGCATTGGACGCCACTTTTACTCCGTTTTGTAAGAAAAAGAAAATGGACCCCATGGTGCGCTGGACTTTACGAATGGGCGTGTACCAAATGCTTTACTTGGATCGGATACCGGCCCACGCAGCCGTGGATGCCACCTTGCGCGCTGCGTCACCATTCATCCGTCATGCAAAGGGTTTCGCCAACGCAATTCTTCGAAGCGTCGAACGTGCGCATTCAGAAAGCCCACAGGAATTCTTTGAGAAAGCCTGGTGCCGCGCCTCAAAAGGTCCATTAGACCGCATTTCGGTGGAGCACTCTTTCCCCACCTTTCTAGTAGAGCGTTGGACCCAGGAGGTTGGGTCGGATATTTGCCTACAACGACTTCAAGCCTTGAACGGACCAGCACCCATGGCTCTTCGAGCGAATATTCTCCGGTCAACGGCAAAGCAGGTTCAGGTTGAGCTTTTAGAGTGTGGAGTCCAGGCGGAAAAAGCCGAAAGCGTTAACACTCTTTTGTTGCCAGCGTCGCGAGACCCAAGGTCCCTACCTGGTTTTGTAGAAGGAATGTGGTCTGTGCAAGATGTAACATCGCAAGAGTCTGCAGCCTTGGCGAAACCAAAGGCGGGCGAACGTATTTTGGACTTGTGTGCGGCACCAGGAGGAAAGTCGTTTGCGTGCTTTGAGCTATCCAATGGGAAAGCAGAAATTCACGCCTGCGACCTAGATGCGCAACGCCTCAAATCATTGTCTCCCGACGCAGATCGCCTTGGGCACAACATTCACACCCATGAAATTGACTCCGATGGTTCGGGTGTTCCGAACGGAGAATGGGATCTCATCCTTTTGGATGTTCCGTGCTCGAATACCGGGGTTTTAGGGAAGCGTCCCGAGGCTCGGTGGAGATTCAACAAAAAAAGTCTAATGCAATCAGTTGAGAACCAGCGGAAAATTGCCCGCACAGCTTTTCGACTTTTCACCCCTGGGAAAACAAGAATCCTTTGGAGCACCTGTTCCTTGGAGCCCGAAGAAAATAGTGAAATGGCAAAATTCTTTACGAAAGAGGCCAAGCTTGAACTGTCAGAAGAGCGTTTGTTTGAGCCGACAAATCGCCGAGCTGGAGGTTATGCGGCCCTTTTGAAGTGAAAACAAAAAACGATATTCTCTGAAGATGGAATCGGTCGTCTTGTATACGTTTGTCGGGCTTGCCCTGATTGTGGCCACCTGCTGGCACTATATTCGGCAGAAGAAGCTTCGAGAAGCCTGGTCAGCCTGGGCCAACTCTAATGGCTGGTCTTACCACCCAGAAAAAAATAAGCGCCGCGCTAAGACATACTCATTTTTAAACCGCCTAAATCAGGGACACAGCAGATACCTTTATCATCGGATAGAAGGCGAACACTCTGGCAGAAAAGCCGAAGCGTTTACCTTTCACTATGCAGTAGGGCACGGAAAGCACCGTAGCGACCACTTTTTCGGGGTCGTGTTGATTAAATTGGAACAGGATTTTCCAGAAATTCGCATCCATCCAGAAAACTTCTTCCACAAGGTAGGAGGTTTGGTGGGCATCAAAGATTTGGATTTGGACTCGATTGAATTCAGCAAAACCTTTCGCATTCTCTCAAAGGACAAAAAGTTTGCATTCGACTTTTGTAACACTGGAATGATGGAGTTCCTTTTGCAGAAAAAGACTACGGCTCTTGAGCTTGAGAGGGACACTTTGGCAATATTCAGGAAAGGGCATCTTGAGCCCAACCGGATGAAGTCCGCTCTTCGGTTACTGGACGGCATACGCAATCATATGCCACAGTATCTGTTCCAGGAATAGTTCCTAATTGGAATAAAATGAGTTTTTGCGATTGCTAGAATGGGCTCGCAATGGTTGGCGCATTCCTGCTTTCTTTGGTTCCATTTTTTTGGCAAGACATAGACTCTGTCTCAATCCTGGAAGGATGTAGGAAATGTGATTTCAGAGGCGTTGTCGTCTGCAAGAACCATCCAAAAGAATTAGTGGAGATGGAATCACAGGTGGAATTCTGTTCCGTGGCCGCCCAGTGCGAAGATTGTTTTGGGTCTTTTCTGCTGGCTTGCGCTAAGTGCGAAGGCGGACCACAAACAGACTCAATGCTTAAACGGAGGGAGGTGATTGCGCAGCACGCCCAAGAAGCATCTGCGTTGGAGAAGTTCTTGGAGTCGAGCTTGATTCGTGTTCAAACAGCACACATTCACGTTTCGGGAAACCTAGAAGAGGTTCGCAACAAGAAGAAACGGATTAGCGGCCACGCATTTATGCACCACGTCGCTCGCGACGGGGAACGAGTAGCAACGCTCGTAAATGCGCATTTTGGCGCGAAGCCGAAACATTATCGCTCCCCAATGTTCCTTTGGTTTTGGGAGGATTTAGAAACACATAGAAATGTAATCGGACATTTCCTTGGATCTGGAACCGCCGGCGACTTCAAGTGGCTTGGCAAAGACCCGCGATTTAGCGTTCACTGTGGAGACGAGACCTTTGGGTTTGATGCAGTGACCTTGCACACTCTCGGAGTTCATAATGTTGGCCATATGCTTGTATCCAATCTTTTCACTGAAGTTTGGATAGGAGATATGGGTGGCGGTTGGTTCGATTCTGGGTCTGCTCACTGGTACGAGGAGGCGGTGTTTCAAAAAGTACGGCATCACTGCATCGACGAGATTGCCTATTCTGCCAACTACTCGAATGGCTTATGGCGGGCTGCGCTAAGGAAACACTTAGCCCGAAACGACGACTCGGTGATTTTGCCATCACTTGTCCGTAAGCTCACCGGGTCAATGTCTGCGCTTGAACATGCCCTGTCTTGGTCATTCTATGACTGGCTGGTGAATCAGCACCCATCTAAATTGGCCCCGATTCTGAAGGGGCTAAAAAAAAGGACTCCAGAGCGCGATTTGTTTTCAGAATACCTGGAGATGAATTTTCGCCAGACTGAGGAAGCTTGGCGTGACTGGGTAGGAGAAAATTATCCCAAGAAAGAACCCTCGCGACGAAGATAGTGTCGCCTGTGATTAAAAAGGCGGCTAAACAGAAGCGACTGCCAAGCTTCTCTCTAGCGAGCGTTCGCTGGCGACGTAGCTGGTAAGCGGCACTCTGGGCGATGAGCTGTCAGTCTCGAGCGCCAGAAGTGCTTTCCGCCTTTTCCATTCGAGCTCGCATTCGCTTGAGACGCTGGAGCGCCTGATCGGCGGTGACCTCACCCTCTTCCACCATGCGGAAGAGGTCGGCTATCGCGCTGTCGTACCGTTTCTGGGCAGCAGCCGGCGCATTCTTATTTTGAGACTCCATATAAGCGGTCCAGCGAGCGCGACCCTGTTCCGGAGTTATTTTTCCTGACTCAATTGCGATTCCGATACGCTTTCTCACCCCGGCCATCTTTTCCCGTTCAGAGCTAACCTTGCTCCTGTTTTGTCCGTCGGCGCGCTTCATCGTTCTCCGCATTTCCCCCAAGCGCCGATTGACATCTTCTTGTGAAGCTTCGCCGGCTTCGACCATTTTGTTCATCTTCGCTGCGGCAGCGGCGTATTCTTCGCGCGTAAATGTGCGAGCTTCGGTCGCACCACTGCGCTGGCTTTTACTCACCTCTTGAAGGGGCCCATCGTCTGCCGAGGTGGTCATGGGCGCACAAGAAAGCGCTAGGGAAGCGTATAAGCTAATCGAAAGGACAAGTGAGGGAGTCTTTTTCATGGGAGGGGAACACCGCAAGAGGGAGCTGGTTTCGAGTAATCTTATCGGGAGTTTGCTTTGGAAAACGCTTTTTTTGACACAAAAAGGCAAGCCCGAATCTAAAAAGGCCTCAGGGGATCAGTCCCAGAACCAATACAGGAAGCCCTTCGGCGCTAATTGAGTCGCGAAAAGGCACAGCCAGCAGGCCGATCCGAAGAAAGCAGGATAAATCAAGCGAGTCCGGAGTCGGGGCACTAAGGAAAACAGGGCCAGAACAAGAGGAATGAGTAGAGCTACTAAAAACGTGACGAAAAACATCCAGCTTTGTATCCCATCATGCAGAAGCAAGTTTTTGGGAAGCTCTTCTGTGCCGATGGAGTCGGGCCAGCCACCTAACGCAGAATGCATTCTTGCGGCAAAAGAGTAAAAGCCCGCTACCATTATTAGGCCTGGCAAGGATAAAAGAAAAACCCACCGTCGAGTCAGCCTCGACTGGTCTCTATGTATTATTGAATAGACTAGCGCTATTGCTGTTATTGCAACAGAAATGATTATCAAGAAGCTTGGGCTAAGTGTGGCCGGTCCCATAACCTAATAATACTATTTTTCTGTGGTTGGCGATTTGCTTACAAAACCAGCACCTCTCGCACATCTTATTGGCAATAGGATGCGATTGACCTGTAGCCTCCATATACTGCAACGTATGCAGAGGGTGAAACATCTTGGCCTGCTCCAATTCAAAGAGGGAGTTTCTGAAATCCAAATTACAATGTGCTTTCAAGCATTGGAATCACTGAAGGTCAATATCCCTGGGTTATTAGACCTCGCTCACGGCCCCTATGCGGGCGCCGAAGGCCTGAACGATCATTTTAGCCATGCATTTATCATGACATTCGAAGATACCAAGGCCTTGGAAACGTATCTTCCTCATCCCGAGCACGAACGAGTCAAGTCCTTGGTGCTACCCCACATTAAAAAGTTGATCGTTTTTGACTTCTTGGCGTAAGTGCTTCCTGTCTACTTTTCCACTCTTGCTTTATTGGCAATCCCCCAGCAGGAGTCATTCGTGCCGTTATTTGATGGAGCCAGCCTTTCCGGCTGGGAATCTGCTGACGAAAATATTTGGAGAGTGGAAAATGGGAGCATAGTGGGGGGGGCTCTCGACCAACCAACTCCCCAAAATTCCTATCTTTTTTTTGAAGAGGAGTTTGATGATTTTGAGTTAAGGCTACAGTTCCTGCTGCAGGGTTTTCCGAAACAGGGAATGGTCAATAGCGGAGTTCAATTTCGTTCCGAACAAGTTAATGGAGGGGGGGCCCGAGGTTATCAAGCAGACATCGGAGATCCGACTTGGTGGGGGTCTTTGTATGACGAGCATAGACGCGACCGCGTCCTTGCCTCTTCCGACATGAATGTGCTCGGCCCCTCCTTAAATCGCGAAGGCTGGAATGACTATGCGATTCGCTGTGAGGGACCCAGGGTGCGGCTTTGGATAAACGGGATTTTAACTGTGGATTATTTGGAGCAGGACTCAAAGGTCCCACAGGCCGGCAAAATTGCTTTTCAACTTCATTCTGGCGGACCAGTTCAGGTGTCATTTCGCGAAATTACCCTTGCAAAAATCACGCCGATTAAATCGCCTCGTACGCCTTCCCAAGAGCAGGCCAGTTTTCGGGTTCCGGACGGATTCGTGGTTGAATTGGTTGCCAGCGAAGAGTCAGGATTGCCAAAACCGATTACGGTTCAATTCGACGATGCCGGGCGAATGTGGTCCATGACCGCCACCGAGTACCCCTTGGACGCCAATGAAAACCCAGCCAAAGCCTCTGAACTTTGGCAACGAGGGGGAAAGGACCGAGTCGTGTATTTCGACAATCCGTGCGAACCCGG